>CAZJCK010000045.1:0-29115 GCA_964544635.1 uncultured Ignavibacteriales bacterium | reverse complement strand
CACCGCTTGCGGTGGGTGGCTTTAACGACCGTAGGTCAGGTTGCTTGTCAACCTGCCATGATGACAAGAGCGAGTACGACGAAGACGGCAGCCTCACAAGGCTGAGGCTGCCCTACGAAGAGAATACTGGATTCCCGCTTTCGCGGGAATGACAATTGAGACGGCCCGTCTTTTATGGTGGGATACGACGAACGTGCGGCCCCTGTAGCCCACCGCTTGCGGTGGGTGGCTTTAACGACCGTAGGTCAGGTTGCTTGTCAACCTGCCATGATGACAAGAGCGAGTACGACGAAGATGGCAGCCTCACAAGGCTGAGGCTGCCCTACGAAGAGAATACTCGGTTCCCGCTTTCGCGGGAATGACGTACGTGAGCATTACGATGGATTGACAAAGGAAGCGAACTATGAACATGAATAAATTCACACAACGGTCGATCGATGCCGTCAACGACGCCCAAAACGTCGCGATGGCCGAATCGCACCCGCAGGTGACCCCGGAGCACCTCCTGCTCGCGCTTCTGAAACAGGAGGACGGTTTCGCACCACAGGTGCTGCGCAAACTCGGGGTCGACGTAGACGACATTGCCGGCGAGGTTCAGCATGCGGTCGACAGCCAGCCGACCCAGGAGGGCGGCCAGATCTATCCGTCCAACGAATTCGCCCAGATTCTCGCCAAAGCGGAGAAAGAACTGAAGCAGTTCAAGGATGAATACGTTTCGGTCGAGCACCTCCTGCTGGCCATGCTCGAGGTTCGTTCAAAAGCGCAGGAGATACTCAAGGGCAACGGAGTCAAGCGCGACGATCTGCTGCGTACTATCCAGTCGATACGCGGCAGCAAACGTGTCACCGACGTTGACCCGGAATCGAAGTATGACGTGTTGGAAAAGTACTCCCGCGACCTGACCCAGCAGGCTCGATACGGCAAGCTCGACCCGGTAATCGGCCGCGACGACGAAATCCGCCGCGTTATCAAGATCCTCTCGCGCCGTACCAAGAACAACCCGGTGCTGATCGGCGAACCGGGTACCGGTAAGACGGCGGTGGTCGAGGGGCTGGCGCAGAAGGTGGCTAACGGCGACGTTCCCGAGACGCTGCGCGATCGCAAGATCGTGGCGCTCGATATCGGCGCCCTGATCGCGGGGTCGAAGTTCCGGGGCGAGTTTGAGGAGCGTTTGAAGGCGATCCTCAAGGAAGTGGAAGAGGCCGAGGGTCGAATCATACTCTTTATCGACGAAATGCACACCATCGTCGGCGCCGGCGCAGTCGGTGGTTCGCTCGATGCCTCCAACATGCTCAAGCCGGCGCTGGCCCGCGGCGAGATTCGTTTTGTCGGCGCCACCACGCTTGACGAGTACCGCCTGCACATCGAGAAAGATGCCGCCCTCGAACGTCGCTTCGCCCCGGTCGTTATCAACCCGCCGTCGGTCGAGGACACCGTCTCAATTCTGCGCGGCCTCCGCGAACGGTACGAGGCATACCACGGCGTGAAAATCACCGACGGCGCCATCGTGGCGGCGGCGCGACTGTCCGATCGCTACATCGCCGACCGGTTCCTGCCTGACAAGGCAATCGACCTGATCGACGAGGCCGCGGCCGAGATTCGCATGTCGATCGATTCGATGCCGGAGGAACTCGATTCGCTGGAGAAGCGCATCCGCCAACTGGAAATCGAAAAGGAAGGCGTAAAGCGCGAGAAGGATGCTCAGCAGCGCCTCAAGCCGATCGAGGAAGAATTATCGGACTTGTATGTCCAGCGCGACGATCTGAAAACACAGTGGACGAAAGAAAAGGAAACCGTCGACGCTATCCGCGATATCAAGAACCAGATCGAGGAGCTGAAGCATAAAGCCGGCGAGGCCGAGCGCAACGCCAATTTTGAAGAGGCCGCGCGTATCAAGTATGGCGATATCGCCGACGCCGAGAAGAAACTGCAACTGTTGCAGCACTCGCTGACGGCCATACAGGAGAAACGTCAGCTGCTCAAGGAAGAGGTGGATGCCGACGAAATCGCCGACATCGTTGCGAAGTGGACCGGCATTCCGATCAGCCGCCTGACCGAAGCCGAGTCCGACAAGTTGCTGCGTCTCGAAGATGAACTGCACCGACGAGTCATCGGGCAGGAGGAAGCGGTAGCGGCTGTCTCCGACGCGGTCCGTCAGTCGCGGGCCGGCCTGTCCGATCCCCACCGACCGATCGGATCGTTTATCTTCCTCGGCCCGACCGGTGTCGGCAAGACCGAACTGGCCCGCACCCTGGCCGACTTCCTGTACGGTTCCGAGGAGGCAATGATCCGCATCGATATGTCGGAGTATATGGAGAAGCACTCGGTGTCGCGGCTGGTCGGCGCGCCGCCGGGATATGTCGGATACGACGAGGGCGGCCAGCTCACCGAAGCGGTGCGACGGAGGCCGTATGCCGTGGTACTCCTTGACGAAATCGAAAAGGCGCATGCCGATGTCTTCAACATACTGTTGCAGGTGCTCGATGACGGTCGCCTGACCGACAACAAGGGACGGACCGTGTCGTTCAAGAACGCCATCCTGATCATGACCTCGAACATCGGCGCGCAGTACATCCAGGAGGAATCGATCAACCTCGGCGAGTTTAACCGCGACGTGGTGTACGAGAACATCCGCAAGAACGTGCTCGAAAGTCTGCGCCGCGAGCTGCGTCCGGAGTTCCTGAATCGTATCGACGAAACGATCGTCTTTAGCGCGCTGACCAAACCCGAGATTACCGAGATCGTGAAGCTGCAGATTAACCGCCTGCAGAAACTGATGGATGACCGTGAAATCACACTTCAGGTGTCGGATGCGGCCGTGGCATTTATCGCTGAGGTCGCCTATGATCCGACCTTCGGCGCCCGTCCGATCAAACGGTACGTCAACAAGCAGCTGTCGCAGGCCATCGCCCGCAAGCTGCTGGCCGGTGATATCAGCGACGGCGACACGGTTGCAGTCGACCGCGACGGTGATAATCTGTCAATCCGCCGCACCCGGCCAATGCCAAAGGATCCGGAAACGGTCGATGCATCGTAGGGCAGATCCCGATTCGGGCGGGGGCCTGCCTTTGCCCTCCCTAATCGCCCCGGCACCTGACCTGCGGCCAATCATAAATGTGCAGCGGGTACGTCCTCGTACCCGCTGTCTTCTTTTTGCTTTACAGCTCCCCGTACCTCCGATTGTATAAGCAGAGGACGAATTATCGAAAGGGAGAATACATGCGAGCGCTAATCGCATTACTGACGATACTGGCAATCGCAACAAGGGCACACCCGACCAACCCGTGTCAGCAGGAGTTCGAGCTACTTGGCAAGACCACCGGCGAACCGTCCGTGCTGCGCTTCATTGAACATCGTTTCGGCGCCTGTGAGATGAAGATCAATGTTTCGCTCTATCTCACAGGCGAACGTCCGGCCGTCGTCATGGACTACAAGAGCTACTGGACCGACTCACTGTTCAAGGCGCGATCGCACGAGGAGCCGGTGCGTATCGACGTTCACCACGGTATTGCCGGCATCGACGACAGCATCACGGTTCATGCTCCCGAAGCCGACAGTGCCACCGCCGAGCTTTGGAAGCACTACATACAAACCGGCGGCTATGAGCCGACTTATTTTGTCGATTGCACGACGAACTGTATCGACGAACCGCTCTTTGACGGCGCCGAGTTCGAACCGGTCTACATTCACCCTTCCGGCTTCTACAAGAACTATTCGCTGGCGCGATTGTTCTACTATCCGAAGTCCGGATACCTTGTCATACTGACCCACCAGCCGACCGAGTTTTATTACCAGAACACCCTGCACGGCCTGCTGGTCTACAAACTGGAGGATGACGACGAATGAAACATCTCGTACTGACACTGCTTCTGCTGACATCACCATTGCTGTCGGCCGAACCGATGCTCCTCGACGGTGACATCATCTTCCAGACCTATCCCTCCTCGCAAACCATCGCTATCCAGATGGCGACCGGTTCGCAATACACTCACGTTGGCGTCATCTTTATCGACGACCGTGGCGAACCGCTCGTTTGGGAAGCCGCCGGACCGGTGCAGGTCACGCCGTTCAATGAATGGGTGGCGCGCGACGCCGATCGCCGCTATGTGATCAAGCGCCTCGCCGGGTTCGACACTGTCCTGGTCGACTCCGTTATCGACAGCATGAAGTCTATAGGGCAATCGATGATGGGCCGGGCCTACGACTGGCACTTCAACTGGTCCGACGAGAAGCTTTACTGTTCGGAATTCGTCTGGAAGTTGTATGAACAGACGCTCGGGATCGAGCTGTGCGAGTTGCACCAGATGCGTGAGTATGCCCTCGATCATCCGCTGATCAAACAGAAACTGAAAGAGCGGTACGGCGACAACATCCCGCTCGACGAACCGGTGGTCGCGCCATCAGATCTGTTCGACAGTGATTTACTCGTAAAAGTGTTCGAACCGGGGGAGAGTCCGCCTAATCGCTGACCCCGAGCGTCCCTTTGCGCAACGGCCGGAACCGTTCAATGGTCTCTACGAACAACTCTTCCGCCCGGAAGCGCGGAAAGTCTTCATCGATGATCAGTTCAAACGTAATGATCTCCGAGCCGCCGTCAAAATAGGCCAGCATGACATTGGCGATGAACCGCGACGGATCGTTAAAGAAGAAGCCACCAACTTTCAGACCGGTCGCGCTGACCATCGAGTCGATGGAGTATATCTTGAGGCCCTCGCCAAAATACGCCCGGATGGCCGCGGTATCTTCGGACATGAGCTGACTGAGAAAGCGATCAGGAGCGTCTTCGGTCAGACGAAAGAAATTGACCCCGATGATCACGTCGGCCGTATCGATCACCTGCCCGTCAGGGACAAACGCCGCCGAGTACCCCTCACGCATCGACTCTTTAATCAGGCTCTGGAAGTCTCCGGGAGGTGCCAGCACATAGGAATAGTCCACCCCTTCGAAAAAGACGGCATTGGTGTCGGTGACTGTGCTGTCCTCTGCCGCCGCCGCCGTCACAGCCGGCAGCAGGCAGACCAGGAGAATAAGAATGGTTTGCATAGACATTCTATCGGCCAATCAGTCAAAAAATCGAAATTTCGCTAACAAATCGCCCGAAAAAACGTTTATTGAGTAAGAAACGAACAATACCAGACCAGAGGTCAAACCATGAGAATCAGGTTCATAACAGTACTCCTCCTCGCCCTCGTTGTCGTGCCCTCCACCCTGTTGGCCGGCGAAAAGCGTCTCGACATTTCCCCCGCCGTCCTGATGAACCTGTCAGAGGGCCACGGCGGGTCGTTTATGGGTGGCGCCGTTTCGGCCGACCTCTACCTGACCAAAGCGCTGGCCATTCGCTCGACTCTCGGCTACACCAAGGACCGCGTGTTTCCGTCGAACCGGCCGTACGGCGAGGCCAACTACCGCACCTGGGCCTCGTTCGCTCCGTATGTCGAGGCCAACATCGGTAACCGTATTCGCCCCTACCTGGCGCTGCAAGGCTCGATAACGGCCTCCACATCGAATCACAATCTCCGCCGCGCGCCGATTGGCTTCGAGCAAGCGCCGGTTGCCAACCTCCAGAATGAGTACCGCGCCAACAGCTATTTCTCGACCGCCGTTACTCTCGGCACCAAGCTGCAGCTAACGCGGCCGCTGGCGCTGTTTGCCGAGGTCTCGCACTTTTTTTACAGCACGGTCAGCGACGATGATGTCTTCGTCGCTCCGGTCAGCGGTATGGGCGGCGGCGGCTTCGACTTCGAGCGCAATCCAACCTATGCCTCGTTCGGCCTGTCGTACTCGTTCACGATCGGCAGCGACAACAAGTAGAGATACTGCCATTAGATTTCTTTAGCGGGTGATCCACACGGGATCATCCGCTTTTTTGTCTATACTCATACCGTTCGAGAGTATTAGCCACTTTACAAAGCCGCCCCGAGAGCCTATATTGGCCGCCTTGCCGGTTCATATTGATTAGTCTACTAATTGACATGTAAAGACTTAGGGAGTGGCAGACTGTTTTGAGCAAAACCATCCGTATCGGTAACGCCGGAGGCTACTGGGGTGACGACCTGTCGGCCATGCGACGTCAGCTCGAAGGCGGCGACCTCGACTATATTACCCAGGATTTCCTGGCCGAAATCACCATGTCGATTCTCCAGCGCCAGCGCCAGAAAAAGCCAGAGCTGGGCTACGCGACCGACTTCGTCACCCAGATCGAAGATTGCCTGCCGCTTATCGTAGCAAAGAACGTCAAGATCATCTCCAATGCCGGCGGCATCAACCCGCTCGGGCTGGGGGAGAAGATCATCGAGATCGCCAAAGATCAGGGTCATGCCATCAAAGTTGGTATCGTGAGCGGCGACGATATTCTCGATGACATCGACACGCTCATGGCTAAGGGCGAAACGTTTGACAACATGGAGACCGGGGAGAAGTTTACCGATGTCCGCGACCGCGTTACATCGGCCAATGTGTATCTCGGCGCCGAGGGTGTGGTCGCGGCGCTCAAGGCCGGCTGCCAGATTGTTGTGACCGGACGTGTCACCGATACCGGCGTCACCCTGGCCCCAATGATTCACGAGTTCGGCTGGGCAGCCGACGACTGGGACAAGCTCGCCGCCGGCGTACTGGCCGGCCACATCATCGAGTGCGGCGCCCAATCGACCGGCGGCAACATAACCGATTGGGACGAAGTCCCCACCTTCCGCGATATTGGCTACCCCATTATCGAGATGGCCGACAACGGCGAGTTCGTCGTCACCAAACACGACAACACCGGCGGCCTGGTGTCGGAAAAGTCGGTCAAGGAACAGCTCGTCTACGAAATGGGCGATCCGGCCAACTATATCTCGCCCGACGCCATTGCCCGCTTCGACACTGTCCAACTCGAGCAGGATGGTGACAACCGGGTCAAAGTCTGGGGGATCAAGGGTGCGCCCGCTCCGAAGACGCTGAAGATTTCGATGTCGCATGAGGACGGTTGGAAAGCCTCCGGCATGCTTTTGGTGTGCGGCCCCAATGTACGCGAAAAAGCAAAGGCGATCGCCGACGCCTTCTGGCATAAGCTCGGCACGACGTTTGAACACGCTGTTACCGACCTCGTCGGCACCGGCGCCATCTGGCCGAGCCCTCTCTCGAATTACGAACCGACCGAAATCTACCTGCGCTTCTCGGTACGCGATCATGACCGCAGCAAATGCGAGCACTTCGGCAAGCAGCTGCCGACCATGATTCTCGCCGGTCCGTCGGGTATGGCGGTCACCGGCAGCGGCCGGCCGCGCCCGCAGCAGGTGGTCGCATACTGGCCGACCCTGATCGAACGCGCCAGGGTCAAAACCAAGGTGACCATCATCGGTACCGACATGAACCGGCTCGCCCTCGATGTCGCGGTCGATCGCGACCTGCCCGACATGGCCAGGCTCGAACCGCTGTCGAAGAAGCAGCCGTCCAAAGCGTATGACACCACCAACGTCACCAGGGTCCTCTTGCGCGAATTGGCCTACGCTCGTTCCGGCGATAAGGGCGATACCTGCAATATCGGACTGCTCGCCCGCAGCGAGATGATCTACGACTGGCTGAAGGGCTATCTTACCGAGAGTCGCGTCAAGGAGTTCTTTACCGGTATCAACAAGGGTGATGTTACCCGCTACGAACTCGACAACCTGTGGGCGCTGAACTTCCTGCTGGACGAAACCCTCGGTGGCGGCGGCACCCGCTCATTGATGGTCGATCCGCAGGGAAAGACGCTGGCGCAGGCGTTGTTGCAGATGACGGTCGAGGTGCCGTCCGACGTTCTCAATTCTCTAAAGAAGTAGTACGACGATGTTCCGAATCGAAACCAAAATAGACACCACCTCCGACCAATATCGCCAGAACGTCGAGACCAACAAGCGACTCCACCGCGAGTTCAAGGAACGCCTCGAACAGATCAAGCCGGGTGGTTCCCAACGCGCCCGCAAGCGCCATACCGACCGCGGTAAACTGCTGCCGCGCGAACGCCTCAACAAGCTCCTTGATCGCAACACGCCCTTTCTCGAACTCAGCCCGCTGGCAGCCTACGACATGTACGATAACGACGCCCCTGCTGCCGGTATCATTACCGGCGTCGGACGTGTCGCCGGGCGCGAGTGCATGATCATCGTCAACGACGCCACCGTCAAAGGCGGCACCTATTACCCGATGACGATCCTCAAGCACGCCCGCGCCCAGAAGGTGGCGGAAGACAATCATCTGCCGTGCATCTATCTCGTCGATTCCGGCGGTATCTTTCTGCCGTTGCAGGCCGGCACCTTCCCCGACAAAGATCACTTCGGCCGCATCTTCTATAACCAGGCCCGCATGTCAGCCAAGGGCATTCCCCAGATTGCCGTCGTCATGGGTTCCTGTACCGCCGGCGGCGCCTACCTCCCGGCCATGTCCGATGAATCGATCATCGTCAAGAAGCAGGGCACCATCTTTATCGGCGGCCCGCCGCTGGTCAAGGCCGCGACCGGGGAAGAGGTGACGGCCGAAGAACTCGGCGGCGCCGATGTTCACTGTCGTACGTCCGGCGTGACCGACCACTACGCGCAGAACGACGAACATGCCCTGGCCATCTGCCGCAACATCGTGGCCAATATCAACCCGACCCCCAAATTTCCGATCGAGCGCGACGAACCGGAGGAGCCGTACTACGACCCTGAAGAACTGTACGGAGTGGTCAACGCCGACATCCGCAAGCCGTACGATGTTCGCGAATTGATCGCGCGGATGGTCGACGGCTCCCGTTTTCACGAATTCAAGGAGCTTTACGGCACCACCCTCGTCACCGGATTCGCCCGCCTGATGGGATATCCGGTCGGTATCATCGGTAACAACGGTGTGCTGTTCGGTGAGTCGGCTCAGAAAGGCGCCCACTTTGTCGAACTGTGTACCTCGCGCAAGATCCCGCTGGTCTTCCTGCAGAATATTACCGGCTTTGTGGTCGGTCGGAAGTATGAAGCCGGCGGCATTGCCCGCGACGGCGCCAAGATGGTCCATGCCGTCGCCAACGCCGATGTTCCCAAGTTCACGGTGGTCGTCGGCGGTTCCTACGGCGCCGGCAACTATGCCATGTGCGGCCGCGGTTACTTCCCGCGCCTCATGTGGATGTGGCCCAACTCGCGCATCTGCGTGATGGGCGGGGAGCAGGCAGCCGATGTCCTCGCTACCGTCAAAATCAGGCAGCTCGAAAAAGAGGGCCAGGAGCTCGGTGAGAAAGAAGTCGCTGATATTCGCAAACCGATTATCGAAAAATACGAATCCGAATCGACACCGTACTACTCCGGCGCGCGGTTGTGGGACGACGGCATTATCGGCATGACCGATACCCGCCAGGCCCTTGCGCTGGGCATTTCCATGTCGCTCAATGCCCCGATACCCGACCAGAAGTATGGCGTCTTCAGGATGTAAACCACCCGGCAACTGCGATGCAATTAGAGACACTGAAATACGAGAAGGACGGACGGGTCGGCCGCATTACCTTCAACCGTCCCGAAATCCACAACGCCTTCAACTCGACCGTCATCTACGAAATGTCGTCGTTGTTCGATGAAATGGCAACTGACAACGATCTTCGCGTCGTCGTCCTGACCGGCGCAGGCAAATCGTTCTGTGCCGGCGCCGACCTCAACTGGATGCGCGGCGTCATCAAACAATCGTTTGAAGAGAATTTGAAGGAATCCAACGACCTCGCTGACCTGTTCTGGCAGATGTACACATTTAAGCGGCCGGTTGTCGGGCGTATCAACGGCGCCGCCATCGGTGGTGGCACCGGCTTCGTCGCCCTCTGCGACATAGCCATCGCCGCTCGCTCGGCAGTCTTTTCGTTCTCCGAAGTGAAGATTGGCGTCGTGCCCGCCTGTATCGGGCCGTATGTCATCAAGAAAATGGGCGAGGGGAAAGCCCGTGAACTGTTCATCACCGGCGAGCGGATGAAGGGCGATCGGGCGTATGAGGTCGGCCTCGTCAATAAATCCGTCGATGACGACCATCTCGACGACGAAGTGTACAAGGTCGTCGAGGCGCTCTTGTCCTCCGGCCCGGAAGCGGTCGCGGTGGCAAAACGACTGGTCTCCGAAGTGCCCGGTATGACACCCGAGCGGTTTCGCCCTTTCACTGCTGAGATGATCGCGAAACTGCGCGTGTCCGACGAAGGCCAGGAAGGGATGGACGCTTTCCTGAATAAACGCAAACCGAACTGGGTGGAAGACTGACATACCTTGGCGAAACGTTACTTCAACAAGATCCTCGTAGCCAACCGCTCCGAGATCGCGGTGCGGGTTATGAACGGCTGCCGCCTGCTCGGAATCCCGACGGTGTCGGTATACTCCGAGGCCGATACCCACAGTAAGCATCGCTACTATGCCGATGAATCAATCCTCATTGGCCCGCCGTCGCCGCGCGAAAGCTATCTCGACATCGACAGGATCATTGAGGCGGCGAAGGATACCGGCGCCGACGCCATCCATCCGGGCTATGGCTTCTTGTCCGAGAATCCGGTATTCGCGCAACGGTGCAAGGATGAAGGCATCGCTTTCATCGGTCCGCCCGCCGACGCCATCCGTCTCATGGGCAACAAGGTAGAGTCGCGCATCAAGATGGCCGAAGCCGGTGTTCCGCTCATCCCCGGCATGAAAGAACCGAAGGCCGACATCGACACCTTTAGAACAGCCGCCGACGAAGCCGGCTATCCCGTCATGATCAAGGCCGCCGCCGGCGGCGGTGGCAAAGGGATGCGGGTTGTGAAATCTCCCGAGCAATTGCAGGACGCCGTCGATGCCGCCCGTCGTGAAGCCCTCAACGCTTTCGGTGACGATACCGTCTATCTCGAGAAACTGCTGGTCAATCCCCGGCATATCGAGTTCCAGGTTTTCGCCGATGCGCACGGCAACGCTGTCCACGTCTTTGAGCGCGAGTGCTCCATTCAGCGGCGCCACCAGAAGATCATCGAAGAAACGCCGTCGGTCGCCCTCAACGACGACCTCCGAGCCCGCATGGGGGACGACGCCGTCAAAGTTGCCCTCGCCTGCGGCTATGTCAACGCCGGCACCGTCGAGTTCCTGCTCGATCAGTCAGGTGGCTACTATTTCCTGGAAATGAACACTCGCCTGCAGGTGGAGCACCCGGTGACCGAGATGGTTACCGGCGTCGATCTCGTCGTCGAGCAGATCCGTATTGCCGCCGGCGAACCGCTCTCCGATGAAATCAAGTCCGCCACGCAGCGCGGCCACGCTATCGAGTGCCGAATCTATGCCGAGGATGGTGAGAACAACTTCCTGCCGTCAAGCGGCACGATCGCCTTCTACCGCGAACCGGCCGGGCCGGGTATCCGCGTCGACTCCGGCGTCATCGCCGGACAGGTTGTCACTCCCGACTATGACCCGATCATGGCCAAGCTGATTGTTCACGCCCCCACCCGCGAGCTTGCCATCGAAAAGATGATCCAGTCGCTCAAGCAGTACAAGATACTTGGCGTACGGACATCGAAGCGCTTCATGATCGATTGCCTGATGCATGACGCTTTCGTCGACGGCCGGACCTACACCAGTTTTATCGAAACGCATATGACCGAACGCACGAGTGATACCGAGGCACTGCGCGAACTCGCTGCCGCCGTCGCCACCCTCGCGGAGTTCGATCAACCGATGCTGCGTTCCGCCTCCGGCGGCGCCGAAACGAATGCGCCGCTCTCACCGTGGGACCTGATCGGCAGCTGGCAGATAGGAGAGGGCATCGATGGCCAGGCATGAGTTCATTGTCAACGGCGAAGTTGTCAGTACCTCGGCCGAACGTATCGGCGACAGGACAATCGTTACTGTCGGTGACAACACCTATACCTTCATTCGTCTCGCCGCCAATCAGTATTCGTTGTTAAGGGAGGGCGGACGGATGGATGTTGCGGTCGTCCGGGTCGACGAAAGGTTTTACATCGACATCGATTCGCAGCTGCTCGATGCCCGGGAGGTGGTCGACGATCCCACCGTGATCGACGATCTCGATCACTCCGGCGAGAAAGACAAAGTCTATGCGCCGATGCCGGGAAAAGTAGTCAAGCTGCTGGTCAAACAGGGGGATACGGTTAAACCGGGTCAGCAATTGGTCATTGTCGAGGCGATGAAGATGGAAAACCCGGTGGTGGCAGCCGCCGACGGTACCGTGAAGGCGGTGAACTTTAAAGAAGGTGACCAGGTCGACACCGAGGCCGCCATCATTGAACTCACGCTGGCTGAGGAATAGCCATCTGCCTCAGAACCGTATCCCCACCGTAATTGGAATCGATTGATACGCCCGGCCGTCGCTATTGACGACCGCCTGCGCCGGCATCTCCTGTCTGACCCAGCGCACTGCCACGAACGCTGACATCGGTCCGAACTGGCGAAACGCAATGCCGACGCCAACATTGAAGTACAGTCTGGTATCCTGCACCTCCGGCGCCTGCCGGTCGTTCGTTTCAACCCTCTCGAGAGTCACCGACGAAAAGCCGCCGCCGACTATACCGAATGGCTCAAAGTTCATCGGATTGGGTGGAGACAGGATAAAGTCAACGCCGAACATGAGTGCCAGATAATCCGCACCCTCATTAATAGTCGGTACCATCTCACGATCATACTCGTTCTCAGAATATTCGATCTTCGCCACCGCCGCAAAGATATCGCTCACCGGTACGCCGCCGCCGACATAGATGTGCAGGCCGGTCTTGAGTACATCGCCGAAGTCTGCTGTCGGCACGGTCAGGCCGCCACCACCGACGGCTACAAACGGCCGGTCGTAGTCAACCGGCTGCGCCTGTATACCGATGCTCGATGTGAAGACGAAAACAGCAAGTAGTATGATTCGTTTCATGGCGCCCTTCCCGCGAACAACCAAAGTAATTCTCTTCCCTCTTAAAGGTAGTGGTTCGCAGTGGCGGTCACAAGCAAACAAAAACGCCGGGGCGCAAGCCGCACCGGCGTTTTATCGTCAGAAAGCGAACAGTCGATTTAGAAGAAGCGCACGCCCAGCGAGATCGGGATGATCGAGGTGGCGTCGCCTTCAGTCTGAATGCTGACATACTTGCCCTGGGCGAAGATGGTCATCGCCGGGGTCGAGAACAGGTCAGCGCCCACACCAACGTTGAAGAACAGGTCGGTCGAGCTGGTACCCGTCGTCTGGTTCAGCGACGTGGCCAGCGACAGATCGGAGCTTTCAAACTCGGACTGTTTGACACTGGCGAAACCGACGCCGCCGAAGATGAACGGCTTGATCGGGGCAGCCGGCAGGCTCGGCGAAATGCGAGCGTCGGCGCCGAACAACCAGGCATTCAATGAACCGCCGTCAGCATTGTTGATACCGGCATCGTCAAAATTGAAGCCGAAGCTGTGATACTCAACTTTGCCAACCAGCTGGAACATCGGGCTGAGGTCTTTGCCGACACCCACGAAACCGTGGAAACCGGTGTTAAAGGCGTCGTTAAACGCATCCGGACCCTGCGGCAGCGAGAACAAACCACCGGCGTACAATTTCACCGGCGAGCTCGGCACCTGGGCCGAAGCCGTGGCTGTCAGTGCAAAAATGCAGACAGCGAGGATAATCAGTTTCTTCATCGTACTCTCCTTGCGAGTGTGTTAATGGTCTGCCTTGGATTCTTGATTCAATGACTACTGACATTGTCGGACACTTTCCCCCGACACTTTACTTCCGGCCCGGCCTTCGATGGCGGCTGTACAAGGAGTTAACAAGCGACAAAACGGGGATAATCGGGATCGGCACGGGGCTGGTTGTGAATACGTTCACTTGATTTTCGTCGGATTGTTGCGTATATACGCCAAATAACTGTCGGAATTATCACATGATGAAAGGATCTCGCATGGCTGAACGTAACGACGCGTATATCGTCTCCGGCTGCCGCAGCGCCATTGGCGTCCTGCACAGTGGCCTGGCACAACTGACCGCCCCGCAACTGGGTGCCCTGGCCGTCAAAGAAGCGGTCGCGCGCGCCGGCGTGGATCCTGCCGCGGTCGACGAAGTTATTATGGGACAAGTAGTTCAGGGCGGCGCCGGGCAGGCCCCGGCACGCCAGGCGGCCATTCATGGCGGCATTCCGCCGCAGGCCGCGGCTATGACTATTAATAAGGTCTGTGGCTCCGGCCTCAAGGCCGTCATGCTGGCAGCCCAGTCGATACGGGCCGGCGATCAGGACGTCATCGTCGCCGGCGGCATGGAATCAATGTCCAATACCCCCCTGGTACTGTTCGGCGCCAAAACCGGCGTCAAGTTCGGTCACCAGAAGCTGGAAGATATCATGATCAAGGACGGTCTCTGGGATTCGTTCAATAACTTCCACATGGGCTCGGCCGCCGAACTGACCCGCAAGAAAGCCAACATTACCCGCGAACGTCAGGATGAATTCGCCTACAATTCCCACCAGAAGGCGGTTAAGGCCTGGGAAGCCGGCAAATTCGACGACGAGATTTTCCCGGTCGAAATTCCCCAGCGCAAGGGCGACCCGGTCGTCTTCAAGAAAGACGAAGGTCCGCGACCCGAAATCTCAGTCGAGAAGCTCGCCAGGCTGCGCCCGGCGTTTGAGAAGGACGGTACCGTGACTGCCGGCAACGCGCCCGGTTTGAACGACGGTTCCGCAGCGTGTGTCGTTGTCTCGGAAGACTTCATGAACAAGAACAAGCTCACGCCGATCGCCCGCGTCGTCGCCTACTCCGTCGCCGGCACGCCGCCGGAAGAACTGTTCTTCTCGCCGATCTACGCTGTCGAAAAACTGATGAAGAAGATGAATGTCGACATCAACCACTGGGACCTCATCGAAGCCAACGAAGCCTTCTCGGCGCAGGCCCTGGCCGACGGTGACGCCCTCGGTTGGGACTGGGATCGTGTCAATGTCCATGGCGGCGCGGTCGCGCTCGGTCATCCTATCGGCGCCTCCGGCTGTCGCGTGCTCGTCACACTTATGCACGCACTGAAGGATCGCGGAAAGAAGAACGGCCTGGCGACACTCTGCCTCGGTGGCGGTAACGCGGTCGCGCTGGCAATCGAAATGGTGTAAAGAGGGAGGGGAATCACATGAAGGCTGATGATATCAAGAAGGTATCGATCGTCGGCTCCGGCACCATGGGCAACGGCATCGCCCAGGTGTTCGCTGCCAACGGCTACGACGTAACGCTGATCGATCTCAAGCAGGATCTGCTCGATAAGGCGGTGGCGACCATCTCAAAGTCGCTCGACCGTCTCCTAAAAAAAGAGAAGATCTCCGAAAGCGACAAGGATGCAACCCTTGGTCGCATTACTGCCAAAACCGATCTCTCGGCGGCCAAAGACTCGCATCTCGTGATCGAAGCGGTCATCGAAGAGCTTGACGTCAAACTCAGGATCTTCCGTGAACTCGAAGAGCATTGTGGCCCCGACACCTACTTTGCGTCCAATACCTCGTCGCTGCCGATCACTAAGCTCGCCGCCGCTACCAAGCGTCCCGATAAATTTATCGGCATGCACTTCATGAACCCGGTGCCGATGATGAAACTCATCGAGGTAATCCGCGGTTTGGCCACGACTGATGAGACATTCACCGTGATCAAGGAGCTCTCGGAAAAACTGGGCAAAATTCCCGTCGAGGTGAACGATTTCCCCGGCTTCGTTGCCAATCGCATTCTCATGCCGATGATCAACGAAGCGATCTACGCCCATATGGAGGGCGTGGGAACGGTCGAGGCGATTGACGAGGTTATGAAGCTGGGGATGGCGCACCCGATGGGTCCGTTCACCCTGGCCGACTTTATTGGTCTCGACGTATGCCTGGCCATCCTCGAGGTTATGCACCATGAACTGGGTGACCCCAAGTACCGACCCTGCCCGCTGCTGCGCAAAATGGTCCAGGCCGGCTACCTCGGCCGTAAAACCGGGCGCGGCTTCTACAACTACGACTGAGACGCCTGAGGAGGCTGCCAGATGGATTTCCATTTGTCGGAGGAAAATCTCGAGCTGAAGCAAATGGCTCGAGATTTCGCCGAGAAACGGCTCTACCCGATCGCGGAGGAGCTCGACGAAAAAGAAACAACCCCGAAGGAACTGATCGCCGAGTGTGCTGAACTCGGCTATTTCGGCTTCACCGTCCCGGAAGAGTACGGCGGGCTCGGACTGTCGGCGACCGCCTTCATGGGCGTGATCGAAGAATTCTGCGCCGCCTGTGCCGGCTTCGGTATCATGCTGTCGGTGCACAATTCTCTCACCTGCGAAGTGCTCAAGTTATACGCCGGCGACGACCTCAAGCAGAAATACCTGCCGGCTATGGCCGCGGGGGAGAAGATCGGCGCCTACTGCATCACCGAACCGAACGCCGGGACCGATGTCGCTTCATTGACGACATCAGCGGTCAAGAAAGACGATCATTACGTTATCAACGGCACCAAGACCTTCGTTACCAACGCCATCCACGCCGGCCTCTTCATCGTCTTCGCCAAGACCGATCCCAAGGCCGGCCATCGTGGTATCAGTTGCTTCGTCGTCGATGCCGGCTCCGACGGTATTGAGATCGGTAAAGCCGAGAAGAAGCTTGGTATCAAGGCCTCCGATACCCGCGAGATCGCGTTCTCGGATGTCAAGGTCCCGGTCGCAAACCTTGTCGGCGACGAGGGCGGGGGATTCAAAGAGGCGGTCGGCATTCTCAACTCCGGTCGTATCGGCGTCTCCTTCCAGGCGATCGGTATCGGCCAGGCGGCGCTCAGCGAAGCGATAAAGTACTCGAAGGAGCGCAAGCAGTTCAACCGGCCCATCGCCGAGTTCCAGGCCATTCAGTTCAAACTGGCCGAGATGGCCACGCGCATCGACGCCGCCCGCCTGATGGGCTACCGTGCGGCGCAACTCAAGGATGAGAACAAACCATGCCACCGCGAGGCCTCTATGGCCAAGCTGTTCTGTACCCAGGCGGCCAACTATGTTGCCAATGAAGCCGTACAAATTCATGGCGGCTATGGCTACATCAAGGAGTATGCGGTCGAGCGCTACTTCCGCGACGCCCGCGTTACCGAATTGTACGAGGGCACGTCGGAGGCACAGCGCATGGTAATTTCACGAGATTTGTTGAAGGAGTAAGTGTTGCTGGAGAAGAAACACCACGAAGCACGAGAGAAATATCGCGCCTTCGCCCTCGAGCAGGTCGAGCCGCTGGCCAATCGCCTCGACCTCGAGCAGCGCTTTCCCGAGGAACACATCAAACCGCTTCACGAGATCGGGCTTTTCAGCGCACTCATACCCGAGGATTACGGCGGCCGGCCGGTCGATACGACAACCTACGCTATCGCCGTCGAGGAATTGTCGCGTGTCTGTGGTTCCACCGGAATCATCGTTGCCGCGCACAATTCGCTCGGCACCCAGCCAATCCTGAAGTTCGGCAGCGAGGAACAGAAGAAGAGATATCTGCCGCGCGCTGCGGATGGTGAGATTATCGCCTTTGGTCTGTCCGAACCGGATGCCGGTTCCGACGCCGGCGGCACCCGCACCTACGCCCGCAAGGAAGGTGACCACTGGATCGTCAATGGCTCCAAGTGCTGGATCACCTCGGCCCCCCAGGCGTTTGCGACCGTCGCGGTCGCCAAGACCACCGACGATCCGCAAGACCGCAACATCACGTCGTTCATCTTCGACCGCGACATGGACGGTTACGCCGTCGGCAAGAAAGAAAACAAGCTCGGCCTGCGCGGCTCCGACACCGCCTTCCTGCACTTCGATGATGTTCTCATGCCCGACGAAAACCGTCTCGGGCAGGTCGGCAACGGCTTCAAGCAGATGCTGATCACGCTCGACGGCGGCCGTATTTCGATCGGCGCGATGGCCGTCGGCCTCGCCCAGGGCGCGCTCGACTGCGCCCTCAAGTACGCCGCCGATCGCAAGCAGGGCGGCAAGCCGATTTCGAACTATCAGATGGTGCAGCAAAAGCTGGCTAACATGTCGATGGAGATCGACGCCGCCCGCATGCTTGTCTACGATACCGCTCGACGCAAGGATCTCGGCGAGAAGTTCACCCGGCAGTCGGCACAGTGCAAACTTTACGCCTCCGAGGTCGGGCGACGCTGTGCGGAGTGGGCGATGGAAGTGCTCGGCGGCATCGGTTTCTACACCGGACCGTATCCGGCCGAACGGATCTTCCGCGATGTCAAGCTGTGTGAGATCGGCGAGGGAACCTCGGAGATTCAGCGCCTCGTCATATCCCGCGAACTGATCAGGGAACTCGACGAGTTGGGCGGCGTCAAACTAACGTAGATCAAACCCATACATTTTGACATTGCCGTCGGGCCGATCGCGACATATGTTTGGTGACGGAACCTGACAGACATGAGGATATGACGATATGACTGCTTCCCACACCGCCTATATTCCGAGTCTCATACAGTCGCACAGTCGCTGGCTGGAACTGCCCATTCTTGTCGGCTTCAATCTGTTGCTGGTCGCCAGCGCCTATCTCGCCATCAACGTGCCGTTCTCGCCGGTGCCGATCACCGGCCAGACCTTCGGCGTTCTGTTCGTTGCCATGGCCCTGGGAAAGACTCGCGGGACGGCCGTCGTGGCCGCCTATCTTTTGGAGGGCGCGGCCGGTTTGCCGGTTTTTGCCGCTGGTTCAGCCGGTATCGCCAGGTTCGTCGGTCCGACCGGCGGTTACCTGATCGGATTTGTCGCCGCCGCCTGGGTCGTCGGCTGGCTCGCCGAACGAGGCTGGGACCGCTCTTACACCCGCTCGGTTGTGGCCATGACCACCGGTACCGCCATCATCTTCGCCCTTGGTTTAATCCAGCTGTCGATTTTCCTGCCTGCCGCCGGACTGATCGCAGCCGGGTTCTCGCCGTTCGTGCCGGGCGCAGCCATCAAGATTGCGCTGGCCGCGGTGATCCTGCCGACCGTCTGGAAGACAACCCGCCGTCACTCGTCCTGACGGTTCGGATGCCGGCCGCACGGGCCGTTTATCTTCCGTGCTGCAAACAAGATAGCTTTTTTCTGTGGTGCCCGAACAAATCGGCCGTTTCAGGCGTACCATATGGTGAGACTCACCGGGGCGCCGAAGCAAATTCGATTGAGTTTCACTCCACGTTTTCGTATCATTAACTCTACGTTTTGTGGACCAACAGTTTAGTCGAATGGAGGAGGCTGGCCTATGACGCCGACCAAATACATCTGGATGAACGGTGAACTTGTCGAATGGAACGACGCCAAGATTCACGTCTGCTCACATGTCATTCATTACGGTTCAGCGGTCTTTGAGGGCATGCGTTGTTACAAGACACAAAATGGTCCGGCTTGTTTCCGCCTTCGCGACCACACCAGGCGCCTTTTCAATTCCGGCAAGATATATCGCATGAAGATACCGTTCACGATGGAACAGATCGATGCCGCCATTCTCGACCTGATCGCCAAAAACGAACTCGAAGCGTGCTATGTTCGCCCGATCGCCTACCGCGGCTACAAGAGTCTCGGTGTCGATCCCCGCAATTGCCCGATCGATGTCGCCATCGCCGTCTGGCCATGGGGCCAGTACCTCGGCGAAGAAGCGCTCGAAAAGGGTGTCTCGGTCTGCTTCTCGTCATGGAACCGCATTGCCCCCAACACCATGCCCGCCATGGCCAAGGCCGGCGCCAACTACATGAACAGCCAGCTCATCAAGATGGAGGCGATTGCTCACGGTTATGTTGAAGGTATCGCCCTCGATACTTTCGGTCATGTCTCCGAAGGCTCCGGTGAGAACATCTTCCTGGTGCGCAACGGCGCCCTCATCACGCCCACTTTCTCGGCCTCGATCCTTCCCGGCATCACCCGCAGCAGCGTGATCCGGATTGCCCAGGATATGGGTATCAAGGTAATCGAACAGAATGTCCCGCGCGAAGCGCTCTACCTGGCCGACGAAGTCTTCTTCACCGGTTCGGCGGCTGAAATCACGCCAATCTCCGAGATCGACAAGATTACTATCGGCGAGGGTGTCGCCGGTCCCATCACCAAGAAACTGCAGGAAGAATTCTTCGGCATTCTTGACGGCAGCAGAGAAGATAAGTACGATTGGTTGACGTACGTTCACTCGCAATCCGACAAGAAAGTGACAGTGTAATTATGAAGATTGCCCTTGGTGCTGATCACGCCGGTTATGAAATGAAACAAAAAGTGAAGCAGCTCCTCGAACGCATGGGCCACAACGTCGTCGACTACGGCACACACTCTGATGAGTCGGTTGATTACCCCGAGTATGCCGTGAAGGTGGCGCGAGCCGTATCGGGGAACGAAGCCGATTTCGGTGTCACCGTCTGCTGGACCGGCAACGGCATGAGCATGGCCGCCAATAAAATCAACGGCATCCGCTCCGGCCTCGTCATCAATGCCGATATGGCCAAACTGTCCCGCGCACACAACAATGCCAACGTCCTTTCGCTGGCGTCGAAGTACATCAAAGAAGATGAACTCGAGCAGATTGTCACAACCTTCCTCGAAACCGAGTTTGAGGCTGGCCGGCACGAACGGCGCGTCGATAAGATGATGGAGACAGAAAAAGGCAAGTGATCTGACTTGCAAGCTGATTGGAGAAAGCCGGCGTGATGTGCCGGCTTTTTTTTCGATCCTGTGCACATTTGGCGACAGCTGCCGGATTCTTGAACAGACTGCCCCATGCGCAATCATCTGATCCCGCTTTTCGTATCATTCCCGGCCCACCGATTCTCTGAAAACAAATCGCTCGCAGGCTTCGAACTTGCAGGATAAGGTAAGACCGTAATCCCCGTAAGGAGGAGCAGGTATGTTACGACACCTCAAGCCGCTGGCAGCCGCCGCCAATGTCGCCGCCATCGTCGCGATTCTTGTAAAGGCCATCTGGTACCTGGAGATGGCCGATCTGTTGTGGATCGTCATTACACCGATTCTCATCTCGGCTGTCACCATCACCACCCGCTGGGTGCGCCTGAACCCGGTCGAAGTGCTCATTCACGGCGCTCTTCACCTGGCCATATTTCCGGTCGCCCTGACGCGCTGCTGGAAGAGCGCTGAGGCCGGCTGCCTGGTGGCCGCCCTGGTCGTCCTCAGCTCCGCCCTCACCGTTGCCGTCCTGACCCGCTACTGCCTGCGTCTCAAACTATGGCGCTGGCAGCGAAAACTGGCGGTAAAACGCTGAATTTTCGTCACTTTCGGTGTCTGCGATCTTCCCCCTGTTGACCGTATATCTTAGAATGCTTACTTTGATGCTAACACGTTTTAGCAGGATGGAGAACGGTCATGTCGTATCTGAAGTCACAGGATCCGGAAATATATGCAGCCATGAGCGCCGAGGTACAGCGCCAGGCTACCAAACTTGAACTGATTGCCAGTGAAAACTTTACTTCGGAAGCCGTGATGGAGGCGACCGGCGGCGTCATGACCAATAAGTACGCCGAAGGGTATCCGGGCAAGCGCTACTACGGTGGCTGCGAATTTGTCGATATCGCCGAAGATCTCGCTCGCGAACGTCTCAAAGAGCTGTTCGGCTGCGAGCACGCCAACGTCCAGCCGCACTCCGGCTCCAACGCCAATATGGCAGTTTACTTCATGGCGCTCAAGCCGGGGGACAAGGTGATGGGCCTCGACCTGTCGCACGGCGGCCACCTTACCCATGGCCACCCGATTAACTTTTCCGGCTTCCTCTTTCAGTTCGAAGGCTACCAGGTTGACAAGGCAACCGAGACGATTAACTACGACAACCTGATCGCCCGGGCCAAAGAGTACCAGCCAAAGATGATCGTGGCCGGTGCCTCGGCCTATCCGCGCTTCTGGGACTGGGACAGGATTCGTGAGGCCTGCGACGCCTGCGGCGCCTACATGATGGTCGACATCGCCCACATCGCCGGCCTGATCGCCGCCGGTGTCCATCCGTCACCGATCGCCGTCGCCGACTTCGTCACCTCCACCACGCACAAGACCCTCCGCGGCCCGCGCGGCGGCATCATCATGTGCAAGGAGAAATATGCCGCCGACATCGACCGCATGGTCATGCCCGGAATACAAGGTGGCCCGCTGATGCATGTAATCGCCGCCAAGGCAGTCGCCTTCAAAGAGGCGCTGGAGCCGGAATTCAAGGAGTATCAGAAACGCGTCGTTGAAAACGCCAAAGCCCTCGCCGACGAACTCAAGGCGCTCGGGCACAAATTGGTCGCCGACGGTACCGACACTCACCTGGTGCTGATGTCGTTCCTGGATGTTGAGGGGCTGTCCGGCAAGAAAGCCGAGAAGGCGCTCGACAAGGCCGGTATCACCGCCAACAAGAACACCGTACCGTTCGATACCGCCAAACCGTTCGTGACCTCCGGCATCCGCCTCGGCACGCCGGCGGTTACCACCCGCGGCATGGGGCCGGGCGAGATGCGCCAAATTGCGCAGTTTATCGATCGCGCTATCAAGAATCGCGAGGATGATGAAGCCCTCGCCGCCATAGCCCGCGATGTCGCCGCGCTTTGTGATCATTTCCCGCTCTATCGCGAACGACTGGTGGAGGCGTAGTCATGCTGGTATCCCTGTCGATGTTTCCAACCGGCGGCACTCGCGATGAATCGGTCAGCGAACATGTCGCCAAAGTGATCGACATTATCGACCGCTCCGGTCTGGCCTACAAGCTGGGGCCGATGTCGACCACTATCGAAGGAGATTGGGACGAGGTCATGGCGGTCATAAAAGAAGCCCGCGATATGCTCCGTAAGCACCATAATCGCGTATATATCATAATGCATGTCGACGATCGCAAAGGCGCCACCGGCCGACTGACCGGAAAGACGGCCTCGATCGAAAAACGACTGGGACGGAAAGTGAGCACTTGATGGAAACAATTCGCGTTGTCTATATCGCGATTCCACCCGAAGAGGCCGATCGGATGTCGCGGGACCTCGTCAGCAAACGCCTGGCTGCCTGTGTCAATGTCGTGCCCCGAGTTACCTCTTATTTCTGGTGGGAGGATGAGGTGCAGGCCGATGACGAGGCGCTATTGGTCGTCAAGACCACCGAGGCACGTTTCGACGAACTGCTCGCGTACGTCCGCGAAAATCATCCCTACGAATTGCCCGAGGTCATCGCCATGCCGTTGGCCAATGCCTTTGGTGATTACGTCGATTGGGTAAAGCAGGAAACCCGCCCCAGGGGCGACGATTCGGAACAGTAAGGTACTGCCTTTATGCTGGGACGTGTTATCATCATCGCGCTGGTCGGTATCGGTATTTACACCGCCTTGCGCTGGATCCGCACCAAGTCGGAAGGCCGCCTCTTTATCTCGCGGCTGCGACGTTATCTCCAGCGTGTACCGATTCAGTTTGTGCCGGATAATCCAGACATCATACCGGCCGGCTACGAAAAGATCGAGCCGAAGATCTCTCGCTACTACGAAAAGAACAATGCCCTGCCCACCGACCTGCTCGTCAAGATCGGCAATGTCGAGCTGGCCCTGTCCAACTTTCAGCGCGCCAACCGCTACTTCGAACGCGCCAAGCAGCAGGAAGACACCAGCATCTCCCTCTACGCCGGCCATATCCTCCACTGTCTTGGTCTGGTGCGGCATTATATCGGTGAGTTCGACGACGCTATGCGCCTGTACCGCAAGGCTGCCCGACGGTTCGAGGCCAACGAGGACGAAGTCGGCCAGGCCAATGTCCAGGAATGTATGGCTCTTATCTACCTGCAGCGCGAGGAACTGGAGCAGGCCGAGTCCGCCCTCAATGAAGTCCTGCGCCTGTCGCACAGTGTCGAGGACAAACGCCACGAAATCAACATCCTGCGGCGCCTCTCCGACGTGCAGTGGGCGAAAGGTGACGCCAGCGCGACCTTGCGCTACCTCAAACGCGCCTTGTATCTCCACGACGAGTTCATGATCAAGGAAGGTCGCGACACGCTGGTGGACGACATCCGTGAAGTCGAAAGCGCCATCCAGTAACGATGCAGGAAACGATCAACCGATTGGAAGAACTGGCCCAGCGTATCCCCGTCTGGCTCGATCCCAACCGTCCGCCGCAAATCCCCGACTGGTATGAAGCGCTCATGGAACGCCTTGTCCCCAAACTGGAGCAGGGGGAAACACTCAGTGCGACTTACCTTCTCGTTATCGGCAACATCGAATTCTGCCGCGAAAATACCGAGCTCGCCACCGATATCTATAAGAAAGCCGCCTCCCAGGCACAGACCGAAAACAGCCCCCAGCTCGAGGCGGTAGCGCTGTCGAACCTGGCCGGCGTCTATCTCGGCAGCGGCCAGCAACAGATGGTCATACGCATGGCCCAGAAAGCGCTCGAACTGGCCGGGAATGTCGACGACCATCGCATCCGCGCCCGTTCGCTGATCCATCTCGGCATCGCCATGAAACTGTCCGGCCAGCAATCACTGGCCAAACCGTCGTTCGACCAGGCCCTCCAGATCGCCGCCGACAACGACTTGCCCGACGAACACGGCCTGGCGCTTCTCAACCTCGCCTTCTTTGATTATCTGGGCGGCCATTTTGACAAGGCCATCGACAAGCTGCGCAAAGCCCTCGATCTCTGGGCTGTCACCGGCAATGTCCCCGACCAGGTCCGCGCCTATTACAATGTCGGTTTGGTCTATGCCGACGCCGGACGGCCGCAGCAGGGCCTCGACAACCTCAGGCGCGCCAAAGAACTGCGCGACCGTAACAACCTCGTCTACGGTGACAACAAGATTGAGGCTGCCATCGAGGAGATCGAAAAACGTCTCGACAGTGCCTCCGGCGACTCGTTCGAGATCTAATGATCCTAACTACAGCAGCCGTTGCCATCGCCCCCTTGCCAGTGTATCTTCCAGAAATGTTGAATTACCTCGGAATGACTCGCAGGGCCGCCTCCGGCCAGGGAGGCTGCCAACTTGGTAGCCGGTTGGTTTCTTGCGTCTCTTACGGCGGGCACGAGGACGTACCCGCCGCACGGGATGCTTCCCGCAGGGCTGCCTCCGCCCTGGGAGGCTGCCAACATGGTAGCCGGCAGATCTCCCGGCCCGCTCTCTATCCGAAAGGCCTCGCGGTATGAGATGCCCCCAATGCGGTTATATCGAGGACAAGGTCGTCGACTCCCGGCCGTCCAACGACGGCCGCTCAATCCGCCGGCGCCGCGAATGTCTCCAATGCGGCAACCGCTTCACGACCTACGAATATGTCGAGCACGGTACCCTCGCCGTCGTCAAGACCGACGGCCGCCGGGAACCGTTCGACCGCCACAAGCTGCTGTCCGGTCTCAAGCTGGCCTGCAACAAACGTCCCGTTTCGCCACAGCAGCTCGAGACGATGGTCGACGAGATCGAAAAACTCCTGCAGACCCGCAACCGTGCCGAGATAACCTCGCACGAGATAGGCGAATTGGTCATGGAGCGCTTGCGCCAGACCGACGAAGTGGCGTATGTTCGCTTCGCCAGTGTCTATCGCAATTTTAAGGACAAGGGTGAGTTCCTCGACGAGTTAAAGAAACTGCTTGAGTAGGATGTATGAGCGACGATCAGAGCCGGCACAAAGAGCCTATGCACGATACGCCGTCGGATGATACCACCGGACAGCCCGGCGGTCTGGGGGAGATGCTTGGCGGCGCCATGCCGTTTTTGGATCACCTCGAGGAACTGCGGCGACGCCTGATCAAGTCGGTAGTCGCCATCATCGTGATGGCGCTTATAGCGTACGGCTTCATCGATTACATCATGGTCGCCGTCGTCCAGCCGTTCGGCGACCGCCAGTTGCACAACATGGAGGTGACCGGCGCCTTCTACGCCTATCTCAAGGTGGCGCTGATTCTCGGTGTTGTCGGCGCCCTGCCCATCATCTTCTGGCAGATGTGGTCGTTTATCTCGCCCGGCCTGTACAAGCGCGAGAAGATGGCCCTGATTCCCCTCGTTGTCGTCTCGACCTTTCTCTTCCTGCTCGGCGGCGCTTTCTGCTACTTCGTCGTTTTGCCGCTGGCGATTAATTTTCTGATGCGCTTCTCTGAGGGCATGCTGATCAACTATATCACGATCTCCAGCTACATCAGCTTCGCCGGCCTCTTGCTGCTGGCCTTCGGGGCGGCCTTTCAGTTGCCGGTCATCGCCTTTATGCTGGCACGGTTTGGGCTGTTGACTCCGGAGTTCCTGGTCAAGGGACGGCGCTATGCGGTTATTCTCACTATGGTCGTCTCGGCTATCATTACCCCGCCCGACATCTTCACGATGGTACTGTTGGCGGTACCGCTCTATATCCTGTACGAAGTCTCGATCGTCGTCACCCGCCTCGGCCGCAAAAAAGCTGAAGAGTGACTTTTGGTCCAGGGCAGCATCCAAAGAGCGCCTCGGGCGTCCGAACGGACCTGTCGTTGCGGATAGTGGATAGCTCCGTAGGGCAGCCTTGGCCTTGCAAGGCTGCCATCTTCGCCCGTAGTGCACACGATGTTTCATCCGTGCCCCGCCTTTCAGACTCCTTTGAGCCGGTGCCCCGCCTTTCAGGCGGGTCTTTCTGGTGGTAGTCTGCCGAACGTTGTCACCTTGACATGACAGGGGAGAGGGTGGTATATTTTCTTACTGAGACGATTACAAGCGGGCGTAATTCAGTGGTAGAATGCCAGCTTCCCAAGCTGGACGTCGTGAGTTCGAACCTCATCGCCCGCTTTTTTCCTTGGTCTTTTGAAGTCTTGGGGGGTGGGATTCGGGCTCTTTTTAAGAAGAATGTAAGTCAAATGTGATAGACGCCGAGCTGGAAACTTCTTATGATTTTACACATCAAGATTGAAGGAGACAGATAATGAGCTATGATGAATCATATTCTCCAGCGCCATGGAAGTGGACCGACTTCGGCGTATTGAGTGATGCTGAGGGCGTCGCCGTGATTGATCTGGAAGATTGGAATCTCAGTCCAGAAAATGCCGTCATGATTCAGCGAGCCCCAGAGCTCTACCAGTGCCTGCGACAGATTCGGAACAACTACGCAGATGTATTGCCTGCAGATGAGATGAAACGGATCGACGACGTACTCTCACTATCTAGCAAGATCACAAAGTGAGCGAAAGAACAAGTATGTGATTGACAGACGGCGGGAATTTTTGATATCATCGCTATCAGAAGTTCCCAGAAGGAGGCCTGTCATATCTAAGCAAATACTTGTTCGGGATGTCCCGGAGGACATAAAGCGGTGGGTTGATGAAGAACGTCACCGCCGAATGATGAGCCAGAAGGAGTTCTTGCTGGCTCTCCTGCGCGAAGCAAAGGGCGATCGAGTCCAGCAGGATCTGTTCGATGCGATACGTTCAGCCGCCCAAACGACTTCCGTCTCTACTCCATTCAAGTTCATAGATCTGTTCGCCGGAATCGGTGGCTTTCGCCTAGGGTTGGAACGAGTTGGCGGTCGCTGCTGCTTCACTAGTGAGTGGGACAAACACGCACAGAAGACCTATCGTGCGTGGTTCGGTGAGGTTCCACAGGGTGATATCCGGGAGGTGGACCCCAAGTCTATTCCCGACCATGATCTGCTGGCTGCTGGTTTCCCATGTCAGCCATTCTCGATTGCCGGTGTTTCCAAGAAGAAGAGTTTAGGACGAGAACACGGCTTCAAGGATAAAACGCAGGGTACTCTCTTCTTCCATATAGCAAACATTGCTGACGTCAAACGGCCACCGGTCATGATCCTAGAAAACGTCAAGAACCTCTTGTCACACGACAAGAAACGCACTTGGCACATGATCAAATCCACTCTTGAAGAGTTGGAATATCGCGTTTTTCATAAGGTTATCGATGCTGCCGGTTGGGTGCCTCAGCACCGCGAGCGGATTTTTATCGTCTGTTTCGACAAGCACGTGTTTGGGTCAAATCTGGATTTTCACTTCCCTGAGCCACCGAATTCTGCTAAACATCGCTTCCGATCAATTCTTGACAAAAAGCCCGATGGCAAGTATACACTCAGTGATCATCTTTGGGAATATCTACAACGGTATGCAGAATCTCATAAAGCAAAGGGGAATGGTTTTGGTTATGGGCTTACGAGTCTCGAAGGGGTAAGCCGAACGCTAAGTGCGCGATACTACAAGGATGGCTCCGAAGTTCTGATCCCGCAGAGAGGGCAAAACCCGCGTCGACTTACTCCTAGGGAAGCCGCCCGACTTATGGGCTTCGACGATTCACTCGAAATCGTGGTTTCCGACACTCAGGCATATAAACAGTTTGGCAACGCTGTTGTGCCGAAGGTCGTTGAGGCCGTAGCCCGACAGATCATACCCGTATTCGTTGAGAAGCTGCACAACTCAGGCAACGGTTGCTTGCTTAAAGGGCGAAAGGGGAGGTGATGTCAACGGAACAGTCCGAGCGTGCAATATCAGATGCACTGCAATACGGTAAAGCTCTCCTGAAATTTATTTCCCCCAATAACGTGGGTCTGACAGGGAGCCATGAGTGTGGTTACTATCTTCCGAAGGCCGGATGGGAAATGTATACGCCTCACCCTCCAGAGAAGGGAGTGAATCAAGAGCACTTCGTGGACATTTTGTGGCCGGATGGTAGAACAACGAACTCTTGTGTAAAGTGGTATGGTGTTGGTACGAGGAGTGAATACAGGCTGACCCGTTTTGGCCGAGATTTTCCTTGGCTGACGGATGATAACATTGGCGACTTGCTTGTTCTAATTCCGACCGGAGATAAGAGCTTCATTGCTCATGTGCTCAAGCTTGAAGAGGACATTGAAGACATTCAAGCGGCACTTGGTGTCGAAATAACGGACACTTGGGGCATATATGACCATTTCGCCCCCGCCGAGGAAGTATCCGAAGATGACTGCATTTCATCTCATATCAAGTCCTTCGCCGCAGCTCTTTTAGATTTCCCAAATACAAAGGCCTTTTCCGATCAGGCTGTTGAGGTTTTAAGACAGTGTGTATCGGACTTTGAGAGATTCGTGATTGACAAGAAAATCGTCGAACTTGTGGATGTTGAATACAGGCTCTTCAAGGTAGTTGAGCGAAAACTGTGTCAGGATCAACTGTCCAAGTCATTCGATTCTGTGGACGGCTTTCTAAAGACAGCAGCCACGATCATGAACAGGAGAAAGGCGCGCGCAGGGCGATCCCTGGAGAACCATGTCGAATACACTCTAGGCATTGAGAATATCCCTTTTGAGATTAGACCTGACATTGACGG
>CAZJCK010000044.1:0-29513 GCA_964544635.1 uncultured Ignavibacteriales bacterium | reverse complement strand
CGTCGTCATCGCCAAACGTACTGTCGGCATGAGCAGAATCGACAAAGGCATCGGCATAGGCCATGACAGTGTCGAGCCCCGACGTATCGTCTACCGTAAAGAAAACCAGCAGCATCGGTCGATTATCGACATTTTCGCGGCTGTTGAACTCCGTCCATTGGGCTGTCGGTGCTGCAGCCTGCAACCAGGACGGCCGCGACCAGCACCAATGCGGTTACAAACAGCTTGTTACGCATGAGTCAGGTTTCCTCCCTTGAGCGATAAAAGAATGCACCGCTCACAATCGAATTCATCAGTGAAGCGAGTCAGTAGAGTAGTTTTGGTTTCTCAATAACAGGTAAGACCTTCGTAGCTTCGCTACGACCGCAACATAGAGCCTTTCCCCGTGGCTGTAAAAGAAAAAACGCTGTCTTACGGCGTCGGTTCCGGCTTTCGGGACCGACGGAAACTTTTCTGCCGTCGACCCTGTTACTGCGGTAATTGCATCGCAACCGTAGAGTCGGCAAGGAGTGGATATGTCACAGCACGTACTTGGTATACATCATGTCACCGCTATGTCCGGCGACCCACAGGTAACAGTGGACTTCTACGTCAACGTGCTGGGGTTACGTTTGACCAAGAAGACGGTGAACTATGAAAGTCCTGGTACCTACCATTTCTATTTTGGCAATGAAAAGGGCGACCCGGGTACGCTGCTGACTTTCTTTCCATTGGGCGCCAACAGCCTGACAGGGCGGGTCGGGAACGGCCAGGTGACGGCCGTCAGTCTGCTTGTGCCGGCAGACGCACTTGAGTTCTGGACAAACCGGCTAACGAAGCACGACATAGACATAAACCGCACCGAATCGCGCTTCGGTGACGACGTGATCGCGTTTGACGATTACGACGGCATCCCGCTGGAGCTGGTTGCCGGACCGCCGGTTGACGCTACCCCTCCGGCCTGGTCGGGGGGCGGCATTGACGAACGACACGCCATCCGGGGCATGCATTCGGGGACTATCACGGTTGCCGAAGAACGCGGTACGATCCGGTTCCTGACCGAACAGCTGGGTTTCCAGAAAGAGAGCTCGGAAGGCAACCGGCATCGTCTCGGCGTCAACGGCGGCGGTCCGTTGAAGACGGTCGACGTATTGTCGGTGCCCAACGGCCGGGCCGGACTACTCGGTGTCGGCACGATACACCACATCGCCTGGGCGACAGAGAATGACGAATCGCAGGCGTCGTTTATCGACCGGTTGAACCGGGGCGGTGTCGGCGTGACTGTTGTGAAGGATCGACAATACTTCAAGTCGATATACATGAACGAGCCGGGTGGTGCTTTCAACGAAATTGCTACCAACGGTCCGGGTTTTCTGGTTGACGAGCCGGTCGCATCGCTCGGTGAGGCGCTCCAACTGCCGCCATGGTTCGAAGAACAGCGGGCCGAGATTGAGGCATCGCTGCCGCCCGTCAGCATTAACCAGGAAGAAGTGCGAAAGCAGTGAGCATGAGTGTTCTCCAGCGCACCCCGGTCGAGCATTACGGTCCGCCGCTGAAGGAGGCACGTTTGGCGGCTATCCTCTTGCACGGTCGTGGCGCCGATGCCGCCGATATTATAAGCCTCGCGCCGGAACTTGGTGTTTCCGGTATCGCCTATGTAGCACCCGACGCGCCCGGCAATACCTGGTACCCACACTCGTTTTTGGCGCCGATCGAGGTCAACGAACCGCATCTGACGAATGCGCTGCGAACGATTGACGCTATCGTCAGTGAGCTGGTGGAAAACGGTTTCGATCACCAGCACATCGTCCTCGCCGGCTTCTCGCAGGGCGCTTGTCTTTCACTGGAATATGCCGCGCTGTCGGCTCGTCGCTGGGCGGCGGTGCTCGGGTTCAGCGGCGGCTTGATTGGCGCCGAGGTCGATGCCGCGCGCTACGAGGGCGACCTTAAGCAGTCACCGGTCTACCTTGGTTGCAGCGATGTCGACCCGCACATTCCGGCCGAACGGGTACGCCGGACCGCCGAGCTGTACGAGAAACTCAATGCGGCCGTGACAATCGAGTTCTTCCCGGGGCGGCCCCATTCGGTCTATCCGGAGGAGATCGAAGCGGCGCGTACCATCCTGCAATCGGCCTGAACAGCCACGAATTTCTCAGCGGGGATTGCCGGTGCCCGCGCCCCGATCCGGCATCGCCGCGTTGAAAACTATGGACACTCCGCGTCGTTGACCTGATCTTACTGCTGCCGGCCGTGGCCATCTGGTGCGTCGTGCAATGGCAGCTGCTGGTGAAACATTTCCCGCGGCGGCCGGTTTATTGAGGGAAATATCCATAAGCATTACGGTCACAGGAACTGATGTCCGCGAAACAATACCATACCCTTCGCCTCATCCTCGGCGACCAGCTCGATATCGAGCATTCCTGGTTTCGGCAAACGAATGACTCGATCCTGTATGTCATGATGGAAATGCGGCAGGAGACCGACTACGTCAAGCACCACATCCAGAAGGTCTGCGCTTTTTTCGCTGCCATGCGATCATTTGCCGCCAGGCTGGAGGCCGACAACCACGACGTATTCTATCTTGCCCTTGATGACAAGCGGAACAAGCAGTCACTCGATGAGAACATCGCGATGCTGGTCGGGAAACATAAGGTGCAACGGTTCGAATATCAGTTGCCTGACGAATACCGCCTGGACCAGCAACTGAAGAGAATGTGCGATGATCTGAGTTGCGACACCGAGGCAGTCGATTCCGAACACTTCATAACGACTCGAAATGAGGTAGCTGAATTCTTCGAGGGTAAGAAGGAATATCGCCTGGAGAATTTCTATCGCCACCTTCGCAAGAAGCACGCCATCCTCATGGATGGCGACAAGCCGATCGGCGATCGCTGGAACTTCGACGAGTTCAATCGAAAGAAGTACGATAAAGCTGTGCCGCTGCCCGATCCGAAACTGTTCGATAACGACGTCAGCGATATCCACCGCATGATCGAGAAAGAAGGTGTTGCCTCTTTCGGTCGCATCGACCGGCAGCACTTGATCTGGCCGATTACTCGTGATCAGGCGGAAGAAGCGCTTGCGTTCTTCCTCGATAACTGTCTTGAATACTTCGGGACCTATCAGGACGCCATGACTGCCGGGGGCTGGTCGCTGTTTCACTCGCGCCTGTCTTTCGCCCTCAATGTCAAGCTTTTGCGCCCGGTGTACGTGATCAAACGCGCCATCGATACCTGGAGGCGACGACAGGAGGAGATCAAGCCGGCACAGATCGAGGGGTTTGTCCGCCAGGTTCTCGGCTGGCGTGAGTATGTCCGTGGCATCTACTGGGCGCACATGCCGGACTTTGCGTCGAAGAACTTCTTCCGCCACAAGGCGACCCTGCCGGAGTATTACTGGACCGGTGCGACGAAGATGAACTGCATGCATCATGCTCTCAACGCGTCGCTCGACCATGCCTATGCTCACCATATCCAGCGACTGATGATTACCGGAAACTTCGCGCTGATTGCCGGCGTTGCTCCGGATGAAATCGATGCCTGGTACCTTGGCGTGTATATCGACGCCATCGAATGGGTGGAAATCGTCAATACACGGGGGATGAGTCAGTTTGCCGACGGCGGTATTACGGCATCGAAACCGTATGTCTCAACTGCCAACTACATCAACAAGATGAGTGACTACTGTAAGAACTGTGCGTATGATCACAACAAGCGTCATGGCGACAATGCCTGTCCGTTCAATTCGCTTCACTGGGATTTTTATGAACGCCACCGCAAGCAGCTCGGCGGCAATCGACGGATCGGCATGATGTATCGGGCGTGGGATAAGATGAAGAAGTCGGAGCGCGACGCTATCTTAAAACAAGCCCGCTCCTACCGTCGCAAGTTGGACACCTTGTAGTCAACTCAGGGGAGTAGATGTGACCTGGCAGCAAGGACCAGTTGCAGAAGAACTCAGGCGTGAGCTCGGTATACCCGGCGCCACGATGATGGGTCTCGGCTCGATCATTGGCACCGGTATTTTTGCCAGCAGCGGCTCTATCTGCGCGGCTTTGCCCGGGGTGGACTGGTCGGGTGTCTATTCCTGGCCTTCTGGGTGGAATGACGCATCTGGCTGGTCGGCCTGGCGCTGATCGGTGTCGGTTTGATCTGGCACCGGCTCGCGCGACGGCTCGCCCGATGATCCTATGAACGCCCGGCCAGCAACTTCTTCAACAGCACCAGCTGGCCGATGTGATACGAGTTGTGTTTGGCCAGCACCAGCGCCTCACGCAACAGCGTTTGACCATCGCCGTGCGCAAACGGTTCGTACAAATCATTGTCGTCGTCACGGACTAAATCGCAGAACTGCTGGAGGTCGGCTTGAAAGTTCGACACGCTGTGTGACCAGGCATTGGCATCATCCGGGCCATCCGCGTCCGGCCAGTACCCCTCGGGCCAGGATGGCGATTTGTGCTTCGGGTTGCGGCTGAACTCGAGGATATCCCACTGCGCGATGCGCAGGTGCTCCAGCTGCTGCCAGGCGGTATGGGGCTGGCCGTCGATACGGGTACCGTAATGCTCTTCCGGAAAGTCGTTAACGGCATCCTCGAATACCAGGTGAGCGTTCTCTTTTGTCAACATGTCGACCAGGTGGTTACGAAGTGTTTTGTCCGGCATGAAATCCCTCGATTCGACGGGCGGAACCGGCGGCCCCACCCGATGTTATTGAATCAGTTTCACGTACAACAGAGCACCCCCATACCGGAGTTCCGGAAATGCCGAAAACAGAATTACCTTCGCTGCCGCTCGATTCCTGGCGCGACACCAAGACCACTCTCCATCTCTTCTGCCAGATCATAGGAAAAGTACGGCTGGCGCTCAACCCGAAAAGCAATCACTGGTGGCATGTGCCGCTGTATGTCTCACCGCGAGGGCTGACGACGGGGAGTATTCCGTTTGCCGATCGCTCGTTTGAAATCACGCTGGACTTCATAGATCACCACGCTCTGCTGTGCAGCAGCGACGGCCAGACCCTCCGGGTGCCGTTTCATGACCAGTCGGTGGCGTCGTTCTACCAGGCGGTACTCGACGGTCTGGGTGAAATAGACGTAGCCGTCAGTATACTGCCAAAACCGTTTGATGCTCAACGTGTGGGCAGCGACGTACCGTTTTGCGAGGATACCGAACCGGCATCGTACGACGCGGCATATGTCAGCCGCTTTCATCGCATTCTCTTGTTCATCGAACCGGTCTTTCGGGAATTTCGCGGCCGGTTCGTCGGCAAGTGCAGCCCGGTACATTTCTTCTGGCACAGCTTCGACCTGGCAGTCACGCGCTTTTCAGGTAAGGCGATCGAAGTTTCTGCTGAAGCCGACCCGGTGACACGCGAGGCATATTCTCATGAAGTGATCTCGCACGGTTTCTGGGTCGGTGACGACAACCTCGCCGAACCGGCCTTTTACTCGTATACCCATCCGGAGCCGGACGGTTTGCGCGATCGGTCGCTGCGGCCCGACAGCGCATTCTGGGTTGAGCAAAACGGCGGTTCGATGGCAATCCTGAAGTATGAGGATATCCGTGCGCTTGACAATCCCCGTTCGGCCATCCTCGAATTCTTCCAGAGCAGCTACCAGGCCGGCGCCGACCTGGCCGGGTGGCCGCGGCACGAGCTGGAATCAGCGTAGGTCGGCTGGTCGCAGATCGGCATCGGTTTTGTGGCCGAGGCGCCGGATGATCTCGACGATCGCCCTGATGTCATCCTCCGAAGTGCGGAAATTAACTATGCACATCCGCAGGCAGTAGCGTCCGCCGATCACGGCATTGGAGACAAAGGCCTCACCGCTGCGCTCGAGGCGATCCTGGATTTCGGTGTTGAGCTCGTTGAGGTAGTCGTGTACGGTACTGTCAGCCAGCTTCTCCCGCAGGTCAGGCGGTACGAACTGAAAGGTGGCAATACTGAGGGAGCAGCTCAGAGCGTCGAACTCCTCCAGCTGAGACACTTCATCATACATGAGTCGAGCCAGACGGCAGTCGTCGCGGATCATCTCTTCATACCCGCTACGACCAACCTGTTTGAGGCTCATCCATACTTTGAGCGCCCGGAAACCGCGAGAATTCTGCGGGCCGAAGTCGACATAGTTGGTGGCCTCCTGGCCGAAATGGTAGTAGGCGGGATGATACGAAAAGGCATTGCGCAGGGCGTCGACGTCGCGCACCAGCACACATCCCGCTTCGAGCGGTGCATAGAGCCACTTGTGTGGATCGACCGCGATCGAGTCGGCGCGCGAAAGCCCGTGATAGAGGTCGGCAAGTTCCGGCAGCACGGCACCAAAGCCGCCGTACGCACCGTCGACATGCATCCACAGATCGAACTCCCGGCACAGTTCAGCCACGGCATACAAGGGGTCGATGACACCGGTACTGACAGTGCCGGCGCCGGCGACGACGCAAAACGGTTTGTCGCCCGACTCCCGATCAGCTTCAACCTGTGCGCGCAAGGCCGAAAGATCGATGCGCTGCGCCGAGTCAACCTCGATCCAGCGAATGCTGTCGGTACCCATCCCCAGCATGTCGGTCGCTTTCTGGAGCCAGGTGTGCGTTTCGCTCGAGGCGTAGACCAGCATGCGACCGTTGGCGTACATGCCGTGCTCACGAATGTTATAGTCTGCCTTGGCGGTGCGGGCGGCTATGAGACAGGAGATGTTGGCCATATTACCACCGCTGACCAGGAGACCGCCGCAGTTGGTCGGGTAACCGAGCAGTTCGGCGATCCATCGTACGGTCTGGGCTTCAATTTCGGTTGCTGCCGGGGAGAGGGTCCATCCTCCCACATTCGGGTTGATCGCCGCTGCCAGCAGATCGGCCAGCATGCCGATCGGCGCCGGCGACGACGTGATATAGCCGCCGAAGCGGGGGTGTCCGTTATACAGTGACAGTTCAGTCAGCAGCTCGGTGGTGCGCGCCACGATCTCCGGCGCCGGCATGCCGGCATCCGGGAGCGGCAAGCGGCTGTCGATGCGATCGCGAACCTCTTCCGGCGCCAGGCCGGAAGTGACCGGTCGGTCGGCGATGGTCTCGAGCAGTTCGGCGATCCGGTCAATCAACTCGTGGCCGACCGAGCGGAATTCATCCGACGACAGATTGATAGGTGCGGTGCGGCTGGTCATATATCTCCAGTAAAAAGAACAGAACTGCAGACCTGTTCAGCGAAGGCCGTCGAACAGGTCGCTTTCCAGGTTACGGCCTCCATTTACACGACTGAAAGCACGGTAGTATTCGTTGGTTCCCCAGAGTGATCGGTGGTACTCGTCGTCAAGTTCTTCCAGCTTACGGTAAATGGTGAGTTGGGTTTCATGACATTTGATGGCCCGCCAGGTGGTCTCCCAGTATGCCGAGGTATCGATGCGGGTGGTAATGGCCCACTCCTCCCAGGGAGTAACCCGGCGCTCGATATCGTCAACCGTGGTCGTCAGCTTCTTGAACGCTGCCTGGTAGGCATCCCACTTCGGTTTCGTCCAGGCAAGATAGTACAGTTTGTCGACAGCGTGCGGCTGTGCGTCGGTACCGAGCCGTTGATCGTCAAACGTCGGATCGGCAGCGGCCACGATGGCGGCGCCGGTGTACTGGCTGATAGCGATATGGTCGGGGTGTCCGTAGCCACCCTCCGGACCGAAGGTGAGTATGACCTGTGGTCGCAGGCGACGGATGTGTCCGGCGATACGTGCTACCGCCTCCCGGGCATCAGCCCGGTCGACATCCTTGTCGATGTAATCGAGGAAGGCGACCTCGCGAATACCAAGTACCAGCGCCGCGTTGCGCAGTTCTTTCTCCCGGGTGCGTGCCACCTCTTCGATTGGTGGACGTTCTTCATGGTCGAAATAGCGGCCCCGCTCGCCGCGGGTGGCGCAGACCAGCGACGTGGCCACGCCCTCGCCGGCATAGCGAGCCAGGGTACCGCCCATGCCGAGCGATTCGTCGTCGGGATGCGCCAATACCGCCATCAGGCGGAGTTGTTCAGATACACGCTTATTCATGGGTCGCTCACAATGTTTGGATCAACAATATCCACATTGGACTGATGACTGGCAAGCCCCGATTCACCCGTCGGCTAACGCGATCGCAGCTTCGACAACAGCCGCAGCAGCTCAAGGTAGAGCCAGATCAGGGTGACCATAAGGCCGAAGGCGCCGTACCACTCCATGTATTTGGGGGCACCGTGCTCGGCCCCTTTTTCGATGAAGTCGAAGTCCAGCACCAGGTTCAGCGAGGCGATAACGACCACCACGAGGGAGAACAGGATCCCGAAGATGCCGCTGGAGTGAATGAACGGCATGTTGACGCCAAAGAAGCCGAGTACGAAGTTGGCCATGTACACGAGGAATATGCCGCCGGTGGCCGCGACCACGCCGAGCCGGAAGTTCTCAGTCACCTTGATCAAGCCGGAGCGGTAGGCGAACAGGAGCGAGAACAACACGCCGAAGGTCAGGCCGACAGCCTGCATGACGATGCCGGGGAAGCGGTTTTCGAAGATGGCTGAAATGCCGCCAATGGCGAGTCCTTCGAGCAGCGCGTAGATCGGCGCCGTAAAGGCCGCCCATTCCTTCTTGAAGACCGTGACCAGAGCCGCAATCAACCCGCCGATAATACCGATCAGCATGTACGGCATGACGGCACCGGCGGCCTGCTCCGGAGGGAGCGATATCGCAATGCTCCAGGTCCAGCCGGCAGTGACTATAAGAAGCAGCAGCAGAATAAGTGTGCGATTGACCGTCCCGCCAATCGTCATCGATTCCGCGCCCACTGTCGTACTCGGCGCCAGCTTCTGGAACGTCTTGTCGTTCAGGGCCGGATTGGCGGATCGTGACACCATTGCCATTATGTCAGCTCCCTGAGTGCACGGTTCATAGGCGGAACATAGGGCGCCGCAGGCGCCCTGTCCACTTTTATTGACGGAAGAATGATCAGGCGAGAATCTGTTCGACTACACGATGCGACTGTTTGACACAATCGTTCAAGCTGATACCCCGGTAGGCATTGCCGGTCACATAAATGTCGCCCAGCCGTGTCAGCTCACGATCGATCGCCTCGAGCTTCTTCTCGTGGCCGACGACAAACTGGGGAATGCCCATCTCCCAGCGGTAGATCTTGACCAGTTCCGGCTTGCCTTCGAGACCGACAATATCGCCGAGGTCCGATGCGACGATCTCAATCAGTTCGTCGTCCGAAAGCTGCAACGACTCATGATCGCCGTCACCGCCAATCATGGTACGGAACTGTACCTTGCCGCCGGGCGCCCGGTCGGCGAAGATCGACGACGTCCAGATACTTCCGAGGATGCGACGGTTCTCCTTGCTCGGTACCAGGAAACCGAAGCCGTCGAGTTGACGCCGCACGGCGGTCTTGTCATACCCCGTGCAGATCACGGCGATTGGCGCATATGGAATGTCGGCCAGGTGTGCACTCAGGTGGGAAGAGAGTTTCGCCGTAATTTCAGACGCGTTGTTGGCGGGAGTTGCAACAATGACCTTTCGCGCCTCGAACTCGCTACCGTCCGCTCCGACGATGCGATAGCCGTTGTCCGTACGGTACAGCGATGCTACCGGGAAGCCGGTCCTGATGTACTGCTCGTAGCGCTCCTCGCACTGCTCAATCATGGTGTAGAGGCCACCGTGGAAGGACGTCAGCCAGCCGCCGGGTCCCGACGGGCCGCCTGATTTTCCGCCCTTCTTCTTGGCGGCTTTGGCCTTGGCGATCATCGCCTTGAACAGCGAACCGTACTGATCCTCCATCTCGCGCATAATCGGAAAGCAGGATTTGAGCGACAGTTTCCCGGCGATACCACCATACACTCCCGACACCATCGGCTGCACCAGGTAGTCGGCGGCCTCGGTGCCGATGCGGCGCTGGACGAAGTCGTACACCGTCTCGTCCAGTACATCGGCCGGACGGTTCCGGGCCATCGGCTCCAGCATGACCCGCGCCTTGCCTTTCAAGCTGAGTATGTCGGAGAAGAGAAACTTTGGCGGCGCCATCGGAACCTCGCGCAACCGGCCTTTACGCAGGATGAAGCGCTTCGATACATTCTGATTCGCCCGCTCGAGGCGGTTGTTCAGGCCGATCTCTTCACAGAACTGCAGCGTGAGGGGTTCGCGGTCGAGAAAGCCGTTGGGGCCCCAGTCGAAACTGTAACCGTTGACGACGTCGGTGCCGATGGTGCCGCCGAGGCGCTTGTCGGCCTCGAACAGTTTGGCCTCGAGGTGTGGCGCCCGATGCCTGAGAAAGTGCAGCGCACTCAGGCCGGAGATGCCGCCGCCGATTATCGCAACATCAAGCATCGACTCGCACTCCTAGCGCTCTCTTGACGACACTTGCCAGCACCTCAGCGAACTGCGGATCATCGTTAAACATGGGCATGCGACGGATCCGCTTACCCTTCTCCTTACCGAGCAACTGCGGCAGTTCGATATCGAGTTCGTACAGCGTCTCGATATGGTCGCACACAAACGCAATCGGGACGATGAACAACCGGCAGTCGGGATTGTCGAGCAAGCGACCGCATTCGTCAACCGTATCCGGCCCCACCCAGTCGACCGGGCCGGTGCGACTCTGGAAGGTAACGTGATGCTCACGACCGTCTGCCGCCAGTTCGGCGGTGCGGCGGATCTGGTCGACATACGGATCGCCTTCGTCGACAAACTTCTGTGGCAGTGAGTGCGCCGAGAAGACCAGTGTCTCGGATTCCTCGATATGTTCCGCTATGTAGCGACGCAGCAACCGGATGTAGCCGTCATCATCATGAAAGTCGTCGATGAAATGCGTCGCGATGCCGGTGAGCCGTGCAATCGCCTGCCGAGCCTGTTCGAACGACGACCCGGTGGTGGCCTTCGAGAATTGCGGATACATCGGCAGAAAGCAAAGCTCGGTGCAACCGTCGCCGGCCGCCTGCTCAATCGCATCGGGGATCATCGGTCTGAAGTAACGCATGCCCACATAGCACGCTGCTCCATACTCGGACTCGAGCCGCTCCTCAACAAGGTCGGCCTGGGCGCGGGTCCAGCGATACAGTGGCGAACTGCCGCCGATAAGATTGTAATGACTGACTACACCCTTGCTGCGGAAGCGGGATATCATGCGCGCGAACGGCTTCTGGATCAGCGGTCCGCCGGGGAGGCGTATGATACTCCGATCCGAAAAAATATTATAGAGGTAGTCGCGAATATCGGCTGTCGATTCCGGCCCGCCCATTGCCAGCAGCATGATACCGAGTTTGTTGGTGGTCGCAGGCATGCTACGGATCCTCAGATGGTACGGGAGAAGGTCGCCCTGGTCTTCTGTTTGTCCGACTTGAGATAGCTGTCGAAGATCATGGCAATGTTGCGTACGAAGGTGCGACCGACCGGCGTGACCGCGAGGCCGTCAGCCGTGCGCTCCAGGAATCCGTCGTCGATGAACCGCTGCAGTTTGGGATCCTCTTCGGCAAAGGTCGAGTCGTAATCGACCGAGAAGTGCTTCTTCAAATCGTTCTTGTCGAGCCGAAAGTTGCACATGAGCTGCGTGATCAGGTGGCGGCGCAGCAGGTCGTCGTCCGACAGCTGCATACCGCGGAAGACAGCCACGCCGTCGCTTTCGACCGCATCGTTGTAGGCGCCGAGTCGTGATACGTTCTGGAAGAAGGCGTTGTCGACATAGCCGATACTCGACATCCCCAGCCCGATCATTTCATCGGCGCTCTGGACCGTGTAGCCCATGAAATTCCGGTGCAACCGACCGTCGACCTGGGCGCGCGACAGCTCATCATCCGGCAGTGCAAAATGATCCATGCCTATCTGGCGATAGCCGGCGGCGGTCAGCTTCTCGATGGCCGTCGCAAACAGGCGATACTTTTCTTCGGTGGGCGGCAGATCATCGGGCTCAATCCTCGCCTGGTGCGCCTTTGCCTGCGGCAGGTAGGCGAAGGAATAAACAGCCAGGCGGTCCGGTCGCATCTCAATGACTCGGTCCAGCGTCGCCGCGAAACTGGTGGCAGTCTGGAGCGGCAGGCCGTAGATCAGGTCAAAATTGATGCCGTCGAATCCGACCCGGCGGCCATGCTCCATCATCTGCTGTACCATTTCAACAGGCTGGACACGCCCGATGGCTCCCTGCACCTGCGGATCGAGGTCCTGGACGCCGAGTGACAATCGGTTGAAACCACGACGTGCCAGAAAATCGATCTGTTCACCGGTGGTCACCCGCGGATCCACTTCGATGGAACGCTCAACCCTTTCCAGAAAACTGAACCGTTCCTCGATGCGATCGAGCAGCAACGCCATCTCGTCGATCGTCAGGTAAGTCGGCGTACCGCCGCCGAAGTGCAATTGGCTGATGGTGCGACGTTTGTCCAGATGCCTGCAGACTGCATCCATCTCGGTAGTAAGGGTTTCAAGATAGCGCAGTACGCCGTCGCGGTTGTTGATGATGCAGGTGTTGCAGCCACAGTAGAAGCAGCGACGTTCGCAGAACGGGATGTGCAGATACAGTGACAACGGCTGGTCGGCGCGTGTGCCGGCCGCCGACAATGCGCCAAAGTAATGTTTCGCCGATACTTCGTCAGACCAGACCGGCACCGTCGGGTAACTGGTATAGCGCGGTCCCGGATAGTCGTATTTCTTCAGCAGTTCTGTCGGTACCCGGGTTGCAGTGTCGGTGCCGGTCATTGTCTTTATCCCCTGTAGGCATGCACGGTCTCGACGAGAGCCGTCACCGACTCAATCGGCGCCTTCGGCTGGATGCCGTGACCGAGATTAAATATTACGTTGTCGTGCGACTCAAGACTGTCGAGTATCTTCCGTGTCGCGGTTCTTGTTTCATCCGGCCCGGCGAACAAAAGCGACGGATCGAGGTTGCCCTGTACCGCTTTGCCGCTGAGTGTCCTGGCCGCCCGCGCCAGGTCCATCCGATAGTCGACGCCCACGACCTCACAGTCGACGGTCGCGACGCGATCGACATACGGCGCCAGGTTGTTCACGAAGTATATACGCGGCACACCGGTCGATTTGAGGGCGTCAAAAATACGGCCGGCCGGTTCAATCGACAGTTTCTGAAAACTCTGCCGGGACAGCACACCACCCCAGCTTTCAAACAACTGGAGCGCGTCGGCGCCCGCCTTGACCTGTGCGACCAGGTACTTCGCCAACACTTCGGCCAGAAGCTGTATCAGCTTCGCGCCGGCCCTGGGATGTTCATAGTGGAATCGTCGCGCCTTGTCAAATGTCTTCGACCCCTTGCCTTCAATCATGTAACAGGAAAGCGTGAACGGTGAGCCGACGAATCCGATCAGCGGGGTGTCGGGCAGACGCTTCTTGATGGCGCGAAAACCGTCGAGAACGAACGAAAGATCGTGCTCTGCATCGATATCCGTTAGTTTGTCGACATCATCCGGCGACTCGATTGGATTGGTGATACGCGGGCCGCCGTCGGGAAACTCAACCTTCATGCCCATCGGTTCGAGCACCGTGAGGATGTCGGAAAAGACGATGGCGGCATCGAAGCCGAACCGTTCGATCGGCTGATGCACCACTTCGGCAATCAGCTCCGGTGAACGGCACAACTCCTGGAAGGATGCCTTCTCGCGCACCGCCCGATACTCCGGCAGGTAGCGACCGGCCTGGCGCATTACCCAAACCGGGATGCGGTCTTTGTTGCGACCGAAGCAAGCGTCGATGAACGGTCCGCCTGTTATGCCCATGCGTGGGCCTCCTTGCCGATCAGGCCGGCCAGGGTATCGGCGGCATCGTCCAGCATCTCATCGGTGTGAGCATTCGAAATGAAGCAGACCTCATACCCCGATGGCGGCAGGTAGATGCCGCTTTGCAGAACACTGTCGTGCATCCGATTGTAGTGCGCCACGCCGTCGGGATCAATGCAACCGGACGTCCGCGGCAGTTCCTTCTGGAACACGATCCAGTAAATGCTGGCGACACCGGCAATATTCACGGCGCTGCCGGTTAGTTTTTGGGTCAAGGTGCTGACGAAGCGACGGTTCATGTCTTCGAGTCGCGCGTGGATACTGCCGTCGGCAAGTTTCTTCAGTGTTGTCAGTCCCGCCACCATCGCGACCGGGTTGCCGGAAAGCGTACCGGCCTGGTACACCGGTCCGAGCGGTGACAGTTTGGTCATGATATCTTCACGGCCGCCGAAGGCACCCACCGGCATACCGCCGCCGATGATCTTGCCGTACGTGACCAGGTCCGGCTGGATACCATAATAGCCGGCGGCGCCGGTCATACCAAGGCGGAAGCCGGTGATTACCTCGTCCATGATCATCAGCGCCCCATGCTTTTCCGTGAGGGCGCGCAGCAGTCGCATGTAATCGTGGCGCTGTATCAACAAGCCGTTGTTGGCGGGAATACCTTCGATAATGACGGCCGCCAGCTTATCGCCATGCTCATCAAAGAATGACTGCAAGGCTTCCTCATCGTCGAGCGGCAACACCGCGGTGTGATCGGTAAACGACTTCGGTACACCCGCCGAGGCCGGCTGGCCGAATGTCGCCAGTCCGCTGCCGGCGCTGACCAGCAGGTAGTCCATGTGGCCGTGGTAACAGCCTTCGAACTTGAGGATCAGGTCACGGCCGGTGAAACCGCGAGCCAGGCGAATCGCCGACATGACCGCCTCGGTACCCGATGATACGAAGCGGATCTGCTCAACCGCATCGACCTGGCCCACGATAAAATCGGCGAGATTGTATTCGTGTTCGGTGGTAGCGCCATAGGTCATACCGCGATCAACCTGATCCTTGACGGCGGCAACGACATCGGGATCGGCATGACCGAGAATGAGCGGTCCCCACGAGGAGCAGAAGTCGAGGTACTTGTTGCCGTCGACATCAAACAGCCAGGCGCCCTCACCGCGGTCGATAAACCGAGGCTGACCGCCCACCGACTTGAAGGCGCGCACCGGTGAATTGACGCCACCCGGAATCACCCGTTCGGCAAGTTTGGTCAGTCGTGCGGATCGTTCTGTATTACCCATCGTTCCATCCCTGTTTCAAAATATCTCGTAAATGGTAGGTGAGGATGATAGAAGCACCGGCGCGATTCATCGCCGTCAGGTTCTCCCGTACCATCAACCCTTCGTCGGCCAGCCCGGCCTCGGCCATCAGCTTCACGGCGGTGTACTCTCCCGACACGTTGTAGGCAGCCACCGGGAGGGTAGTGTTGGCCCTGAAGTCAGCAATAACATCGAGGTAGGCCAGCGCCGGCTTGACCATCACCATGTCGGCGCCCTCGCTGACATCGAGATCAAGCTCGGTGCCGGCTTCGGCGCGATTGCGAAAATCCATCTGGTAGCCGCGGCGGTCACCCTTGCCGGGTGCGGAGTTGGCTGCTTCGCGGAAAGGACCGTAGTATGACGATGCATACTTGGCGGCGTAAGCAAGGATGATGGTGTCGCGGTGACCGTTCGTCTCCAGCGCATGCCGGATGGCGTTCACGCGACCGTCCATCATATCCGACGGCGCGACGCAGTCGCAGCCGGCATCGGCCAGCGACAATGCCATGCGGGCAAGGATCTCACACGACTTGTCGTTGTCAATCGTCTCGTTGACCGTCACACCGCAATGGCCGGTGTCGGTATAGGCGCACAGGCAAACATCGGCGCCGATGAAAATGTCGTCGCCAAACTTCTCTTTCAGCTCTCGCGTCGCCATGATCACCGGGTTGCCGTCGTCGAGCGCGGACGATGCCATCGGGTCCTTGCGGTCGGTGACGCCGAACAGCATGATCTTGTTGATACCCAGCTTCAGGTCGTTGCCGATCGACTCGAGCAGCTTGTCGGGGGATTCACGGTAAATGCCGGGGAGACCCTTGATTTCGTCGCGGATATCGTCACCCTCGGTGACAAAGTACGGCTGGATCAGGCCGTTGAGGTTCAATCGATACTCAGCCGTCAGGTCGCGTATGATCTTGTTGCGACGCAATCGTCGCGGACGATGCTGTAGCTCCATTATACATACTCCAGCACGCTGTCGATGTTGGCTTCTTTCATGATACTGTGCGGCCAGCCGCGCTCGTTCATGGCAGCCGCAGTGGTACTGCCGATCGCCAGGATACGTGCCCGCGGTCGACCAAACTGTGTGTCGAATGCATCTACCGACGATGGCGCCGTAAACAAAATCAAGTCATTCTCGGACAGTTTGTCAACCAGCGCGCTGTTCAGCGTCTGTTTAACCGACCGGTAGCAGATGAGGGGTACGTAGCGCGCCCCGGCCGATGCCATTTTGGGCTGCGGGTCGCAGGCTATCGATGCCGCCTGCGGATACACCACGATGCTGCCGGGCGACAGGCGTTCCACCAGCTCGTCGAACATGGCGTCCCCTTTGGCCTCCGACGGCACCAGCCGGACGGTCCAGCCAAGCTCGCCGAGCACCCGGGCAGTCTTTTCACCAACCGCCGCAACCTTGATCTGTTTCGACAAACCGACCTGCAACTGCTTGAGCCGTGAAAAGAAATGCTTCACCCCGTTGGCACTTGAAAAAACAAGCCAGTCGATGTTGTCGACCGGCAGGTTATCGGGCCACTGGAAGGTGACCGCTGCGATGCGAGTGACCGGCAGCGGTACGATTGTGATGTCACGCTCGGCCGCTGCACTTGCAAGTCCGGCCAATTGCTCCGGCGTTCGAGTGATCGCTACCTGCACAGCCGACTCTCTTCGTTGCTCAGGGCGGTGTATGCTTTCTCGATCAGGTCGTCAATCGACGTTGCCGCCACCTCGGCGCGGCGCAACCCGGTCCAATTATTGCCATCGCCTTCGCCCAGCACGGCCATCATCTTGTGGACATTGCCGTCGGCATACGAATAAACGCCCAGCGGCAGCGAGCAGCCGCCCCCAAAGCGCGCCAGCAAACCCCGCTCGGCCGAGGCCTCGGCCATATCCTGATCCGAGTTCAGTTGCGATACTACGGATTCAGTCTTTTCGTCGCGGTCACGCACCTGCAGCCCCAGGATACCCTGGGCCGGCGCCGGAAGAAACTGGTCGGCCGGGAGCAGTCGCACTTCGAGGTCGGAGAGGTCAAGCTCCAACCGTTTCACACCGGCGGCAGCGATCATGATGGCATCGTACTGGCCGTCGCGAAGCTTGTTGATGCGGGTGGGTACATTGCCGCGCAGGTCGTCGATGACCAGAGTGGGATTATGAAAACCGATCTGGCACTTACGTCGCGCCGAACTGGTGCCGATCTTGCCGCCCTGCTTCACCGGAATGAGACCATCGCCGGCCACCGATTCCTTGCGTATCAACAGCATTTCACGGCGATCGGCGCGATACCCGACAGCGCCAAGCCGTAACCCGTCGGGCTGAACGGTCATCAAGTCCTTAAGCGAGTGTACCGCCAGATCGATCTGATTTCTCAGCAGGGCATCCTCGAGTTCCTTGGTGAAGAACCCCTTGCCTTCCATTTTGTCGAAGGCGACGTTGTCGATCTTGTCACCCTGCGTTTTAATGATCTCTATGTTTACGTTGCAGTTACAGTCATTAACGAGGACTGATTTGATGAAATTTGCCTGATATAGAGCCAGATCTGAACCCCGCGAACCAATCACTACTGACGGCCGGCTCATACGGCTTCCTTTTTTGTCCCGGACATGGAGTTAATATTCAGATCTGACCGCGTCTCGACAAGACGGTCGGAGAGGAGGCGGACGGGCTGGAATGCAGACTGGCCGATCAGCTTGTTGACCAGTCGGATAACCGCTTCCCGATCGTCGTCGGCCAGGTGCGGCATCTTCTTGTCGAAGAGCTGGTCGAGCGCCCGGCGGGCAACGTCGAGTGACTGCTGATAGCTGCTTTGGAAAATCGGCTTGAGCGAGCCTTCGATGCGGTTGGCCAGGTAGCGGCTGACGGCATCACGGACGATTTCGTTGGCCCTGGAGGCCTCGACAAACTTCTGCCGCAGATTCCCCTGGCCGCTCTTTTTGAGGGCGGGGATATCGAGCAGGACAACGTTTTTGCCCTGCGAGAACTCGATCGAAAAATCGCGCGGAACCGCCAGATCGACACAGACGACCGACTTATCATGATTCAGCATTGACAAAAACGCGCCGTCAAAAACCGGCTCCGTCGCCGCCGTGGCCGAAAGGATGGCGTCGATTGACGGCGGGGCGGCAACAAAGTCATCGAGTGACAGGGCGCGTCCGCCAAATTCCTCGGCCAGGCTCCGGGCCTTGTCGAGCGTCCGATTGACAAACAGGAACTGCGGCTGTCCGTGCTTCTTGAGATGATTGGCCAGCTTGCGGGTCATCGGCCCGCTGCCGACCAGGGCGATGACCGGCGACTGACGGTCGCCCAGCGCCCTGGTCAGTTCGGCTGTTGCCAGCGATGCCATCGAAACCGATCCGGCGCCGATGTTGGTATCGCGCTTCACCTGTCGTGCCACGTTGAGCGCCTCGCGCGATAAGCTCTCGAGGTGCGGTCCGGCCAGACCGGTTTCGGTGGCATATTCAACGGCATCCTTGAATTGTCCGGTAATCTGGGTTTCGCCAACCACCAGTGATTCCAGTGACGACACGGTACGGAAAATGTGGCTGATCGCCTCGCGGTCGGTGTACTGGTAGAAATCGTTGGGGAAAAAGCTCAGGTCGCGACGACCCTTGAAGAAGAAGTCGATAATGCCGTGCAGCACTTTGCCGCCCTTAGAGTCGGTGGGGTGAACATAAATGAACTCCACCCGGTTACAGGTGGCCAGGTAGATTAACTCGGTGAGACCAAGTTTCTGTTTGATCTGCTCCAGGGCCAGACTGCGCTGTTCGCGATCAATGGTCAGCCGTTCTATTAGTGGGAAATTATGCTGCCACACTGAGGTGCCGATTACGCCGATTTCCATACTTTACACATACCTCTTCACATTCCTCTCACAATTAGAAGCCAATAAACACCCAAGCTTGTCTTAAATGTCATACAATTGTCATACGCTTGTGAAAAAAGACACAAAAAGCTGGCTAACATACTCTACTATTTAGTAGGGATTTGGGGAGTCGCTGCAGGCCGCTCTTTCAAGCGCTCCGCGCTCGCCCTAAGATGTTGCGCTGTAAAGGTGTAGCGCTTTGTGTTTCGGCAAATGACAAAGCATCGGCCAGGTAGCCCTCAGGTGTGCACAGAGCTGCTTTTCAGAGAAATCGTCACACCACCAGGTTGGGTGTATCTTCTCCGACCGGATTCGATCGGCCTTTGGGGCGCCCTCAATACCGCTTGACCAGCGCGCGCAATCTCTTAACATTAGCCCAGCAGAAATGACCGGCGGCCGTTCGGGCAGCCCGGTGCCACCTGTACATATCTCTTATACGTAGGACAAAATCATGAATAATCAGTTATCTGACGTTGTCTTTTCCGGAATTGTCGCGGTCCGCGACCGCCTCCTGGCCCTGCCCGATCCGCTCCGTCTGGAATCGGGGGAACCGTCGTTCGATACCCCCGGCCACATCAAAGACGCCATGACCCAGGCCCTGGCGGCCAACGCCACCCACTACGCACCGTCGACCGGCATTAAGCCGCTCAAAGAAGCGATCCTGCGCAAAATAGCCCGGCAGAATGATATCGACTACATTTCAGATCTCAACCACATCCTGATTGTCAACGGCGGCATGCACGGTTTGTACTGCGCCTTTCAGACTATTCTCAACGCCGGCGACGAGGTGATCATCCCCCGCCCTAATTGGACCGCCACGAACTGGATCATCAAGCTCTCCGGCGGCCGGCCGACTTTCTGCGACCTGGGCGCCGATCGAAACTACCGCTGGGATAGCGACGAGCTCAAGAAGATGGTCACCGACAACACCAGGGCCATCCTGATCAACTCCCCGCACAATCCGACCGGCGGCGTGATGCAGCGTGAGGATCTCGAGGCGCTGCTCGACATCATGGCCAATCATCCGAAGCTGTGGGTTGTTTCCGATGAAGCGTATGAAGACATCATCTACGACGACGAGCACCTGAGCATCGCCGCTTTGGCCAGAGATTATCCGATCGATGTGCAGCGTCGCATCATCTCCTGCTACACGTTTTCCAAGAGCTATGCCATGACCGGCTGGCGGCTTGGCTATGTTGTCTGCCCCAACGACGACTTTTCGGCGCAGGTCAAGAAGATGGTACTGTACACTATTAACGGCGTCTCGACCGCCACGCAGTATGCCGGGGTCGCCGCGCTTGACGGCCCGCAGGAGTTTGTAGGCGAGATGCGTGACGAATACCGCCGCCGTCGCGATCTCTTGTTCGAGGGCGTTAACAGTTCGCCGTACCTGAGGTGCGACTCGCCTCCCGGCGGCGCGTTCTATCTCTACGCTCGTATCACCGACGCCTGGAACGGTTCGGCGTGGGACTTAGTCAACCACCTGATCGATACGTATGCCCTCGGCTCGGTACCGGGCGACATCTTTTATGACTCCGAGAAGTCGATCCGCTTCTCATACGCCTGCTCCACTGAAATGATCGAGCGAGCGATCGAGCGTCTCACCGCCGGCGCGATGACAAAGTAGCGTAAGCAAGAAACCGCCGCGCTCCTGACGAGGCGCGGCGGTCAAACCGTCGAAATGCCGTGTGATCGACCCTTAAGCGTGCAGCGATTCCAGGTGGCGCTCTTTGGGCGGCGCGTTGCGTTTCACGAAATGCTCGTGAAGATACTGCATGCCGATGATGTGATTGATCAGGGCGTCTTTGCGGACCAGCGAGGTCGAGTCGGTGTCGCGGCGGTAGTCGGTCAGGAACTGCTGCATCTTTTCAACGTCGAACACACCGGCCTCGGCCACGGCATCGTCGTTGACATACGTTTCCAACAGCGCTTCGACCGCCCGCTGCTTTTTCTCGTCGGTATGGCCTGGCGGCGCCATGAAGGCGAACTTCTGGCGCTTGTACAATACCTCCGGCAGGATATTCTTCATCGCCTCGCGCAGAACATACTTTTCAGTATTGCCCTTGATGCGCAGACGCGGCGGGATGGTGACGGCCAGTTCCGCCACATGATGGTCGAGGAAAGCCGGGCGTGACTCCATGGCGTTGGCCATGTCGACCCGGTCGCCGCCCCAGTTCAGGATCTGGCACTCCAGCATCGTTTTTGACCAGGTGTACTGGGCGATGTCGAGCGGATGACGACCCTCGATCATCTTGGGGTCGAGACTGTCGGCGATCGCCTTGATCGGATCATAACCGTCGGTGGCGGCGGTGAACTGTTGCGACAGCAGCGGCCGTGCAATTTCAAGTGTTTGCATCCAGGGTTGTATCCACGACGGCGTGAAGCCGCACAGGTCGTCAAACGACGAATGCCGGTCCTGCTGTTCGGCGAGGATAGCCCCGCGGAAGATCTGGTTGCTCTTTTCCATAGCCGTCATCAGGTCGGCCCGTTCTTCCTCGGTCGCATCATCCATTCCGTGCAGCAGCATGTCGCGCTTCAGCGCCGGGTAGCCGCCGAACAATTCGTCGGCGCCCTCACCGGTCACGACCACTTTATAGCCGCTCTCGTGTACCCTACGGCTCATGCACATCTTGGCTACACCCAGCGTATTATAGAACGTACGTTCGGCGTGCCACATCGTCGTCGTGTAATTCTCGCCGTACAGGTCGTCGGCCTTCAGGTTGAGCACTTCCTGGTCGGCGCCGGTGCTTACGGCCATCTCGCGGGCGATCGCCGCTTCGTCGTAGGCATCATGATCGAAACTGATCGTGAACGCCTTCACCGGCGACTGCTGCACCGCCGATGCCAGGCCGAGCATCGAACAACTGTCGATGCCACCGGACAGGTAGCAACCGACAGGGACATCGGCCTCGAGGCGATGGATGACCGCCTGCAGCAATTCATCGCGAACCTTGACGGCATACTCCTCCACCGGAGCGTCGGTATTGTGATCCTCCGCCTTCGGGAACTCGAGATCCCAGTACCGTTTCTGATCGACCTGCAGACTGCCGCCATTCTTCGAGATAATGAGCATGTGGCCCGGCAGCATGGCGTGGACATTCTTGAACGCAGTCGTTCCCGGCACCATCGTATGCATAAGCTGGTGCACCGCTGCCTGCGGATCGAGCTCGCGAGGAACATCGGAGTTGCCGAACAGCGATTTAATCTCCGACGCCCAGTAAATGGTGTCGTTCCGGATCGTGTAGTACAGTGGTTTGATACCGAAGCGGTCACGCACCAGAATCAGGCGATCATTCTTGCCGTCGTACATTGAAAACCCGAACTCGCCGCGCAGGTGCTCGACGAAATCGAGACCGTAGCGACGGTACAGGTGCAGCGCAATTTCAGAGTCCGACTTGGTCTTGAAGCGGGCACCCTCGGTGACCAGTTCAGCGCGAATGCGCTTGTAATCGTAGAACTCACCGTTGCCGATCAGGACAGTTTCGTCGATTTCCGGACCACAGATCGGCTGGTCGCCGGTTTGCAAATCAATAATCGACAGGCGGGCATGGCCGAACGCTACGCCGCGCTCCTTGTCGATATGATACCCGACGCCGTCGGGCCCGCGATGCTGCAGCCGCCCGATCATACCCTCGAGCGAACGGCGGGCGGAATCGGGCAACGGTGCGGCGGAAAAGAACCCGGCTATACCACACATGCTAGTTTCCCTCCTTCTCGCTGGTCAGCTTGGTCGGCACCGTGCTGCCGTCGGACTTCTTTACGTGGATTTTCTGCGGCAGCCGGTCGAAACGATCGAGCGTCGAGATCAAGAGCGCCTGGCGGACAAATACCGCACCGTGCGCCTGCGTGAAGTAGAGGTTGTGGTTGGTTGCATCGAGCGACGGGCTGAGCTCATCCAGGCGCGCCAGCGGGTGCAGTACCACCGAACCCTCCTTCAGGTTGCTGTCGGCGTTCAGCTGGAAGCGACTGTCGAGCGACTTGTAGCTGTCACCGAGGAAGGCAATCGAATTCATGTAAGTAACATCGAGATCGGTCAGCACCGTATTGATGTCGATGGTCACATCCCAGTCAAGTCCGCTCTGCTTGAGGGCATCTTCGAGGAACGGCCCAAGCGGATCGGCCATCTCGGAGATAATCGTGATCTTGCGGATACATTCCTTGAACAACAGCGACATCTCCAGGAAACTCCGCACCGCCCGCATGCTGCCGGGGGTGCCGAGGATGCCGAGATGGATACGGTCCTTTTCTTCGACCGGCCCGCGCAGGTCGGGTCGCCACTTGAGGATGGCGTACCAGTCGGCCAGGGCCTGGGTCGGGTGTTCACCGGTACCGTTGCCGGCATTGATAAGGGGGATGCGCAGCTTCTCGCTGATCCGTATCACCGAGTCGGTGTCGGTGTGACGCATCACCACCAGGTCGCCGTATGCATTGAGCATCTCGCCGATATCCTCCAGCGACTCTCCCTTGGCCGTGCCGGTGGTACCGCCGTCAGGTACGCTGATCACCTTGCCGTCGAGACGCAGCACGGCGCTTTCGAACGACAGGCGGGTGCGGGTGCTGGCTTCAAAAAACGTGGTGACCACGATCTTGCCGTCAAGTGGATGGTGCGACGCTATGTCGCTTACCTCGAGCAGGGCCGCGAACTTGCACAGTTCCAGCACCAACTCCTTGTCGAGTTGATTGACGGATGTCGTCGACCGGCCAATCAACTGGCCGAGGATATCGATGTCAATCGTATTGCCGTACAGCAGATCCTCAGGTTGCGGATACAGCCCGGGTGACTTGATCGGATTTGCAACTTTTGAAGTTGTCTTCGCTGAGTTGGTGGGATCAGTCATCACCATACCTCATCTTTCATAAAGTCTCTAATGAGAAGGATTATCAGTGTCAAGGCTCCCACTGCCGTAAGGCCGAGAGCACAGACTATGAGAACAGTAAAAAACGTTTGTCCGAATAATATCATGACCGCACCTCCGTTTCCAGTTGCGGTTGCGCTTCATCGAGGTGCTTCCAGTTGAACCGGGACTTGGAGACGGCGGTGGTTGTCATGACCACGAGCATCGACACCGCCGCGCCGATCAACGACCCGGTATACCAGCCAAGATAGTTGTAGGCGACCAGTCCGATTACGGAGCCAAGCACCATCCCCCAGATGGCGCCCTGCTTGGTTGCCTTCTTCCAGAATAAACCGCTGGCGATCGGCCAGATCGTGGCGCCGACCATCGGGCCGGCAAAGAACAATGTCGTCGCCAGCGTTCCCCAGCGCGGCATACAGACCGCCCAGGCGAACACGCCGAGCCCGACGATGATCAGTGCCGAGGCGCGACGCAGGGTGTGCTCCGATGCATCCGGATTCAACAGCTTGCGATAAATGTCTTCCGTAATCAAATCCGAGGTTGCGGCAAGCAAACTGTCGATACTCGAGGCCAATGAAGCGAAAGCGATGATGAACACGACGATGGCGCCGATCTTCCCGAGTACGTTGGCCGCCACCAGCGGGCCGACCATGTCGGGGCTGGTGACATTGATACCCAGAGCCCCGCTGGTCAGCGCGATGAAACCGGCCGCGACCGGCACCGGCAGCCAGAAGAACCCGGCCAGGGCATATGCTTTCTTGCCTACCCCTTTACGCATCGCAAAGGCGCGGCTCCACCAGACATTACTGTGGAAGATTTCGCCGATGCCGAACAGCAGGTTGTTGAAGATCGCCATGATCGAGGCGGGAAGGAGCACATTGATGAGCATCGGTCGCTCGTCGGCCAGGTAGGTATACGATGTTTCGAAGTCGGCGAACGACAACACGCCCCAGCCGACAATGACGATACCGATGAGAATGATCAAGCTTTGAATGAAGTCGGTACCGATAACGGCGAACAGGCCGCCGAACAGCGTATACAACACGCATACGACGAGGATTGCGCTCATACCGATCTCGTACGGTATGCCGGCCAGGGCGTTGAGCAATACGCCGCCGGCCATCCCCATGCTGATCAGCCAGGTCAGGCCGTAGAACACGGAGATGGCAAGAAAGACATACCAGGCGGAGCGACCATAACGCAGGCGAATGAAATCGCCGCTGGTGAAGCCTTTCGGCATGAGGGCACGGATGCGCTTCGCGAGGGGAGCGAACAACAGCAGGCCGAACGACGCCGTCGAATAGGCGATCATTCCCCAGATGCCCAGCTCATACGCAAATTGCGGCGCCAGCATGGTGGTGTTGGAAGTGACCCAGGTAGCCATGGCCGTCGCGGCCCCCAGCGCCAGCCCGACATTGCGGCCGGCCAGCATGAAGCCTTCCACCGATTTTGCCTTGCGGCCCCAGTAGATACCCAGGCCGATCCAGATGACACTCATGATCGCCAGCAGGTACCAGCCGTATGTTTGTGGCAGGACAGCAGATTGATGTTCCATATCAGCCCTCCTGCGCCTCGTCTGGTGATTCGTCCTCGCCGTCCTGTTCACGCGCCCCATGCACAACCACACCGGCCGTCAACAGGAACACGATACCGCCAATCGCAAACAGCAGCCAGGCGAAGCCGAGCGAATGGTGCTCGACGACAACCTCGACCGGATTCGACCAGCCCGATACCGTCGAGGAATCAACCCACTCGCGCACCCGGAAGTAGTAATGTCCGGAAGCAAGCCCGGATACATAAGTCGCGAGGTCGGGACCACGGTAATACACCTCCTGCCGGTCGAAGAGTGAGTCGCGGGCTTCCTGGATCTCGAACATGTGAGCAGAGGTGTTGCTGCCCATGTACCGTGAACGCCACGACAGCGAAATGGAGCCGGTCTTGGCAATTGTACTGGCTTCATTCTCCATGGTGGGAATGGCAATGCTGGTGTCGACAAAGACACTGTCGGCCGTCGCCTTCTCGTCGCTGAAGGCGGCGTCCTGGTCAATCGCTGCCGCCGGCGGCGCCAGCCCGATGGTCATGTACAGCGCTGCAAGGATAAGCGCCGGTAACAGATTCTGTTTGCTCATCATGCCTTTCCTTGTCGCTTGGACTTTTGAGATTCCCTCGATTCCTGAATTGAGAAACTCGGTGCCGGATCGAGAATAGGGGCGGCATCCAGATCACCCGCTTCCATCAAGTCGACGATCTTGCTGAGGGCGTCGGCAATAACCTGCTGCTCGCTCTCGGCAAGATCACCGAGGGCGCGACGGAAATCGTCGTGCAGGGGAGACGGCGCCTGCTCGATCAGCGCTCGACCGGCAGCGGTGCCCAGCACATGGACCACTCGGCGATCGGTTCGATCGCGTCTCCGCTCGACCAGGCCACGCTTCTCCAGCCGATCAAGAATGCCGACCACCGTGCTCGCGCTCAGATACACAGCCCGCGCTACTTCCGATACCGTGGCCTCACCGGCATCAACTACCGCCCGCAAGCAGACCAGTTGTGGCACCGTGAGGTTGTATTGGCTCTTAAGACGGTGGGAATAGAGATCGACCGCTCGCACGATCCTTCTCAATGACTGCAGAATCTGCAGATCACGGCCATCGAACGATGACGGGCCGGTTGTGCGATTGTGGGCGGTGTCGTCCGGCTCATCCGGCGATGAGGCCCGGTCCGCAATAGCCATGCTGGCGCACTCCTACTCGAAATAAAAAAAGGGCGCTTGGGCACGCCCAGTTGTCAATAAACTCGTTCGCCTACAAATAATTTGAATCCAAACTATTTGTCAAGGTAAAAATCACTTATATGATGGCTCTTTCGTAACTTACGAGTGAAAATGCGAACTGCCGCTGTCCGCCGTCCGGCTCTTCCTGATACGGCCTGTTGCGGTAACCAGGCTGACACAACTCAGCCGAACAGCAGTTTTTTGACGATGGTGTCGATGTCGAAGTAGATCAGGGTGAGGCCCACCGTATTGTTGAAACCGTGCGTGAAGATCGGCACCCACAGGTTGCGATCATACTTCAACCATAACAGGCCGATGATAAGGCCGGTCAGGCCGGTGCTGAGCTGTCCGGCCAGTCCCTGGTAACCGTGCGCCAGTCCGAAGGCGGTGGATGATATCACCAGCCCGGCTACTACCGCCGTCCGAGTGCCGCTGAAGGCAGCGATCGTTCTCGACATGACCGTTCCGCGAAAGATAAACTCTTCAACAAAGCCGCCGACCACCCAGCCGATCGCCAGCCAGAACAGGTAGGGCACAACCTTGCCCCGAATATCGATCTGCTCGAGGTTGATCGCCTCGCCGGTGAGTTGCTCGAGGCTGGGATCGACGACGATCAGGAAACCGAGACCGGTCAGCACACCCCAGAACAGACCATGCAGAACCGTGCTCGGCCAGTTTTCCGGAAGATTCAATCCGATGTCGCGAAAGCTGCCCTGCTTGCGAGCGATCAGTGCCACAATAAGTGAAAGAACAAACGCCCCAATGACACCGAAGCCGGGCAGCCCGACAATCAGACCAACGAGAATGACGACGTAGACCGCCAGCCAGGCACGGTTGTGCCACAGGGCGAAAGTGAATCGCTGCCACCCTGTCGATGTGTCGGTCGATTGATCCATATGTCTTTGACTACAGTGATTGGTAGTGTCGGCATTGCGGCCGCATGACGTCAAACTGGCGCACCACGTTCCGTCTACTGCGAGTAGACATCGTACACTTTATCCCCGCATCGCTGGTTTTATCGACAAGGAAGAGATCAATGCGATTGTTGGTTTGCCACGCTTCGATCAGGTGCTGGAGAATACCATGTTCCATACTTCAACCTCCGCAAGTGAGCTTGGAAACGCAATTACATTATTCTATTGCGCCCGGCCGCTCCTGGCGCAGTTGTGCCGGCCAGTCAGGTGTTCGCTCCTCACCCCACACCCGGTCGATAAAAGCATCACGGCCGGAGCCCTCACGATACGACTGGTAACGTCGCGCGCTCTTTTTGTAGAAATCCTGGTGATACTCTTCAGCCACCCAGAAGGTATCGAGCGGCTGGATCGGGGTGACGATCGAATCGTCGAACCGCCCCGACTCCGAGAGCATACGTCGCGACTCCTCGGCGATCTCCCGCTGACGGTCGTTGTGAAAGAAGATGCCCGAACGGTATTGCGAGCCGCGGTCGACGAACGACCCGCCGGCGTCGGTCGGATCGAACTGGCGCCAGAAATAATCGAGAATCTGCGCGTACGTTACTACCGTTGAATCGAAATGTACCTGCACTGCCTCGGTATGACCGGTAGCGCCGCCGCTGACCTGCCGGTAGCTGGGAGCGTGCTCGCTGCCGCCGGTGTAACCCGACACCGCCTCGACCACTCCCGGCACCTTCTCAAACGGCGCCTCGATACACCAGAAACAGCCGCCCGCAAGGGTAGCGACCGAAGTAGCGTTGCCATAGGGTTGTGATGACGGTGTGGTGAAGGTGCCGGTACCGGCGTCGCTGCCGCCGTTACAGGCCAAAAGTGAGAGCATGGTAAGGGCGAGAAAATATTTCATAGCCGGTCCCTCCGCTGGTGAGGAAAGTTTTGTCACATGACGCCTTCGCATACTGGTAAATGCTCCCAAACATGCGAAAGTTCAGATGAAAATCTGATCAGTTAAGCCCGGGTACCCCTCACAACCTCAGCCGCGCGGCCGTAGCCTGTCTGTTCTCCTGCCCCCGGAAGTGCCGTTCTCGAACGGATTATGGCGACAGGACGATATGCACCTGCCATAGATCTACTTTTTTATTATACTGTGCCATCACAACCAATATACCAGTTCACGCATTCACTCGAGGACCACCATGCTGAATAAAAAGCAAGAGCACTTGTGCACTACCAGCAGATGGGATTTCTCCGACCTGCAGGCCATCTTCCTCAACTGCACCCTCAAAAAGTCTCCCGAGCTCTCGCACACCGAGGGGCTCTGGCATATCTGTAAAGCGATCCTGGAAAGAAACGGGATGCAGACGGATGAACTTCGCGTGGTCGACCACGACATCGCCAATGGCGTCTGGCCGGATATGACCGAACACGGCTGGGAGAACGATGCGTGGCCCTCGATCTATGAACGTATTATGAAAGCGGATGTCATAGTCATCGGGTCAGCCATCTGGCTTGGCGAAAAGACCTCGGTTTGCACCAAGCTGATCGAACGCCTGTATGGCAACTCCAGTCAACTGAACGAGGCGGGCCAGTACGCCTATTACGGCAAGGTTGGTGGCTGCCTGATTACGGGCAATGAGGACGGCGCCAAGCACTGCGCCATGAACATTTTGTATTCGCTGCAGCATCTTGGCATGGTGATTCCGCCTCAAGCCGATGCCGCCTGGCTCGGTGAAGCAGGCCCCGGGCCGTCATACCGCGACGAGGGCTCAGGCGGACCGGAAAACGACTTCACGAATCGTAATACCACATTCATGACCTGGAATCTGATGCACCTGGCACGACTGCTGAAAGACGCCGGCGGCATGCCGGCGCACGGTAACCAGCGCGCCGACTGGGATGCCGGCTGCCGCTTCGACTTCCCCAATCCGGAATATCGATAGGCCTGCTTCTGTCGGGAAGACCGTGCGTGCGATGCTTCAGGGGACAAGATTCGAAAAGAAAACTCTACACATTAGACGAATGTACTCACTTTTGTGGCGGTGAGCAGGGGAAATTGGTGAGCGGTCAACTTCTGGCAGAACATGGGTATCGCGATCCGCTACATCCAGCCGGGCAAACCGAACCAGAACGGACTGA
>CAZJCK010000043.1:0-29823 GCA_964544635.1 uncultured Ignavibacteriales bacterium | reverse complement strand
ACTGCGCGCCGGGCGCCGCAGGACTTGCACAGTTCGTCGATCACTTCGGCATGGCATTCGGCCAGCAGGCGGTTGAGATTCTTGATCTGCTTGTAGCGTCGGTTGTAGTCGTCGGGAGGAATCGATACAACGTGGTGGGCACAGGCAGCGCGAATCTCTTCGTCGAGGACAAGGATGCGGTTCTTGCTGACTTTCTTGCCGTCCTGGATCCCCAGGGCAGCAAAGCCGCCGGCCTGTTGGTCGGATGCCGCCACGGCGGCAACGACAAGGGGGCCGAAGAAGTCACCCTTGCCGGACTCGTCGACACCGATGATGAGCTGAGTGTCGGCCATCAATCAGTTGGCGCGCTCGAGGTAGTCGCCGGAGCGGGTATCGATCTTGATCAGGTCGCCTTCTTTGATAAAGGGCGGGACCTTGACCTCGAGGCCGGTTTTTACCTTGGCTGGTTTGGTGACGTTGGAGACGGTATCGCCGCGCGCTGACGGCTCCGTTTCGACAACTTCGAGAATGACCGCCGTCGGCAGTTCGACCTCAAACGGGCTTCCGTCGAGAAAAACCACTTTGTACTCGTCGTTTTCGATCAGGTACCACCTGGCGTCGCCCAAATGCTCAGCGTCGATATTAATCTGCTCGAAAGTGGTCGAATCCATGAAGGTGTATTCGCCGGTGTTCTCATACAGATACTGCATGTTCTTGAATTCCATGTCCGGCGGATTGAATTTGTCATTGGGGGTAAAGGTCTTTTCGACATTGGCGCCGGTCCGAATGTGTTTCAGCTTGGTCCAGATCTTGGCGCCGCCGCGGGCCACCTTGGAGTGCTGAAAGTCTACGATCGAATACGGCTCATCGTCGACCACAATGCGCAGGCCTTTTCTGAAGTCTGACGTACTAATCATCGATTCCTCCTTAAGAAACGCGGCTAATATAGCAATTTCGGGGCGCTGCCCAAGGACTTTCTGCCGGCGTGTCTCAGTGCGCCGGGGCGAAGCGGCTGTCGTGCTGCGGCAGCGTGATCGTAAAGGTGGTAGAGCCTTCACCGGGGCTGGATTTCAGGGTCAGGCTGCCGCTGTGGAGGTCAACCAGGCGGGCGGCCACCGGAAGGCCCAGGCCGGTTCCGGAGGGACGGCTGGAATAGAACGGTGTGAAGATTGATTCGCGCCTGTCATCGGGGATGCCGCCGGCCTGGTCGGCAACCTGGATGATCACGCTTTCACTGTCGGCAACGGCACTGACAAGGACAACACCGACCGCGCCGGCGTACGCCTCGACTCCGTTCTGCACCAGGTTACCGATCGCCTGCTTGAGCAGCAGCGGGTCGGCGTAAATGGTGAGGTCGGGGTCGCATTCGACTTTGACATCAACGTGCCGGGCATCCGGCTTAATCTTGTGCGAGTCGGCGATGTCGGTTAGCAGGGTGTAGAGCGACACGGGTTCCCGTTCCGGTTCGAGCGGCCGGGAGAAGGAGAGGAAGCGCTCTATCAACGTCTCGGCCTCCTCGGCCTCTGTAAGCATGGCAGTCACGGAGTGCGGCTCGGCCTCTCCCCGTTCGATGCGCTTTTGCAACAGGCGGGCATAGCCGACCATGGCGCCCATCGAATTGCGCAGTTGATGGGCCAGACCGCCAGTCAATTCACCGAGCGCCGCCATCCGGTTGCGGCTCTCCAGTTGCTGCTGAAGGGAGCGCAGTTCGGTAAGGTCCTGGATAAGAATGGCGGCCCCAATCGGTTTGTCGCTGTCGTTGAGGACGGCGGAGCAACTCAGACCAAGCACCAGGGAGCGCCCGGTTGGGGTAGCCAGTTCGACTTCGCGATAACCGACCGGCGTACCGTCGGCGAGCAACCGCTCGATACCGTCACCCAGCGTTTCGTCACAGACCAGCAGCTCACGGTAGTGGCGGCCGGCCTGGGTCATCGGGTGCAGGTCGAGCATGCGGGTGGCGGCAACGTTGATCGACTGGACGCGTCCCTCCATGTCGACGGTGAACAGCCCCGAAGTCATACTTTGCAGCAGGTAACGGTTGTACTGCTCCAGCGAATCGGCACGAATCGATATCTGCTCGTTGGCGGCGATCAAATCGCGCTCTTTCTCCTGCAGCTCGGCGATGATACGTCGGTAATCTTCGATCAAGGCGGCCGTTTCATCGTCGCCACGAACCTGGCGGCCGGCCTGTTTGGCCTCACGGCGCAACAGTCGCATCGGCAGGAAGATATGTCGCGACACCACCAGGTAGACGAGGGCCAGCGCCGCGATGGCGGTCAGCGATACCCAGAGGAGGATATTGCGGGCATTATCGAGTTGCGCCAGGCGCGACGACTCCTGGCCGAGAATCATGAGATACTTGTCGTTGCCGGCCGTGGCCGGATAAACGAGAAAGTATTCGGCACCGTCCCCCCCGGAAAGGGTCTGGTAATGCGACGTCATCAGCTTGCGAGCGAACTCCGGGAGCTGGCCGGGGGGCAGTCGGTCGACGACAGCGCCGAGCCACTGTCGCTTGGCGGCAGGATCGTCGGCCGGCGGGCGCGCCGGGGCGAAGATCAGCGAGGACAATCCGAACTGTCGGCGCAACTCTTCGATATCGTGGGTGGGCAATTCAACCGCCAGACGTCCGTCCATAGCCCGGGTAATGCCGATCGCCGCCTGCTGCAGTTGCGCCTGGACCTGCTGTGCCTGAGAGTCGCGCACGGTGTAAATGACGTAATTCGACGCCAGGTTGACCGCCAGCATGATCAGGATAATTACCAGCAGGCCGAAATGGACTTCGGACTCATATTTGTTCGTCGATAAACGCATGGCTTGTATCGACATTGTCGGCTAATCCGGGCCTATTATACACTGTTGGCGGTCGGGATTTATTGCGGCAGGAAGGTGGTAACGTAGAGGGCGATGAGGCGGTCACCGTAGACCATCGCCAGCACTGCCGCGGTGGCAAGGAAGGGACCGAACGGCACGACGCGCTCTTGGCGCAGTTTGGCCGAGACCGCCATGAGGGCCACCGACACCACCAGGCCGATACACGCCGAGGCAATGAAGATAAACAAAACTTTTTGCCAACCGAGGAAAGCGCCGAGCATGGCGGCCATCTTGATGTCTCCCCCACCCATCGAGTCTTTCTTGAACAGCCAGTCGCCGAGTATGGCTACTCCCCAGAGGGAGCCGCCGCCGACCAGCACACCGATGAACGAATCGAGGATACCAATGCCGCCGGGCGCGAATGAAAAGGCCAGGCCGACGATGATGCCGGGGAGGCTGATGACATCGGGGATGATCTGGAAGTCGAGGTCAATGAAGAAAATAACGATCAGCATGGCGCCCAGAACGGCGTAGGCGGCAAACTGCCAGGTCATGCCAAAACGCCAGGCCAGGAGGACAAACAGCCCGGCTGTGAGCAGCTCGACGAGCGGGTAGCGTCCGGAAATCGGCGCTTTACAATAGGCACACCTGGCACGCAGCGCCAGCCAGGAAAAGACCGGTATATTATGGTACCACTTGAGCTGGTGATCGCATGACGGACAGACCGAACGGTGGCCCAGAAACCTGATCGGTCGCGGAACCCGGTAGATCACGACATTGAGGAAGGAGCCGATGATCAGGCCGTACATGACGGTCAGTATGTAGAATTGCGCTGTCACAATAGTACATATATCGGCACTCAGGGCGTTAACTCAACTGCCCAAACCGATCCATGACAAGGGCCACGGCGACCGGGCCGGCGGTCTCGGCTCGAAGGACGCGGGGGCCGAGCGAAATCGGCTGGAAACCGGCTTCACGGGCGGCGGAGAGCTCGGCGTCGGAAAAGCCGGACTCGGGGCCGACGACGAGCGTAATCACGGCTGGCAGTATGGCGGTATCGAGGGCCGACAGGCCGGCGCCGTCAGCCGGGTGGAAGATCAGGCGGGGACCGTCGCTGTCGATGTCGCGAAGATAATCATTCAGACTGAGCGGCTCCTCGACTTGGGGATGGAATGACCGCCGGCACTGTTTCATTGCCGCGAGAGCCACCTTGCGGAAGCGGGAGGTTCGTCTGGCGATGCGACCGGCATCGTCGAGCTTGACCTTCCCCTTCTCGCACAAGATCGGAACAAACCGGCTGACACCGAGTTCAGTCCCTTTTTCGACGACGATATCGAACTTGCTGCCGGCGGAGAGACCGGCGGCGAGGGTGAGTTTCACAGACGGCTCGCCGAACCGTCGCACCCGCGCAAAGATGCGCGCCGCCACCGACTGCTTTCCTTTCGTCTCGCTGATTTCCGCTTTGTAGCCCATCGACTGACCGTCGACGACAATAATGCGGTCTCCGACTTTCAGCCGCAACACGCCGAGGGCATGTTGTGCTTCGTCCGGTGGAAGGGTAACAGTATCACCATCGATGGCGTCAGGCGGTGCGAAAAAAACAGGCGGCTGCATCGATCAGGTCTTCGTGATGAAAAAGGTTTTCCACTCGTTGTCCGGCCACAGGGTATACTCGGTCTGGCCCGACTCGTCGAGGGCGGCGATGATATCGTCGGTGTCTTGTGTCAGAAGACCGGAGAGAATCAACTTGCCGCCGGGGGCCGTCAGTTCGATGAGGCGCGGCAGCATGTCGAGTATCGTCGACTTGATGATGTTGGCGCAGACGAAGTCGTATGGCTGGTCACCGTCGCAGGCTTCAATGGAACCGTGAATGATATCAGACTGAGCCTCTACGCCGTTCAACAGAAAGTTCTCGCGGCAGTTCTCGACGGCATCGGTATCGTAGTCGATTGCCTTGATGTAAGTCGCTCCGAGCTTGTCGGCGAGAACCGAGAGAATGCCGGAGCCACAGCCGAGATCGAGAAATCGCTGGCTGCTGTCGTACTCACGCCTGATGATCGACATGCAGGAGCGCGTCGTTTCGTGGGTACCGGTGCCGAAAGCCATCTTGGGTTCGATGATGATATCGTACCGTCGCTCCGGCAGATCGTCGTGCCAGGGAGCGCGAACGACGACATCGTCATCTATCAACACCGGTCGCACCGATTCACGGTACTGTGTTTCCCACTCTACATTCTCGATGCTCCGTTCGCGAAGTTCAGGTACGGCCGTGTCATGCTCCCCGAACAGGCGGGCAAGGAATGTTTCGAAGTCCGGACGGTAGGTGAGGACCTGGTCGGCCGGAACATAGAAGATGATACCGACGCCGGGAGCGCCATCCTCTTCCTCCAGCACGATACCTGGTGTGATCTGATCAATGATGTAATCACAGACCGCCTCGGACAGGTCGGGCGGTGTCTCCAGGCGGACCTCGGTGTAGGTCGACGCTTTTGGTGACTGATCGCTGCCGGTCATACCCGGAGAGTCTCCCGGAGTTTCTCGAAGAACGACTTGCCCTGTTTGGGTGGCTCAAAGGAACCGTCCGGCCCCAACTGTGCAACCAGTTCCTTTTCCTCATTGGAAAGTTTGGTCGGCACCCAGACAGTGACCTGCACCAGCTGGTCACCGCGCCCCTGGTGGTGCAGGTGCGGGATCCCCTTCCCTTTCATCTTGAGCACCTTGCCCGGCTGGGTGCCGGCGGGAATCTTCAGATCGCTCTCACCACCAAGCACCGGCACCTTGACCGTACCACCGAGGGCGGCGGTGGTGAACGAGATGGCCATTTCGTAGATGATGTCATCGCCGCGGCGGGTAAAATCGTCGTGAGACTTCTCTTCGAAAACGACAATCAGATCCCCCTTCTCACCGTGGTTAGGGGCGGCATTACCCATGCCGTCGATCGTCATGTAATTGCCGCTGGTGACACCGGGCGGAACGTTGACGGTGACTTCATTTTCCCCGCGCACACGGCCTTCACCGTGACAGGTCTTGCAGGGATCGGCAATGATCTCCCCCTGACCGCGGCACTGCGAACAGGTCGTGACCTGCTGGACAGTACCGAGGAAGGTACGGGTAACCTGGCGTACCTGTCCCTGTCCCTTGCATTGCGGGCAGGTTTTTTTGGAGGAACCGGCGGCGACACCGGAGCCGTCGCAGTCGGAACATTCGACCAGGTTCTTCACTTTGAGTTTCTTCTCGACGCCGGTGGCGATTTCTTCGAGGGTGAGTGACATGCGGGCGCGGAGGTCTTCGCCACGGTTGCGGCGACGTCGTCCGCCGGTGGCGGCGCCAAACAGTTCGTCGAAGATCGAGCCGCCGCCGCCCATGCCGCCGAAATCGCGCATGAAGGCGCGGAGGGCGTCGGACAGATCGAAGCCTTCGAAGCCGGCACCGCCGAAGCCTCCGAAGCCGCCCGCCCCCTGGCCGAGGCCGGCATGACCGTACTGGTCATACATGCGACGCTTTTCAGGGTCCTTGAGCACCTCGTACGCTTCGGTCGCTTCCTTGAATTTGTCCTCGGCCGCCTTGTCATTGGGATTGCGGTCGGGATGAAACTTGAGCGCCAGCTTGCGGTAGGCGGATTTAATAGTACCGTCGTCGGCATCACGGCTGACACCGAGTACCTCGTAGTAGTCAAGTTGCGACATGTCGCTCCTTACTTCTTGTCGTCATCCACCACTTCGAAATCGGCATCGACCGCACCATCCCCTTCGTCGGAACTCTTTTCGCCTTCCGGCTGTGCATCCGCACCGGGAGCCCCCTGGGCGCCGCCGGTAGCATCACCGCCGGCTTCCTGCGCCTTCTTGTACATTTCTTCGGCGAGCTTGTGCGACGACTGCATCAGTTCATCCTTGGCCGACTTGATAGCATCGAGCGAATCGCCGGCCATGGCATCCTTGAGCTTCTGCATAGCTGCTTCGATCTGCTTCTTTTCGTCGTCGGAAACCTTGTCGCCGTGCTCCTTGAGTGTCTTCTCCGTCGCATAGACGAGCTGGTCGGCCTCGTTGCGGGCCTGGATCAGGTCGGCTTTTTGTTTATCCTCGGAGGCATGCGCCTCGGCATCGTGTACCATTTTATCGATCTCATCGTCGGAGAGGCCGGACGATACCTCGATGCGAATCGACTGTTCCTTGCCGGTCGCTTTGTCTTTCGCGGAGACGTGGACGATACCGTTGGCGTCGATGTCGAAAGTCACCTCAATCTGCGGCACGCCGCGCGGCGCCGGCGGGATGCCGACGAGGTCGAACTTGCCGAGTGTACGGTTGTCCACCGCCATCTTGCGCTCGCCCTGGAGGACGTGGATCGAGACGGCGGTCTGGTTGTCGTCGGCGGTCGAAAACACCTGCGACTTCTTGGTTGGAATGGTCGTGTTGCGTTCAATCAGCTTGGTCATCACACCACCCAGGGTTTCGATACCGAGCGACAGCGGAGTAACGTCGAGCAGCACGACATCCTGCATGTCGCCGGCGAGCACGCCACCCTGAATAGCGGCGCCGATGGCGACCACCTCGTCGGGATTGACTCCCTTGTGCGGTTCGCGACCGAACAGTTCCTTGACAACTTCCTGCACCCGGGGCATGCGGGTCATACCGCCAACGAGAACGACTTCGTTGATGTCGGACGGCGAGAGTTTGGCGTCGCGAATGGCCGACTTGCACGGTTCGACCGTGCGCTGGATAAGGTGGTCGACGAGCTGTTCGTACCTTGAGCGCGAGAGCGTCAGGTCGAGGTGCTTCGGACCATTCTGATCGGCAGTGATGAAGGGCAGGTTGATGTTGGTCTGCATGGTGGTGGACAGTTCGATCTTGGCTTTCTCGGCCGCTTCCTTCAGTCGCTGAAGCGCCATCTTGTCTTTACGCAGGTCGATCCCCTCGGCCTTCTTGAATTCGTCAGCCATCCAGTCGATGATGGTCTGGTCAAAGTCGTCGCCGCCGAGGTGGGTGTCGCCGTTGGTGGAGCGAACCTCGAAGACACCGTCGCCGATCTCGAGAATGGAGACATCGAAGGTACCGCCGCCAAGATCGTAGACCGCGATCTTCTCATTGCTCTTCCTTTGCAGGCCGTAAGCGAGGGATGCAGCGGTTGGCTCGTTGATGATGCGCAAGACTTCCAGCCCGGCGATGCGGCCGGCGTCTTTGGTCGCCTGGCGCTGGGAGTCGTTGAAATAGGCCGGTACGGTGATGACGGCCTGGGTTACTTCACTGCCGAGGTAGGACTCGGCCGCTTCCTTGAGCGCCCGCAGCACCATGGCGGAGATTTCAGGCGGCGAGTAGCGCTTGTCGTCGACTTCGATCTGCACTGCGCCCTTTTCGTTTTCGGTCACGGTGTAGGGGACGATCTTCTCTTCTTCGCCAACTTCACTGTGCATGCGCCCCATGAATCGCTTGACCGAAAAGATGGTCCGTTGGGGGTTGGTGACCGCCTGGCGTTTGGCGGCGGCGCCGACGAGACGTTCGCCGTCCTTGGTGAACGCCACGACCGACGGTGTGGTGCGGGCGCCTTCCTTATTCGGGATGACGGCGGGATCTTTGCCCTCAAGGACGGCCACGCAGGAGTTGGTGGTACCCAGATCGATTCCAATAATCTTACCCATAGCTATGCTCTCCTATCTTCACTCACCTATTTTTCTTCGCTTGCTTCCGGTCCCTTGCTCACGCCCACCTTGCTGTGGCGGAGTACCCGGTCGTTGTGCATGTAGCCCCTGGTAATTTCCATTGCGACGATGCCGATATCGTATTCATCCGACGCCACTTCCATCATCGCCTCGTGGAGATTGGCGTCGAACGGTTTACCGAGTGCCTCGATCGGCATCACACCGTGGCGCTGCAACATGGCCTGGAGCTGGTTGTAGATCAACTCGGTACCTTTGCGCAGGGGGGATTCACTCTCGTCGCCGTTGTCGTGCTGGAGGGCGCGCTCGAAATTATCGACGACCTCGAGCAGTTCCAGCAACAGCTTGTCGTTAGCGGTGCGCACGACCTCTTCATACTGCCGCGACATCCGCTTTTTGTAGTTTTCAAACTCAGCCGCGGTGCGCATGAAGCGGTCTTCAAATTCCCTGGCGCGGCGCTGCTCGTTTTCGAGTTCGAGCGAAAGATCTTTTAACGGCCTGGTGTCCTCGCGGGCGGCGTCGGCATTTTCGTCGGCCGCGCTCGACACTTCTTCAGCCGATCTTGCTTCGGATTGTTCGGCGCCGTTTTCGATGTCCATGTTTCGTTCGCGTTCGTCTTTCATTCTATCTTAGTCCTCCTTCGATTCAGAATCCTTGCCGCCGAGCACTTCGGTAATCGTGCGGGCGGTGTATTCCACAATCGAAACGAGTTTGCTGTATTCCATGCGGGTTGGACCGATCACCGCGACCGATCCCTTGATACTGCCGACCGAGTATGAGGCACTGACCAGCGAACATCCGATTATTTCGTGCACCGGGTTTTCGCTGCCGATGGTGATGATCAGGCCCTCCTTGTCGTATTTCTCGAGAAACTCCGATAGGACCTGCGAGTTCTCCATGAGCTTGAGGATATCAGCAACTTTCGTGATATCGGAAAACTCCGGTTGCGAGAGCAACTGGTCGGCGCCTGAGATGTTGATTTCGCCGGTACGGTCCTGCATCCAGATACGATCCCGGGCGTCGACCAGCAAATTGATCAGGCGGCCGTTGCCGGAAACATCGGCCAGTCGCTTTGAAACTGTCTCGCGGATCTCACCGAGTGTCAGGCCGGACAGGCGTTCGTTGAGAATAGCCGCCACCTGCAACAACTCGTTGTCCGGAACCGAGGCCTCCACTTCCAGAATGACCGTGCGCGCCAGCCCGGAATCGACCACTACCACGACCATCAACTTCCCCTCGGCGACCGGAATCAGTTCAATCCGTCGCAGCACCCCCTGGTCAAACTTTGGAGCGATAGTGACACCGAGCTGGTGAGTGATACTGCCGAGCACCCTGCAGGTCTGGCCGAGGATTTCGTTAACACCACGTCCTTCTTTCAGAATCGACTGACGGAGCTTCTTGCGCTCGGCCACCGACAGACGTTCCGGTTTGAGCAGGTAGTCGACATAGACCCGGTAGCCCAGGTCGGTGGGGATGCGCCCGGCGGAGGTATGCGGCTGCTTGACCAGGCCAAGCTCCTCCAAATCCTGGAGAGTATTGCGGATAGTCGCCGAGGATACGCCCATTTTGAAGCGGTTGGCGATCACCCGCGAACCGACCGGGTCGGCGGTGGTGATATAGTAATTGATGAGGTTGGTGAGGACCTCTTTTTCCCGTTCTGTCAGATTCTCAAAGGCCATAGTACATTGCATTCCTGTCGACTGCCATTTTGGCAGCCGTGGTGTCAGACTGCTAACAAATATACGAGAGTTATAACGGTAGTCAAGCTGTCAGGTTCACATTTATATCGAGAGTACAACAGGTTGCGCTTTTACCCGCGCCGTGCCGGCGCTGTTGACTTGTGGGGATCCATATGCAGGTTTTTCGAGTCCTGCTCAAACGCTGACGGCCAGCGCCTCGTAGCAGACGTAAAGGGCGGCGTATCGAGTGTGGTCGCAAGTGGGCCGACCATGCAATTCAAACTCATGCACCCGCAGCAATCGTGCGGGGCAATCGAAATCGTTCATCCTGAAGAATTAGAGGAGACGAAAATGAAAGAACGCAAGGAAGACATGCCGGTAGCGCTGGACCTGCCGGGAGCCAAATTTCGGGTCTCGGAGTGGGACGACATGGCCGTAGCGTATGTTGAACTGGATGCCGGCGCCGATGCCACCCCGCTTCTGGAGGGGCTGCCCAACGACAAGTGCGACTCGCCGCACTGGGGTTACATGCTCAAGGGCGCTATCCACCTGAAGTACAAGGACGGATCTGAAGAGGTCTGCAAGGCCGGCGAGATGTTTCACTGGCCGAGCGGCCATACAGTCTGGGTTGAAGAGGACACCGCCTTTGTCGAATTCAGCCCGAAGCAGCAGATAAAGAAAGTGTATGATCACATCGGCAAGAAGGCGGCTGCGATGTCGTCGTAAAGAGACTGATAGAAGCTGGATGGCCCCGCTTTGGTGAGCGGGGCTTTTCTTTTGCGAGCGCATAAAGAAAGCCCGCCGGCAGCGGCGGGCTTTTCTACCCTTGAATGGCAGTGTTGGGTTATTTCTTTTTTTCAGTCGGCTTTTTGGATGTGTCTTTCTTCACCACCGGCTTCTTTTCCCGCAAGTTCTCTTTGCGATCGTCGATACCATTCTTGTTCTTATCGATGAACTTGTCGAAGCGCTTCGGTTTGATGGCCTGCTTGTGCACGGCCGCGCGGTTGTTCAACGACTTCTTGTGACCGCTCGAACTCTTGACCGCGCTCTTTTTGGGCGCAACCTTCTTCTGCTCCACCTGGGTCGTCTGCTTTTTGTCAGACGACTGCTTCTTGTCCTTCTTTTCTACCGCAAAGGACGGCAGCGCCGAGGCCGCCATGAAAATGGCGGCCAGGACGAATACCGGAAGCTGTTTCCAAAGATGTCTCATACCTCAACTATCCAGTTCTACTTCTTGCTCTTGCCTTTGCTGCTGCTCTTGCTGGAGCCGGACGACTTGGCTTTGGAGCTGCCGGAGCTCTTCGGGGCCGGCGCCTGCTTGACAGAACCGGACGACTTGCTCGATGGCGCGGAGCGCTTCTGGATTACCGACTTGCCGCTGGTGCGGGGAGCCGGGCGGTAGCTCTTGCTGGAACTCTGGGTAGACGACTTGCCGCGGTAGACGTTGCCAGACGAGCCGGACTTCTTCTGGTAGTAACCGCTGCTGGAACGGCTCGAGGTCGAGGCCTTGCCACGGTAACTGGAACTGGAACTCTTCCCGCGATCGTAGGCGGTCTTGGAACGGGTCGATGAACGGTTATCATAGTAGGACGGCGCGCCGCCGGTAGTCGACTTGCGCACCGAGCGATCGACCGTGCTCGAGCTCTTGCCGCGAGCCTGGTACGGATCTTTGGCGCCCACCGTTTCGATACCCCGGTCGGTCTTGACCGTGGTCGGCGTGCCGCGGACATAGCGCTTGGTACCGGCCGGCACGACGGCATCGCTCACCGCTTCACCGGCGGTAGTCTTCGAGCGAGTGACAGTCTTGCCGTTGGTGACGGTGGTCGACTTGGAGACCGTCGATTTCGAGACGGATTTCATCGACGCTACCTTCGATTCGTAGTTTTTGTAGCCGGCTTGTGACGGATTTTGATAGCCGGCTACTCTGACCTCTTTGTACTTGGACTTCACGGTCGGAGAGGTCGAAATCACAGTCTTGTCGAGCACGACGGTATTGTAGTGCGTAATGTGTACGTCGCGCTCCCAGCAGTAACCATAGCGATCATAAACCGTGACGGTGTGCCAGCCGACATAGATCCGCGGGATGTACAGCGGGGTGCAACCCCAATAGACGCCGTTGATGTAGACCGAATGGCCCCAGCCGTAGTCGAGGTAGACATTGCCGGTCACGGTCCAGCTCGGGTAGTACGGTGCGTGGACCGGTCGAAAATAAGTCGGCTCCCATTCGTTCACGTAGATCGACGTGCGGTCGTAAGCGAAACGCTGGCCGCCGTAGCGAACGAAGTACTGCTGGTTCAGGTAGTCCATATACTCGAAGCGATCGCCGTAGTCGAACTGCAGGCCCGACTGCGGGTACCAGTCCGGAATCGGGAAGCGTTCGCGCGAAGCGAGCACCTGGATGTTCTCCACCCCTTCGGGACCGGAGACAACCAGGTCGTAGTCGTCGTACGCGCCCGGGAGGTAGTAGCTCTCGCCGCCCTTGACAAAGTTGTTTTCGTCGGGGTGCGACGGGAAGAGCATATTCACGTTGCCGCGGGTATCGATCGAGTAAATGGCGACAAAGGCATCGCGACTGGCCCGGAAGCCGATCGTAATGTTGTCACCTTCGTAATATTCGCCGTCAGCATGATTGGTCCAGACATCAACGTCGAGGTACCGATCAATCTTGGCGCGATCCATATAGCGGTAGTCGTCATCGCGATCGTCAAACCGCTCATCCTGTGCCCATGAGTAGTTCGCGCCGACCGCCATTGCCAGCAGAAGCGGCAAAATGGTAAATGTCAGCTTGCGTAACATGGAAATCACCTTCCTTCTCATCTATCGGGCCTGCACCTGATCGCGCAGACTCTGCTTGTTCGTTATCTTGCTGTTCGGATCGGGACGTTCCGGAACGTACGGAGCCAGTTCCGGGTTGCCCTGATCGGTCTGGTAGGCCCAGCGAATCTGGGCGGTCGAAGCGCCGAGCGACTCGACGCGAATCTTTGCAAAGTGATCGTCACGGGTCCAGATGACGTAGGTATGACCGACGATCATCTCACTGAAACCCAGCAGCGACCAACCGTCCTGCGGCGCCCAGCCGATAGTCGTGAAATCGTCGGCGGTGAAACCGAGGTCCTGGATATCGGTGTCGACGTCGGCGACGTTGATATACCAGACGCCGTCGAAGATGTCGAAGACAACATCAGCGTTCACACTGTTTCCCGGAATAACCGCACCACTGGCTGACAGGTCGATACCGGAAGTACTCAGGTTCTGCACCGAATCGGAGACGGTGGCGATCCCTTCGGGGCGCGGCGTGTCGAAAACGTTCTCGGCCGACAGCACCGACTCCTGGCCGGCATCGTCGACCGACGTCACGGCATAGTAGTACGTGGTGCCGTTGGCCGCGGTAGCGTCGATGTACTCATACACGATCAGGTCGAGATTCGGGTTGTCCTGCGCCGTTATCGTTGCAATGGGCGCGTAGTTGTCGACCGGATCGAGGGAACGGTAGACGACGTATTCGGCGATATCGGCGATATACGGACCGTTCCAGTAAATGAAGACCTCACTGTCACCGGTTATCGAAAACACACCCTGTGGTGGTTCGGGAATGATATCCGGTTCTTGTACGATGATTCGATCGTTGTCGTCATCACACCCAACCAATCCCAGGGTCATCCCCATTAGTGCCAGAAGTATGATTGTGAACGTCTTCATATCGGTTTCCTTCTCAAGTGTTTTGCGTGTAGTATAGAAGCATGCGCCGTGCCAATATGTATAAGCCATTGTTTTTCAATAGCTTATACAAACCAGACGGGATTGTGACTGGAGATTCTGCACAATTATTGTGCGTAGCACAACTGCTTCCGCACAATTACTGTGTACATCAGGGCTTTTTCAGTTGGTACTCTTTGATCTTGGCCGACAACGTGTTGCGGTGAATGCCCAGCTTTTCGGCCGTCTCGCCAATATTCCAGCCGTTCGCTGTCAACACCTGCGCGATATGACGCTTCTCGACCTCGGCCAGGGGTAACTCGGAGAAATCATGCGGGATGGTGTCGGTGGACGTTTCCGGCAGGCCGACCAGGTCGTCGGCGGTGAGAACGTCGCCCCGCGACAGGACCACCGCTCGTTCGATCACGTTCTCCAGCTCCCGCACATTGCCGGGCCAGTCGTACGACGAGAGCCGTTCGGCGGCGCCGGAGGTGAGGCCGTGGAAGGTCTTGCCGGCCTTGCGGGCGAAGCGTTCGATGAACTGTTCGGCCAAACGCATGAGGTCTCCCCCACGCTCTTTGAGCGGCGGCATGTCGATACTGACAACATTGAGCCGGTAGAAGAGATCCTCGCGGAAAGAACCGTCGGCGATCGCCTGTTTCAGGTCGCGGGTGGTGGCGGCAAGGATGCGGATGTCGAGGGTGATGTCGTCGACGGCGCCGAGGCGCTGGATCCGTTTTTCTTCGATGGCGCGAAGCAGCTTGACCTGCATGGCGAGCGGCAGTTCGCCGATTTCGTCGAGGAACAGCGTGCCGCTGTCGGCAAGCTCAAACCGTCCCTGCTTGGCCTTGTTCGCGCCGGTGAAGGCGCCCTTTTCATAGCCGAACAGTTCCGATTCGAGGAGGGTATCGGGGAAGGCGGCGCAGTTGATGGCGACCATTCGTTCGGCGGCGCGATCCGACAGCGAATGAATGGCGCGGGCGACCAGCTCCTTGCCGGTGCCGGAAGGGCCGGTGATCAGCACGGTAGCGTCGCCGGGAGCGACGCGGGAGATCAGCTCCTTGACGCGCTGCATCGGGGGCGATTCGCCGATGATATCGGTGCTGGGGAAGACCTCGGCGAGACGTTCGCGCATCGCCTGGTTATCGACCACCAGGCGGTTCTGTTCAAGGGCGCGCTGCAGTTTAAGCAGGAGTTCGTCGAGATCCTCGACCGGCTTGGTGACATAGTCGAAGGCGCCGGCGCGCATGGCGGCGACGGCGGTGTCGATCGTGCCGAAAGCGGTGAGGACGATGACCTGTACAAACGGGTTGAGGCGACGCAGTTCTTCGAGCAGTTCCAGGCCCGACATTCCGGGCATCTTCATGTCAATGACCGCCACCGGAACGAACGATTCGCGGTAGCGCTCGATTGCCGTGGGACCGTCGCCGGCGGTGACGACGTCGATTCCCTTGCGCGCCAGATAGCCCGACAGCAGGTCGCGCTGGGTGGCTTCATCGTCGACGACGAGTATCCGTGATTTACTCATGTCGGCAATCTATCGGCGGCGGGGTGCTACGGCAAACAAAAACGCCCGGGCGATGAAGCACCGGGCGTTTGCATGACTTATTGTCGGGCGCGGTTTATTCGGTGCTGCCGAAGATGACGCGAATCCCGGCGCGAACATCGATCACGCTCAGGTTGCTGCCGAACACGCGGGTGCCTTCGTCGAGTTCCTTTTCGACGTTTTCAGTAAATGAGTACCGATAGTTAGCTTCGAGGAATAGCCCGCCGAAATCGTGCACGTAGTAAAAGAGTCCGCCGCCCACCGCGACCGAGAGGGCCGGGCCGTAAGACAGTTCGCGGAAGATGCGCGGGGAGCTGTCACGATCGATGGCGGTCACGAACTTGGCGTTCTCCAAACCAACCTGTCCCTTCAGGTAGGGCAGCCAGTTGGTTGCTGAGATGAAGTGGTACTTGGCGTAGAAATTAGGCGTGTAGAGGTGGTGATTGAGTCCGGAGGCCAGATCGGTGTTGGCGTCGGTGTCGACGCCGAAGCGGGTGTAGACCAGGTTGATACCGACTGTGACGGCAGGCGTGACGAAATAACCGAGATCGAATCCGATCGACCAGCCGGTAGTGGCGCCGAGCGCGAGGCTGTCACCCCAGTCGGTAATATCGCCGCCGGGGATGCCGGCCCCGCCATACAAGGCGAATTCAAGAATATCGTTATAGGCATACTCATCATCCTGCGCCGTCGCATTGACCGACAGCAACATCACCAAGAGAAGCGACCCAAGCAGTGACACACGTTTCATTAATCGACCCTCGAATATCCAAACAACATTTTTCCCCACGATATTCAGAAAAAGCGGCCTCTGGTGGGCCGGCTTGTTCGTTCAAAGCCTCGAAGAAAACACCTAATAGACGGTTTGTCAACCGATTTAATCCAATGCCAATTAACGGTTTCTGGGAATGCAAGGACCACCGATCCGGTCGCTTTTCGGGTCGGGCAAAAAACCTCTTGAAAAACGAACGTTGGTGGGACATTATGTATGTTTTTGAGGGAACTCTATTTACGCAGCGAGATATGAAAATACTAATCATCGGCTCGGGCGGTCGTGAACATGCCCTCGCCTGGAAACTGAAGCAATCCAAGAAAGTCGACAAGGTCTTCTGTGCTCCCGGTAATGCCGGCATGGCGCGGCTGGGCAATTGTATCAATATCAAGCCGGAAGACATCAAAGGCCTCGCCGACTTTGCCCACCGCAACAAGATCGGCCTGACCGTGGTCGGTCCGGAAGCGCCACTGGTGGCGGGGATTGTCGACGAATTCCAGAAGCGAAAACTGAAGGTGTTCGGTCCCAATAGAGCGGGCGCGCAACTGGAAGGCAGCAAGCTCTTCTCCAAGGAATTCATGCGCAACCACCACATTCCGACCGCGCCGTTTCGAAGCTTCACCGTGGCCGCCGAAGCCATCGGGTTCTGCAATTCGGTCGAGTACCCGGTGGTGATCAAAGCCGACGGCCTGGCGGCGGGCAAGGGAGCGTTTGTCGTCAAATCGAAAGTGGAAGCACGGCAGATCATTGAAGATGTCATGATGAAGAAGACACTCGGCAGCGCCGGCGAGACGATCATTGTCGAATCGTTCCTCCGGGGGCAGGAAACGTCGATCATCGCCCTGACCGATGGCAAGGTGATGGTGCCGCTGTTGCCGAGCCAGGATCACAAACAGGCGTATGATAACGATGAAGGTCCCAATACCGGCGGCATGGGTGCGTTCTGCCCGGCGCACTTTCTGACCGAAGAGCAACTTGAAGACATTCAGGAGCACATATTACAGCCGACGGTTGATGGTCTGGCGAAGGATGGCATCACTTATCGCGGGGTGATCTATGTCGGTTTAATGATGACACCCACCGGCCCGAAGGTGCTTGAGTACAACTGCCGATTTGGCGATCCGGAGACACAGGCAATCCTGCCGCTTTTGAAAACCGACTTGCGCGACCTGATGCTGGCGTGTGTCAACGGCAAATTGGGGTCGTTCAAAAAGCTGGCGTGGCACAGTGGTGCCGCAGTCTGCGTGGTGATGGCCTCGGGCGGCTACCCGGGAAACTACAAGAAAGGTATTCCCATCAACGGCCTGCCGAAGGGCCAGGAAGCGGGCGGCTGCCTGATCTTCCATTCCGGCACGGCGCGGCGTAATCGCCAGTTCGTTACCGCCGGCGGCCGGGTGCTCGGGATTGTGGCCCGCGACCGCGACCTCGATGCGGCGCTGGACAAGGTGTATAAACTCATAAGACAGATCAAATTCGACGGCGCGCATTATCGTACCGATATCGGGCGGCGGGTGGTCGAGACACATGAGGCGTAGACTATGCCGAAAGTACTGATAATCACCGGCTCCAAATCGGATTTGGAGTATGCCGAAAAATGCAAGGCGCAGCTCAACGACCTGGGGCTGGAAAGCGAGATCAAAGTCTCCTCCGCCCACCGTCACCCGCAGCAAACCGCCGAAATCGGCACCAATGCGGTCTCGGACGGTTATGAGGTTATCATCGCCATGGCCGGGCTATCGGCTGCCCTGCCGGGAGTGATGGCGGCTCACTCAAATTTGCCGGTCATCGGCGTACCGTTGCCGGCGGCGCTCGACGGCATGGATTCGCTGTTGTCGGTGGTGCAGATGCCGCCGGGAATTCCGGTCGGGGCAGTGGCAATTGGGTCGCCCGGCGCCAAAAATGCCGCCATTCTGGCCGCCCGAATACTGGCGTTGAAGTACGATGACGTACGCAAAGCGGTCGAACAACACCGTCAGTCGTTATAATTGACCGGGCGGACGGTAAGAAACCGAATATCAAAACAAGTGTAGAATAGGCAAACGTAAACTGGAGGAAAACTATGCATACCTGTCGAGGAATGCGATTTCTGATTTTGCCCCTGTTGGTGGGCGCTTTGCTGGCGATCAGCGTCGGCGGCGTCCAGGCACAGGACGACGAGAAGGCCGCCAAGGCCAAAGAAAACTTTAACGCCGGCGTGAAGGCTCAGCAGGCCGGCGACATCCAGGCCGCCACGGTCGCCTACAAAGCGGCGCTGGCGAGTGACCCGAACTACATCGATGCGCATCTCAATCTGGGCGCTTTGCAGTTCCAGCAGAGTGATTTCCAGGGTGCCCTCAGCTCGTTCCAGGCAGCCGTCGACCTCGATCCTAAGAATGCCGACGCTCTGGCCAACCTGGGACGAGTCGAGTATGCCCTTCGCAAGTACCTTGAGGCCGAGCAGCATTTTAAGGCCGCCGTTGAGGTAGAGCCGAGCAACGGTGAGTTGTACAAGGAGCTGGGTAAAGTTTATTTTAAGACCCGTAACTACGGCGCGGTCATCGATGCCCTGGAGAACGCGCACAAGAACGGCGGCGAAGACTGGTTGACCTACTTCATGCTGGGCAAGGCCTACCAGAAGCAGGACAAGAACAACCAGGCGATTTCGGCGCTGCAGCAGTCGGTCAAGCTGGAAAGCAAGAACTACAATTCGCATTTTGCACTGGGACAGATTTACCTGGCGCGCGAACAGTACATGGATGCTGCCAACCAGTTCAAGGCGGCATTGAACGCCAACCCGCAGAAGCACCTGGCGGCGTACAACTACGCCGTGGCGCTGGAGAGTGCCGACCAGGATGCGCTTGATCGCAACATTGCGGCGTGGGAGGACTTCGTACGTATCGCCAAGAACAACCCGCGGGCCAAGGATGAAGTCGCGATTGCGGTCCAGCACGTGGAAGATCTGAAGAAGCGTAAAGAGTACGAAGATCTGAACTAAAATCTCAATCCGTCACAAGCGGACACCGTCATTACAATCCAACCCCGATCCACCCGTATGGATCGGGGTTTTTGTTTGGAGGGTGAAACTGTAGGCGGCAGACCTCCCGGTCTGCCCCTCTTCATTTACTTTGCGCCGACTGAAGGATCGACATTCATTTGATCAAATGGCGAAATGCTGTATACAACTTCACCGCGAGCGGATGGGGCACCGGGGCGACCGTAGTTTCCCATTTCAAGCGTCGGCCGGCACGAAGTGTACCCGCTTGCACAGTATCGCCTGCGGCTGTACGCAAACAGACAACAACGGCCGCCGCAGCTGCGACGACCGTTGTGAGGTCTGAAATGTGACGTACCGATCAGCGCTTGGTGAATTCGACGCGTTCGAAGTCGTACCAGTCGACCTCAACCCAGTCGCCGGCGCCGGTGCGGATGTAAACTCCCTTGTTGTCTTCGTCGACATCGTTGGAGCCGCGCAGCTGGAAGGTGCGGCCGTCGGAGACAGTCACTTCCGAGGAACGGTAGTTGCGCTTTTCTATTTTCTGGATGAGGCCGAACTCGATATCGAACTCGATATCATGATACTCACCATCGAGGATCTCCCACGTAAACTCTTCGTCACGATCCCAGATAATTTCGCCGGTATAGCTGCCGCCGCTTTCAGTGTAAACCGTACCGTGAAGTTTACTACTGGGCGGGAAGTCGGCATAGCGAACATTGGGGCCGGGGAGTGAGAAGTCGAGGCGATCGAATTCATCCCAGTTGACAATCACCTGGCCGAAGGCGAGGTCGGAGATGATGATACCGCGGTTGCTTTCGTCGACGTCGTTGGTTTCACGCAGCAGCACCTTGTCGCCGTTCTTGAGGAACACGTTAGCGCCCTTGGAGCTGTAGCGCTCGATCGCCTGGATGAGGTCGAACTTGATTGAACGCTTGCGGCCTCGATCCTCACCGTCAAGTTCATCGTCGGTAAAGATTTCGTCGACATCCCAGCAGACAAAGCCGGTGAATTCATCTCCACGGCGGGTCTTGAGAGTGCCGTAGAGGCGCTGGCCGAACGAGGATGTCATGTTGCGCGGGTTTTCGAGAAACTCGATGCGTTCGATGTCATCCCAGACCAGTTCGAATTCGCCCTGGTTGGGATCTTCGATCACGATTTCGCGGTTGCCGCGCCCGATGTCGCCGGAACCGCCCTCGAGGTCGACTTCATCCCCCGACTTGAGAAACAGGCGCACCTCGTCGTCGCCGGTTACTTCCATTTCCTTAATGTGTCCGAAGCGGATGCCCGACTGGGCGGTACCGTCCCAGGACCCTCCCCCCCATTTGACGACATCGACACCGAAGATCTCGATCGATTTACCGCGGTCGCTGTAGCGGCGGCGTTCGCGATCTCGATCGCTGTCGCCAAAGGAGTGCTTGGGCAGTTCCTTGGTGCCGTCGAGCATGTCGAACCAGTTACCTTCGTTTTTGTCCCATCGGATTAGCCCTTCCAGCATGTCGCCGTCGACTGTAAAGATCTTTCCGTAGATCCGGCCGGAATTATCGGCCGATGCGGTCATGGCAAACGCGGTAATTCCCAACACTACCGTTACTGCTGTGACTAATACCTTCATGTCTGTACTCCATTAATCAGTTACCACATTACAGTTAGACTCTACGGGCATGGTTAGGAAAAGTTTACCAAATATGACGAACGGCCGCCAATTGAAATAAAATGGTGCGGCTCGTAAGATATTGGCGGCGATTATTTTATCAGGACCATCTTGCGGACCTCGACGCTCGCGCCGGCACTGAGCCGGTAAAAGTAGATACCCGACGGCGCCGGTCGGCCATCGGCCAGATCCCCCTCCCAGCTCACCTGATGTTCACCGGCCGGCAGGACACCGTCGATTGCCGCGACAACCACCTGCCCGAGGATATTGAAGATATCGAGCTTGACATCGGCACGGCGCGGCAGAACGAACTGGATGGTGGTCCCGGCATTAAACGGATTAGGATAGTTTTGTTTGAGCGTGAAGCTGCGGGGCGTGGATTCGCCGGGGGTATTGATGGAGGTAACCGGATCTACGGTGAGATCGCCGCCGCTGACAGCGATACGTCGTCTCTCGCCACCTGCAGTCTTCAGCGAGCAGGCGCGGGCGGCATCCTCGATCAGGTAGCTGCCCGGAGCAGATCCGGCAGTGGCGTAGAGCTCGGCCAACAGGTGCCGGCCTGGGGGAATTGATACGATTGAGTCGCCGGGCGTGCCGGAGATAGTCAACTGGCCGCTGGAGGTCCAGCCTGATTGCAGGTCGAGGCTGTCGGCGAGGGCGGCATCGAACACCAGCGAGTCAAGCTGCATACCTGAAGTGTCGAAGGTGAGCCGGATATCGACCGAGTCGGTCGCTTCGTACAGTGTCAGCCAGCAGCCGACGATAAAAGGATCATCCGGCTGAGCCACGGCTGGTTCGAGGAAGAGCGTGTCGAGTGGCGTGACGGTGTCGGGCGGGAGGACAGTCAGGCCGACGGCGAGGACCGACGATGAGTCGTTGAGGCCGATATCGATCAGTTCGAGGTCGGCGGCATAACTGCCGGCCGTCATCGCGGCATCGGTGACTGTCAGGGTCACGGAATCGGGCGTGGTACCGGTGGTGGGGCTGACCGCGAGCCAGGTCGGCAGTTTCGCGATTTCGTATGTGATCGGGTTATACCCGTTGTGCTCGATGGCTACCGTTTTCGATCCCGGCAGGTCTTCTCCCTCGCGAAAACTGAAGGCCACGCCACCCGGTTGGGCGACCAGCTGCGGCGAGTTGTACTGCTGCACGGCGGCATAGATATCGAAGTTACCGTTGCGTTTATCGACCCAGGTGACATAGCGATACTTGCCGTCGAGGGCCACATCCGGCTGCACCTGCATCGAATCGGGATTTGTGTTGGCGGTAAACACTTCTTCGCGCACGACACCATCGACATCAATCATCTGTCCCTTGATATCCCAGGACGCGGCGTTGGTAGAATCGGCCCAGATGATGGCGACATTGCCGAGGCGATCGGCGGCGATGGACGGTTCACGTTGAGCGCGCAGGGAACCGTCGGTATTGACCTGGAAGGCGTCGGTGATCGGGACGTACTCCCGGGTGAACTTGCGGGCATAAATATCGGGATTGTTGGGATAATTGCCGTTCTCCCAGGTGACCCAGACGACAGTGAAGTGGCCGGCACCGTCGGTGGTGACATCAGGGAAGCTCTGCCGCGTACCGGCTTTGGGATTATAGACACGATAGTTGTTGCCAATTTTGGTACCAGCGGAGTCGAAAACCTGGACGAAGATGTCGTTGTCGCCGTGACGGTCATCGTACCAGGTGACGACGAACCATCCTTCGGGCGAAGTCGAGACGCGGGGGGCGTGCTGGCGAGCGCCGTTGGTATCGTCGTTGATGATAAAGTTGCTGCCCAACGGCGTACCGTCAGGGGCGATCAACTGGCCGTAGAGATCCCAGTTGTAATTCCGGTAGTCGGACCACACGACCACTCCTTTTCCCCACGAGGCGAGCGCGATATCGGGAGTTTCGCGAATCGTGTCGGGGAACTCGGTGGTCAGGTTGAGGTTGCTCCCCTGCGCTGAGAGGGCGGCATCGAGGCGCTGAAAATAGACATCGGGGTTGAACGGATAGCCGGCTTCGCGATAGTCTTTCCAAACGATACCGACATTGCCGGCGTAGTCGACCGCCAGCGCGGGATCTTTTTGGAAGCTCAAATCGGAGTCGTCGGTGATGCGACGGTTACGTCCCACCTGATTGCCGTCATCGTCGAACTGTTGGAGATAGATGTCGCTGGTGCCGCCGCGGCGGTCGGCCCAGACAACGGCGAAACTGCCGTCAGCTGCTACCGCGATGCGGGGGTGATCCTGCTGGTCGCGGCCGCCGTCGTCGTTGACCTTGAAGTCCGACAGTGGTCCGGCTACGGCTGCGGCCGACAGGCTCAGCAGTGCGATCGATATGACAAGGCGCGCGCTTTGCATCAGCCGGCGTAAGGGCAAGGCTGGTGCCGACTGCGATCACCCGGCACAGATAATTATCTGCGCGTGATAAGTTGTTTACCAATGGCCGGTTACTGTGTCGGGTGCGGGGGTGGGTCGGGTGTGATGGGGCACAGACAAAAACGGCGCGAGAAAGGCTTTCCCCGCGCCGCCTGAAGTATTTTCCGGACGGATGCCAGTATGCTACTTATTTCTTCTTCTTATGGCGGTTGGCGCGACGGCGCTTTTTCCGCTTATGGGTCTTGATTTTCAGGCGTTTACGTTTCTTTCCGCTGGGCATCTGTCCTCCGTACGAGCTTCGCTAAACTATTACCAATTGGTGACTTGTTTGATGATCAAACCGACAGTTTGGTGATCATATTTTTAAATTCGTTTGACGGCTTGAAGACCGGAACTTTTCTATCCGGAACCGGCACCACCTCACCGGTGCGAGGGTTACGAGCCTTGCGCGCTTTTCGGAGCTTGATCTTGAAAGTACCGAAACCGCGAATCTCGATGTTGTGACCGTTTTCCAGGGACTTCTTTACCGTGTCAAGAAACGCATCGACAACAACGGCAACGTCGGTACGCGTCAAGCCGGTTCTTTCGGCGACTTTTTCAACCAGATCAGCTTTGGTCACGCCATCCTCCCGAATATATTCCTACTTCGTTCTCTGTCTCTTCTCCAGCCTGGCTTCGGCACCATACTGCCCCGGCATTGTTGAAATCTCGGTAAGCTGTTGGCAGGTGTCAAGATACCAGTGAGGTCATCAAGAAAAACAAAAATGGCCTGCTTGTCTATAGTTTTTTTGGCCCAAGCCTAAAAAAATCAACGGATTATGGCAATTCAATTACTGGTACAGGTACAATAATTGTGGGCCTACATGATCTGGGTCAAGTGCTGGCGATATACGGCTCAGCGTGCCCTGTAACAGGTCGAAAATTGTCACGTCTCGGCGCTTCAGGGGTCGGACAGTCTCGGGAGGTCCGGCCATACCGGCCAGGTCGGCGGCCAGCTGGACCGCTTCTTCCAGGCCGCCCAGTGTATCCACCAGGCCAAGATTGAGCGCCTGCAGCCCTGTGTACAGCGAACCATCAGCCACCGGATAGACCTCTGCTTTCTCCATGTTGCGGCCGGTGGCGACGGCCTCGACGAACTGTTCGTAGCTGTCCATGACCAGGGCGCGGAGCATGAGATCTTCTTCTTCGGTCATCGGGCGGCTGTATGTGCCGACCGCCTTGAGGTCGCCGGACTTGATCGTTTCGGTGGCGATTCCGATTTTGTCGAGCATTTCACCGGCGGTATGGAACTGCATGATCACGCCGATCGAGCCGGTCATGGTTCCCGGGTTGGCCACGACGCGATCGGCCGCCACGGCGACATAGTAGCCGCCGGAGGCGGCAACTGAGGCCATCGATGCCACCACCGGCTTCGCGAAACGGGCGCGCTGCACGGCGTTGTAGACTTCCTGGGAGATAGCGACGCCGCCACCGGGTGAATTGATATGCAGGACGATCGCCTTTATACCGTTGTTCTCCGACCACTCGTCGAGTTGCTGGATGGCCTTGCGGCCAGTCTCTTCGTTTATGGTACCGTACAGTTCGACGATACCGATGTCGCCACCGAGGCCGGAGAACGGCATACCACCCCCCGGTTCGGATATACCGATGAACATCAATGCCATGAAGGCGAAAGCGACAAGGAATGACAGCGCGATCACCACGCCGACTATCACATCACGTTTGCGGGCCATTGACTCCTACTTCCTCTCCGTCCTGGAGTGGACACTACTTCAAAAAGATCTTCAACTGTTCGCCGACCCGCAGGTTGTTGGGATCATTGATGTTGTTCGACGATGCGATGCGCGAGATGCTGGTACCGTACAGGCGAGCGATGCGACTGAGGGTTTCACCGCGACGGACGCGATGCACCAGGTACTCGATCGACTTGCCGGAGCCGCTGACTGCCAGTTTCTGTCCCGGGTAGATGCGACTGGAGCGACCGAGGCCGTTGAGTATGCGCAGCTGGGCGGTGGTCAAACCGTAGCGCCGGGCAATATCCCACAGGGTGTCGCCGGAGCGCACCGTGTATGTCTTGTCGGTGGAGCCGGTCTTGGCAGACTGGTTCGACGATGCGTAGGCACGCTGACTGTCACTAGTGGTGTTCTGGGCCAGCTTGGTAGCCGAGCCGGGAATTTTCATCTTCTGGCCGACATAGATGCGCGAGCCGCGTTCGATGTAGTTGATGCGACGCAGCGCCGACACGGTAGTGCCGAAGGCGCGCGCGATATCCCACATGGTGTCACCGCGGCGAACCGTATAGATTGAATTCTTGGCGCTGTACTCGCGATCGCTGCGACCGCCGGCACTGGCGCGGTCAAGCGGCACCGGTACGATCAGGTGCTTGCCGGCGTAAATGGTCGAGCGACGACTCATATTGTTGGCTTCCATGATGGCATACTGCGACACGCCGTAGCGAGCGGCGATGGTGCTGATGGTCTCGCCGCGACGGATCTCGTGGCGGACCCAGCTGGTTTCCTTGGGCGACGGCATGCCTTCGTAAGCAGCCCAGAAGCGATCCTTGGTGCCGACCGGAACCTTCAACTTGTAGTTCTTGGTGTTCGGCGGTGTATAGTGGCGGAGCAGTTCGGGGTTGAGCTGCTGCAGTTCATCAACCGAACAGCCGATTTCGCTCGCCACCGTTTTCAGATCGAGGCACTTGTTGATGGTGACTTCGTCCCAGAGGATCGGATCTTCATACTCGATATCGGTAAAGCCGTACTTTTCCGGGTTCTTGCCGATAATGGCGGCGGCATAAATGAAGGGGACATAATCCATGGTTTGTCGTTTCAGGCGCATCTTCCAGAAGTCGCGGGTCCCCTGGCTTTTAATGGTGCGCGAGACGCGGCCCGGGCCGCCGTTGTAGGCCGCCATGGCCAGCTCCCAATCACCAAACTTCTCATACAAATCCTTAAGGAAACGACAGGCGGAGTGAGTCGCCTTGATCGGATCTTTGCGTTCGTCGATCCACCAGCTTCGATCGAGGTCGTAGAGGCGACCGGTCGAAGCGATGAACTGCCAGAGGCCCATGGCGCGGGCCCAGGAATAGGCATGCGGATTGAAGCCGGACTCGATCATCGACAGGTAAACAAGATCTTCCGGCAAACCGTAGGAGCGGATGATCTCGAGCATCATGTCTTCGTAACGCGTCTTACGACGGAGATACTTGTTGAAGGCGTCCTTGGCGACCGTCTGGAAGTAGATGATCGACTTCTTCACCCGATCGTTCATCTTGACCGGCAAGTCGTAGGTGATCTGCTGGCGTTCTTCCTGGAAGACACGCATGGTGTCGTCGGCGAGGGTGCGTTCAATATCGTTGAATCGTTCGATGAGCACCGACGACGAGACATCCTCTTCAAGGCTGCCGAGCGAGCGCAGGGTGATGCGATAGTCGGCCACGACGTTATCGAGGATCGAGGTGTACTTGGCTGCCTCCGGGGTGAGGGAGGTGTCGGCCTCGACATCGAGGCCGGCAAGGATCTTCAGCGATTTCTCGAAGTAATACTGGGCTTCTTCCCAACTGGCTTCGCGATTGGCCAGCACGCCCATTTGGTGGTACTCTTCGGCCAGGTCGAAGCTGCGCCAGATATCGTCATCAACGGCGGCGGCAGAGTCGGAGACTTCGACCTCGCCGAAAAACCGGACCGGATCTTCATCGCGGCTCAGGTCAACTACGTTGTCATAGTTGTCTTCTGCCGAGGTGTCGTCAACCGCCTCGTGGCGGGAGGTGGCGGCAGTCGACTCGGCAGCTTTCTTCTTTGCCTCGTGCTGCGCCAGGCTGGTTTTACCTGCGGCGGTATCGGCACTATCCGATTCCAGCTCGGTCAGGTTGGGTGAGGAACTGTAGATCTGGGGCGACGACATCGATTTCGAGCCGCCGCAGGATACCAGGAAGAGGGCCATCAGGCCCAAAAAGAGAGTCGCGGTAATTAGTCGAGTCTGCACAGCGTATGTCCCATCTTAAGATTATCGAGATGCATCCGTTCTTCTCGTAACTTTATCGGAATCGAGCGGCTGTTGCTTTAGCCGGTCTCGTGGGTAACTTGTTGGTATATAGTGAATAACGCAAACCCCTGTCAAGATGTTTCGGCCCCGCCAGTCACAACCTGCTCAAGATACGCACAGAGCGCGGATTCGGCGCCACCTAAATCCGGGAAATACCGTCCTGTTATCTGGTGACGAAACCAGGTGTACTGACGTTTAGCGAAACGTCGGTGATTCCGTTTGATCAATTCGACAGCCGCCGCCATGCTGATTCTACCCTCAAACTGGTCGAGCAGTTCGTTATATCCGATTACGTTGGCTGCCCGCAGGTCGGCGCCGAAGCCGTCGCCGACCAGTTGCCGGACCTCGTCGGACAGGCCACCGGCGATCATCTCGTCGACCCGGGCGTTGATCCGCGCATACAGCCGGGCACGGTCGGGCAGCAGGCAGAAGTATTCGAACGCCAGGCCGTGATCGGTTGCAGCCTGTCTGCGGGCGAGGTCGGACTTTGTCTGGCCGCTCAGTTCGAAGATTTCAAGGGCGCGGATGACGCGGACGCGGTTGTTGGGGTGAATGCGGGCGGCGGCATCGGGATCGATGTCGTTGAGGCGATGCCACATGATCCGGGGGCCGTGGCGCTCCATGTCGGCAGCGAGACGAGCGCGGATACCCGGGTCGGAGTCGGGAGTGGCGGCCAGGCCGTGGGTGAGCGCCTTGAGATACAGCCCGGTACCGCCAACGACAACTGGAATGCGATGGCGAGCGCGGATTTCGTCGACGGCGGCCGCGGCATCGCGGCTGAACTGGTACGCAGAGTAGTCGTCGCCCGGTTCGATGAGATCGATGAGGTGGCAGCGTACGACGGCCCGCTCGTCGGCAGTCGGCTTGGCGGTGCCGATGTCGAGTCTCTTGATGATCTGTCGCGAATCGGCAGACACCACTTCGATCGGAAACTGTTCGGCGAGTTGCACCGCCAGACCAGTCTTGCCGGAGCCGGTGGGGCCACAGATAATCGGAATGGAATATGCGCTACTCACGTCCGAACTGTTTATCGAGATCGGTTTTGCTGATTCGGATGAAGGTCGGGCGGCCGTGCGGGCAGGTGTATTTGTTGTCGCACTCAAGGAGCTGCTCGAGGAGGCCGACTGCCTCGCGGTCGGAGAGACGGTCACCCGACATGACGGCAGCGCGACAGGCCATCGACTGCGCGATTGCTTTCTTCAGATCAAAGCCCTCCTTCTTGAGCGATGCAATGTCGTCGAGCAGCTTCACGATCAGTTTCTCCGGCGATTTCTTCGACAGCAACGATGGTACCGAGGTAATGTTGATGGTGCGCCCGCCAAACTCCGAGACACCGAAGCCGGAACGGTTCAGGAGGTTCTCGGCTTCCTCGAAGACGGCATGTTGTTCCGGGCTGAGTTCGATGGTGACCGGGAAGAGCAGGTTCTGGCCGGCGAGGGATTCGCGCTCGACCCGCTCCAGGCAAAGCTCGTACAGCACCCGTTCGTGGGCGGTGTGTTGATCAACGATATACATGTCGTCGCCAGCCTGCAGTATCAGATACAGTTCGGAAAAACGTCCGACCAATCGGAACCCGTGCGATGGTCCCGCTTGCGATGCCGGTTGGGTCGACGCCGGCGGCGCTGTGACTGGCGCCGACGGGGGGGGATCGACCGGGGACTCGCGTTCGATTATTTCTCCGGTGGAGCGGTCGACCGTAACCTGTTCGAAACGCGGGCGCTCGGATGTATCGGCGATGCGATGGAGGGCGTCGAGAAAACCGCGGTCGGCTTTCTGACCCTGCGCGCCGGGCATGATGGCGCCGTCGAAGCGGAATGGACGTTGTTCGCCTGGCTTGCGATCGCCGGTACGGAAGGTTGGGATGATGCCGTCGGAGCGCAGCGATTCGCGAACGATACGCCGGATCGACTCGTGAATTTCCCGTTCATGCGAGAGGCGGACCTCGATCTTGGACGGGTGGACATTGACATCGACCTCGCTCGGATCAACTTCGAGCAACAGCGCGCCGATCGGAAAGTTGCCGGACGGGAGCATTTCACCGTAGCCGGCGGCGAGCGCATGCGACAGCGTCGGCGACTGGATGGCGCGGTTATTAATGAACAGGTACTGGCCAAAGCGGTTGCCCTGGGCGATATCGGGCGGCCCGATGCAGCCGTGCACCTTAACCACCGACGTCTCCCCCGCCACCTCGACGAGCTTCTTGCCGGGCGCGACCAGCGACGTAATGCGGTCACGGAGCGACTGACCCGGCGGAACGCTGAACATGGCGCGGCCGTTGGAGGTGTAGGAAAAGCCGACATCGGTGCGACCGATAGCCAGGGCCGTCGCAGTTCGCGACAGGTGGCGGGTCTCGGTAGCATCGGACTTCAGAAACTTGCGCCGGGCCGGGGTATTGAAGAAAAGGTTCTCGACCTCGATGGTGGTGCCGGGCGGAGCGGCGATCGGTCGTTTCGATTGCAGCACGCCGCCCTCGTAGATCACCTCGGTGGCGGCGTCGGCGTCGGGCGTGCGCGACACCATGCGCAAGCGCGAGACCGAGGCAATCGACGGCAGCGCTTCGCCGCGGAAACCGTATGACAGCAACTGGTGCAGTTCGTCGAACGACGATATTTTCGATGTCGCGTGGCGCGAGAAGGCGATCTCGATCTGGTCCTC
>CAZJCK010000042.1:0-32693 GCA_964544635.1 uncultured Ignavibacteriales bacterium | reverse complement strand
GATGGGCCACCAGGAGGAAGAACTTGGACAATAGGTCACCGGGGGCACCGGTGCAAAGGCGGATCGCAGATCCGGGACCCACGCTGCCGCTCTCTGCGACGCCCCCCCACCACGTCATCCCGGCCTTGGTCCGGGATCCATCTCCGCCTGGTGAACCATCTGATGAGTCTTGCTTCAGAGCGTGATGTTTCAGTTGCAATGTGAAGCCCACCCACCGCAAGCGGATGGGCCACCAGGAGGAAGAACTTGGACAATAGGTCACCGGGGGCACCGGTGCACGCCTAAAAGAAGCAGGGGCAGACGAGGACGTCTGCCGCCCACATCGCGCGGTATCAGTCTTACAAGTGGATTCCCTGCCTTCGCCAGAATGACTCGGGTGGGGGCGTCGCCCACCGCCCCTAGCCGGGCAGCTCCATGTCCTTCACGTTTTGTGCGAACGTCCAGCGGTGACCGTCGTGATCCTCAACCTGAAATACCCGGTCCCCCCAGAACTTGTCATTCAGTTCCTCGACCACTTTTGCCCCGGCCGCTTTCGCCTGCTTGAACATAGCGTCGACGTCGTCGCAGTACAGGTACAGCCCGCCATGGGTGGCCCCGAGGTTTTTCGGCGTCTGGTAGTTCTGCATGGTCGATTCCGGACCCATCATGATAATGTGGTCCTTGTATTTCATCTCGGCATGTTCGATGACACCATCGTCGTTGGCCAGTTTCATGTTCTCCACCAGGCCGAATGCCTTGCTGTAGAATTCGAGTGCTTTGGCCGGATCGGCCACACAGAGATAGACATTCACCCACTTCATACCCTCAGCTACCGGATTGCGATCAGCCATTACATACTCCTTTGGATTCGACTTGTTTGAGACTGTTGCTGTACGTGTACGACAAGGAAAGGAGCGATTGCGCCGCTGTCTATCACATTGATGCGAACGGCTCACACGAGGGGCAGAATGCCCGCCGGATCGAATTTCCGTTTGATCTTGCGCGAATAGACGGCGTCGGGGTGATCGTTGTCCTCGGCCATTGCGGCCAGCACCGGACTTCGGTCGATTGCTTTCTGGCGGATGTTGCCGTAATCGTCCCTGCCCGACAGCGGCATGATGCGGAAGGTGGCGCTGACCACCAGACCGAGCAGTCCCCACGAGCCGGCAAAGAGTTTCACGATGTCGTAGCCGGAAACCGACTTGAACGACGGCGACCCAGGGGTGATCACGTCACCGGTAGGGGTGACGATTTCAGCCTGGACCAGAAACTTTTTGAGCGGGTAGTCGTGACCGTCGTAGTCGGCGCTCAGTCCCGACGCGATGGCGCCGCCGACCGAACCGACATACGGCAAATGCGCGTGCGGCAACCACAAACCGTCACGCTCGATCACCAGGTTCACCTCGCGCAGCGGGTAGCCGGCGCCGGCCTTGATATAGAAGTCCTCTTTCTGGACTTCCTGCAGTTGGTTAAGGCGATCGGTGCGGATCGAGACCATGTTGACGAACGGTTCCCCCTGGGGATCGATGTTGTTGCCGAAGCCGGTGATGAACAGTTTCTGCTTGAGCTGGTTGGCCAGCTTGCACAGCCCCGCGGCCTCGTCGGCCGATTCGGGGTGGAACGTTGGCACCGCTTTCTGGTAGGTCAGGCGGTCGTCGGGAAACGACTCTTTAATCGCCGCTACAAATTCATCTACACGCGCCATGCGGTCAAGTATGCGCGGATTGGTGAGTATTGTCAACGATGGTCAAAATGAAGTTCAACTTTGGTCGGAATCTGAAGTGACGGCCCTGCCTACCAGGTCGGCGACCGGCGTATCCCAGCCGGAATGGAGCAGGTGGAGATACGGCTCCTTATCCCTCTTGCGGTGAGCCGTACCGCCGGCCCGTTGGACAAATGACTCGGCCCGCCCCTCGCGTATGCCCGGCCACTGCTCGCGAAAGAGATCTTCGATTTCAGCGGTCAGCCGGTCGTAGGTGGTGCGCAAAGTGCCCTTGTTGTCGAACTCAATTTCGCGCTGGGCGATGATGCGGCCGGTATCGACACCGCGGTCAATGTAGTGAACCGTGACCCCTTTCGGGGTGTCTTCAAGGAAGCTCCACAGGTTCGGGTCACTGCCACGATTCCAGGGAAGCAACGAGATATGCAGATTGACCACCCGGCCGGGAAACAAGGCGAGGACGTCGTCTTTGAGAATGTGCCGGTAACCGTAGCTGACGACACAGTCGACATCTTTGATCACGTCGGCGTCTGCAGTCAACCGGTCTTCATACCGGGTGACATCGTCACCGAACGACTCAAGGAACTCAACAATGTGTGGCCGGTCCGGCCCAAGAAGGAGTATGTTCACGGCGGACTCCAGGGGATATAGGGATGGCACGTTTGCTCATGCAGCTCTGCGGTGCGAACTTATTGACGGTAGTTGTCACGGTCAACATTAACATGAACATACCCGCAGGGGTCCCCTGGTGGCGACACGAAGCGCAACCGCCGGATCGGGCCGACAGACCAGCTACCGCGCGGCAGGGCGGGTGGTCGACGACGACCGCCGCGACTTTTTCGGCAGCTCAGTCTCTTCCGGGAAGGGGAGGTGGACGGTTTCCTTGAAGGTCTCCATGACAATCGTTGTTCGGGTGTGCACGACAGTCGGCACCGAACCAATCTTGTCGCGCAGCAACTTGCCGAGCTGGTCGGGATCGGTGGTACGCACCTTGAGCAGGTAGCAGTCTTCGCCCGCGACGTTGTGCACCTCCTGCACCTCCGGGATCTGCACCAGTCTGTCGGCGGTCTGTTTGTCACCGGCCGGCTCGGAGGTGCGTACGAAAACAAACGCTACCAGCGGACAATCCAGTACATTAGCGTCGAGTCGTGCCTCATACGCCTTGATCACACCCCGACTTTCCAGTTTGCGGGTCCGCTCGAAAATCGCCGAGGCGGCCATCCCTATCCGCTTGGCGATCTCGGAATTGGGCATGCGGGCATCTTTCTGCAAATAGCGCAGGATCTTTCTATCGACGGCATCAACCACAGTAATCTCCTTTCTCTATTCGATATATATACGCACAAGACAGTTCATTTATGAAGAATATTCGGCATGGGCGCACATTTCGAAAGATGCCACTGCTGCGGTCTTATGGCGGCGACAACTGCCCGAAAACCGGCCAAATTCCGGTTTTCGAAACGGAACGCCGGTTGTGCTGTTATGAAGAGTGCGGACGGCACTCAGGTGGCGGCATATCTCAATTGTTGCCAAGCCACGCCGGTAACTGTTGATTACAGGTGTATGTACAAGGACGCTCACATGTCAGGAAAGGACAGGTAGCTTATGCAGATAATGACCACCGACGATATCATGAAGCTCATCTCGGCCGGTGCAGAACCGTGTATTTCGATCTACATGCCGACACACCGTCGCGGCCCCGAAGTCGAGCAGGACCCGATTCGCTTCAAGAACATGGTAAAGCGGGTTGAGGATCAGCTTGAGGCAAAAGGCAAGCGCAAGGCAGAGATCGACAGTCTCCTGGCGCCGGCGCGCAAGCTGCTGGAGGATGGACGGTACTGGCGTCACCAGTCAGACGGCCTGGCAGTGTTTATCGGACCCGAAGGATTCCGGGAGTATCGGCTGCCGCTGAGCTTCGATGAACTGGCGGTGGTCTCCGACCGCTATCACACCAAACCGGTTCTGTCGCTGCTGCACGGGGACGGCCGGTTCTATCTGCTGGTCCTGAGCTACAAGAACGCCCGGCTGTACCAGGGGACCAGTCAGTCGATCGACCAGATCGACCTGGCCGATGTCCCGCAGAGCGTGGCCGACATTTTTGATCCCGACCGCTACCAGAGCCAGATCCAGTTCCACACCGGCGCACCGTCGCACGGCAATGTCAACCGTGACGCCATCAGCCACGGCGCCGGGAGCAGCGAGATTGAAAACAAGGATCTGGCCCGGAAGTTTTTCGCGCTGCTGGACAACGGTATTCGGGAAATTGTGAACGACGAACGCGCCCCCCTCGTGCTGGCGGGCGTCGACTACCTGCTGCCGATCTATCGCGACGCCAGCAAGTATCCCACCATCATGGACGACGGCGTTTCCGGCAGCCACGACGAAACGCCGGTCGAAGAGCTGCACCAGTCAGCCTGGAAGGTGGTGGCGCCGCATTTCCGCACCGGTCAGGAGAAGGCGTTTGCGCGCTGGCAGGAACTGTTCAATGCCGGAAATGAAAATGCCGTGGGCACGGTCGAGGATGCCGTGAAGGCGGCTGCTTTCGGACGCGTCGACACCCTCTTTCTCGCACCCAACAAGTATTGCTGGGGGCGGTACAATCCGGAGAACGGTGAGGTTGAGGTGCACCAGCGCGACGAAATCGGCAACCGTGACCTGCTCGACTTCGCCGCCATGAAAGTTATCACGCAGGGCGGGACGGTGTACACTGTCGACGCTGACAAGCTGCCGAAAGGCTCACCGATCGCAGGTTTGTTGCGGTTTTAGGGGGGAGTCCAGAGACCTCAGACAGAGGTCTTTACACTCATACCCAGCCAGACATTGAACAGGCCGTACAGGATAGCGTAGATCCCGATCAACCAGGTGAGGGCGATCAGGCCGACCCGTGGCCAGAAGAATACAATCAGGCCGACAACCAGGGTCAGCATGCCGGCCAGCACCCAGAGCCAGCCGCCGTTGAGATGCCGGCGCATCGGCATGGCGATCATCGTTTGCAGCAGTCCGCTGACAATCGCCCAGATGGCAAACAGAAGGACAAAGGCAACCGCCGTAACACCCGGCCACAAGAGCGCCACGGCACCGGCGGCCACGCCGACCAGGCCGGTGATGAGCAGCCCGAACCATGGTCCCATATTCATGCGGTTACGGAAAGCATAGATACTCAAGAGCAGGCCGTCGACGAGGAAAAAGGCGCCGAAAATCATCACCAGCACCTCGACCACCGCCTCCGGCCAGGCCAGGGCCAGCGCACCGAAGATCAGCGCGGCAACCCCGCGAATAACCAGCAGCCACCAGTTCTGTCGAACGTCAAAATACATCGATTCTCTTTCCTGCCAATATCATGGCAGCCGTCACCAGATTCAACGCCATATCACGCCTGTGGTTTCGCTTCTCCGGGACGCCGCAATATAGGCTGTGATACATCCTGACTCAAAGGGAATCGCTTGTTCCGACACCGGCCGCACTCGATATTCGGCAACAAGTATGGGTCAATTGCAGCCAGGGAGGAATGATGATAGACCTGAAAGACAAAGTCATGCTGGTGACCGGCGGTTCGCGCGGAATCGGCCGCGGCATTGTCCTCACCGCCGCCAGGGCCGGCGCCCATGTGGCCATCAACTATCTGTCGAACAAAGAAGCAGCCGCCCAGACCGCCGCCGAGGCAGAAGAACTGGGCGTGCGAGCGGTCACGGTGCAGGCTGATGTGGGACGGTTCGAGCAATGCCGGGCGATGGTGAAAGACGTCGTCGAACAACTCGGCAGCATCGATATCCTGGTGGCCAACGCCGGTATCTGGGAGCATAATCCGCTCGATGAGATGACCGATGAATCGCTCAAGCGGACGATCGACATCAACCTGTACGGCGTCTTCCACCCGGTGCGGGCGGCGGTAACTCAGATGAAGCTGCAGAAGAGCGGTTCGATCGTCCTGATCGCCTCGACTGCCGGGGTTCGGGGAGAGGCGTTCTATTCTCCGTATGCCGCCACCAAAGGGGCGGTGATCAGCCTGACCAAGTCGTGGGCGGGTGAACTGGCGGACGACCACATTCGGGTCAACTGTGTGGCGCCCGGCTGGGTGCATTCGGATATGACCGAGGCAATCCTGCAATCGCCCGAAGGCGACAAGGTGCGTGAGAAGATCATCCTGAAACGGGCCGGTCAGCCCGAAGAGATTGGCGGGCCGGTAGTGTTTCTTGCTTCCGACCTGGCATCGTTCATTACCGGTGAAATCCTGAATGTCAACGGCGGCGCCGTCCTGTGCGGATAAACGAAAACGGGCGGAGAATCGCTCCGCCCGCTAACCGTCGGTATGCCGGAAGCATCAGCTGCCTTCAACTTTTTCCCGCGCGACATCCTTAAGCTCGTCGTTGGCAAAGATGGCCAGTTCGACCCGGCGGTTAGCCTGACGTCCAGCCGTCGTGGCGTTGTCGGCGATCGGCTGAGTTTCGCCATACCCCATGATCGTAAACCGGCTGGCAGCCACGTTGTGTTCGGCCAGGAAGGTGGCGACAGAGTTGGCGCGACGGATCGACAGTTCGCGGTTGTGTTCGTCGGAGCCGGTCGAGTCGGTGTGGCCTTCGATCAGGATCTCGGTATCCTCGTACTTGCGAAGGATTTCGGATAGATCGAGCAGATTGCTCTTGGCGTCCGGCTGCAATTGCGAACTGTTGACGGCGAAGAGGATGCCGGAATCGAACGTGACTTTGATGCCTTCACCAACCCGTTCGACGCGGGCGCCTTCAAGGTCGCGCTCAATCTCGGCCGCCTGTTTGTCCATGTAATTACCAATGTAGGCGCCGGCGGCACCGCCGATAGCGGCGCCGAGGATAGCTCCGACCGCCGTGTTGCCGGCCTGGTTGCCGATCACGCCGCCGACCACCGCTCCGGCCCCGGCACCTATTATGGCACCCTTGTCGCGCTTCTTCATGGAACCGCAGCCGGTCACCATCGCAACCGCCAGCAGGGCGACCAAAAGAACTATTCCTGTCCGTCTCAGCATATTATCTCCTTTATCTGAAGCCACAGTCAATGTGTTGACTGTTGGAATATCAGTTGTCGCGTGATTAAAAAAAAGGAGAAATGCTGGAGTAATCGAATGCGGTCGAGTGGGACGTTAGTTTTTTGATCCTTCCAGCTCAACGCCGCGCCAGAAGGCAACATACCGCTTGATGTGCTCCGCTTTATCTTTCGGTTCGGGATAGTGCCAGGCGGCATCGCGTATCTCCTTGCCGTTGACAACGACATTGAAATACCGCGCCTCCCCCTTCCACGGGCAGGTGCTGGTGGTGGTGCTTTCCCTGAGAACGTCCCAGTTTACGTCATCGGGTGGGAAATAGTGAGTGCCTTCCATAACAATGGTACGGTCGGATTCGGCTACGATTTGATCGTGAAACTTCGCTTTCATTTATCAACCTTTGACACTGGCGATACGACTTGGTTTTACTCGAAGCAGGTTGCAACTGTACTATACGCAAAGCGCCAACCCGAAACAACCGAATACAAACGTTTAGCGTCTTAATTTGCGTTAAGAACACTTGCAGCCTGCCCTGCTTCGGTAGCATCATGCAGTCAGTGAAGTACAAACTTACATTGAATCGGTTTCGACAGCCCGACGTTTCTGAAGGCTTCGATATCCCGTCGCTGACGCAATCGGTACGGGCCTGTCACCTGTCGGTTGCGGACTACCATGCCACCCCGCTCGTCACACTCGCGAAACTGACTCATGCGATGGGAGTCAGCCGAAGCCTGGTTAAAGATGAGAGTTGTCGTTTTAAGTTGCAGGCGTTCAAAGCGTTGGGGGCGTCATACGCAGTCTACCGATTCATCAACGATCAAAGAATCAAACGTGGAGAACCGGAGATAACAGCCGCAGACCTGTACGCCAGTCGCCTTCTGAGGCCGGGACAATTCACGTTTTGTACGGCTACCGACGGCAACCATGGCCGCGGCGTGGCATGGGTAGCGAAACTACTTGAACAACGGGCGGTCATTTATATGCCCGGGGGGACCGCCCCGTCCCGCATCGACAAAATTCGTCAGGAAGGGGCGGACGTTATTATCGTCGACGGCACCTACGACCGGGCTGTCGAAACGGCGCGCCGCCAGGCCGACCAGAACGACTGGGTCGTTATTTCCGACACATCCTGGCCCGGCTACCATAGCATTCCGCTCTGGATCAGCCAGGGTTACCTGACGCTGTTTGCCGAGATCGACGCTCAGCTTGACGGTGCTCAGCCGGATGTCGTGTTCGTTCCCGGCGGCGTCGGGGCGCTGGCGGCGACGGCGGCCTGGTGGTACAGTCGTTACCATGCGGTCAGGAGTATCAGGCTTGTCAGCGTGGAGCCGACATCGGCCGACTGCCTGTTCCGGTCAATCATGACCCGCGACGGTGCTCCGGTTACTACCGACGCCGCCCTCGACTCGATCATGGCCGGTCTCAACTGCGGCACACCGTCGGAGGTTGCCTGGCCGTACATTCGCGACCGTTTCGACGCGTTCGTAACGATTGATGATGACTGGGCGATCGAGGCGATGCGACGCTACTATCATCCATTGGGCGATGACCCACGCATCATCTCCGGGGAATCGGGCGCGGCAACACTGGGCGCGCTGCTGGCGCTGTGCAACGATGCCTCGGAAGAAGAGCGCGGCATGATCGGGCTGAACAAGAACACTACCGTGTTGCTGCTCAATACTGAAGGCGCCACCGACCCGGTGAATTTCGAGCAGGTAGTAGCCGCGCACCCCTCAGGGTAGTATCATACTCACGATTCAAACCCCTTGCGCGAGGTTACACCCTGCTGGTAGTAGTGCTTCACTTCTGCCATCTCGGTAATGAGGTCGGCACGTTTCAGCCACTCGTCGGGACAGTAGCGACCGGTCAGTATCAGTTCGACATCGTCCGGTTTGGCGTCCAGCAGCGGTGTGACATCGTCGACCTCTACCAACTTGAAATAGACACAGACGCAGATTTCGTCGAGGATAACGATATCATACTGGCCCGAGATCATCGCTTCGCGGGCGCGCTCCAGGGCGCGCCGGGCGGTCGCCTTGTCGGCGTCGGACGGCAGTTCGCGCCGGTACACGAAATCGTCGCCGCCATACCGCTCGATCGTAATCCACTCCGACAGCGGTTCGAGCGCCCGTACCTCGCCGTAGGGATACTCCTTCATGAACATGATGATCAGGCTCTTCAGGCGGCTGCCGGCGGCCCGCACCGCCTGGCCGACGGCGGCGGTGGTTTTCCCTTTACCGGGGCCGGTGTAGATCTGGATATATCGTTTGGCTGCCATAGTTTTCCTCGTGGTCGGGGTCGATCTCACATATTCCCAATCATAGGCTAAAGCCATCTATTTTCCCTTGCACCGGTTCGGTCGGGCGGCTACATTACCGGTACTGGTCCGGAACAACTCACATTCAATACAACGTAAACCTAACTCGGGGAGAGAGAAAATGAAAGCATTCGTAACCGGTCTTTGCGCGCTGGCACTGTGCAGCCTGCTGGTCGGCACTGCGTCGGCACAGGACGACATGCAGAACATGCCGATGGGCGCGCCGGAACAAATGAAAGCCATGCATTTCCTGGTCGGCGACTGGACCGCCGATATGAAATGGCGCATGTCCGATACCTCGGCACAGTGGATGGACGCCAAAACCACGGCCAGCTACGAACTGGTGCTGGACGGCGGCGCGGTCCGGGGCACAACGACTATCGACATGATGGGTATGACCATGACCGGTCTTTCCCTCGACTGTTACGACCGTGAACGCCAGGAATGGCAAACGATGTGGATCGACGACGCCACTCCGCGCATCCGCCTGTACACCGGGAACGAACAGGATGGAAAGATGGTGATGACCGGTGAAGAAATCGTTATGGGGCAAAAGCTCGACACCAGAATCATCATCGAGCCAAAAAGCGATACCGAGTTCTACTGGGAGATGCAGCACTCAGAAGACGGCGGGAAGAGCTGGTGGACCGCCGGAAAGGCGACATATACCAAGCAGGGCTGATAACCCGGCCGGGCTGCAAGCAAAACAAAACGGGTGATGCTGCCATGATGTGCCGCCTCACCCGTTATCTTTTGCTGGTAGCAGAGATGTCAAACGCGCCTGATCAGGGCGACCGGCCGGGTCGGTTCATCACCATCCGAAATCGGTTTGTTCAGGTCCCAGTCGCCCCACCAGCCCACAAAGTCAAAGTCGGGCCGGCCGGAGATGAAACTGAGAAATTCCGATGGCAGGAGGGCGCGATTGCGTTCGACCATGTCGAACTGGCGCTTGCGACCGTGATCGTCGACACTCACGGTCCAGATCTCTTCATACATCTGCTCGCTGCGATCGAGCACCTTGAGGCGGAACTCGCTTTTCACGCTGATACCGTCGCGTTCGACAACCAGCGGCTTGCTCTTCAGGAGTTTTTCCGGATCGGTAAATTGAATGCACCAGTCGAGGAAATACAGGCCGCCGGGGCGCAGGGCTGAGGCCATGGCATCGTAGTGACGGTGAAAATCGGCGATCGACGAAAGATAGAGCGAACCGATCATGACAAAGGCGAAGTCGACCGGCTGCTCGATTCGAAAGTCGGTCATGTCCCCCTCGACGAAGATCGGCCGCGGGATCAGGTCTTTCCACTTGTAGGTGGCATAGTCCAGCATGTTGCGATTGATATCCAGCCCGGTGTAGCGATACCCCTGGTTGACCAGGCCCTCGGCATGTGGCGCCGGCCCACAGGCAATCTCCAGGATATCGCGACACGGCTGCGACGAAAACCGCTGGATAAGCTGATGCATGAAGTTACACTCCGCCGGGACATCCCGGAACGAAAAGGCAACTTCGTAATACTCAGGAAAGTCGTATAGCACCTATTCCTGCCTTCCTCCTCACCAATATTAACGGCAGGCTTTGCGGTATTCTCTACTCCTGGAGAGGGGGTAGTCAGGTGCCCGGAGAAGTTTGTCCAATTTCTGCACGAAGTGGGATATTTTTTCCGGATTGCGGGTGGACCGGCCCGAACAGCGGCGGCGGCGGCCTCTACAATTTACTTTTGCCGGACTCAAGGCCGACGTATTATGTTGGTTTGAAGTTGCGGAAGGTGGTAGGAAGATCACGAAGCAGAGTAACAACAAGCCGCAAAAAGACGATCAGGAATTGATTGCCGAAGCTCTCGGCGGCAGTCAGCAGGCGTATCGGCTGCTCATGGAACGGCACCGAAACAGCGTCTATTTCGTCGTCTACAAGATCGTGCGGCACGAGGAGACAGCCAACGACCTGGTGCAGGAGACGTTCATGAAGGCGTTTTCGTCGCTGGCCAGCTACCGTTCGGAGTACAAGTTCTCCACCTGGCTGTACAAGATCGCCTCCAATGCCTCGATCGACCACCTCCGCAAGAAGCGTATCAACGCCCTGTCGCTCGACCAGACGCTGGAGACGCAGGACGGCACCCGCGAGATCGAGGTCGCCGATACATCGTATCACCCCGAAAAGGATCTCGAACGGAAGCAGCAGCGTTTTTCGATCGACGAAGCGATTGAGTCGCTGCCTGACAAGTATCGCGAAGTCATCATCTACCGTCACAAGGACGATAAATCGTACGAGGAAATTGCCGATCTTCTGGATATACCGGTTGGCACGGTAAAAGCCCGGATATTCCGGGCTCGCGAGCTGCTGAAGAAGCGGCTCAAGACCCTGTCCCGCTGACCTTAACAAGGAGAAGATCGGTGCGATCGGCAATCTTCGCAGGCATGTGTGCCGCCATGTGTAGTGTGTTCACGCTCGCCTCAACAACGTCAGCCAAGACCTACACCTACGCCTACCAGCGAATTGTCGAACTGGAAAACGCCACTGTCCTGGACATCCGGGCGATATCGGGCACAATTGAAGTTATCGGCAGTGACGACAACCGTATCGTGGTTGACCTGGTCAAGCGCCTTCATGCCCCCAGCCTCGAAGTTGCCAATCAGATGGCGAATGACATCGAGTTCGCCGCCAGCCGGATCGAAGACACCTTGCGGATCAGTGCCCTGCACAAGCATGAGATCGGCTTCGACAACAGTGTGCTGGAAAAAGTGCTGGGGCTTGACGAGGATGATCCCCCTGCCACCGACCTGCGAATCCAGGTACCGTACAACTGCCCCGTCATCATCACCAGCCGCCAGGGACCGATCAGGGTGCGCGACATGCAGGCCGACATACAAATCACATCCGTTGAATCCGCCATTACGCTGACCAGTATAGATGGCGACATCAAGGTGATCAACACCTCCGGCCGTATCGAAGGGGAATTCCTGTACGGCAACATCGATATCCGTCACGGGGACGGCGATATCGGGCTGGCCTGGGTGGAAGGGGACGTTCAGATTCGGGCGGCTTCCGGACATATCGCCATCAAGCAGGCTCGTGGTACCATCCAGCTGGCCACCCGCTCGGGTGATGTCACCATCCAGACTGAGCTTGACAGCCCGAAGGACTATGTAGTAGAAACGGTGACCGGAACAATAAAGCTGGCGGTGCCGCAATGGGCTGTCGGGAAGCTGGACATTCAGACAGAATCTGGCAATATTCGTTCCGAGATACCGTTGGCGGTGGAGTCGGCCAGCCGTAACCGGCTGCTCGGTCGAATGGGGACCGATGGCGGCCCCCTGGTGAAATTGACATCTTCTTCCGGCGACGTACGTATAGCCATGTACTAGGCTCGGTCGATACCCGGCCGTTCGAAACACAGGATGTATTGAATGCGAACGGCGCTTCTGCGCACACTTTTCGTTTACCCGGCGATACTTCTTTTGCCAGTGCTCAGCTCTGCCCAGGAGTTGGGGCTGGAACAGGAGGACACCAGTCTCGCTGCGGCCGCGGCGGAGCCGGCCCCGGCCGATACGGTGTTCTACAAAATCTATCTGACCGAAGACGGGGTCACGGCCACCGATACCGCCGACAATGACTGGTACTACGACTTTGAAGAGGACCGGTTTGTCATGGGTATCCGGCCGGCTCTTGACGGTGTGCGTGATCCGATCGATCCGGGCTATGAAGGACTGGACCTGCCGATTGAAGAGCGGGCCAGCGAGCGCCGGCGCGTAAAACCGTTTGAGCAGCGCTCCCTGACAATTGGTTATGATGAGTTTGTTGACGGCAATGTAGTGGCGTACGGTCGCGTCACGGTCAAGGGTTGGGTACAGGGCGACATTCGCTCCCTCACCCGCGTCGTCATCACCGCGACCGGAGTTGTCGACGGCAAGGTTATGGCGCCCGACATCAGTGTGCGCCCGGGTGCTGTCGTCAAGGGAGGTGTCCAGGAAACAACCGCACCGTTCGATATCAGTGACCTAACCGAGCCGTTCTCCGACGACTTCCTCCAAACCATTGCCATCCTGTCGGCCATTCTGCTGGTGATCACGTTTCTGTCGACGTCGCTGATGCCGAGGCAGCTCAATAACATCTTCCTGGCCAGCCGACACTATCCGATTCGCTCGTCGCTCCTGGGACTTCTGCTGTTGTTCCTGTTGCCACTGGTAGTAACGCTGGTGACGGTGACGATCGTTGGTGTTCTGGTCCTGCCGTTCGTACCGCTGCTTTATGTATTCGCCCTCCTGGTGGGCGTGGTAGCGGCCGGCGACAGAATCGGCGGCTACCTGCTGCGCCGGATCGGCCGCCCGGTGACGACCTCGTGGCTGCGCGGCATCGTCGGCGTAGTGATCATCTGCCTGTTCTGGACGGTGGCGGCGATCTTCTCGGGCTTTGATGGCGCCCTCAATGTGATTGGCATATTGATTGTCATTGCGGTGGCTATCTATACCGGATTTGTCATGTTGAGTGGTCTGGGGGCGGCGCTCCTGACGCGCCTGGGCACCCGACCGTATGTCTCCTGGCGCGACCGTCAGTCGCAGGCCGGCGAGGTTCCATCGCCGGCCCCGCCGCCACGACCGTCGGCACCACCGGTCAACCCGCCCACACGCACCGGCGAAAGTTCACCCGACGCCGAAACCGGGAAGTCACCGCCAAAAGCCAAACCGTCGGGCGAGATCACCCGGCCACCGACATCATCTCCGGGAGAGAGCAGCGAGACCCCGCCCGTCAGTCCGCCGCCGGGTAAGGGTAAACGCAGCGATTCCGACGCAACCTGATATCAGCGCCGTCGTATATACAGGTATCAACAAAACGTATCTTGTAGACGGGAGGAAGCCGTGAAACGTAGGGTCCTGGTTGTAGGTCTGGCACTGGTGGTTGTGATGGCGGTCAGCCTGATGGCCAAGATAGAGCGCGAGACTCGCACTGTCGATGTTGAGGGAGCCAAAAGCCTCGACGTCGATCTCGACTTCGGCGCCGGCGATATAGTTGTCGTGGGGGAAGATATCGAGGATGCCGCCCGCCTTGAACTGGAATATAATCCGGACCGGGTCGAGTACCTGGTAGATTATGCCGTATCGGGTGAGCGCGGTCATTTGTCGGTCGAGTGCGACCACCGGCGCGACCATGATATCGACACCGAAGAGAACCGCCTGCAACTCGTCATGTCGACACGGTACCCGGCGCGGCTGCAGATGGATATGGGCGCCTGCGATGCCCGCCTCGATCTGGGTGGAGTGCCCCTTGAAGAGTTGAACATCGATGTCGGCGCCGCCTCCGGCGAGATCGAATTTTCCAAGCCCAACCGCAGCCGGCTCCGCGAAATCAACATCGATGCCGGCGCCACCTCACTCGACATCCGGATGATCGGCAACGCCAACTTTGATGAGATGAACTTTTCCGGCGGCGTCGGTTCGTTCGATCTCGACTTCCGTGGCGAATACAACGGGGAATCGCGAATCGACATGGAGATCGGCCTGGGATCGGCTGATATCGTGCTGCCGAAGGATGTTCCGGTGCGGATCGTGGCAGAAGAGGCCAACTGGCTGTCGTCACTCGATATCCATGGCGAAGGTTATGTAACCAAAGGGCGCGACGAATGGAAATCGGACAACTTCGACAGCGCCGATACCCGAATTACCCTGTACCTCGAGGTCGGCCTCGGGTCGGTGGATGTGTCTTTCCGATAAATCTCTAAAGCGACCGCTGACTTTGTGCCTCCGGTGTTTACGCCGGAGGCTTTTTTTTTTGACTCGTTCCGGGGGGAATTGCTTGTTGATTGCCCTAATCGAATCGGCCTATGTTCGATTTCATAAGATTTCATTGAGGCTTCGCGAACCCCAGGGTGAGTGCGGCGTTTATAAACTGTTGATAGACGAAAACATCGTAAAGGAGCAGATAACTTGAAGCGAACTCTTTTAGCACTGTTTCTCGCCGTCGGATTGACGGGGTCGGCCCTGGCCGCGGCAGGGATGCCGGGAAACGTGCAGGAACAAATATACAAAGCGCGCGACAAGGTCCTCCCGGCGCTGGTCCACATCCAGCCGGTCATCAAGAATTACCAGACCGGCGAACTGGAGAAGCAGGCGGTAATCGGGTCGGGCGTGATTTTTCATCGCGACGGCTATGTGGTTACCAACTACCATGTCGCCGGCAAAGCTACCCGGATCATTTGCACCCTCTCCGATAAGGAGCAGGTCAGCGCCACCTTTGTGGGCGGTGACCCGCTGACCGACATCGCCGTCATTCAGCTCGACCTGGAGACCTACCAGGGTACCATCGAGATCGCCGAATTCGGCGATTCCGACGCTCTGCAAGTGGGTGAGTATGTCCTGGCCATGGGCTCGCCGCTGTCACTGTCGCGATCGGTCTCGGCCGGCGTGGTATCGACGAAGGACCGCTACTTCTCCCCCGATGTCCGCCTCCCCACCGGCGAACGAACCGGCCGTTACAACCTGTGGATCCAGACCGATGCCGCCATTAACCCGGGCAATTCGGGTGGCCCGCTGGTCGACCTGCAGGGCCGGGTTATCGGTATCAACTCGCGGGCGACTATGTTCGCCAACAATCTCGGGTTCGCCATCCCGATCAATGTCGTCAAGCGTGTGACCAACGCCATCCTCAGTGAGGGTGAGGTGGTTCGCTCGTGGATAGGCGTCCACTGCCAGCCGCTACAGGAACTCGAAGAGTTTTTTGGCGCCGGTCGCGACACCGGTGTGCTGGTAGCCTCGGTCGATCCCGGTTCACCGGCCGACTCGGCCTTCCTCAAGGCCGGTGACATCATACTTGAAATCGACGGCGACCCGGTGTCGGCCCGCTTTTACGAGGAGCTGCCGCCGTTCTACGCCCGCATTGCCAACCATGCGCCCGGGTCGACGGTCGACCTGAAGGTACAGCGCGGCAAGGAACTGTATGAAATGAACATTGAAACCAAACAGCTTGGCCAGGTGCAGGGTGAGGACTTTGAGTGCTCCGAGTGGGAGTTCACGGTAAAAGACATCACCCGCCAGATGCAGATCGAGGATCAGCTCGAGGATACCCTCGGCGTCTATGTCGTCGGCGTCAAGCGCGTCGGTCTTGCCGACGAAGGGGGACTGGGCCGTGGTGACGTGATCGTCAGAGTCAATGACCGCCAGATCTTCGGCCTGTCGGACTATGTCGAACTGTACAACGAGATGGTAGTGCAGGATGTCGAAAAAGTCCTCCTCACCGTAAAGCGCAACAAGGCGACCCGCTTCGTGCTTATCAACACGGAACAACGCACGGGGGTACCGACCAATGAATAAGCTGCAACGTATACTTTTGATCACACTGACAGTCGCCGTTGTGTTTGGCACGACTGCGCCGACGACCTCGGCACAGCTGTTCAATTTTGAAAAGCTCGAACAGCAGGTAAGGCAATTCACCGTCATTATCGAGATGAAGGTGGAGATGTCGTTCGGTATGAACTCCACCGAACAGGAAGAAACCCTGCTTGGAACGCTGGTCTCGGACGACGGCCTGGTCATCTTCAACGGCAATACCGTCGCGGCTGAGCACTCGTTCGCCAACCTTGGCGGCATGACGATTCGCACCAGCCCGACGAGTATCGAGGTTCGCACCCTCGATGGTGAGACCTACGATGGCGAGTACATCGGAGTCGACCGCTTCACCAAGATCGGCTTCCTGCGTATCAACGACTTCGACGCGAAAACGCTGAAACCGGTATCGTTCGTCGACAACGGAGACGCCAAAATCGGCCAGTGGCTGGCGCTTTACATGCTCCTGCCGGACTTCATCGAACCACCATTGGGCGCCGACATCGGTATGGTCTCGACACTGGTGAAAGAACCTGAGAAATTCACCCTGACGGTCGGCTTCAACCCGCTGCAGATGACTTCGGTGCTGTTCAATGAACGGGGCCAGCCGGTGGGCGTGCTCGGCACCCTCTCAAATCCGTCGGCCGGAGGTTTGGACGGCGGCATGATGGGCGGGTTTGACGATTTCGGCATCCCGCTGTTGGGTGTCATCACCGCCGAGCGCATCGCCAGGCTGGTGGAGAGTCCGCCGCAGAAGGGCGAGGTCGATCGCGGCTGGCTCGGCATTACGCTGCAGGCGCTTACCCTCGACCTGATCGACTACTGGAATCTGGATCTCGGCGGCGGCATCATCGTCAACAATATCGTCAGCAACTCCCCGGCGGCGGAATCGGGCCTGGAGGTTGGTGACATCATCTATGAAGTCAACGGCCTGCCGGTGCTGGTAGACAAGGAGGAACGTCTCCCCATCTTCCAGCGCATGATTTCCGATATGGGTCCCGGCGCCGGTGTCGAATTCTCGGTATTGCGCGGTATTGAAAGTGAGACCGGCCCCGACCGCATGAAGATGACGGCCACCCTTGCCGAAGCGCCGATGGCGGCGGCCGATGCGCCCGAGTATGAAAACGACGCGCTCGAGTTCCACGTGCGCGACCTGGTCTTCGCCGATTACCTGTTCTACAACCGCGATCGCGATGAATTCAACGGCGCGGTGGTGTCGGAACTGCAGTCGGGCGGCCTGGCGCAGGTCGGCGGCCTGCGGATCGGCGACGTCATCCAGCGCATTGGCGATGAGCCGGTGGAGGATGTGCAGGATGTCGAGGGGATCATGGAACGCATCGAAGAACAGAAGCCGCGCGAAGTGATCTTCTTCGTCTGGCGCAACAACCAGACGATGTTTGTCAATGTCCGCACCGACTGGGACTGACGCTGCGTCATAGTAGAGCAAATGGAAACGCCGGCCCGCAAGGACCGGCGTTTTCCGTTGGGACTGAACCCGTATGAGGGGTCATTTGGTCAGGCCAGGTTGCCGTTGGTCTCGATCAAGCCATCCTTGATCCGCACGATGCGGTCGGTCTGCCGGGCCAGGCTCATGTCGTGGGTGATCATGATAATCGTCTTTCCGGCATCATGCAGCTCTTCGAAGATACTGACGATGGCGGTACCCGACTTGGTATCGAGGTTGCCGGTCGGTTCGTCGGCGAGGATCACTTCCGGCTCATTGGCGAGCGCACGGGCTATGGCGACACGCTGCATCTCGCCGCCCGACATCTCGGTCGGCTTGTTGTTGAGCTTGTCACCCAGACCGACACGGCTGAGCAACTCGGCGACGCGTTCCTTTCGCTGTTTCGACTTCGCGCCGGCGAACAGCAGCGGCACCTCGACATTTTCATACGCCGTCGCATACGGCAGCAGGTTGAAGGCCTGAAAGACGAACCCGACTTTCTTGTTACGAATGTCGGCCAGGTCGTTGGCCGAGAGTTTCGTCACATCCCGGCCATCGAGGAAATAACTCCCGTTGGTGGCACGGTCAAGGCAGCCGATGATGTTCATCAGGGTCGACTTGCCGGAGCCGGACGGTCCGACGATCGACATGTACTCGCCGTGCTGCACCTGCAGGTCGACACCCTTGAGAGCGCGGAATTCCACGGCGCCGGTATGGTATACTTTGGTTACATCTTTAATATCGATCATCTGTCGTGTCAGCATACTACCTGTTTCCCTGTTGTGTCCTATTCATAGCGCAACGATTCCACCGGGTTGACCGAGGCCGCCCGCAGTGCCGGGAAGAATCCCGACAGGAGACCCATCACACCGAGGATAATGATCACGGTAATACCGATCTCGAACGAAATGGTCGGCCGGCCCATGAACTCCATGACGTCGGATTCCATCGGCACCCGTTTGAATGCCTCGGTGGCAACATAGACAACCGCCATGCCGCCGAACCCGCCGAGGAAGGTAATGATCAGGGCCTCGACCAGGAACTGCGAGAGGATGTATATTTTGCGCGCACCCAGAGCCATCTTCACGCCGATCTCGCGGGTGCGCTCCTTGATCGAAACGTACATGATATTGGCCACGCCGACGCCGGCAATGAGCAGCGTGAGGCCGCCGATGATACCCAGGAAAATCTTGATACCCAGCAGCATGTTGGTCGTCTCGCGCTGGGTTGCGGCGACATCCCACATGCTGACGGCATCCTCGTCTTCGGGATGGAACCGGTATTTTGATGCCAGTGCCGCCGTGATACCTTTCTCCATTTCGTCCATCCGGCTGACGTCGTGCGGCATGACCACGATGTTGTCGAGATACGGATCGCCGTACAGCGCCTCAAAGGTCGTATTCGGAATGGCGATGGTGCTGCGATCCTGGCCGGTGTACGAACTCATTTGCATCTTGTCGACCATGACACCGATGACCGTGAAGGGCGCGCCGTTGATCAAAATCTGTTTGCCGACAGCGTCGCGCGGGCCCGGTCCCTCCATGGTGGCGCTGCGATTGAACAGCTTGTCGTCGCCGGCGGCCGCCTGGTCGTGCACGAACAGCCGTTCCCAGCAGTCGTAACCCAGGAAGGCGACGCGGCGCTTCTTGGCAACGTCGATCTCGTTGATCATCCGTCCGCCCTGTATCGGTATGAAGTTACGGATATCCTCCCAGATCGCCGGTACCCCGGCAATGTGCTCAGACAGAATATTGTCGCCGTAGCGGACATCGGAGCCCCAGCGATGATACTCACCGCCGATATGCTTGATACTCGGTACCGACTTCTTCAGGTAGGCGGGGTCTCCGGGGCGCAACCAGATCGGCCGTCCCTTGCCCAGCCCGTTGAACGGCATCGATGTCTGCCCGCCCCAGATTACGCCGATACCGGAGCCCATGCCCCTCATGTTGACGGTCAGCTGCTGTTGCAGTCCTTCGCCGAAACCCAAAAGGAGCATAATCGAGATGGTTCCCCAGCCGAGCGCCACCAGCGTGAGGGTGATGCGCTTCTGTTGCTTGCGCAGATCGCGGATGAAGACGTTGTACAGTATCGAGAATCTCATGGCATTGTCCTCAGAACAGCTTCAACGCCTGGACCGGCTGGAGGTTGGCGGCACGTCGCGCCGGGAAGATGCCGGCAGTGAATCCGACTATACCGAGCAATGTGGTCACGACCATGGCTCCGACGATGTTGACCCTTGGGGTGCCGATAAAATCCTGCAAGTCAAATAGATTCGCCAGTTCAACCATGCCGACCGCCGCCAGAAAACCGAGAAAGCCGCCGATAGCGGTAATCAGCAGTGTTTCGAAGATAAACTGCGAGAGGATGGTCGACTTGCGGGCGCCCAGCGCCATCTTGATACCGATCTCCTTGGTGCGCTCTTCGAGGACTACGTTCATGATGTTCGATACGCCGATGGCGCCGGTGATAAGCGTGGCGATACCGATACCGACCAGGAACCACTGGAAAGCGTTGAAGAAGTTCTTCAGAAAGGCAAACCCCTTGGTCGTGTCCCAGATCGAGAGCGCTTCGCGGTCGGTGGGATCGAACTGGTATCTCTCGGCGAGGATTTCGTATATCTCCCGTCGCGTCTGCGCCATCGTGAACTGTGGTTCGTTCTGCGCCACGAAGTTGTTGACATAGCGCCGGGAGTACATCGAGTTGAATGTCGCGGCCGGGATGTACGCTTTGCGGCTGTCGCGACCGTTGTATGACGAGTCCTGGTCCTTTGCTTGCATGACACCGATGACGGTGAACGGCATGCCGTTCAAAAGCACGGTTTTGCCAACAGCCGGCTCGTCGCCGAACAAATCTTCCTTGAGCAGGTTGCCGATAAACACGACACGTCGTTTCTCGGCCATGTCGCGATCATTAATGAAGCGACTGCCTTCGCGCGGGATCAGGTTGCGCATTTCGCCGAATTCCGGCCAGATACCGACTACATTGCGCCGTGATTCGTGCTGGCCGTTCTTTATCAGTACATTCCACTTCGAGAATTCCGGCGAGATGTTCCGGAGTGTGACCGCCTTTTCGCGAATCAGTTTGATGTCGGCTTCGGTCGGTCGGATCCGCCGTCCGCGCGGCATTCCTTCATGTTCTTTCGACGTGATCCCCGGCCAGAAGATGGCGATGTTCTCGCCGATCCCTTTTTGCGACTTGAGCTGCTGCTCCTTGATCCCCTGCCCGAAAGCGAACAGGAGGATGATGGAGCAGGTGCCCCAGAAGATACCGAACATGGTGAGTGCGGTACGGAGCTTCTGGCGGCGCATGTCGCTGAGAAATTGCTTGATCGAAAGAAGCGGCATCATAGCCGTAGCACCTCTTAGTCAGCCGTGATCTCGCGCGGCGGACGTTCGACCAGCAGGTCGCCCTCGTCGAGCCCCGACTTGATCTCCACGTTTATACCGTCCGACAAACCGATCTCGACCGTCTTCTGCGCCACCGTGCCCGATGTATCCTGCACCTCGGCAGTGGCAATCGAATCTTCGATTTTGATCAGTCGTTCCGGCGCCAGCAGGATGTTTTCTTTCCTGGTGATTATCACGTTGGCGTTGGCTGAGTAGCCGGCGCGCAGGAAGGTGGTACCGGCGTCGAGGATTTCAGCTTCCACCTCGAACAGCGTCGAACCCTCTTCTTTGTGTGCCTTCGGCGAGATTTTGGTCAGCACCGCCTGCACCTTCGCATTCGGCAGGGCGCCGATATCGATTTCGCACGGCATCCCTTCGGTCAGTTTGCCGACGTCGATTTCGTCGACATTGCCGCGGAAAATCAGCTCGTCCATTTCGGCAAGGGTCATCAGCGCTGTACCGGCCTGGAATGACGTCAGCGGCACCACCGGGTCGCCCTCTTCGGCCAGCCGCGACAGGACCGTGCCATTAATGGGTGACTTGATAATATTGTCGACCTCGAGATCGGCCACCGAAATCTTGCCGGACTCGATCAGGGAGAGCTTTTCCTGGGCCAGCTTGAGCCGCAAGTGAGCTTCGTCGTAGGTCGCTTTCTCCGATTCGTATTCCTGGTGCGAGATGAGCTGCTTGTCTTTCAGCGACAAGACACGATCGAGATCGGTCTTGGCTTTTTTGTACGACACCTCGGCGATTTCAACCTGGCGCTTGGCCTCGGCAAATTCCAGCGGGGTAGGATCGGGGGCGATATCGAACAACGGATCGCCGACTTTCACCCGGTCGCCGATGTCGACAAAGACACGGTTGACGATGCCGCCGATCTTGGACTTGATCTCAACTTCTTTCTTTGGCTCGATGCGGCCGACGGCAAGGGCTTCGTCGATAATATCGCCGCGCTTGACCTCAAAGGTCTTAAAGCCGTCCTCTTTTTTGGCCGAACCGTCGATAGCGAAGAACAAAACGCCGCCAATCACGACAAGTACGACAATAGTGAAAATGACTTTCTTTACCATGAATAGTGCCACTCCCCGGCATTACCCTGGCGGCATGCCTGGTTACTCTTGTTTCCTGTTGAGATGACCGCCACTGGTGGCGGCATGTATTGGCGTTTACGTGATAAATCCGGCAATTGTTTCGCCGCTGACGTGAACGGCGACAGCGATACGATTTGACACAAAGCGCGGTTTGCCTATTGTCAGCCTCGGCCGTTGGCATTATTATCCATAGTTATGGCGGACAAATCACTCTGGGCACCGTGGCGGTCCGGCTTTATCCTTGGGAAGAAGGAGAAAGGCTGCGTGTTCTGTACACGGTTGAAAATGAAGGACTCGGTCAAAAACCTGATTGTCTATCGCGGCGACAAGACCTTCGTCATTCTCAACAAGTTTCCGTACAATGTCGGTCACACCCTTGTCCTGCCCTACCGTCACATTGGCCAGGTCGAAAAACTCACGGAAGCGGAGTCGGTTGAATTGATGTTTTTGGTGCAGCGGACGGTGCGGGCGATTAAGTCGGCCCTCAAGCCGGACTCGCTCAACCTGGGGATGAACCTGGGACGGTCGTCGGGAGCGGGTGTACCGGGGCATTGTCATATGCACATTGTGCCGCGCTGGACCGGTGACACCAATTTCATGCCGGTTGTCGGCAAGACCAAGGTACATTCGGTGCCGATGGAGCCGGTCTATGAAGCTCTGCGCAAGGAGCTGAATCAGTAGTGGCCAAAAAGAAACCGAAAATGCCGACCAAGGCAGAGCTGGTTCAACTCCAGAAATTGTACAAGACCGACGAAAAGATCGGCGAGCGACTTGGCGGCGTGCCGCCCTACCTGGTGGCTTATTGGCGCCGAAAGAAGAATGTTCCCCGACACTCGCAGCCCAAGTTTTCCGAGAGCGAAGTCCGAACCCTGTGGGAGCGCTATGGCGATGACGACAAGTGCGGTCTCGAACTGGGCATCTCCAAGGCAGCTTTCTATAACTGGCGGCGCAAATACGGCATCAAGGAAAAACCGGCCTTCCTCAAGCTCGAGCAGCTCGAGCTGAACCTCGCCGGGGCACGGGCCACGCCGCACAGCAATGCGTTGTACGGCAAGCAGTCGATGATTCAAAAGGCGCTGGCGGCCGCCGCCGAGACCGACCGCGCCGAAATCGGCCAGGAGATCGCCGTCGAGCCGAACATGGCCCTCGCCGACTGCGGCGCCGACGCCGTCCTCTCGCGCTTCCGCCAGAACGGTTCTGACCTGGTCTGGAACTCAGCCAGGATTGTCATCTCAACGGCGGGATGCTGTCAGGGCAGCAGCAACGGTGAGAATCACCGCACGGTGCGGGAGTTTGCCAAGCGCCAGGGAATCGCCCACATTCTGGATATTCGTGACGGTATCGGCAACCAGGTGGCAGTTGAGCGCGGTTTGATTCTACCCGGCCAGCTCGGCTTCGCCACCGATCGCTATGCCTCGGCGTATGGTTGTATCGGGGCGATTGGTCGCGCCGTCACCATCGAGCAGATGGCCGAGCTGTGGGCGCACGGCCTCTTGTATGTCAAAGTGCCCGAAACAGTAAGGATCGACCTGTCGGGTAAACGCCCGAGAGGCGTGTACACCCGCGATGTCTGCCTCCACCTGATGAAGCACATTGCGCCCGACCACATCGCTGATCGTATGATAGAGTTTCACGGTCCATTGGTATCGCAGATGACCATCTCCGAGCGATTCACCCTGTGCAATCAGGTTATTGATATGGGCGCGCAGGGTGCCGTCTGTCCCTTCGATTCCCAGACCCGCCGGTTCTTGAGCGGGCGCGCGCCAATGACCTACAAACCGCTGGCTGCCGACAAGAATGCCGAGTACAGCAGCAACCTGCAGATATCGATCGAAGAGCTGGTGCCCCAGATCTCCACTGCCGGGGGGCCGGCGTCGGTGCGAGCGGTTGCCGAAATGGAGGACAAGCCGGTCAACCAGGTTATTTTCGGGACGGCGGCAAACGGTCGTTTTGACGACCTCCGAATCGGCGCCGAAATTCTGAAGGGCAAAAAGGTCCATCCAGATTGTCGCATGCTGGTCTACCCCGGCTCGCATTCGGTCTATCTCGACGCCCTCAAGAAAGGACTGATCCGCGTCTATCTGGAAGCGGGCGCGGTGGTGATGAATCCCAGCAGCGCCATCGAAACCGGCAGCTCGATGCAAAGACTGGTGCCGGGAGAACGTTGCCTGGCTACGTGCAATCAAAGAGCAGTTGGTGACTATCGACAGGAGGGAGCCGAGATCCTGTTTTGCTCGCCGGCGACGGCTGCGGCCAGTGCCCTTAATGCCGCCATCACCAGCCCGGAACGTTATCTCCGTTAACCTCATCGCTACACGCTAAACTGTGCAGAAGCCTGCATAATTTGGTACAACTTACCCATAGAGATCGCCAGAAAGCGGCATTGCGAAGACGCCGCGAAAACGTCGCAAGTCGTTCCTTCTCAGAAGCTTAATACGCTCATGGGGCGACTGTTGCGGCGGCGGTACGAGGCTTGCTATTATGCTTGTCGGATAAATTTGGTTAGTTATACCGGTACTTTTTTGAGGAGAATATGAAAATGCGCATGCTTGCAATATTGCTGAGTTTCTGTTTGTTGGCAGCCTCGCCCCACGCTGTCATATCCGTCAACCTGCACTCCTCGAATACCGGTATGTCGAACATGAACTGGTCGGTCTCGGGCAATCAAATCACGATCTGGGAAGACTGGGACTATACCGGTCTGGGTACGGTTCAGTTCAACGGCCTGCCGCTCTTTAAGGATTACACCATTACGAAGGTCGTCACCAACAACACCGGCGTTGACTGGACCAGCTTCGGTGCCGAGCTGCTCGACCCGCATGGCAACATAAACGACTGGCTGTACGATCAGCCGCGCGCCGACTGGGTACCGAACGGCTATGGCCATTCCAATGATCTCGATGGTTTGAGTTTCTCCCAGGGCTCCGGCACGGTGAAAACGTCGAACGCCTTTAGTTCGGTCTACACCGACCCGGCCTTCCAGCGCGACTATTACGACCTGTCGGACGGCCTGATTTCAGGCGACGGCGGCACCGATCAACTGACCTTCAGCATCCGCAATAACGGCTTCTTCAACGACGGTTTCCTGCTGGCGCAGCGACCGAATGTGGAGACCTCGCAGCCGATCCCGGAGCCGACCACGATGGTGCTGTTCGGTCTCGGGCTGGCGGGCGCCGGCTTGTATCGCCGCATGAAAAATTAAGTCTTGATGCGAAAGAGACCTCCCCTCGACCGGTCGGGTTTTTCCCGGCCGGTTCTTTTTTTTGTGTGCCTGCAGGGAGTTTATCGGGATCATAACGATCGCTTACCGTGTTAGGCAGAGCATACCGAAGAGATACTCTTGAATTGTTAGAAAGGACATGACCATGCAGGTTACAATGAAGGGGAATGCGCTGAATCTCCACGGCGAGCCGCCCAAGGTGGGAGACCAGGCGCCGGATTTCACCGCTATGGACACCGGTCTTAAGCCGGTCAAACTCTCGGAGTCGAAAGGCAAGGCCCGCCTGATCTCGGTGGTACCGTCGCTCGACACCTCGGTCTGCTCCATCCAGACCAGGAAATTCAACGACGAGATCGCCAAGATGGGTGACGACGTGCAGGTGTTTACGATCTCGATGGACCTGCCGTTCGCCCAGAACCGGTTCAGCGAGACGGAGAAGATCGACAAGATCAAAATGCTGTCGGACTACAAAGATGCCAACTTCGGCAAGGCGTACGGATTGGTGATCGACGATCTGCGGCTGTTGGCCCGCGCGGTCATGGTCGTGGATAAGAACGACAAGATTTCGCACGTCCAGGTGGTGCCGGAAGTGACCAACGAGCCGGACTATGAGGCCGCCCTCGACGCTTTGAAAGAAGCCGCCAAGTAAGGCAGCTATCACATCGTTTTAAGCCGCCCTTTGGGGCGGCTTTTTTTATTGCGGTGGCTGCGGCGCATCGGTCGGCGGGTCCATCACATCAGGGGGCGGCTGGCGCTCGATCAAGCGACGCAGCGGCGTGAACAGAAACAACAGCAGCAGTACTGCCGGCAGGAAGATTGGCAGATATTCCAGGAACCACGGTACCTGGTACGAGGTCACTGTCGGCGGAGCATTGTCCGGCAGGCTGTCGTTGGCGCGGTAGATCGCTTCGGGCTGCCAGCCCCCGGCGCCATCCGGTTCCCAGCCCGGGTACTCGCCGACCAGGTCGTATGACGGCCCGTACGCCAACTGCAGTATACCTGCCGGGATCAGGTACAACAGCCCCAGGGCAACAATCAGGATGAAGACATTACGCATGCGCCAACATAAGGGGAAGCCGGTTCGAAAGTCAATCGGTTGAAGGTTGCGGCGGAAAACGGACTGACGTATCATTGGCGAAGATAAACAGGAGGCCAGATGTCGGCACACGCGTGGCATGACGTAGATCCCGGGGCGAACCCGGAAGAGAGCTTCTACTGTATCATCGAGATCTCCAAAGGCTCGAAGAACAAGTACGAGCTGGATAAGCAGACCGGTCTTTTGAAGGCCGACCGGGTGCTGTACTCGGCGGTGCATTATCCGGCCAATTATGGCTTCATCCCGCGATCGTATTGTGATGATGAGGATCCGCTCGATGTACTGGTATTGGCGCAGGAGCCGATCGTGCCGATGTGCATCGTTGAGTGCAAGCCGATCGGTATGATGACGATGCGGGATGAAAAGGGACAGGACGACAAGATCATCGCGGTGCACGCCAACGATCCGGCCTATACCGATTACGACGACATCGGCGCCCTGCCGCGACATGTCATCAAGGAGTTGCAACGCTTCTTCGAAGATTACAAGATCCTGGAAAAGAAAGAGGTGGTGATCGATTCGCTGCGCGGGCGGTATGATGCGGTCAACACCATCAAGCAAGCTTACGACGATTACCGCAAGCTGCGTGACGCCCTCCAGGAAAACCGCAGCGACTGACAGGGGAACGGAGCAGAGGATGGCGGATAAAGCGGAACTGACCACCCGGCCGGCGTTGATCGGCAAGAAAGTGTACCTGCGACCGGCGAAACCGTCGGATATCGAGGCCGGTTATCACTGGATGTTGCAGCTCGACCCGCAGTCGATGACCTGCTGGCCACACCAGTTCGAAACAGCTGAAGAAGCGGCGAAACTGTATGAGAAGCAGGAGCACGATCCCAACAAGCAGAAATTCGCCGTCGTGCGTCGCAAGGACAACACGCTGGTCGGCCGGGTCTCGTTCTTCAACCTCAACACGCTGAATCGTTCGGCCGAGCTGGGGCTGCTGATCGATCCCGACGAACAGCGCAACGGCTACGGCTCGGAAGCGCTCGAACTGCTCTATCGCTACCTTTTTCACTACCGGGGGCTAAACAAGGTGTATGGTCAGACCGCGGCGTTCAACACCGGCGCCCTCAAGTTGCTTGAAGGGCTGGGATTTAAGAAGGACGCCACCCTGCGCGATCATCACTTCTGGGACGGCAACTTCTACAATGCGGTGATCTACTCGCTGCTCCTGTTCGAAGTCGGACGGTAATAGTACACTTTAATCCAGGCATTCGCAGGCCGGCTGAGGCGGAACCCGTCGCAGGCCAACATGTTGTAGTTTTTGTAGATAAGATCGACACACGATTCGCATTTTAACTGTCAGGAGGAGCTGAACATGCGAGCCCTTTTCAATGCCCTGAAAACTACCACCGATCAACCCCAAACCGAGGTGACCGGCCCCAGCCGCCGCACAGTTCTCGGCACCCTTGCCGGCGCCGCTGCCGGTGTTGTCCTGTCGCCGCTGGCGAAGTTTACCGGCAGTGTACAGGCCGGCACCACCCCGGAGCTGGCAGTTGCCGGCATGGCACCCAAGATGTCGGGCAGCTATCCGTATCAGCTTCCCAGCCTGCCGTACGATTATGACGCTCTCACCGCCGCGATCGACACCCAGACGATGCAGATCCATCATGACAAGCACCATGCCGGCTACACCAGCAAGTTGAACGCCGCGCTGAAAGATCACGCCATGCTGCACGACCGCCCGCTCGCCCAGATGCTTGTAAACCTCGACGAGTTGCCGTCGGAGGTCCGCACCGCCGTGCGCAACAACGGCGGTGGTTACATCAATCATGCCCTGTTCTGGGAGATGATGTCACCCGACGGCGGCGGCATGCCGAAGGGCGGCCTGGCCGAAGCGATCGATCGCGACTTCGGGTCATTCGATTCCTTCAAGCAGCAGTTCGAGGCCAACGCCGGCGGCGTGTTCGGTTCGGGGTGGGGCTGGCTGGTTGCCGATGGTAATGGTAAGCTGGAACTGCTCCAGACGCCTAACCAGGACACGCCGATGCTGCACCACCGTAAACCGATCCTCGGCGTCGATGTCTGGGAGCACGCTTATTACCTGCGCTACCAGAACAAGCGCGGCGACTATTTGTCGAACTTCTGGAATGTCGTCAACTGGGATCGGGTGCTGCAGAATTACGAAGTGTAGCGCCGTTTGGAAAATGATTCGATACTCGCGCAGCCGGCGACGGCTGCGCGTTTCTGTTTAGTACTCGATCGATTCACCGAGGCTGGCCCAGAGATACCAGCAGGCGATGGAACGGTAGGGCCGCCAGGTGTCGATGCGTTTCCGCATGCGCGGGGAGGCGACGTCGTCGCGGTACAACCGGCGAATGGCGCGTTGCAGGCCGACATCGCCGGGCGAGAAGACGTCGGGGCGATTGAGCACGAAGATCAAGTACATTTCAGCCGACCACGGCCCGATTCCCTTGACGGCGGTCAGGGCGGCGGCAACATCGGCATCGCGCTGATTCGCCAGCGCCCGCAGGCGCAGGCGTTTGTCGAGGATATGTCCGGCGAGGTCGCGCAAGTAGACGACTTTGCGGCGTGACAGTCCGGCCGCCCGCAACTGTGCGTCGGAGACCGACGCGATCGCATCCGGCGTCAGGGCTCGGCCATGGGTCAGTTTCTTTACGCGATCGAATATTGTCCGACTGGCGGTCAGCGAAAGCTGCTGATGCACGATCGCTTCGGCGATCGAAGAAAAGCTGTTCGGCTTGCGCCCGATCGTGCACGGCCCCACGTGTGCGATCAGCCGGTGAAGGACGGGATCAACGCGGCCGAGATGCTCTTCAGCGTCGCGCCAGCGTCCGGTAGTCCGAGTCGTCATGCGCTGTAATTATCGACCGCCCGCTTATTGCTGCTGCGATTTCGATTCGGCATCCTGGTTCTCGGTCTCGTCTTTGTTGACGCCGGGCCGGAAGCTGTTGACCTCAGCGACCAGCTTCTGCAGTTCCTGGCGGGCGCGGCTGTCGAAGTCGTCGCCCCCCGAGGCATACAGCACCGACCGCGAGACGTTGATGACCGCCGGCTTTTGAAACTCGGCCGTACCATATCGTGCCGCCAGCTCGAGCGATCCCCCCTGGGCGCCGACGCCGGGAATGAGCAGCGGCATATCGCCGCTGATCTCGCGAATTTCCTTCAGTTGCTCCGGCTGGGTGGCGCCCACCACCAGGCCAAACGAGCGATCCTTGTCCCAGTAGTTCACCTTCTCGGCAACATGACGATACAGCGGCTTGCCGTCGACATTGAGCATCTGGAAGTCCTTGGCGCCGGAGTTGGACGTCAGGCAGAGTATGAAGATGCCTTTCTCATCGTATTCGACAAACGGTCGGAACGAGTCGTAGCCCATATACGGATTGATCGTCACCCACGTCGCGCCGTAGATTTCGTACATGGCGCGGGCGTAGTGACCGGCGGTATTGCCGATGTCGCCCCGCTTACCGTCGAGGATAATCGGGATGTGATCGGGTATACGGTGCACGATCTGTTTGAGCAGTGACAATCCCTCGGGACCGAGCGACTCGAAAAATGCCATGTTCGGTTTGTAGGCACACACCAGGTCGGCGGTAGCGTCGACAATACGGTGCGCGAAATCGAACATGCTGCGGATATTCTTGGCATGCGCCTGCGGCATCCGCTTGGGGTCGAGGTCGAGACCGAGGCATATCATTGACTGGTTCTTCGACTGGATCTGCTTGAGTTGCGAGACTGCGCTCATCAGTATTTCCTCACTTTCCCAATCAGGTCGTGCACCGAGGAAAGTTTTTTTCGTTTCATGTAGGCTTTAAGATCTTTGACGATGTTGATCGGCGCATCCGGTTCGACAAACAGGGCAGTGCCGACCTGGACAGCGGTGGCGCCGCAGAGCAGAAACTCGACGACATCCATGGCGTTGCAGACACCGCCGATACCGATAATCGGCAGGCGGCAGCGCTGGTAGACGGCGTTGACCATGGCCAGTGCGATCGGTTTGATGCACGGTCCGGTGAGGCCCCCCTTGTTGTTGGTGAGGCGGGGCTGCCAGGTTTCGACGTCGATACTGGTGCCAACCAGCGAATTGATCACGCTGAAGGCATCGGCGCCCCCCTGTTCGGCGGCCACTGCGATATCGGAAATATTGGTCACGTTCGGTGACAGCTTGGCGATCAGCGGCCTGGGGAAGACCTTCTTCACCTCCCGCATGATCTGTTCGGTCATCTTCGCGTTGGCGCCGAACTCCATCCCGCCTACTTCGACATTCGGGCAGGAGATATTCAGTTCGATCATGTCGACACGATCGATGTCGGCCAGCTTGCCGCACACCTCGATGTATTCATCGAGAGTCGAGCCGGCGACATTGACGATGATCCTGGTCGGCTGCTTTTCAAGGAACGGGATCTTCTCTTCGATAAAGGCGTCGATGCCGACATTGGCCAGGCCGATGGCGTTGAGCATGCCGCCATAAGTCTCGGCTGTTCGCGGTGGCGGATGCCCAAGGCGTGGCCGGCGGGTGATCGACTTGGTTACCAGGGCGCCGAGATGTTTGAGACTGTACATGTCGGCCAGCTCCTCGCCGTAGGCACAACAGCCGGAGGCAGTCATGATCGGGTTCTCGAACTCGACCCCGGCGATATTGACTTTCAGATCGGGAGTCACAGTTTCACCCTCCCGATATCGAAGACCGGTCCTTCGCGACAGACGCGGGCATGGCCGCCGTCGGTGAGCGGCACGACGCAACCCATGCAGATACCGATGCCGCAGGGCATCGGCGCCTCCAGCGAGAGCTGGCCGGCCACGGTATACTTGAGCGCCAGGTCGCTGGTCGCCTTCAGCATGCCCTCGGGGCCGCAGCCGTAAACACGGAGCTTGTCGGCGCGATGGTCCTGAATGAACTGCTCGACCGGTATTGTCACCAGGCCCGGCTCACCCAGGGAACCGTCCTCGGTGACCGGGCGAAAATTGACACCCATGCGCTTGATCCTGGCGCGTTCGATGATGTCCGGCTTGGAGGCGCCGCCATAGAAGAACTCTATCTTCTTCGGATCGTAGCCTTTGTTCACGAGGTACTCGGCAAAGAACATGAGCGGCGGAAAGCCGACCCCGCCTGCGACCATGATGACGCGCTCGGACTTGCCGGGGAGTGCGAAGGTATTGCCGAGCGGTCCGAGAAAATCGATGGCGTCGCCTTTGCGCATCTTGCCCATCAGGCGGGTACCGCGCCCGAACACCTTGAATATCAGTTCTATGGCGTCGTTATCCGGATCGATCGCCGCCACCGAGAAGGCGCGGCGAAAATAGACTTCGGTTCCCGGCAGGCAGGCGTGAATAAACTGACCCGGCTTGAAATGGCGGGCCTTGCTGTAGGGGCCGAACGTGAAAGCGTAGTAATCGTTCTTTAAGTCGCGGGCTTTTGTCAGGTAGGTAACTTCAGTCGCCGTCCTCGTCATCTCTGCAAGTCCTTCGGTCGCTCCACGGTGTACTTGTACACCCACCACTTGTCCTGCTCGTCCTGCTCAAGGCGGATGACATCGAACACGAGGTTGCGGACATTCTTGATGGCCTCTTCGTTGATGGCCCGGTTTGGTGACGGGCGCTTCATGACAACATCAACAACCTCACCGAAAGAATCAAGCTTGATTTGGAAGTACATCTCGATCTGGCCCTCGAATTCGAAACGATAGGCCTCCTCGGGATAAATAAACGGCTCACGATCCTCGGAAATCTCCACATAGTTGTACAGGTCGATTATGCTATCCCCCTCGGGGCTGGTATACAGGCCGGCGTAAATGTCGAAATCTCCTTCTTCCTGTCCGGGCTGCGAGGGATCTATGAAGCCCTCACCCGATTCGCCCGGCGTAAGGCGCCCCGGCAGGGAATCGTCGGGCAACATTTGCTGGTCAGCCGGCAGTTCGGCGGCAGCGGTCTGGACACCGATGCGGTTGCGGGCTTCCCGCGCCCAGCTCGAGTTCGGGAAGGAGTCGGCGAACTCCTGGTAGGCGAACAGGACGGTTGAATCGCCCGGATGATCGAACTGCTCCACTCAGCCGAGAAAATTAAGGAACTGCTGCACGATTCCGACATGCAGGGTGAGGACCTGGTCGTCAGCGGCCAGCGCCGCGACGAGGCCGTCGGAATAATCGAAGCC
>CAZJCK010000041.1:0-32900 GCA_964544635.1 uncultured Ignavibacteriales bacterium | reverse complement strand
ACCTGGCGCGGTTGAGGACACGGATGCCGATAGAGCGCAGGGTGGGCAGCTTGTATGTCGGCATTTCCATAAGAAAGCTGCCGCGCTCGGTTTTGAACATCAGGCGGCTGAGGATGAAGGAGACGATCACCGCGACGACAATACCGAGCAAGTAGAGAACAGTAAGCACCAGCCCCTGCAGGTTGAAGACGCCGAAGTAGGTTTCGTACGGTATGAAGGCGGCGATCATGATGGCGTAAACCGGCAGTCGTGCCGAACAGGTCATGAGCGGCGCCACCATGGCAGTAATGATACGCAGCTTTCGATCCTCGATGGTGCGTGTCGCCATGATACCCGGAATGGCGCAGGCGAAGGATGACAACATCGGTATGAACGACTTGCCGGAGAGGCCGCACCAGCGGAACATGCGATCGACGAGAAAAGCGGCGCGCGGCATGTAGCCGGAGTCTTCCAGGAATGCGATGAAGAGAAAGAGTATGACAATCTGCGGTATGAAGGCCAGCACCGCACCAACCCCGCCGATAATTCCGTTGACGATGAGTGAACGGAGGGGTCCTTCGGCCATATTGTTCTGGATTAGCAAGGCGACGGAACCGAACATCGAGTCGATCAGATCCATGAACGGCGCGGCCCAACTGAAGATCGACTGGAAGACCAGTGTCATCAGCACGACCAGTATGACCGGACCGAAGATCGGGTGCAACAGGACGCGGTCGAGTTGATCGGAGAGACGACGGCGGCTCGACGTTTGCTCTGCGGTGACGTCGCTCGCCACCGCGGCGGCGCGATCGGTGAGCGGCTTGGTTTCGGCGGCCGTCAGCGTCCCCCAGCGCTGTCGCAGCCGGTCGCGACCGTCTTTGAGCAGCGTACGGACCTGCGATCCGTGCTTCCGGACAAACTCTTCTTCAGCCGGGCCACCGACGTCAAAGAGCACCCGCAAATACTCGGCGTTGCTGCGATAGCCGTTGTCGGTATGCCGGGCCAGTTCGCGGACCAGGTCGGCGGTCAGCGGGTCGTAGACATCTTTGGGGACAACCGGCGGCTCCTCGGCGATCTGCAGGATGGCGCGCTTGAGCTGGTCGATACCGGTGCCGCGGCTGCCGATTACCGGCACCACCGGCAATCCGCCGAGTTGCTCGGAAAGACGGTTGCTGTCGATGAAGATACCGCGACGCTCGGCGAGGTCGGTCATGTTGAGGGCCACGACAATCGGTGCGCCGATCTGCATCACCTGGTAGAGCAGGTAGAGGCCGCGCTCGAGATTGGTAGCGTCGATCACGCAGATGACAACATCGGGCCGCTCGGTACCGGGCAGGGCGCCGAACAGCACCTGGGCGGCGATGAATTCGTCGGGCGAAAAAGCGGCCAGAGAGTAAGTGCCCGGAACGTCGATGAGAATGTGCTTCTGGCCGCCGGGGGTGGCCTGGAACTGGCCGGAAACTTTGTCGACCGTTACACCCGGGTAGTTGCCGACCTTCTGCTTGAGGCCGGTCATGACATTGAAGATGGTCGTTTTGCCGCAGTTGGGGTTGCCGCAAATGGCGACCTGGTAGGACTTCCGCTGGGTAGTCTGGACGGTTGCGCCTTCCATGCTGCCTCACACCTCGACGCTTCGGTGCGTCGGAGGAAAAGTGTTAGTCCTCGATTTCCACGGTGACCAGCGATGCCTCGGCATGGCGAAGCGACAGGCAGCAGTTGCCAACCTGAATCTCGAGCGGGTCACGCAGGGGGGCGTTGCGCAAGTAGGTAACAGAGCGGCCCGGCGCCAGACCGAGTTCGTACAACCGACGAACCAGCGGCGTGTCGTCGGTAAAGCCCAGAATGGTTGCCTTTTGTCCCGGGGCAAGTTTGTTCAAAAACGTCATCGCTGCAATCCTCTCACTTTGTTGTCGTCCTACCGTGTTGTCGCCGTCGCTTGCCCGGACGCGACAGCTGTCTGGTGCACTCAAGTGCTACCTCTTCTCCTCCACGGCCGCAACATTGCCGTTGTTGCTTTCGGCCGCTTGACCCTGCTTCTGACAGGCCTCGCAGATACCGTGAATCTCGACCACGAATTCTTCCGGCTGGAAGTTATTGGCCTGGGCTTTCTGCGCCAGCATCGCGACCACCTGGTCGACCGGAAACTCCGAGAGCGACTTACACTGGTGGCAGAAGAAATGGCCGTGGGGGCTGCGGGTGACTCGATCGTACCGGGTGACACCGTCGCCGACATTTACCTCGCGGGCCAGACCAACCTGGCAGATCAGTTTGAGATTACGCCAGACAGTGCTGTAGCCGATCGAGCTGTCTTTTTGGCGAACCCGGGCGTATAATTCGTCGACCGAAACATGCTCCCCCAACTCAAAAAACGAGCGGAAAACCAGCTCGCGCTGGGGAGTCATCTTAAAGCCCTTGGTCCGCAGAAATTCTTTCATTTTCTCTCTTCGCTTCAACTAATTGAAAACGATTTTCATTTTCACTATATACGATAATCGGCCCGGAAGTCAAGAAAATTCAGGATTTCCTTATTCTGAGGGTCCATTTTAAACTGTTGTGAAGAGGGTACTTAGCGAGAATCGACGAATCGCCCGCACATCGCGGATAAATATGCCCGTTTTACTACTTTAGAAGCACCATCTTGCGGCTTTCCGAAGCGCCGTCCACTGTCAGACGGTACAGATAAACTCCCGACGCCACGCGCTCGCCCCCATCGGAGCGGCCATCCCAGACCACCTGGTAGCGCCCGCCGGACTGGATATCGTCGATCAGTACGGCGACCCGCCGGCCGAGCACGTTGAACAGTTCGAGGCGGACCTGTTTGCGCCCGGTGTAAGCCAGTTCATAGGCAATGGAAGTCGACGGATTGAACGGGTTGGGATAGTTCTGATGGAGCGAGAACGACTGCGGCAACTGCCTGCCGGAGGGTGTCTGCACCGATCCGGTGGCGCCACCGATGGTGAAGGTCAGGGCGCGCTCGAGGAGATCATCGGCTGTGTTGAAACGGTCGCCGAGGTACTCGGGCGGGAAACTGAGGATGACGGTGCGCCAGCCGTCGCCGACATTGCTCACGCCCACACTCGGCCCGGCGGCGCTGCCGGCGCCGAAGTAGAGTTCGAATTCGCCGCGGGCAGCACCGGTGGTGGCGAAGGTGGCCAGCGCAGTCATCGGTGGTCCGCCGCTGCGGTAGACAAATTCCAGGCCGTCGCCGACAGAACCATCGGGCAGTCCCTTGATCCACGGTGAGAAGCCGGCGCCTGAGGGTATGGCGCCAAAGTAGTCCGGCAGCAGGCTCGGAGCGACGGCGGCAAGGTCCCAGGCGCCCGAGATTGACGAGAGGATGATACTGCCGCCAAACGTCAGGTAGCGCCGCATGGTGGCGGCATCGTCGGCAGTGAGCGCACCGGCGGTGGAGTCACCGGTGAACCAGATAACGGTACGGTAGTTTTCGAGCGTTGCGGCGGTCGGCGCACCCTGCTGCAGGACGTTCCACGACTCCGACGGCAGGCGCAGTCGCGCCAGGGCAGCGGTGTAGACATCTTCGTAGGCGGCGCCACGGTCATCATCGATGATGAGAATCTGCGGCCGGCCGAGTTCGACATCGGTGGTAAAGGAGGTCTCGAACGAGGCGCCGCCGCTCGGCAGCGAGTCGGCCACGATTGTGAAGGTCAGTTCGTCGATGGCCGGGATCAGGGTATCGGCGATACTGAAGCCAAGCGGGCCGGCCAGCGTTGCCGCCTGATTGTCCAGCACCGTTGCGACTGCCTCGGCCGGTGACGGTTGCACCTGGCGGCTCGAGGATTCGATGTACACACGCGGGTTGTAAACCGGCAGCATGAGATTTGTGACCGCCAGTTCGACCGCGATCCTCTCCCCCGCTTCAAAGATACCGTCACCGTCGCCACCAGGCGAATCGATGAAACCTATCGGGGCGTTCCCCTGCAGTGCAAGATACGGTCGCGAGAAAGTGACATCGAAGTCGGCGTACATAAGAGAGTCGGTATCGGAAATGTTCCAGACTGCGATCTCGGTAGCAGCACCGGTGTTGCTTCGGGACGACGGTTGCGACTGGTCGTGAAAGCTGCGGTTGTTGGCGCTGCCGGGCCAGAGGTCGCCGGCATCACCGGTGGAACCGTCAACAGCAAGCGAGTTGTGACCGTCGGCCTGTTCAATTGCAACCAGATACGCCGAGGCATCGCTGTTGTCATAGCGGCTCTCATCAACGTGATAGATGCAGAGACCTGATGCCGGGAGAAGTTTGTCGTAGCCCTGCTTTTGACGGTTCTCCACAAGCCAGTATTCGGCGCGTGTGCCGCGGTTGGGGCGCAGCATGAAAGCGACAGGACTGGTTGCGGACTGCGGTATGGCCTGTTGTACTGAATTTTGTTCGATTTCGATCGGCTCGAGCCAGCCGAGTCGCAGCTTGGACCAGGCCGTGAGATGGGCCGGAACCCCGCCGTAGCCGAGCCAGCAGCCGGTGCCCATCAGGCCGAAGTTGCCGATGCCGGTGGCGGACGGGTTGCCGGAGATGTCGTACAGGTCGGGCAGGCCGAGGATGTGGCCGTACTCATGGCAGTATACCCCGATGCCGCTGATGCTGTTACCACGCTCCTCCGGGTTCATGGTATAGGCCGGAATCGAAATACCGTCGTGGATCGGGCTGCCGAAGACACTGTTCTTGTGCGACCAGATGGCGTTGGGGGTGCCGGTCTCGGCGCCGCCGCCGGGATGGATGAGAATGACACCGTCGCAGATATCGTCGTTGTTGCGATCGTAGTCCTGGAAGTTGACACCGCTGTTGTGAGCGGCATCTATCGCCTGTCGCGCCAGCAGCGGGCTGCCGGTCAAGCCGTTGTTCATACCCACATACGAGGCGTAGCTGTTGGGCATCAGGAACGGACCGACGACATCACCGGTGAGCGCGAACCGGCCGTAGGAGACCTCGCGAAAATAGTCGGTCATGGAGCGGCCGGTGTCGGCGAACAGGAGGAAGTCGAAGTCGTCGGGAGTCGACGCAACCGACTGGCCGCTGAAGCGGTGGTCGGTGAACTCGACCATGATGACGAGGACATGGGCTGAGTCGACTGTCTCTGACGCCGCAAAACTGTGGCTGCGGTGGTCATGGTCGAGCGGCGTGTGTTCGTCCGCCGAGCAGCCGCCCTGTCGTTTGAACTGCCGCCAGTGGGAGAGTTGGGTAGCGTAGGTCCCCTGCTCGATCCAGGCGGCGCGGGTATCGTCGGAGGGCGGCACCGCTTTGACGGCCGCCGACAGCAATGCCGCTGCCGGCAGGCCAATCAGGATAATGATGTTGAAACGGAGAGACACTTTTTCCTCCGGTTAGAACCGGGCAATTTACTTGAGCAGCACCATCTTTTTAGAATGACTCTGGTCGCGGCTACTCAGGCGATAGAAATATACACCACTGGCGACCGGGCTGTCAATGCCGGTAGTACCGTCCCACTCCACTTTGTGATCGCCGGCTTCAAGGCGGCCGTCGTGCAACGTACGCACCAGCCGGCCGAGGCTGTTGTATACATCGAGGCGCACTTCACCGGCGCGCGGCAGGCTGAAGCCGATGACGGTGGTCGGGTTGAACGGATTGGGGTAATTCTGGTGCAGGCTGAACTGGTCGGGCAGCGCCGTATTCGCATCGGATACGACGTCGGTTGCGATATCGTAGCGCACGCGGGCGCGGACGGCGGCATCGACGAGGTCATCGGCAGTGCGACCGGCGACAATGGCGAAGGCCACTTCGACCGTGCTGTTGGCGCCGATGTTAAGACGGTTGCTCGGCAACAGCAGCATCAGGTCACCGCTGCCGGACTGGGCGGTACTGCCACCCGAGATCAACGAGAGCTGCTCGCTGCGGGAGTAGCCGGTCTTGCCGGCTGTGTTTTCGAGGACCGAACCGGACGACATGTTTGAGAGCGCCACGAGGCCGACATACGACTCGCCGTTGTACTGGTAGATCATGTCGAGCGAGGCGTTGTAGTCGGCGTTGTCGATGTCGCCGAGATCAAAGTCGCACAGGAAGCCGAAGTACAAACCGTCGACACGTTCGAGCGTGTTGTTGCTCAGTTCGTAGCGGAAGATGACCAGGCCGCTGTCGAGATCGGTGGCGTAGCTGGTTACTTCCTGGCCGATGACGAGCGGAATCTGGGTCGGCGAATAGAAGTCGCGCAGGGTGGCAAACGATCGGACACCTTCGTTGCCGGGCAGGGTGACGGCGGTCAGGCTGTCGACCGGGCCGAAGTCGGACCGGGCGTATGTGCCGTTCTCGCTGCGGATCGAGGACGACAGCTGCGCGGTCGATCGTCCGACCATAAAGCCGGCTTCATACAGCAGGTTGCCGCCGCCTTCGATGCGGAAGCCGGCGCCGCCGGCATTGTAGATCGAGCCGGAGGCCAGGCCGTGCTGGCCGAAATCGGATACGGCCATGGCAATACGTCGCGTCTGGTGGGTGGTCCAGCGTCCGGGGGGATCAACGCCGACCGGGATGTAGAAGTACAGGCTGTCGATAAACGAGCTGTCACTGCTGGCCATCACCAGGCGGAAGAGCACCGAATCGCCGTGCTGTATTTCGGGGGCGACGGTGGCGGTGAATTCGGACGATCCGGCGGCGATGCCCGGGCTGTAGTTGAAACTATAGCTGGCGCTGTTCATCCAGACATAGGCACGGCCGGTCACGACCACTTCCAGAGTGGCCTCGATGACGGCCGCCTTGTCGTTTTCCGATTCGATCTGCACCTGCAGGCCGAACTGTTCGCCCGGCATGGCGACGCCGTCGTCGGAGATCGTCGCCGAGACAAAGGCCAGTTGCGGGTTGGTCGGCGGGTTGAGATAGTCCAACACGGTGGCGGCGTTGGGCAGGCCGTAACCGTAGGCGTTATCTTCACCGGACGGTCCGAGGTCGCTCGACGATTGTATGAGGGCAGTCTTGATCTCGTCGACGGAGGCATCCGGGTTATACTGGCGCATCAGGGCCACCAGGCCGGCGATATAGGGAGCGGCCATCGAGGTACCGCTCATGTACTTGTAGTCGCCGCCCTTGTAGGATGAACGAATGGCCACGCCGGGGGCGACCACTTCCGGCTTCATGGCAGCGCCGTTACAGGAGGACGGTCCACGGCTGGAGAACGAGGCGACGACATTGAAAGCGTCGACTGCGCCCACCGAGAAGCTGCTCAGCGGGGTGGTGGCATCGTCGGCCGGATAGCGCAGCGAGGAAGGGTCGGGGCCTTCGTTGCCGGCGGCGAAGATGGTGACAATGCCGGCAGCCTCGACATTGGCGACAGCCTGCGTGAAGGTCTGGTCGCACGGCGTGAACAACCCTTTGGGGAGACCCCAGGAGTTGAGAATGACATCCGGGACATCGTCGGTGGTCAGGGCATTACCGTCAGGATTGAGCGCCCACTGGAAAGCCTCGAGAATATCGGCGAGGGTGGCCGAGAGGGTACGACCGGTCTGGTCGATGACGCCGGCGGTGATCCACTCGGCGGCCGGGGCGACGCCGAAGGTATCGGCGGGAGTCGAGCCGACCATGACGCCCATCGTATGGGTGCCGTGACCACGCGGGTCGACCGGATCGGTGTTGGGCGATACTTTTGAGAACCAGGCGGCCGAGCGGTCGACGTGATTGCCCCGCCACTTGGCAGACAGGGCCGGGTGGGTCGATTCCACGCCGGTATCGAACGAACAGATCAGGCGGCCTTCACCCTTCAAGCCCTGCGACCAGAGGGTGGGGATCTTGAGCTGCTGGAGCTGGCTCGAGACAGCAGTGGAGAGCGCCGGAGCATCGGTGATGCTCACCGGTTCGTTCAGGATGAGGGCGGCGTTGTCGACGATGAGGCGGACACCGGCCAGATCGGCCAGCGCCGACAGGTCGGCGGCGGCGACGCGGGCGCGGTAGGCCGGGACGATCCAGTACGGCTTGACCTCACCGACGGCACGGGTCGAGAGATAGTGTTCGACATTATCGGCGTAGCGGGATCGAAAGTTCTGCAGTTCGGTGGAGACCATCTTGATACGGGCATCGCGGCCGATCGTGGCAGCCGAGGCAACACGATTGACCGTGCTGCGGACATCGTCGTTGTCCAGAAACACGATCACCTCGACGAGGCTGTCAGCGGCATCGGAAACAGTCTGCTGCAGGTGCGGCGACAGGCCGGGGTGATCGGAGGCTGAGGCACCTGCGGTCATCAGGAGGGCGGCTATTATTGTCAGGGTCAGGTATCGGGTAGTCATAACAGGTCTCCGTTTCATATCCGGATCCTGTAGGTGCAAGCGGTGTGCCGCCGACTAATCGCCGTTTTGGGGCGCTCAGGAGAGGCACCGGGATGCACGCAGACCGTCCTGTAATACTATAACGACATGTCAAAAAACAACTTATGCGACCAAGGGGATGCCTGGTCCGGGTGTGGGACGTTTGCACAGTCGACGCCGGCAAATTGCATAGTGTGCGTGACATTGCAGAGTTGCCGGCAGTTTGCCGATTTTTTTCATTCGTCTGCCGGGTCGGCGTTCTATATTAGGCGCAATGAATTCCCCGGCAAAAAGAGACGATACCTCGCGCGTCTGGCTGCTTGGTATTCTTGGCCTGGCGCTGGTCATCCGCCTGGTCTATCTCTGGCAGTACGCTTCCCTGCCGGACTGGGAGTTCCTGACAGTCGACAACTGGTACCACCACAACTGGGCGCGCACGATAGCTGACGGCAACGTTGCCGGGGATACGACCTATTTTCGAGCGCCATTCTATGTCTGGTGTCTTGGCCTGCTCTACGCCGTCTTCAGTGAATCACTCTGGACCGGCCGTCTGTTCGGCCTGGTCATCGGGCTGGTGTCGGTAGGGCTCACCTGCCGTCTCGGCAGTAAGCTGTTCGACCGGCGGATCGGTCTGGTGGCGGCGCTGCTGCACGCGGTCTATCCGATGGCCGTGTACCTCGAATCGGAGCTGCTCCTGGACCCGCTGTTCACGCTGTTCATGCAGCTGGTCCTGATCAAGACGGTGAGCTGGTATGAGCGCCCCGACCTGCGGAACACGTTCCTGCTTGGCGTGCTGATCGGCCTGGCGGCGATCACGCGACCGACAGTGCTGGTGTTTGTGCCGGTGCTGTTGGCGGTCATACTCTGGCAAAATAAACGGGTTGTCCGGCCGTTGTTGAAGATCTTCGGGCTGGTTGTTGGGATAGCGCTGTTGATCCTGCCGATCACCGTGCGCAACCTGCTGGTTGCCGACGATCCGGTGCTGATAGCGTCGCAGGGCGGCATCAACCTGTACATCGGCAATCACCTGGAGGCTGACGGTTTGTCGGCGGCGATGCCCGACCCACTCGGGCACAACTGGCAGATCAGCGATATTACCTTTCTCGCCGAGCAGGACCGCAACGAGCAGCTGTCGCCGGGGGAGGTATCGTCGTACTGGACCGACCAGACACTGACAGTCTGGGTCGAGCATCGGCTGCACTCGCTGGAGTTGTTCGGACGCAAGCTGCTGTACAACTTCACGGGCGAAAGAGTCTCGAACAACCGCGCGCTCGACGTGCACTTTCATCTGGTACCGCTGCTGCATTACCATCCCTTCAATTTCACAGTACTATTTGCGCTGGTCGGATTGGGGGTGGTCGGCGCGGCGCGGCTGCCGTCGGGACGCCTGCTACTGCTGCTGGCGGTCGTATACCTCGCAGCCACAGCGCTGTTCTTCTTTGCCGAACGGTTCAGGATGCCACTGCTACCGCCTTATTTTGTCATCGCGGCGGCAGCGCCGTTCGATTTGTGGCGTCGCGCCCGGAGCCTGCCGGTTTCGCTGGTCTACCCGGTAATCGGCGTTGTCGTGGCGCTGCTTCTCAGCCTGCTGCCGGTGCCGAAATCGCCCGGTGCCTCGCTGGCTGCCGCCCTTAACAGTGAGGGATTACATCACTACTACGACGGTCGTTTTGAGGCGGCGCGGCAGTCGTACCAGCAGGCGATGCGTGTCGATTCGGCGCTGGTCGATCTCAATTTGAATCTCGGCGCGACCTTTCTGCGTCTGGGGCAGATCGATTCAGCAGTGTACTACTTCGAGCGCGAAATAGGTCTCCATCCCGGCCGACCGGAAGCTCACGCCAACCTGGCCTCGGTGGCGCTGCTGCAGGATCAGCCGGAGCATGCCGTCGAACTGACGGACCGCGCCCTGCCACTGCAACCGTACCACTCCCTGACCAACCGGGTTCGCCTGCGGGCGGTGTTCGCTGTCGACACCTTGAGCCGGGAGCGATTGCTTGAAGAGGTGTCGCAGGCCCGTTCACGAACCGATGATGCGCCGAGGCTGCTATTGGATGCCGGCTTGCTGCTGTCGGAACGGGGCATGTTCGATGCCGCCGAGCGGGTGCTCCTGGACCTGGTGGCGCGACCGGTACCGCCGATCGAGACCGACGATAATGCGTTTACGCAGGATTTCGTGAATGACGAAGCATCGCAGCAGGAGCGAGTGGCCCGGGCGCTGTACCAGCTCGGCTTTATTTCGGGTTTGACCCAGCGCTTTTATGATGCCGTCAATTACAGCCGTCGGGCCATCGAAACCGATTCATCGCTGGTCGAAGCGTGGGTCAACCTGGCGGCGGCGTATCGGTCGACCGGCGACTTCGCCGCCGCCGACTCGGTCTATCGCGAGGCGGTGCGACGGTTCGAATCGCACCCGGCGATCGAGCACCTGCGACGGATGTGGGAGTAAAAGAAACGGCGGTCACCCGAAGGTAACCGCCGTGTTGTAATCATCAGGGTAAACCGTTTCTTATCGGCTCTGGTACATTTCCTGAAGCGCCTTCTGGTGGAAGCGACCGTCGTACTGGATCGGATCGAAATCTTCCGGATCGGCAGATTCCATAACCCGTCGCATGTAGTTCTCGGCCAGTTCCTCAGTGGTCGCCTGGGCCGGTGCGCTCGAGGCACGCCCGCTGCCGGTCTGTTGGGTCGGCGTGAACAGGAAGTTGAGCGTGCTGTTCACTACCGTCTGCGCCTGTGCTTCGGGCAGCGGTATAACGGTGAAGTTGAAGTGCGCGGTACGGAAGTTGCCGCGGTCAAAGCGGTGGGCAACCGGCGATCCCTCGAACGAGTACTGGAAGCCATTCGGGTGGTTGTCGCCATAGAGTGACTTGTACAGGTAAATGATCTCGGTACCCGGAGTAACACGGCCGCTCCAGCCGACTTCCGGCAACGCGCCAATGGGTTCCGGCGGAGCCGACCCATACGGATCCCAGCCAAAGGCGGAATCGAGGCTCGGGTCGCCAATTGTCCACCGATAGCGGGAGTGCAACAGCGAGGAGTCGATACTCACCTCTGGATATTCGTCCGGCCTCAGTGTGTAGGTACCTATGAAATCTTCGATACGTCCGCCGGGGCAGTTGGCTTCATCGGTGAATCCAACCGGCGCAACAGCGCTGCAGCCCCAGCCTGAGTAGATTACCCTGGTTACGCCGAAGTAAAAGGCGTACTCGATCCCTTTCGACAGGCCGAAGACTTCCCGCTCCTCGAATTGGCTTTGGAAGTTTGAGCCCAGAATAGTACACCGCATCGACAGCCAGGCGTTTACACCGCCGTCAATAGCCTTGAACAGGTTGTTGGCACTGTTCAAGAACTGAGAACTGCGGAAGCTGGCATCGTTGTGCAGCAGAATGATGCGGTGGCTGACCAGCACTCGCAGCGGAATCTCTCCTGATTGTCCGGCCTGGCGATAGTAGTCACGCTCGGGATCCCAGAGCCTGTCCGAACCCGGCAACACCGTGTCCACCTCTCGGTTCAGTTGCCAGTTACGGATAAGATTGGAATAGACCTGTAATACTGTGTCATCGGCAAAGTTGGTGCTCCGATAGGGACCCCCAACCAGGTTGAGGCCGGTGGTCGACTGGTAATCGACAATAATGACATCGCGTTCACGTTTCGGGTTGATCACTTCGACCGGTGTCCCGAACGTGAACGCCGGCGTCAGGTCGGGAGTCTGGGCGTCGTCGCGTGAGCGTACCCAAAAGACAAACTTTTTCTGCACGGTAGTATCGCTCGGATCGGTCGCGAAGACATCGAAGATCGTATCGGAGGTCGCGAACACCCAGCCGTTTTCGTCGGCCGCAGGCTCTTCATCGGAGCTCCTGGACACCCGATTGAAAACCGGATCGTTGATGAATGCCGAGTCATCGATGGCGAAGAGTGGCTCGAGACTGGCGAAACCGGTCGGCAGGGCAGTCTCGATGTTGGCATCGACGACGTAGGTCGTGCAGGTAATTTCGACGGAATCGGCCAGCAGGTTGGTATCGCAGATCTCGAGGCTGTCGCCGAAGCGGAACAGGCGACCGTCGGCAGTCTGCAACACTTCGGTAAAGAAATTGGCCTGGAGATCGGCGTACTCGGCATCGGTGTAGGGACCGTAGAGCCGCCACTGGAATTCAAACGGCGGCGGATCGGAGGGCCAGTCGATTTCGTCAGTGCCAACCCAGCTCATGCGGACGCCGGTAATGGCGCCGGCCTTGACATCGTTAACGAACGGCAAAAACGGCGAGTAGCCGGCGATCTGGGTTTCCGGTGGATTGTTGTTACGGCTGAAGAGGCGAACCTTGATGTCGGAGCCGAGGCCGACTTCATCGTACGCCTGGATAAAGACGTACTGATCGACAAAGGTCAGGACCGGCGAGCTGGCGTCGGCCTGCAGCGGAATCGACTGCTTGGTTTGCGGGTTGGGATCGTCCGGGGCGACATCGTTGATCACCCATGCATTGTCCGGAATGGTGGCGATGTAGGCCATCGGGTCACCGACAGCATCGACATCAGCACGCGTCGCCACGTGGTGGCGATAGAAGTCGATCAAGCCGTCGGGATCGGACCCGAACCAGAAGACGACCGGATTACGCGAGAACTGCTGACCTTCCGGCGGGATATTTACAAAAAACACATTTGGCGCCTGGTTGGCAGTCTGCTCGCCGTCGAGGGTGCTGGTACAACCGATCATCAGGCCGATCGCCGGCAGGACCAGCAGGGCAAGCAGCGCCAGGATGGCACCGCTGTTTTTCACATGCGCTGTAATCTTCAAACTGTTCATTTCTGTCTTCCCCACTCCTTCCTAAAACGCCACCAACATGGTGAACCGATGGTTCTGGGTGAGGATGCCCCAGTCCTGGAACGCATAGTCGACCCGGATTTCCCGTTCATCGCTGAACGGCAGGCGGACACCGCCGCCGATGGTCCACTGGTCGACATCGTAGTTGATGCGGGATCCACCGCGCAGGCTGAACATATCACGGTAGGTGTATTCGACACCGCCGTTGTACTTCTCGAGGTTATCGGAGGGGTGCGACCCTTCGAGCGAGAGTGTCACGAGGTGATCCTGCCCGGTGATAACGTCGATAGCACCGCCGAACTTGAAGTTAATCGGCAGCGGATAGGCGTTTTCGATGAATTTCATATCGGGGCCAAAGTTGGTAATCACCATGGCGATCTTGAAATTCCGAAAGCCGGTGTTGTACATGGTGCCGACGTCGGCCGACCAGCCGCTGGCGGAGTAGTCGTGCACGAACTCGCCGATATAGCGGACGGTGAGTCCGACCGAGAAGCGATCGGTCAGGTAGCGGCCGTACGACACACCGGCAGCGATGCCGTTGTAGCCGAAGACGCGTCCGGTACCTTCGATCCCGCCCTGGTCATAGGTGCGTTCGACCATTTCGCCGGATGACAAAGTGTAGACGCCAATCCCGAGCACGCCGCCGATTGATTCGAGCGGCAGGCCGATGGCGCCGAAGCCGTACTGAACGCCGGCGGGCATATCGATGTAAGTAGCGCCGGCCTCGCGACCATACATGTAGGTCAGGGCGGCGGGGTTGTAATAGACGGCCGAGATGTCGTCCACCACTGCGGTAAAGGCCTCGCCCATGCCCATGGCGCGGGCGGACGGTCCGAGTTCGAGGAACTGCGGTCCGGTGGTGCCGACCTTGGCCTGGCCGAACGAACTGCCCGGCAGGCACAACAGCACGGCCAGCGCCAACAGGGCCAGCCAGCCGCCGGCGCCGAAGGCCCGACCGAAACCTCGTCCGTTATTTCGCAGCAACATTGCGTTGTCCTCTATCTTCTTAAAACCACGTATCATATTCTTTCCTGCCACCCTTCCCTTACAGCGTCCACTCAAGACCGACGCGGACCTGGCGACCGAAGTCCCAGTTTGACGGATCCTGGTCAAACTCGGTGCCGGCCCTTACCTCGCCCGAGAAATTCTGCTGGGTATCGGCACGACCGGTCTCCGGGTAGACGATGTCGACATTCCGGTTATCAAAAACGTTTTCGACCCAGAGGATGAAGTTGAAGTTCTGGCGGGCAATCGAGAACTCCTTGGTGGCGCGGATGTCAAAGTTGACGGTCGCCGCCTTACGCAGCGAGTTGCGCTGGATGTCTTCACCGGCACGGGTTTCGATACCCGGGAAGGTTTCACTCGGGGTAAACGGTTCGCCCGATTCGATTACGGAGAGAATCGAAACCGACCAGCCGTTGGGAATCGGCATGCCGAACAGTCGCGGCTTGACGGTGTTCGGGACGAACACCTGGACGCTGGCGGTGAAGCGATGGCGGATGTCGTTATCCAGCGGCGCTTCCGACAGCGGCTCGCGCGACAGTTCGAAGTCCGACTGGTAGTTTTCCGCCGCCTGCGAGGCCTTACCGAAGGCGAAGGCGTAGGTGTACGTCAACAGGCCGTTGACATAACCGCCGCCGCGACGCTCCAGTTGCAGCTCGATACCGCGGGAGCGACCGTAGTCGACGTTGCGGTACTGCTGACGGGTGAGGCCGCTCACGAACAGGCTCTGCGAATTGATCTTGTCGAACTCGTCCTTAAAGTAACCGGAGATATCTACCGAGTAGTTCTCGCTCATGGCGTACTTGACACCAAACGAGTACTGGATGGTCTTTTCGTAATCGAGGTTGTAGTTACCGATAATCGTATTGGCGTCGACATTGGTCGTATTGCGCCGGTACATGCGGGTGAAGCTCGGCAACTGGTAGAAGTGACCGTAGTTGAAGTGCACCTTCGCCTTGTCGGAGATCGGATACGAGAAACCGATTCGCGGCGAGAGTTTGTGACGGTCACCGAGGATAACGCCGGAGCCGAGATCGTCGTTACGGGCGATGTCAACCAGGTCGTTCTTGTCCTGAAGAAAGAAGTCCATGCGCAAACCGAGCGAGGCAATCATCGAACCATACTCGATCTTATCGCGGAAATAGACCTGACCCGACCAAGGGTCGTACTGCCAGATGTCGCGGAAGGAACCGCGATCGGGGTACGGACCGCCGTCGGGACGGCCGGTGTAGCGCAGGAACGGATCTTCGATTTCCTCGAAGCGGAAGTCGTTCTTGTCGAACGCGCCACCGGCTTTCAATTCGTGGTTACCGAGCTGCCAGAACAGCTTGACCTCACCGCGAAGGGTGCGGCTGCGACGGAAATGCCAGGTGGTGCCGTCGCTGGCGAACGTGCCGGGATTGAGGAACTGATTGGTACCGCCGGCATCGTACTGGTTGTTGCCGTTGACGTCGGTGAACGGTTCGCCTGGATCATACTGCGAGTTCGGCGGATCGTACAGGCCGTTGCCGTTGCGGTCGATGAACGGAATGCCCGGTTCCCATGGATCATTGGGGCCGTCATGCTGGCCGTTGTAGTTCAAGTCCATGTTGTCGGCACCGACCGTCTTGCGAAAAACGTCGATACCCGGCGTAAAGACACCGTCACCGTTGAAATCGATAAACGGTTCGCCGATGATGGAGTCACCGTCGATGAACGGTTCCGGCTCGGGAGTGCGGACGACCTGATTGCGCTCGTTGTCAAGAATGCCGTTGCCGTTCTTGTCGCGAAGGAAGTCGCCTTCATCCCACACACCGTTGCCGTTGATGTCGATGAACGGTTCGCCCTCGGTTACGTCGAGGATGCCGTTATCGTTGAAGCGGAACGGAATCTGGTCGGTACCGCCGGACTGGATGTTCTGGAGGGTGAGCAGACGGTCACCGGCGTTCGGATTATATCTGCCGTCGCCGTCGACATCGATGAATTCACCGTAGGTATAGGCGGGACCGGTAAAGTCGACACCGTAGCTGGCGGTATCGGGGAAAAGATTGATGATCGGCTCGGGGGCGTCGTACACGCCGTTACCGTTGCGATCATCATACGTTTCATAATCTTCCTGCAATGTAAATTGATCAGGATTCAGACCGTGGCCGGGGCTGGTCGGGTCGCCCGGCTTCTGATTCACCGAGGTTTCGCTCCAGGAGAAGATGGCTTCGTAGTTGAGATTACGACCGATCACCTGCGAGACTTCGAGCGACAGCGACTGCCATTTGTCAATACGCACCGGCGCCGTGGCCGCGGAGTACCGGTAAGCCCAGCTGAAGAGGGTGCGATCGACCTCGCGGTTCTTGTACGACAGCACAAACCTCAGGTTTTGTTTCGGCCGCAGGCGGAAGTTGGCCTGGTAGTAGTAGCGGTTCTCGAGGCGCTCGGGAACGTTGAAGCCGGCCAGGCTGAGGTTGTCGTAGGGACGTTGGGTCAGCGGCGTATCATAACGCTCGTACTGATAAAAACCGTTCGACTTGTCGACCTCGGCATAGAAGTAATACGTAAATTCCTTGTCCTTCAGCCAGTTGATGCCGATGGCCGGGAGGATTTTGCTCTTCAGGAGAGGGTCGGGACCGGAGACCGAGAAGCGCACATAGTCGTTATTGCGCGAGTACTCGTTGAGATCGTCGTTGCCGAAATCATCGGTGATGAACTGGGCGTTCACATTCGTGAAGTCATTCGAGCCCTGAGCTGTATTCACCTTGATGATACCGGAAAGGGCGTTACCGTACTCCGGATCGAAGCCGTCTTTAATAACCGTAAACTCCTGGATGGATCCGGAGACGAGCGACAGGTTGGCGCCGGCATCACCCAGGCCGCCGAGCGGGTCGCCGATCGGAACGCCGTCGACGATATAGGCTACCTCGCCGGCACGGCCGCCGCGGATAAAGATTTCACCTTCGTTATTGGATTGCACCCCGGCCACCTGGCTGAGGAGCTTGTCCACGGTCTGGACCGGCTGGCGCTCAATTGTCTCTTTGGTGATAACCTGCTGGTTGGACACCTCGAACTTGTCGATGATATCGCGGTCGGCAGTCACCGTAATTGTCTTTTCGAGTTGGGCTTCGGTCGGCGAGATAGCGACATCCTGCTCAGTCGTCAAGTCCGACTTGACCAGGATTTCCTGCACCTCGAAGGTGTTGTAGCCGATTGACGATACGCGAAGCGTGTATGTCCCCGGATCGAGTTGACCGATCGTATAGCGACCGTCAACATCGGTCATGGCGCCACGATTGGTGCCGACCACCAGAACCGAGGCGCCGATAATTGGCTCACCGGTTGTTTCGTCGGTAATCTGCCCTTTAATCTGTCCGACCGCGGCCGCGAATGCGTGCTGCGGCAGGATGAGGGCAAGTCCCCCCACAATAACCCATGTGAGTAATGCCAGATGTCTTCGTCGACCAATCATCCCAATCTACCTCCTGAAGCGACACGGCACCAATGGCCGCGAGTATCAATGGGACAGAATTCCCTGATCTATTTTCCGTCTCGTTGTGGCTGTGTGGGGTCAACGTTTGTGTGTACAAACCGCGTTCGCAATGATCCCAACTCACCTATCCTTCATTGTGCCGCGAGACCTCAAAACAGCAATCGCACGCGGCATTTCCCAACCAAAGCTTTTGAAAAACAACAGATTGCAAAAAGCCCAGAGGGCCGGGGAAAGTCAAGCGGTTTTTTGGCCGCATCGCCTTTCCTACTTTCAGTTTATAGACTGCCCCGCGATATGATCTGTTCAATCGAATCACGGCGGGCCCGACAGTTTTTTTTCACCTCGCGGACAGCCGCCGCAAGCTGCCGGTTATCGTCGGCGGTGAGTGATTCAGGCACGATGTGAAGCGACAGCTGCCTGGTAATGATGGCGCTGAAGCGGTTCACCGCGAGGTCGAATTCCGGGCGTGTCATCGGCTGCGGAACTTGTGACGTTTCAATCGTTTGGCCCAGACCGGGCAGCGCCGGATGGGGCGCGATGCCGGCCAGCTTGATGGAGCCGTGCTGCAAAAAGCCGAAGTCAAACTGGCGTTGCGCCGATGCCACCACCTTCCCCCCGCCACTCATCACTTCGTGGCGGGCCGCCGAGACAAAACAGGGGGCGGAGTGGAAGAAATCGCGGTCGGTCGACTCGCCGCGTGAGCGTCGCAAAAACTGCGCGTCGAGACCGCTCGCCTCAACAAACGACGCCAGTGCCCGGCCGATCTGCTTGGACGACTGGCTCAGGCTGCCGGACAGCTCGGGTGGCGCCTCTTCGGTGTTGTTGACAGCGATGGCGTAGGTCAGTTCCGACGGATCGTGATAGAGCGCCCGGCCGCCGGTGACTCTCCGGATGACCGGAGTGTCGCCGAGGAAGTCCTCGCGGAAGGCTTTTTCTTCCTTTTGGTGGACGCCGAAGGTGATAGCGCCGGGCAGCCAGGAGTAGAGGCGCACGGCGACATAGCCGGATCGCCCGGCGGCGCGCGCCAGCAGCCATTCGTCGAACGCCATGTTAAAATACGGATCGGCAGCAAACGAAGTATAGAGTTCGGCCTGGTGCATGGGGATAGTATAGGCAATGATGGGGGGTGGGGCAATTGGCGGACCTGTCTTGTTCCCTGACCCAAAGAAAAATCCACCGCGAGCGGTGGACTACAGAAGTGTTATTTTTGACAACGCCTCAGGCTGCGAACAGCCTTAGTTGCATGGCTAATGCACGGCGTCGAGGTTGTCGAGGTCGATGTCGTACTGCTTGATCTTCAAGCGCAGGGTGGACTCCGGAATGCCGAGCACGGTGGCGGCATGCTTCTTCACACCGTCCTTCTCCTTTAACGCTCGCATAATAAAGCGCTTCTCGAAACCCGACAGGTAATCGTACATCGTGTACTGGTCGGTGAACTCGACATCCCCGGACAGTTCCATCGCCTGGCGCACCCGATCATCGGCTTCGTGCATCGCCGAGACCATGTGCGGCGAGGCGAACCTGTCGTCGATGATATCGTCGTCGCCCGACAACAGCACCAGGCGCTTCAGTTCATTCTCCAGTTCGCGAACATTGCCCGGCCATTCGTAGGCCATCAGAATCTTCATCAGCTCCGGCGAGGGCCGCTTGCCGGTGTCGGTCAGGAAGTGTGTCACCAGCAGCGGGATATCTTCCTTGCGTTCGCGCAACGGGGTGATACGTACAGTCATCGCCGAGAGGCGGTAGTACAGGTCGTTGCGGAAGCGCCTGGCCTCCATTTCGACCTTCAAGTCTTTATTGGTTGCCGAGACAATGCGAACGTCGACCTTGCGCGGCGTGGTTTCGCCCAACCGTACGATCTCTTTCGCTTCGAGTACGCGCAGGATCTTGGCCTGGATCGACAGCGGCATATCGGCGATTTCGTCGAGGAAAAACGTGCCGCCGTCCGCCTCTTCAAACAGCCCCGGCTTGTCACGGTCGGCGCCGGTGAAGGCGCCGCGCTTGTGGCCAAACAGTTCGGATTCGAGGAGCGTTTCGGGGAGCGCCGCGCAGTTGACCGAGATGAATCGCTTGTCGCGGCGATTCGAGTTGTAATGAATGGCTCGGGCCAGCAGGTCTTTGCCGCAGCCGGTCTCCCCTTCGATGGCGATGGCGATGTTGGCATGAACAACCTGGCGTACCTGGTCGAGCATGTCGCGCATCTGCGGCGACTGCGTGATGATATTCGGGAAGGCCGACTGTTCGCGCAGCTGACGTTTGAGTCGTTCGTTGTCTTCGGCCAGTTTGATTTTTTGCAGCTCCGACCACTTGAAGGCAATCAAGTCGGAGAAGCCGACGGCGAAATTGAGCGCCGCCTGCCCGAACGGATTGAGCGTATTATCGACCGAGAAGCGGTCGAGATACAGGTAGCACGGTGCGCTGTCACCGGCGGAAAACGGTACCACGATCATCGAAGCGACCGGCTCCGGCGTGTTCGGGAAGAGATCGTTGATAAACGGGTCGCGGCGGCAGTCGAGAATCAGGGTTGGTTTCTTTTTGGCGATTTCCTGGCCGAGCATACGCGCAAAACCGTCGGCGAAGATCCGGGCCGAGGGCTCGTCGATCTCGTAATTTGCCAGTACCCTGGCGTTTGGACCGTCGGGGGAATAAATGATCGCCCGCCGGGCATCGGTACGTCGCGCCACCAGGTCGAGAATATCTTCGATGCGGCTCGATTTGAGATCGGAATACTCATCCGGCGTAATCACATTGCCGAACACTTTGAATTCATTCTGCTGCGAGACTGACAACGCCACCGCCTGCTCGGCAAGCGAGTTCAGGAACTGGTGAACCTGCTTGAGGCGCGGCTTGTCGTCGATACTGCCGTAGGCACGTTCGGCGCGGCTCATTTTGCGGAAGCCCTGGGCAAGGTCGCCGAGACGGCAGGCAAGAACGCCGGAGCGGTAATCGGTTTCGGCGACCCAGTAGTCGAGTTTCAATTTACGGAACAGGCGATGGGCTTCGTCGAGGGCGGCCCGTGTCTTTTCATTCTCATCAGAGCCGGCCTCCATCCGCACATCAGCGTAGGCCAGCAGGGTGCGGGCGAGATCGTACGGATCACCCAGCTGCCGCGCCGCTTCGAGTGCCTGGTGCAGGTAGTCGATGGCATCGGCATAGCTGCCGCGAGCCGCGAAGATCTGGCCGATGACACGGCGGGCATTGACGATTTCCTCGAGTTCGCCCATTGAGACGGCCAGCTCGAGCGCCTTCTGGGCGTACTTCATGGCTTCCTCGACATTATCCAGATCAAGCTCGACCTGGGCAAGGCGACGGGCCGACTGCGACACCAGACCGGAACTGGCGGCGAGAAGCATACCCTGCTGGTAAGCGTCCGACAGTATCGACTTGGCCTTGTACAGGTCGCCCTTTTCAAAGGCCAGTTCGCCGGCATATTCGAGGTAATTGATTTTTTCACGTTTGGCGCCGAGGCGGGCGATGATCTCGAGCGCCTGATCGAGCGCCCGGCCGGCCATGATGAAGTGACGGCGACGGATCTGGAGATAACCGAGCGAGAGCAGGTTGATCGCCTGCGAGAGTTCGAGTTGGTGTTCGCGGGAGAATTCCAGTGCTTCGGTCAGTTCGTGCTCGGCTTCGATCCACTGGCCGGTATGGATGCGGATACGTCCAAGGTTACCGGTGAGCTGGGCGGCGCGCCGGCGGTCACCGTCGACAAGGGCCAGCGCCTCTTCCAAAAAGCTGACGGCGGCGCCGTGGTCGGACCGCACGAACGAAATGCGGGCCAGCTGGTTGAGCGGATCGATCTGGCCGATGGCGTCGGACCCACGGCGGAAAGCGGCCAGGGCATCACGAGCACGGATCTCCGAGTTCTTCAGATCGCCCATTGCAAAATAGCTTTTGGAGAGGACAAGTTGAACCCGGCCGTACCGTCGATTGACCGGCAGATCGGCAAGCAATCGGGCAGCCTGCAATCCCTTGCCTACCGCCCGTTTGTAGTTGCCGTTGAAGTCGTCCGCTTCGGCCGAGAGGGCCAGGTACAAACCGTGCTGATGCGGGTCCTCGGAGAAGGTTGATTCATCGAGCGCTTCGACATCGCGAGCAGCCGGTTGGTATTGCCGCTGTCGGAACAGTTCTTCCACGGCCAGCAGCCGCTTGTCGAACGCGATCTTTGGTGAGGAAAGACTCATCGCTCTACTTCATCCGTTACTGGTTTAGCCGGCGCCGGCGGCGCCGGCTGGCTCTGCTCTTATCGAGCGCGGGCGGTCTGACGCTCACCGGCTGAAGTCGCGGCCGACTTCTTCACCGGCATTTCGGTCGTCCAGCTGAAATACCAGCCGGCAACGCGGAAGGAGACGTCAAACCACAGGCCAAGCCCGTCACCGGTTTGACCACTTGAACGCAATGCCTGTACGACCGGATAGTCGCCGCCAGGACCGCCAATAGTGGTGTCCGGATTGGTGCCGCCGTTACCCTGTCCGTTGCCGCCGTCGATGTCCCACGGATGCTCATCCGTTTCGGCGGTAAATACCGGGGCCGACAGAAAACCTATAACGGTCAATGAAAGTAGCAGCGACATGAACGCTACCGTTAACTTTCTCATTGACTCTGCCTCCTGAAGTTCACTTACAATTACTCGCCGGGCACTAACAGTGTGCCCATCTATCTAATGCTTATCATCGTTCCGGAGTAGTGATTCTGATCCCGCCACGTCCATGCGGCGCAGACTTTGCCTGTGGGAATATCCCTATTATAGCACATTCTGTCAAGGTCATAGTTGTTCGACGCAGAATCTGCGCCAACTGTCAGGTAGACGGCTGTACAGACCGGACTGTTTAATGTCGATGGCGTCGAGATGACAGGCGCCACAGCAGGCGAAGCAGCCGACACAGCGGGCAGCCCGAAGCTGCGGCACGTTTCGGCCGTCGATAAAGCTCAGGGCATCGGTTGGACAGGCGCCCAGGCAGTCGCCGCAACCATCGCACCGACCGGCGGCGATGTCCGGCTGGGCGGTAACGAAGGGGGCGGCAAGATTCATAACGAACGGTTTCAGGGTGCGCCCGACGGCGCTCCCGCGACGCCGCCGGATTTGTGGTAACATCATGTCGAGCAGTCCGTTACGAAGCTCAAACCCTTCCGGCCAGGCAATCCCCAGACCGGCATCAGCGGCCTGACGAATGACCGGAACATGCTCGATCTTCATTCCGGCAAGCGAGGCCACCACGGCATCGAGGGCGACCGGATCATTTGACGAAACCAGCACCGAGAGGCCGTTCGGCTGCGGCATATCGAGGATTGTCAGGTCAAGTGGGAGCAGGGAGTTAATGTCAACGACGATGCCCGCGAACAGTTCGGCGAAGGGTGCGCGCTGGTAATGGCTCATTTTCTGAAAACCGGGCAACAGGCCGAACCGGTTGCAAAGCGCTCCCTGAAGCATCTGGCTGTCGGCAACGTCTAAAGTCGGCAGGTTGATCAGCAGATCGGCCTCGAGGACAATGCGCGGCAGATAGTAGGTCCGGGTGCCGACCGGCATGCCGACCGGCGCTTCGTCCTCGAAGGAGACGACCTGTACCCCCAGTTCTGCCAGTGACGCCATATCGGCAATCTCGTAGAGCTGCCGATTGTCGGCGGGCAGAAGGGCGGGCGAGTCGCCTGCTGAAACGCGAAAACCGCGATCGAGCAGGTAGCGGCTCAGTTCGACGAGCAGGGCTCTATTGACGCGGCTGCGGCCGCGGCGGTCGGGTATCAGGTTTGGCTTCAGAAAGACCTGTGCGCCGTCCGACAAATCGTCAAAGAGAGGCTGCCAGGCGCATAGCAGTGCCTGCAACTGCTGCGATCTGTCGAGGGATCCGCCGTCAAAGCCTCGCAGGTCAACCAGGCTCGTGATCTGTTGGTGAGGTTCCATGCCGGTGATGGTACGAAGCAGCCGGCCACTTTCGTTGGCATTCATTTGCCCGACGAGCGGCCGGCGTGGACCAGCGCGCGGTCGACTGCCGCCATTACCATATCGACCGAAATACCGGTCATGCACTGCATATGCTCGTCATCCTTGAGCGGACACTTGTTCTTGACACAGCTTATGCATTCGAGGTGGTCGAGGTAGAGCAACTCTTTGCGGCGGGTGATCGGCGAGGTGGCGCTGGGATCATCGGCGCCGGACAGCACGACGACCGGGCAGCCGGCGGCGGCGGCGAGATGCGCGGGACCGGAATCGTTGCCGACGAAGACATTGGCGTGGGACATGATGGCGGCGGTCTCACGCAGGCTGGTGCGCCCGGACAGGTTGACGACATCCTCGCTGCCGACCTGTTCGATGATCTCGTCGTTGTGTTCACGGTCGGCGTCGGAACCGACCAGAACGACCTTGAGGCCCTTTTCGCTGACGAGGCGCCAGATCAGCTCGGTATAGCGTTCGGTCCCCCAGCGGCGGGATTCGGCGACAGCACGGGTGGCGATGACGGCGTAGTTGTCGGTTGCCTCTACCCCATATCCCAGAAGCAGCCGCATGGAGCGCTCGACCTGGAGATCGTCCTGGAACATCTTGGGATTGACAAATTCGATGTCCGAATCGGCGCCGCGTCGCAGCAGGTTAAAATAGAGTTCACTGCGGTGCTCAGCGTTGATCGGGGTGGGCAGGGCGAGCGGTTTGGTCAGGAGCATGCGGCGGCCGTCGGCGATGTAACCAATCCGTTCTTTCACCCCGGCCAGTTTGAAGCCGGCGGCGGCGCCGAACGAGGGTGGCAGGATGTAGCCGACATCGAATTCGTGTGGCGACAGCAGCTCCTTGACCTTGACCACCGCCATGAGGCCGTGGACATGTTCGGACTTGAGTTCGAGGATATTGTCCAGCGACGGATTCACCACGAACAGGTCGGCAAGGTTCTCCGGCACCATGAGTGTAATCTCGGCGCCGGGATAGGCCTCGCGGGCCTCGTTGATCATGGGCAGAGCCATGACGCAGTCCCCCAGGTGATTGGGGGCGCGGATGACAATTTTGTACGGCATTATGCCTCATATTTGGCCGAAAGGTCGGTTTTGTCAAGGTAATAGGCTTTCATCTCTTCAAGATGCTTGTCGCGGGCATCGAGATATTCGACCTCGGCGGCCAGTCGTTCAATCTCCGAAATCTCGCCATTGTTAAAGCGAAGAACGGCTATGTCGAGACGGTTCTTCTGGACTTCGAGCTGCTTGTCGATCAGTTGCAGCTTGCGGTGGGAGACATCGAGGCGGTTGATCAGGTTGACGATTTCGGCTCGCACCGATTTTTGTTTCTCTTCTAATTCAAGTCGGGCTTTATCGGCCTCGAGTTTAGCCGCTTTGATGGACGCACCGGAAGCGCCGCCGTCCCAGATAGGATAGGAGAATTCGAGCGAGACTTCCCAGCTGTCGGTTTTGATCGGTTCCTCTTCCGGGGAACCGTCGGTGTCGACGTTACCGCGCCCGAGGTTGTAGTTGGCCTTGAGGTTGCCGGAAATACCGTACTGCGACCTGGTGTAGGCGGCGTTGCGCACCGACTTTTCATAGCTGATTTCGGCCTGGCGGATGGGGATGGAGTTTTCCCAGGCAGTGATGTAAGCGTCTTTTTGCTGCTCGGAGAAGTGACCCGGGATATCGGGAAGGATCGGATTGACTTCGATATTTATGTCGACATCTATCAGGGTCGCCAGCTTGCGCACCTGTTCGCGGCGCTGGTTCTCTCGATCGAACACGTCCAGTTGGGCGTCGAGACGATTCGAGGATGATTCCAGCCAGTCCTCTTCGGAGAGAATTTCGTCGGCATATTTTAATGAATCGATTTCAGCCTGGAGGGCAGCAGAAGTGAAACTGGCCCGTGCTTTCTCCAGCTGCACGTTGGCCTGCAGGACACCGAAATACGCCTCGATGACATCCCGACGCAGGGTGGCACGCTCTTCAACCGAGGTCATCCGGGCCAGGTCGAGCTCGTCCTCCTTGTTGGACAGGTCGTGCTTGGCCTCGGACGGCTGGAGGATCGGCTGCGTGAAGTCGAACTCGTAGTAGCCCTGGCTGGTCGTCTGGCTGATACGACGATCGAGATCGGTCCAGGCCGGGTACTCGTTGTCGTTGCGCCAGAGGTTGGCGCGGGCCGTCAGTTCGCCGCCGGTGATGATGTTCTGCTTGAGCTGAATGTTGGAGCGCAGGTCGAAGTTGGTGCGCTTGACGGTCACCTTGGAGTCGGTGGTATTGCCGTACTGGGTGAACGATTCGTTGTTCTGATATGCCGGCAGGGAGCCATTGATAGAAATCTCCGGCAGGTAGAAACCGGAGCGGGCGGCCGAGTAGGTTTGCTGGGCTACCTCGAGGTCGCCGTTGATGATCTGCGAGCGATCCGAGCGCTGCAGGGCAGTGCGCATCGCTTCATCGAGCGTGATGTCGAGAGCCGACGCCGGGCCGGCGACGATTACGAGTGCGACAGCCGCTGCGAACAGGTGGGCCGCGCTTCGCGAGATTCTCCTCTGGTGCATAGTTCTCACCGTTTTGTATGACTGGGTTGCTTGTTTACGAGCGATTGTCATGCGGCGCCCCCGTAACTATTCATACCGCAAGGCTTCGATGACATCGAGGCGGGCCGCTTTGCGCGCAGGATAAAGGCCGAAGATGACACCGACGGCGGTTGAGACGCCGACGGCGAGTACGATCGAGTAGTACGACACGATGGTCGGCCAGTCGGCGTAAAAGGCGATGCCGCGGGCGAGCGTCAGGCCGAGTACAATACCGATAAGGCAGCCGACCAGGCAGATGGCGACAGCCTCGACCAGGAACTGTTGCATGATATCGAGCCGGCGGGCGCCGACAGCACGACGGATGCCGATCTCGCGGGTGCGTTCGAGCACCGTGGCCAGCATAATATTCATAATGCCGATACCGCCAACCAGCAGCGAGATACCGGCGATGGCGCCCATGACTATGTTAAAGATCTGCTGTGTTTTCTGGGTCTGGCGCAGGAGCGATTCGGGAACGACAATTTCGTAGTCGGCGATGCCGAAGTGACGCCGTTCGAGAACGCGATTGACAAGCTGCGCCGTCGCCTGTACATCCTCAAGGTTGTGGACGGTGATGGTCAGTTGATCTATTTGGGGGATATTGAACTTTTCCTCGGAATCGTCATCGCGGCCGTACCAGAACTGCTCCTGTACGCCGACCGGAATCCGCTCGATCTTTTTCAAGGCCGTCTCGAACGGAATGTAAACGTCTTCATTGAGGTTCTTCAGTTCGAAGCCTTCGACCTTGCCGCGACCGATGTACTTGTCGGCCATGACACCGACGACGGTGAAGTTGAGATCGCCGATACGTACGGTTTTCCCGATCGGGTCGGAGAAAGCGAAGAGCTGTTTCTTGGCTTTGGCCCCCAGCACGCAGACCTGGGCAAAGGTCTCGTTGTCGAGGTCGGTGATGAAGCGGCCGCGATCGACCCCGATCGACGAGGAGTAGACGTAGTCGGGGACGGTTGCAACGACGCGTACGGGGGCGTCCTGCGACCCGGCGTACACCGTCTTGATCGCCTCGAAGCGCTGGGGGACGACATTTGCGACGAGCTGGCTGAATTCGGCGATATTCTCCATATCGGCCAGGGTCAGGCCGGGCGAGCGGGCAAGGGCTTGTTCGGAGGAATTCTCGACATCGGGAATCTGGGCTTTCACGATGACGTTGTTAATGCCGAGAATGGAAATCTGTTCGAGCGCTTCCTGCTTGGCGCCTTCACCGATCGACAGCATGGCAATCACGGCGCCGACACCGAAGATGATACCGAGCATGGTGAGGGACGTGCGCAGCTTGTGGCCGGTCAGCGAATCGAGCGCGACATTGAGGATACGTTTGTAATCAGTCACCGTCGCACCCGTCAGTTGTTCGGGCTCATGCGGTTGATTTCCGGCTCGGTCGCCTTGTCACCCGGGAGCGGTTCGTCGATGGTCGGATCGGTCAGGCAGACGCGATCGCCCGACTTGAGGCCGTCGGTGATCGCGATCATCATATCGTTGCGTTGTCCCACCTCGACTTTGCGCCGATCCTTGTTTTTCAGATATACGAAGGTCTCCCCCTGATCCTCGAAGACTGCTTCGAGCGGCACCGAGATGACATCCTGCATGCGGTCTACCACGATCTCGCACGAGGCCGACATACCCGGTTTGAAGTTTTCGTCGTGCTGCTTGATGAGCACGTCGACATCGAATACGTTGATCCTGGAGTTCTGGTCTTTGCGACGGGCAAGCGTCCCTTTCTTGATGACGACACCTTCGTAAATGCTGTCGGCGGCGGCATCGAGCCTGATCTGGACGGCCTGGCCGGAGTCAACCTTGGCGGCGTCAACTTCGCTGACGGTGGTCTTGACGATCATGGTATCGAGATCGGGGAGGTTGACCAGCCCCTGGCCCGGCCAGGGGGAGTCGCCCTCCTGTACCTTGGCCATGCTGCCGCCCTTCCAGATTTCGAGATAGACAACCAGGCCGGGGATGGGCGCCATGACAGTCATCTGGCTGAGTTCCTTTTTGGCCAGCTGGACTTTGTCCCGGGCGCGATCGACTTCGACCTCGGCTTTTTCAACATCGGCCTTGAGCTGATCAAGCTTGGCCTGGAAATTGAGTTCGGCCAGTTCGTGCTCGAGTTTGGCTTCTTCGGCGACCCGCGGCGCTTCGTGCTTCTTCTCGTCGTAGTTACGCCTGGCTTTTTCGAGGTCGAGGGTCAGTTGTTTTTCCTGGATGATGAATTCCTGGCGGGCGCGTTCGAGGGCCGAGTTCTTGATCTTGAGATCGGACTCGAACTCGGCCAGCTCAGCCTGCTGCTCGGAGGCATCGAAGCGGATGACCGGATCACCCTTTTCCACGGTGGTGCCTTCGGGGGCCAGCCAGGTGATGGTCAGGCCACGCTGGCGAGGTGCCGAGAGCGACACCGCCCGCTTGGCGTCGACCGTACCGTTCTCATTGAGCGAAATGAGGAACTCGCCTTTGGTGACTTCAACGGTGGGAACTTCTATTGAGGTAGAAAAGATGGCGTTGACGCCATAGTAACCGACAAGAATGATCGCTACGGTAATAGCAATCACCACATACTTCTTCACACAGTCCTCCTGATCAGGCCAGTCGGTCGGCTCCTGTCACCGCCGTCGGCTATATCTGCTGTTTCACCCGTCAGCCGGGTATACACCCGAACTCTCCTTTTGTACGCGAAAATGACACTGCGGTTACATTATTAACGCAGGAATAACCGGCATCTACACCTTCCAGCGTCGATGGGTCCAGGCCCACTGATCGGGATATTGTCGGATCGCGGTTTCCAGAAAGTCGCACCAGGCACGTGTGACTGTCCGGACATCGGCATCGCGATCACCGCTTTTCGGCGGATAGATCGGGTCGCCGACCATGACGACATGGCGGTCATACCGCTCGCGTCGCAACATGACCGGTACCAGCGGGCAGTTGGCCTTGATGGCGAACATGGCGGGGCCGCGGGCGATCGACGCTTTGCGTCCGAGGAAGTCCATCACGAGACTGCCGGCCGGGGCATGCTGGTCGGCCGCGATGGCGACAAATTTCCCTGCCCGAAGTGATTTGAGCACGCCGCGCGGAGCGTCGTCGATCGGGATGATGCCCACTCCCATGCTCCGGCGCATGTCGTTGAGAAGGTTGTCGACGAGCTGATTGTGCTGGCGGCCGATGAGGAAGTCGGTCGGATACCCCTGGGAATTGGCCCAGCAGCCGAGCAGTTCCCAGTTACCAAAATGGGCGGAGACCCAGACGGCGCCGCCGCCGCGACCCAGTTGCTCGAATATGGTCATGTCGCGCGGCGCCACCAGGCGGGCAGTGCCGGATGGTCCGATGCGGGGGAAGCGGGCGACCTCGAAGAGCGTCTGGGCGATCGTATTGAAGACACCACGCACGACGGCGTCGACTTTTTCATCGGGCCAGTCGGCGGCGATAGTGCTCCGCAGATTCTGTTTGGCGATTTCGCGACGCGACGCCAGCAGGTGGTACGACAACCGTCCAAGCAACCGCGCCAGCAGCGCGCTTGATTTCGGCCCCAGCATCTGCGCCGGGGTCATCAGGCTGCGCGTAAGGATGTACTCCAGCCGATGGCTCAGCGTCGCCATGGCTCGTCATCGTCGGTCTGCTCCGGATTGTCCGGGTCACCGAAATCGAAATCGGTCGATTCGTACTTTTCCTGCTCTTCCCATTGCTGGTAGTATTGTTTCTTTTTTCGGAAGCGCAGGATGGCGCCGATGATCACAATGATCGCCAGGGCCAGCCATAAGAATGCAGTATCCATAAACAAGGTCGTCAGGTTGTATCTACTCGTTATGTGTTCGGCCACCTCGGCGCCGAAACCTTTGTAATCGGAGCCGGTGGCGGCCATAAGGGCGCGGTCAATATCGGCGCCGGCGGCGATGCTGTCGAGGAATATTCCGACGGCCCAGTCACCGTAGGCGTCGAAAAAATACCGCACGGTCAGGTAGGACTGGGCGTAGGCAACATGGGCCTGGCTGGCGTTGAACCGATTGACGCGCTCGAGTTCTTTGAGGTCGAACAGGTTGCCGAAGGCAGCGGCTTTGCTGACCGCCAGGTTGTCGCCCCAGCCCCACTCGGTGGAGAGCCACATGGCGAGGCCCTCATCGAACCAGCGCGGAGGACGGTGAAGACCGGTGCGGCCGGCGAGAGCCAGATGGGAGTATTCGTGGGCGATCAGGTCGGACAACGATTTCTGGAGATTGAAATGATCGGGTGATTTGATGACGATGCGCCCCATCGACGGCAGGGCGGCGGCGGCCCCCCAGTGCGGCAGGCGACCGAGCAGGAGGCTGTCGAATGCCTGCTGGGTTTCGACGATGTGCATGTCGGGTTTGTAGTCGAGGGAGTCGTTTAAGCGGGCGATCAGTTTCTTGCGGGCACGCTCAAGGGCGGAGTCGGCCAGCTCGACGTAGCGGTCGGACCCAAAGTGATAGATGGCGTGGGCACGTTCAATCGGCATGGCAGCAGGCACGGCCGGCCGGAACAGGCCGACAAGTGCGATGATGATAACAAGCGAGCGGATCAGCTTCATCGGGGTATAATACGACAAATCGGTGTCGACACAAGTCGATGTATCAATGGCTGTTGACAGGAGACCCATTTGGGGTTATATCTGGACAAACATCACGAAATTACTGTAAGGAGAAGCAGAATGAACATATTCGACTACGCAATGAAGATGGAGATGGACGGCAAGGCGTTTTACGAAGAGCATGCCGCCAAAGTCGACAGCCCGGAACTGAAACGTATCCTGCTCGAACTGGCCAAAGACGAACAGAAGCATTACAACCTGTTCAAGGCGATGCGCGACGGCAAGGTTGCGACGTATGACGAAAACGAGAAGACGACCATTCTGACGTCGGTGAAGAATGTGTTCGAACAGATGAAGACGCAGGATGGCGGCTACAACTTCGCGGCCGACGCCAAAAAGATCTGGGAAGAGGCCCGCGAGATCGAAAAGGAAGCGGAAGCGTTTTATCGCGAGAAGGCCAAAGAGGTCGAAAAGCCGGAACAGGCGGAAGTGCTCAACAAGATTGCCGACGAAGAGCACCGTCACTGGGTGACAATGGAAAACGTGATCGGCTTCCTCGATCGCCCGGAGAAGTGGCTTGAAGACGCCGAGTGGAATCACCTGGAGCAGTACTGAGTTAAGTGAATGAGTGGCAGGCCCGGAGGTCTGCCGCCCGCGAGTATTTGACGGTCCGATCAGTTGTTGATCGGGCCTTTTTTTTGAACGTTTGTCGCGGGAAGAAGACTGGATCCCCGATCTTCGTGCCGCTTTCAGCGGCACTCGTCGGGGATGACGTAGTGGGGGGGCGCCGGCAGTAGTGGGGGCAAGGACTCGTGTGGGCAGGCGTAAGCAGGCGTGAGGTCGTGCGGCGCGTACGTCCTTGTGCGCGCAGGCGCAAGCAAGATCGTGCGGCGCGTACGTCCTCGTGTGGGCAGGCGCAAGACCGTGCGGCGCGTACGTCCTCGTGTGGGCAGAACTGCATTTCACGAATTGTGCCGCCATCTAAATGTTGTCCGGACAGTGGGCTTTCTTGTATCGTGAACGGTCATGATTGAAGTCGCAGTGGTCTGTCTCATCATTTACTGGAAACGAGGCGTACCGGCGTTCGCTCCCGGCTGGGATGCCGCCGAGCGCCGCTGGCGCGAGCGGGAGGAGAAGTACGGGCGGCTGGGGCTGTCGCTGCGAGTCACGGTCGTGCTGTTGCTGGCGGCGATGATCTATACGCGGCTCGGGACCGACTGTGCCTATCTCGGCGGGCAGTACGCTGCGATGGCGGGCGACCCGTTGGCGCTGGACAACTTCAAGACCGTCGGCTATCGTATCCTCACTCCGCTGATTGCCTGGTCGGTGGGACTGCGCGGGTGTGGCATCACGGTAATCAATCTGCTGGTCGCGGGCGGCTTGATCTGGGCGGTGTACGATTATTTCCGTCGCAACGCCCGGCGAGTGTCGGATGCACCACTGGCAGCGGCGGTGATGACATCGCTGTTCGCGACGTTGTTCACGGTCTACTACGCCGGCTACACCGATTCGACGACATACCTGCTGGCGTTCCTGATGTATCGGTTTCGCCAGCGTCGCCTGCTCTTCTACGCCCTGTTCGGACTGGCGCTGTTTAATCGCGAGTCGATCGTGTTTCTCGTGCCGTGGCTGGTCTGGCTGAATGCGCGGGAGGGGCATACCAGGCTGCCGTGGCTGGTTGATACGATAGTCGGGTTTGGCGTCGCGGCTCTCCCCTACGCAGCGTTTCGCTGGTGGGTGGGGCAGCAGGTGGAGGTGAGTTATTCACTGAGCTATTACTTCGAGCACCTGGCTGAGAATCCGTTTGCGGTGTTGCAGTATGGAATGGAGACACTGCCGCCGGGTGTGTTTGCAGCGTTCAAACTGCTGTGGCTGGTGCCGCTGTTGGCGCTGGTTCAGGCGTGGAAGGCGCACGACCGGACGATGCTCGGTTCGCTGCTGCTGCTGCTCGTCGTACCGGCGTTGCAGCTGTTTATTGCTGCTGATACCACACGGCTGATCAGCCTGTCGTTTCCGTCGGTGCTGATCGGGTTGCACTACCTGTTGCAGACGAACGCCATGAACGTGCGACGGTGGATTGGCTGGTTGGTCCTGGGCAATCTGTTCGTGCCGAACCTGGCGGTTGCGGGGGCGAAGATTGACACCATGCATTCGATGATCTGGTGGGCGGTGGAAGGGCTGGTGGGGAAATGAGATGCGGCGGGGGGGCGTTAACAGATCGTAGGTCAGGTTGCTTGTGAACCTGACCTACGGAGTCTGGGCAGGTCCGGAGTCTTCGACAAACCTGCCATGTCATGATTGCCTCAACGGAGCAAACCGGGGGGCTGGATTCCCGCTTTC
>CAZJCK010000040.1:8603-33214 GCA_964544635.1 uncultured Ignavibacteriales bacterium | reverse complement strand
ATGACCTGTCCCAAATGCCGCGTCAAGATGAACGAAGAAAAACGGTCGTTCCATAAACAGCGCAAATGGATCTGCCCTCAATGCGGCAAAGTTCGCTTTCAGCAGATCACCCGCAAACGTGGCGAAAAATAGGTGATAGCCAATTCCCGCTTATCCCTGAATATTGTAACCCGAAGCGCGTAACTATCGTACACTAACCCAAAAGAGGACATGGAAATACGCATCGGTACATCCGGCTACTCGTTCGACGACTGGCGCGGCACCTATTACCCGGTCGACATCGACAAGGGGAAGATGCTCGACTACTACGTGAAAGAGTTCCCGACCGTGGAAATCAATTCGACCTACTACCGCATCCCGCACCCGGCGGTCATGTACAACATCGTCAAGAAAGCCCCTTCGGGCTTCGACTTCATGGTCAAAGTGCCGCAAACCTTCACCCACAAGCGCCACGACCTCGAAAAAGACATCGCCGACTACAACGAGTGCCTCAAGCCGATGATCGAGCCGGGTAAACTGACCGGCCTTTTGGCCCAGTTTCCGTACTCCTTCAAGTTCTCGGCCGATGCCCTCGACTACATTGCCATCATCCGCGATGCCGTCGCCCCCATCCCGCTGCATGTCGAATTCCGGCATTCAAGCTGGGTTAATCGCCAGATGTACGACCGCCTTAGACAAGAACAGATCGGCTATGTCTGTGTCGACGAACCGCAGCTCTCCGGCCTCCTGGAGCCGCACCTGTTTAACACCACCGAGACCGCCTATATCCGTCTCCACGGCCGCAATGCCGAACAGTGGTGGGACGGCGGGGCGCTGCGTTACGACTACACCTACAGCAAGGAAGAACTTGAAGAATGGCGTCAGAAAATCGCCAAATTGAAAGATAAGGGAGAGGTCGAGAAGATCTACATATACTTCAATAACTGTCATCTCGGCCAGGCCATCCCGAATGCCAAAGACATGCAGCACATGATAGAAGGGCTTTAGCGCCTTTTTGGTTGATTTCAGTAAAAGCAAAACTTACTTACACGCGATATAGTACGGGTATATCATTATGGGACTAACACTGGAAAACATACGCAAGGAATACGACAAGAAAGTCGCCGTCGACAACTTGTCGCTCGACGTACCGGACGGTGTCCTCTACGGCATCATCGGCCCCAACGGTGCCGGTAAGACCACCACCATCCGCATGATCATGAACATCACCATCCCCGACTCCGGGCGCATCCTCTACGATGGCCACCCGGTCGACAAGGACTTCACCCGGCGAGTCGGCTACCTCCCCGAAGAGCGCGGCCTGTACAAGAAGATGACCATCGAGGATATCCTCGTCTACATGGCCGCCCTGAAAGGGAAAAAGAAATCCGAGGTCGCCCCCGACATCGACCGCTGGCTCGAACGCGTCCAGCTCGCCGATTACAAGGAGCGCAAGGTCCAGGAGCTGTCGAAGGGGATGGCGCAGAAACTCCAGTTTGTCTCCACCATCCTGCACCAGCCCGACATCATCATCCTCGACGAACTCTTCTCCGGCCTCGACCCGCTCAATATCGAACTGATCAAGGATATCCTGCTGGAGCTCAAGCGCGACGGTCGCACCATCCTCTTTTCGACCCACGTCATGGAACAGGCCGAGAAGCTGTGCGATCATATCTGCATGATCTCCAACGGCAAAAATGTCGTCGACGGCCCTCTCTCTCAGGTGAAGAAGCGATTCGGCCTCAATACCCTGCAGATCGATATCGACGGTGACGGCGCCTTTGTCCGCGAGATCCCCGGTGTCAAGAAAATCACCGATTTCAACAACTATCTTGAAGCAGAGCTTGAAGACGCCGCCGATCCTCAGGCAATCTTGAGACAGGTGATTGACCGGGTCAATGTCCGACGCTTCGAGCAGGTCGAGCCATCACTGTATGACATCTTCATCCGCCTCGCCAAAGTCGATCCATCCGACATCGACATGAAGAAGGAGGCCGAGCATGTCTAAGATGCTAACCGTCGCCAAACACGAATACGTTCAGGTGGTCAAGAAGAAGTCGTTCGTTGTCGGCCTCATTCTGACGCCGCTGTTGATGGCCGGCTTCATGGTCATCCCGGCTCTCCTGGCCACCCAGCAGGCTTCCGAGGCCCAGAAAATGGCTGTCCTCGACGCATCCGGCCAGCAGATAGGGGAGAAGTTCATTGAATCACTCGACGACTACACGCTGCCCGATTCCGACGATCCGTACTACAATGTCGTCGGCCTGTTCGAGGTCGCCGACGATGAAGAGCGTTACCGGCAGGTCTACGACTCGCTCGCCAATATGATTGTCCAGAAAGACATACGCTTCTTCGTGGTTGTCCGACCCGGCGCCTACTACTACGACGATTCCGTCTTCACCGTCAGCAATGCCGAGGACTTTCGCAGTATCAACCGGTTTGAGCACAAGCTCGAGACCATTCTCTCCTCACGGCGGCTCGAAATGGCCGATATCAATATCGGCATCGACTCTGTCCTCGCTCTTACCCGCGACCTCGACATGACCGTCAAGGATGTCAAGGGTGAAGCCATGCCGTTCGAAATCAAGTATTTCGCCTCACTGATCTTCGTCATGATCCTGTTCGCCATGATCATCGGCTACGGCCAGCTGACCATGCGATCCGTCATCGAGGAAAAGAACTCGCGCATCATGGAGGTGCTCGTATCGTCGGTCACGCCTATGCAATTGATGCTCGGCAAACTGTTTGGCCTGCTCGGCGCCGCCGCCACCCAAACCGGCATCTGGGTTGGGGCCGGGCTGATTCTCTTCATGTTCCGCGGTGCTTTCGCCCTGGATATCTCGATCGAGCGAATCATCTTCAACCCCCTGATCGTCGCCACCTTCGTCGTCATGCTCCTGGGTGGCTACCTGCTGTTTTCCACGCTGTTCGCCCTCATCGGCTCGATCGTCAACACCGAGCAGGAGGCGCAATCGATGGTCGCCCCGATCACCATGATCCTCATCCTGCCGGTTGTCGGCGCCATCGGCGTGGTGCAGGACCCGAACTCGTCCATCGCCTTCTGGCTGTCGATGATTCCGTTTTTGGCCCCCACCCTGATGCTCATGCGGGTTGTCTTTATCGCTCCCTCAGTCACCGATTACAGCCTTTTTTCCGGAATTCTTGGCGAAACTATCTTGTCCTCAGTCATCCTGATCCTTACCATTGCCTTTATCATCTGGCTGACCGCCAAAATCTTCCGGATCGGGATCTTGATGTATGGCAAGAGGCCGACCTTGCCCGAAATAGTAAAGTGGGTAAGATATTAAACGATAATAAGGAGTAAGTACTACAGGGAAGTAGAGTTACATGATACGAAGAGACACCTTTCCAAAAGTCCTGTTATTTTTAGCCGCGCTGGTCTTTTTCTCGGCCAACTCGGTCTTCATCCTCGAAGCCGATCAGACCAGACAACTGGTGCCGATCGATACCGGCTATCAGCTTAATTTCGATTCGGCCGCCGAGAAAGGACCGTACCTCAATCTCAAGTCCTGTATACTTGTGAATTACGAGAACGGTGACGTTCTCTTTGCCCGCAATGCCGACAGTAAGCGGCCGATCGCCTCGATCAGCAAGCTGGTCACTGCTATGGTCGTAATCGATTCCAGACTTGACCTCGACAGCACTACCGAGACCATTACCAGACAGGATGCGTACCGTTCCTCACGCTCGCGCCTTAATGTTGGCTTCGAAATGTCACTGCGCGATCTATTGCACGCCACCCTGATGAATTCCGACAATCGCGCCGCCCGCGCCCTCGCCCGGGCTGTCTCCGGCTCGATCGAGGACTTCGCCACTGAGATGAACAAAAAGGCTCGGTCGCTCGGCCTCGATAATACCCACTTCGTCGAACCGTCCGGCCTGTCGAAACAGAATATCTCTACTGCCGCCGATGTCGCCCTGATCCTGCATTACGCCTACGACTATCCACTCATCGCCGAAATCACCAGCAAACGCACTTACAAGTGCAAGGTTCTCAATCGCCGCAACACTTACCGCGGCATGGCCAATACGAACCTGCTCCTTCACTCGCCGTACGACGTTCTCGCCGGCAAGACCGGCTATATCCGAGCCGCCGATTATTGCCTGACCACGCTGTTGAAAAATAAGGCCGGTGAACGGCTGACTCTCGTTGTCCTCGGTTGTCCCGGCAACAAGTTGCGCTTCCGCGAGGCGCGACGGCTCGTCGACTGGGGATTCAAGCACGTTCCGGTCACCTCCTGAGCCGGCGAAACATATGACCACACTGCCGGTAGCAGGGGAGAGGTAGCGGCATGGCGCCACCGAAAAACGCATCAAACAAACAGATTCTCGTGGTCGGCGCCGGCTTTGTCGGCCTCGCTACCGCCGTCTTCCTTGCCACTAAGGGCTACCGCGTTACCGTCCACGACAAGAACCAGTTCGTCGTCGACTCCCTGAACAAGGGGAAACTCCACTTCAAGGAGCCACGCCTCCAGGTCGAGTTCAAGAAAGTCCGGGCTGCCGGAAGAATTACCGTCACCACCCCGCGCAAAGAACCGTACCAGGGCGCCGACTTCATCTTCATCGCCATCGACTCCGCCGATCAGCGTACCTTCCGGATGAAACTCGAACCGTTCCGTCGGCTTGCCGATTGGATCGGTTCGAAGCGACGTTCCCGCGCTGCCACCGTCGTTATGAAATCGACCAACGCCCTCGGCTTTGCCGAGCAGTTTCGACGGATGCTCAATGACACGCCGTACGGCGCCAAAGTTCACCTGGCGGTGAATCCCGAATTTCTGCGCGAGGGCCTGGCTTTCGAGGATACCGCCGAACCGGCACGGCTCGTTATTGGCGCCAACTCCAAAGCCGCCTCCCAACCGCTCATTGCGCTCTATCAAGAGGTCTACCCAAGAAGCCTGCCGCTGGTCAGGACGGATCTTCGCTCCGCCGAACTGATCAAACTCGGCGCCAACCTGTACCTGGCCCATCGCCTCGCTTTTGTCCACGAACTGGCTACCTACGCCGAACTGGCCGGACTCCAGTTCGATCCGATACGGCAGGGGATAGGCCTCGACCCGCGCATCGGACTCGATTACTTCAAGCCCGGCCTCGGTTTCGGCGGCTCCTGCCTGCCCAAAGACTGCCACCTCGTCAACGCCGGTGACCTCCCGGCCGGCTTCAGCTTCGACGTCGCCGATACTGCCTTAACGGTCAACGACAAGGTGCTCGATTTGCTGGCCTCGACCCTGCGCGACAAACTGATGTCATTAAAAGGCCGCAAGATCGCGCTGCTCGGGATCGCCTTCAAGGAGGAGCTCGACGATACCCGCAACTCCCGCGCCGTCGCCCTCGCCCAGACCCTCAAGCGTCGCGGCGCCAAGCCGGCGGTCTTCGATCCCATGCTGCCCGATGTCGAAAGCATCCCTGATGCCAACATCACGCTCGAACCAACTCTCGACGCCGCCCTGACCAATGCCAGCGCAATCATCATCGGATGCGCCCACAAGAAATTCCGCAGTATCAAACCGGCCCGCGCCGCCAAACTGGTACGCCGCAAAATCGTCGTCGACCGCTTCCATCTCCTCAACCGGAAGGCCTGGGAAGCGGAAGGATTCAGTTTTATCTGATGCGCCAGAAGATACTCATCACCGGATCCTCCGGCACTGTCGGTACCGCTCTCGCGCAAGAGCTGATGAAGCGAAAAATCGACGTCATCCCGCTCGACCTCAAGCAATCGTACTGGGATCGGCGGATCAACGCCCGGACCGTCTTCCACGATCTGCGGCGCCCGATCACGCCGGCCATCCTGCCGCGCGGCAAGAGTCGCCCCGACATGATCATCCACCTCGCCGCCAACGCCCGTGTGCACGATTCCGTCTTCGACCCTAAACTCGCCTTCGATAACTACCGCATGACGTACAACGTCCTCGAGTACGCCCGGCAGCACAACGTCAAGCGCGTCCTTTTCAGCTCTTCGCGCGAGATCTACGGCGAGTCGGCCGGGGAGAGGCCGCGCCCAGAAGATTCCAGTCGTGTTGAGATGATGCGCTCCCCCTACACCGCCAGTAAGTACGGCTCGGAGGCTCTCATCGCCGCCTATGCCGACTGCTACGGCATCAAGAGCGTGATTGCCCGGCTCTCCAATGTGTATGGTCGCTACGACGTTTCCGAGCGGGTCATCCCGCTCTTTTCTTACTACGCCATGCGCAATCGTGATATTACGGTCTTCGGGTCGAAGAAGAAACTCGACTTTACATTTATCGACGACTGCATCGACGGTCTCACGAAAATCGTAAACCGTTTCGACTCCGTCGCCGGCCATACCTTCAACATCTCATGCGGACAGGGGGAGAGGCTCACCGATCTGGCCCACTGGATTGTCGAGCTGTTCGACTCCGACTCCAGTATTTCGGTGGCCAGCAAACGGATCGGCGAAATAACCTCGTTCATCGGTGATATCTCCGCCGCCCGGAAACTGCTGGCCTACGATCCAAAGGTGGGGCTCCGTGACGGCCTCGAACAGACCGTGGCCTGGTATTCAGATGTCATCAGGGAAAAGAGAATCTACAACCTGCAGCGGCGAATCCTCGGCCGCCACGGCTGGGCTTAGCGCGCCCACAAATTGTACTTGAGAATACACCAGATCGCCCGTACCCCGTCCCTCCAGCCGATCTTCTTGCCCTCTTCATACGTCCGCCCGTAGTACGATATCCCGATCTCATAGATCCGTACCCGCATCCGCGACACCTTTGCCGTAATCTCCGGCTCAAACCCGAATCGCGGTTCCTGGATATCCACCTGCTGGATGATCTCGCGCCGGAACGCCTTGTAACACGTTTCCATATCGGTCAGGTTGATATTCGTGAGCATGTTGGACAAAAGCGTGAGAAAACGATTACCCACCATGTGCCAGTAGTACAGGACACGGTGCGGCTGGCCACCCATAAATCGAGAACCATACACTACATCGGCCTGATTCTCGATGATCGGCCTGATCAGGGCAGGGTACTCGCTCGGATCGTACTCCAGATCGGCATCCTGTACCAGCACGATGTCGCCGGTCGCCGCCGCAAACCCGGCCTTCAGTGCAAAACCCTTACCAAAATTCTGCGACTGAAAAATTACCGTGTCGACCTGGTCACGGAGCTTATCATCGATCAAGTCTCGGGTGCCGTCGGTGGAGAAATCGTCGACCAGGATAATCTCCTTGTCAGCAACCGGCGACTCTTTAACTCGACGGACAATCTCCTCGAGAGTGGAGACCTCGTTATAGACTGGAATGACAACAGAGAGCTTCATTAGTCGTGGTATAGCGTCCCATAAGATATATTATGTTAACTTCCGATCATTGCAGGGATGAAAGGCGGGTCCATTGAGCCGCTCGTTGCTAACCTCTCACTACTATATTCAGTATCCGCCCCGGGACATATATCTTCTTCACAATTGTCTTGCCTTCAATGTGCGCCTGCACCCGCTCCGAGTCCAGTCCGGCCTCCTCAACCGCAGGTTGATCAGCGTCGGCCGGTACTACTATAGTATCACGCAGCTTCCCGTTCACCTGCACCGCGATCTCGACCGTATCGCCAACAGTCGCCTCCGGATCAAAGGTCGGCCATTGCGACTTGAACACCGACTGCTCAAAGCCGGCCGTTTGCCACATCTCCTCGGCCAGATGCGGCGCCAGCGGCGCAATCATCTGGATCGACTTGAGCACAATCTGGTCGTTGAGTTCGTCGTTCGTTATCTCCTCAGGCTCATAATCGCGAGTCAATTCCATCAAGGCCGAAATGGCAGTGTTGAATTGCAAGCGTTCAAAGCTGTCATTGACCTTCTTGATAGTCTGGTTGAGCTTGACATAAATCGCATATTCATAGTCGCTGAGCTCGCTATCCTTAAAGTAACGCTTTAAGTCCGGCCGGGCGCCCCGCAGGTCTTCGGTCAGTGGAAACATCCGGTTTATCAGGAATTTTTCGACCCCGACAATTGTTTTGTCACTCCACAGAACTTCTTTATCCGACGGCGCCACGAAGAACATCGCCAGCCGACTGACATCGATCCCACGTTCGTCCATCAGACCGATCGGCGAGACGACATTGCCTTTCGACTTCGACATCACCTCGCCGTGCGCGTCCATTACCATGCCGTGATTGAACAACCGCGTGGCCGGCTCGACATCGGTCGTCCAGCCCAGATCATACAGGAACTTCTGGAAGAACCGGAAATAGATCAAATGCCCGGTCGCATGCGTGATACCGCCGATATACAGGTCAATCGGCATCCAGTCGGTCGCCGTATTGCGATCAAACGGTTCCGTAGTGTTGTTCGGATCCAGGTATCGCAGGTAGTACCACGACGAGCAGACGAAGGTATCCATCGTGTCGGGGTCACGTTTGGCATCACCGCCGCACGACGGACACGTCGCATTCATGTACGACTCGACATCCTCCAGCGGTGACCGCCCTTTCGGCATGAAATTCTCCACCTCTGGCAGCTCGACCGGGAGCTGATCATCCGGTACCGGCACCTCACCGCAGCGTTCGCAGTGAATAATCGGGATCGGTGCTCCCCAGTAACGCTGGCGCGAGATCGACCAGTCCTTCAAGCGATAGTTCACTTTACCCCGGCCAAACCCCTTCTCTTCGGCATATGCGGTCACTCGTTCAATTGCTTCTTTACCTGCAAGGCCGTTGAACTCACTGGAGTTGACCATCGGGCCGAACTCGGTGAATGCGTCCTCCATCGTCTTGAGATCCAACATGATAGACGCGCTCGGATTAATCACTACTTTAATCGGGATGCCGTATTTTTTGGCGAACGCAAAATCGCGCGTGTCATGCGCCGGCACCGCCATCACCGCGCCCGTGCCGTACCCGGCCAGCACATAGTCGGCCACCCACAACTGTACTTTCTCACCATTGAACGGGTTGATCGCATACTTGCCGGTAAACACGCCGTCCTTGTCACCGGTCGCGGTCCGCTCGATGTCGCTCTTGCGGGCGGCCTGTTGACGGTACTGCTCGACCTGCTCCCTGTACTTTCCCTCCAGCTTCAGCCGGTCGATCAGGTCGGACTCAGGGGAGACCGCCATGAAAGTTACACCGTAGATCGTGTCCGGACGCGTCGTGAACACCGGCAGCCTCTCCCCCGTGTCCTCGATCGTAAAGTCGATCTCGGCACCGTGAGAGCGTCCGATCCACTCCTTCTGCATCGTCTTCACATTTTCCGGCCAACCGGGCAGGCTGTCGAGGTCGTCAATCAGACGGTCGGCATAGTCAGTGATCTTGAAATACCAGCCGAGCTGCTCTTTCTTCTCGACAGGTGTGCCGCATCGCTCACAACAGCCATCCTTGACCTGCTCGTTGGCCAGCACGGTCTTGTCTTCCGGGCACCAGTTGATATAACCCTTCTTACGGTAGGCCAGCCCCTTTTCGAACAGCCGGATGAACATCCACTGGGTAAACTTGTAGTAGTCCGGCTCCGACGATGTTACCTCGCGGCTCCAGTCAAACGAAATGCCGACTTTCTGGAGCGTGCTTCGCGACACCTTGATATTGTTGCGTGTCCATTCCGCGGGATGAATGTTGCGCTGGATCGCCGCCCGCTCAGCCGGCAGGCCGAACGAATCCCAGCCGAACGGATGCAGCACATCCTTGCCCAGCATCATTTGCCGACGCGCCACGGCATCACCAATAATATAATTGCGGAAATGGCCCATGTGGATGTCGCCCGAGGGATAGGCGAACATGACCAGCATATAGAACTTATTGTCCGGATCGGGCCGGGTCGGCGCCTTGTAGAGCTGCTGTTCGTTCCAGCGTTCCTGCCACTTGGCTTCTACATTCTTGAAATTGTATTTCTGTTCCGTCCTGGTGTTGGTCGGCATGCTGCGAACCTCTCTCATTCAATCTGATCGGAAAATATTGAAAAAACCGCCGGTTCATGCAAGGCTTTTCCCGACCCGGCAAGGTCCCTTCAGACGGACAATTTCGGTGTCGGGGAGACTGCCGGATAACGGACCTGCCAAATGTCTCCCTGCTCATTTCTTACTCAGAATGCCCACCTTCTGCAACAACACCGTCCCGCCCGACAGCATCCCCGCCGTCCGCGCCAGTCCATGCCACAACGGCGCCAGACCACTGTTCTCAACTTTGCTCACCACCATCCCCGGCGTGTCGAACATATAGATCGCCACCCGTCCGACCGCCAGCGCAGCGTCATCATCGCGCGGCGGCGACATGCTGTACCCCTGGCGGTAGCCCGCAGCCTCCGCTGCCACCATTACCCGCGCGTCATATCGGCCGAAGGGATAGCTGATGGCCGCGACCTCTCCCCCGACGATGTCCTCGATAGTGGCCTTCGAGCGCACCAGCTCATCCCGCAACTCGCCGTCCGCCATCGTTACCAGGTCACGGTGACTGTGGCCATGGGACCCGAACTGTACCCCCAGGGTGCACAGCTGTTGCATCTGGGGAGCGCTCAGGTGCGGTTCCGGCGCAATCCTGCGACTGTAATCCCAGTCGTTGCTCCGGCCGATCCACGCGGTCGGCACAAACACAATCGGCCTGACACCATACTGTTCGATGCACGGCGGCAGCGTCTCGGCCAAATGCGCATAACCGTCGTCGAACGTCACCAGCAGCGGTCGCTCGGCTTGATCTTCGAAACCAAACCCGGCTTCGGCGAGCCGTTTCATGAGCATACGAAAACGGCGCGGCGAATAGTTCGTCGAGCCGTACGTAAGCGATGATGTCAGTTTGTGAAAGGCGAGCGTGACCGGCCTGTCAGTCGTATCAGACGACATGGTCCAGTGCGTTTTTCTTGACCGGTCCCAGTGCCGTGATCGTAACCGCCGAGCGGTTGAACATGAGGTTGGCCAGTTCGAGGATATCCGACGGTGTCACGGCGTCGATCTGCTTCAGGATCTCGGCCAGCGATTGATACTCACCCATCATCAATTCCTGCCGCGCCATTCGATTCATGTGACTGGTCGTCGATTCCATACTCAATGTCAGGTGTCCCTTCAGCTGCTCCTTGATTTCATCGACGCGGGACTTCGGCAGGCGGCGCCTCTTTAACTTGTCGGTCTCTTCGAGGATGATCGACGTTGCCTCCGCCAAGTGGGTTCCGTCGGTCGCAACATACGCTCCCACGATACCGGAGTCGCGATAAAAATCGTGGTAGGTATACACCGAGTACGCCAGTCCCTTGTCCTCGCGAATCTTCTGGAACAAGACCGACGACATACCGCCGCCGAGATAATTGTTCAGCGCCAGTGCCGCCATCTTCTTGTTGTCGTTGTACGCCAGCCCCGGCCAGCCGATCACGACGTGGGTCTGCGCACTCTTGTTGTCGCCATGAATTGACACCTGTTGCTCCGACCGTCGCGCTGCCGGCTCCGGTGCAACCGCGTTGCCGTCGCCAAATGTGAAGTACTTCTTCACGAGATTGACCAGGTCGTCATGCTTGACCGAACCTGCCGCCGATACCACGACCGACCCGGCCCGGTACTGCCGCGCCACGTAGTCGCGCACGACCGATCGGGACATGTTGACGATGTTTTCGGCTGTCCCAAGGATCGGCCGCCCCAGCGAATGATCCCCCCAGTACGCCGCTGCAAAGAGATCGTGAACGCGATCCGACGGATTGTCGACCGACTCCTTGATCTCCTCCACGATTACCTGCTTTTCGCGCGACAGGTGCAGCGGTGTCAGCGTCGAGTTGCACGTCTGGTCGGCAAGCACGTCGATCGCCGTCTCGAGATGCGCATCGAGGATGCGCGCGGTGTAGCAGGTCTGTTCGCGCGAGGTAAAGGCATTGAGCACGCCCCCGAGGTTCTCGATCGCCGCCGCCAGTTGCCGGGCGTTGCGACGTTGCGTCCCCTTGAACAACATGTGTTCAACGAGATGAGACACGCCGTTTTCCGGCAATGTCTCATTCCGCGAACCTACATCAACCCATACCCCCAGCGCTACCGAGCGCATTGAGGGCATGAATTCGGTTACCACGCGCAGCCCGTTGCCGAGCGTGGTCTTGTTGTATCCTTCAGTCGAACGGGTCTTGCGAGGCCTGGCCATTGACTGCTTACTTCTCAGCTTCAGCCTCGGTCGTGTCCGGCTGGCGGTTGCCGTCGCGGTCCAACAGCGCCTTGCGCGACAGACGAATCTTGCCGTCAGGCGCGATGTCGACCACTTTCACATCGATCCGATCGCCGACCTTGAAATAGTCCTCGACTCTTTCGACTCGACGGTGATCGATCTCCGAAATGTGCAACAGGCCGTCGGTACCAGGGATGATCTCGACAAAGGCGCCGAAAGCAGCGATGCGTCGCACCACGCCATTGTACACCCTGTTGAGTTCCGCTTCCTCGACGATCGCCATGACACGCTCCATCGCCGCCGCGCCGGCTTCACCCGACGTTGACGCGATACGAACGGTACCGTCGTCCTCGATGTCAATCTTGGCGCCGGTCTCTTCAACGATGGCGCGAATAATCTTGCCGCCCGGGCCAATCACGTCGCCAATCTTTTCCGGATTGATCTTGATCGTAATGATCCTCGGAGCAAACTCCGACAGCTGCGAACGGTGCTTCGGCAGCGCCTCGTTCATCTTGTCGAGGATGAACAGGCGGGCGTTGCGCGCCTTGTCCAGCGCTGTCCGCATCGTCTCGATATCCAGGCCGGTGATCTTGATATCCATCTGGATGGCCGTGATTCCGTCACTGGTGCCGGTCACCTTGAAGTCCATGTCGCCGAAATGATCCTCGTCGCCGAGAATGTCAGTCAGGACTACGACATCATCACCTTCCTTGATCAAACCCATCGCAATACCAGCTACCGCCGACTTGGTCGGCACGCCGGCATCCATGAGCGCCAGGGAACCGCCGCACACCGAGGCCATCGACGAGGAGCCGTTGGATTCGAGTACGTCGGATACGATGCGCAGCGTGTACGGGAAGCTGGTCTCGGCCGGAATGACCGGGAAGAGCGCCCGCTCGGCCAGCACGCCATGGCCGATTTCGCGCCGGCTGGTGCCGCGAATAGGTTTGGTCTCCCCGGTACAGAACGGCGGGAAGTTATAGTGCAGCATATAGCTCTTGAACGACTCGCCTTCCATTTCATCGAGACGCTGCTCGTCCATCTTGGTTCCGAGCGTCACCGCCACCAGCGCCTGTGTCTGGCCGCGAGTAAAGAGCGCCGAACCGTGCGTCCGCGGCAACAGGCCGGTGTCGCAGGTGATTTCACGAATATCGTCGGGATTGCGACCGTCGATACGCTTCTTCTCACCAACCACCATGCTGCGCATGGAGTCGGAGTCGAGATCGTGCAATACCGTCTTGATATCCCGACCGGATTCTTCGTACTCTTCTTCGGCCGTCAGTTTTTCGACGATTTCTTCCGTGAGCGCTTTCTTCTTGTCGCGACGTTCTTCCTTCTCAACGATACGATTGTATTCGTCAAACTTGTTACCGGCCAGTTCCTTGACCTTCGCCGCCAGTTCGTCGGCAACGCCAACCGGCGTGTATTCGAACTTCTCCTTGCCGCACATTTCCCGCAGCTCTTCGATTTTGGCTACGATGCGCTTAATGTGCTCATGACCGAAGTTCAGCGCGTCAATCATGTCGGCTTCCGAAATCTCGCCACCGCCGCCCTCGACCATCGTGATGGCGTCGGCGGAACCGGCGACGATAATATATACATCAGACTCTTCGAGCTGTTCAAAGGTCGGGTTGACGACAAACTGGCCGTCGACACGGCCGACTCTCACGCCTGCAATGGTCTTTTCGATCGGTACATCCGACACCGCGATTGCCGCCGAGGTTCCGGTCATCGCCAGGACATCGGTGTCATTCTGCTGGTCGTGTGAAACGACGAAGTTGATACACTGCGTTTCACCCTGGAAGTCTTTCGGGAAGAGCGGACGGAGGGGGCGATCGATGATGCGCGCCGACAGAATCTCCTTCTCTGAGGGACGTCCCTCGCGCTTGAAGAAGCCGCCCGGAATCTTTCCGGCAGCATACGCTTTTTCCCGGTACTCGATCGTGAGCGGGAAAAAGTCGAATCCCAATTTCGGTTCGGGATTGGAACAAACGGTACATAGTACCATTGAGTCGCCGTAGCGGACGGTTACTGCGCCGTTGGCCTGCTTGGCCATGATGCCGGTTTCGATGATTAATGAACGTCCGTCTAAATCAATTTCTACTTTGTGTGCCATACGCGGATAATCCTACAATTCTTATTTCTACTACAGTGTGCTTTAACGACGCAGGCCGAGTTCCGCGATAACCTGGCGGTAGCTCTCGATGTCGCGATCCTTGAGATAATCAAGGAGACGACGCCGCTGACCGACCAGCTTAAGAAGCCCGAGTCGCGAATGAAAGTCCTTCTTGTGCGTTCTCATGTGTTCCGTCAGGTGACTGATTCGCTCCGTCAGGAGCGCGATCTGGACCTCCGGCGAACCGGTATCGCTTTCATGCAGCCGATTCGCTTCGATCACCTGAGCTTTTCGTTCTTTGCCCAGAGACATTATCAGTTTCCTCCTTAAGTATTTCACTGATCTGTTTTTTATCATTCGCCAGTTGAGCCACCAGGTCCTCGGTCGATTCGAAGCGCTGGTTGCTCCGTATGAAGTGTGCCGGGTATACCACGATACCCTGGTCATATATGTCACGATCGAAATCGAAGATGTTCGCCTCAACCGTGATCCGCGCCTGCGGATTAAAATAATTTTGTCCGATGAACATCATCCCCGCATGACTCACCCCGTCCACCTCGCACCAGCAGCTGTACACCCCCTCCGGGGGCAGCAGCTTGCGGTGATTGTACGCGACATTGGCGGTCGGATACCCCAGTCGCCGCCCCAGGCCGAGGCCGCGCTCTACCATTCCGTAAATGGCATAGTCGTGGCCCAAAAGCTTCAGCGCCTGGGCAAACTTGCGATTGTACATGGCGGTGCGGATGCGCGAACTGGATACCGGCTTCTCGTCGTACACCACCGGGCCGACCACTTCGACGTCGAAGCCGTAGCGGTCGCCGAGTCGCTGCAATTCGTCGATAGTGCCGCCCCGATCCTTGCCGAGAGCATGATCGTGACCGACAATGAGCTTCTGGATTCCGAGCCGCGCCACGAGGATCTGCGTCACAAACTCCTCGGCTGTCAGGTTCTTCAACTCCTCGTTGAACTCCAGGATCAGGACCGTCCCCTTGAAGAAATCCGGGATGAATTTTCCTTTCTCTTCCAGCGTCGTCAGCAGCAGCGGAATACTACTCGGCGAGAGTACCACCCGCGGGTGCGGATGAAAGGTGATCAGGACCGACGGCGCCTTCAGGCGTTTGCTCTCTTCGTTGACCCGCCGCAGAATCGCCTGGTGACCCAGGTGGATACCGTCAAAGGTTCCCAGCGTCGCCACCGGTCCCGTTTCAGTCCCTTCGTACTTCTCTATGCCGTGGATAAATTCGGTCAAACCAGAACCCTGTTGTATTTGAATGCGCGCGTTTTTGAGGGCGACGCCAGTTGGTCAATATCACACTCTGCCTGCACGATTGCGAGTATACGCCCGGCTGCGTCGGTCAACGCCACCCGGTCGCCGCGATGGAACGGCTCGGCGGTGTCGACGAAGGCCATGGTGACGTCGCGTCCCTGCCTGATCGCCGCCTCATACTCCGGCTTTACCCGTACCGGCGGCAGGTCAAGCACATCGATATACGGCTTCAGGAAGGTCGCCGCTTCTTCCGGCGACCGAACGGCCTCCAGCCGTGCCAGCGGGACGGCATCGGTGAGCCGCAACTTGTCGATCGCGGTGCGGCGCAGGTTCACCAGGAAGGCGCCGCATCCATAGGCCTCGCCGATATCGTTGGCCAGGCTCCGAATATACGTACCCTTCGAACAGCGAACCCGCAGGCGAACCTGTTGAGCATGCACGTCCAGGACTTCAAGCTCCTCAATCGTCACTCGGCGCATCGGCGGCGTAACCGTTTCGCCGCGCCGTGCCGATTCATGCAGTCGCTTTCCTTGGACCCGCACCGCCGAATAGGCCGGCACCCGCTGCTCGATTTCGCCGCCGAATTGTGCCAGGACCTGGTACAGGCGATCCTCGTCGACTTCGAGTTCCGCGCGAGCCCCCATGTCGTCAATCCCCTCGGCATCATAGGTCGGCGAGGTTCGGCCGAACTCGATAGTCGCAACATACTCCTTGTCGGCGTCCGAAAGGTACTGCGCGATACGGGTGGCTCGACCGATGCACATGACCAGCAGCCCTTCCGCCAGCGGATCGAGCGTACCGGTGTGACCGACGCGTCGCGTCCGGTACACCTTGCGCACGGCATCGACGACATCATGGCTGGTCATGCCAACCGGCTTGTCAAGGAGCAGCACGCCGTCGTATGCGCTTTCACGCCTGGGCATCGAGCACCTCACTGATCAAATTGCAGATCTTCTTTCGGGCTTCTTCGACATTTCCCGTTACCGTGCAGCCGGCCGCATTGAAGTGGCCGCCGCCGCCCAGCATGGCCGCGATCTCCGACACATTGATGCCGTCACGCGAACGCAGCGATACGCGGGTCTCTCGATCGCTCACTTCCTTGAAGAACGCACCCACCAGTACACCCTTGGTGTACATGGTGTAGTCGATCAGCCCCTCCGATTCCGATAAGTCGGCGCCGGACTCAGCCAGCATGGCGCGCGTCAACGTCAACACGCAAATCTGACCGTCACGGTGAAACTCGATCTCGTGGAGTACCTTGCCGACCAGTTTCATACTCGACGGTGACTGGTCGTAATACGTGCAGTCGGCAATCTTCTTGGGGTCGGCGCCCGCCTCGATCAGGCAGCCGGCGATCTGCATTGTCCGTTTCGTCGTGGTGTGGAATCGGAAACGACCGGTGTCAGTCAGGATGGCGGTGTAAAGCTGTTCGGCGACCGCCGCCGGTACATCATACCCGACCCGGCAGAAGTACTCGTATGACATTTCCCCCACCGACGAGGCATCGATATCCACCCAGTTGACCTGGCCGAACCTGTCGTTCTCACGGTGGTGATCGATATTGATGATTGTCACCTCATCCGACACATACTTCAGCACTGCACCCATGCGGATCAGGCGCGGGCATTCCAGGGTTACCAGAGTGTCGACCGCAAAACCGTCCGGCAACTCCGACACGTGCGGAATATCGTTGACACCGTCGAGGAAACGATACTTCTCCGGAATACCGCCGTCGCGGACAAGGAATACTTTCTTGCCGAGCGACTCAAGGTAGCGCGCCCAGGCCAGCTGTGTTCCCAGCGCATCGCCGTCCGGATCGACGTGCGACACTACCAGGATGCGCTGTCCCTTCTCGATAAGCCGCGCTACGGCATCTATGTGCTGCTCCAGCGACTGCTCAGTCGTTGGAGCCTGAGGACTTGTCTTTGACTTCATTCAGCAACTGTTCAATTCGGATCCCTTCTTCAATCGAGGGATCAAACTTAAAGGTCAGTTCGGGCATGCGACGGACATGCAGGCGCCGCCCGAGTTCGAAACGAATCTGCTTGTGATTTCGCTCCAGCCACTCTTTCGCCGCGCTCCGCTTGTCCTCGTCCCCGAGGATCGAATAATACACCGTCGCATACATCAGGTCTTTCGAGACTTTGACATGCGTAAACGTCAGCAGCCCCGGCAACCCCTCCGACATCTCCTCGGATACCAGGGTCGATACCTCCCGCAAAAGCTGCTGGCCGATACGATCGGCCCGGTTAAATTGACGCACTACAAAGTCTCCGTATGGTACTCGGCCAGAATAATCTCCGGCTCGGTCTCTATTTTTCGTACAATCTGCGACATCACCTGGTGGCCAAAGGCGCTGTCGTTTGTTACCAGCACAATGCCGAGGGTCGCCACGCGATGGGTATCGTTGTGCTCGACCTCGGCCACCGAGACATTGAACTTGTTACGCAGCCGCTGGATCAGCGATTTGATGCGCCGGCGCTTTTCCTTCAGCGAATCGACTCCCGGCAGATCCAGCCTCACCCTGACCAGAACAACGACCACCTTCGCTTAACTCAACGTCCGTGCGGTCTCGACAATCTGGAGCGCCTCGATCTGGTCGCCCACCTTGATGTCGTCGAAGTTCTCAAGTCCGATACCGCATTCATAGCCTTCCTTGACTTCCCTGGCATCATCCTTGAAACGTCTCAGTGACTTGATCGTGCCCTCGTAAATCACCCGGCCGTCACGGATCAGCCGTACCTTGTCAGTACGGGTGACACGGCCTTCCTTCACGTACGAGCCGGCGATGACACCAATCTTGGGTACCCGGAAGGTGTCGCGTACTTCGGCCATACCGGCAAACTCCTCGGAAACTTCCGGCGACAACAGACCCTCGAGGGCCTTCTTGACGTCGTTTTCGGCCTCGTAGATGATGTCGTACGACCGGATATCGACCTTCTCGGTCTTGGCTGTCTCGCGCGCCCGCGGATCGACCGACACCTGGAAGGCGATGATGATCGCATCCGATGCCGATGCCAGCAGGACATCCGACTCTGTCACCGCTCCGGCGCCACCGCGAATGATGGTCGTCTTTACTTCGTCAGTCTCGATCTTACCGAGCGTATCCGACAACACCTCGACCGATCCCTGGACATCCCCCTTGATGATCAGGCGGACTTCCTTGATCTGGCCCTCCTTGATGCGGTCGAACACCTTGTCGAGCGTAATCGCGCCCATCGGTCGGCGCTGGTCCTGTTCCCGCTTGACCTGGGAACGGCGGGTCGAGATCTCTTTCGCTTCCTGGTCGTTTTCCATCGCCATGAAGGTATCACCCGCCTGCGGCACTCCGCTTAAGCCAGTAATCTGAACCGGCGTTGCCGGTCCGGCCTCGTCGAGCGCCTGGCCACGATCGTTGGTCATGGTGCGGATGCGACCGTGATGCGTCCCCGACACGATCGAGTCGCCAATGTGGGCCGTTCCTTTCTGAATCAGCACCGTGGCCACCGGGCCGCGACCCTTCTCCAGCTCCGACTCGACCACCACGCCGGAGGCGCGAATCGACGGATCGGATTTCAGGTCCAGCACCTCGGCCTGCAGCAGAATCATCTCGAGCAGCTTCTCAATACCGTCGCCCGACTTGTTTGAAACTTCAACCATGATCGTCTTGCCGCCCCAGGCTTCATCGAGCAGGTTGCGATTCGATAGTTCGGTGCGCACCTTGTCGGGATTTGCGGTCGGCTTGTCGACCTTGGTAATGGCCACGATAATCGGTGCGTTGGCCGCTCGGGCATGGTCGATCGCCTCAAGTGTCTGGGGTCGCACGCCGTCGTCGGCCGCCACCACCAACACCACGATATCGGTGATTTGCGAGCCGCGGGCACGCATCGCCGTGAACGCCTCGTGACCCGGAGTATCCAAAAACGTAATATTGCCGCCCTCGATCGATACTTCATAGGCGCCAATATGCTGCGTAATCGCGCCGGCCTCGCCGGCCGCCACGTTGGTCTTGCGGATGTAGTCCAGCAGCGACGTTTTACCGTGGTCGACATGCCCCATGACCGTCACCACCGGAGCCCTCGACTCGAGGTTTTCTTCGTGCTCTTCTTCGGCGGCGGTTTCACCGATCTCGGTGATCTCCTCGACATCATAGTTGTATTCGGAGGCCACCATTTCGATGGTATCCATATCGAGTCGCTGGTTGATCGTTGCCATCATACCCATTTCGAAGAGCTTGGCGATCACCTCGGCCGGCTTCACGTCCATCATGTTGGCCAGTTCCGCCACCGACATGTATTCGTTGACCCGCAGCAGATTGTCGGGGCCGGCGTCCTGCTGATCCTGGCCGCCTTCGCGACGGTACTTGCGCCGGGACTTGCCACCCTGCAGGTTGGCCATCGTGCTCTTGAAGCTCTTGGCCACCTCGCTCTGGTCGACTTCCTTGCGCGAACGCTTACGCCGACGATCTTTGCGACGCTGCTTCTTCTCGGCCTTCTTCATTTCCTTGGCGACATTGGTATCCGCACTCGGCTTCTCCACCGGCTTGCGCTCCGGCTGGGACGGCGCCGGCGGTTTGGTATCTTTGGATGGCTTGGTCGCTGTTTGCGACGATACGCTGGTGCGACGCTCCCCGGCTTTCCCCTGCGCCCGTTGCGCCATCTCCTGCTTTACCGCCTGCTTCTGTTGCGTGAACTTTTCCTTTACCTTATCCTGCATTTCGTCGGATGCTACCGACATGTGCGACTTAGGCTTAAAGCCAAGTTCTTGTAAGACATTGATCATTGCCGAAGACGATACCTTGTATTCCTTCGCCAACTGATATATACGTTTCGATTCACCCATTTCGTGCCTCACCTCCCGTATTGTGGATCGAGGTTTACGGCCAAAGCAATTCTATCGATTGTCACGTCAGACCCGTTCGTCCTCGACATCTTCCCCATCACCAAGATCCGGCGCTTCAGCCTGCGGCTGGTCATCGGCCTCCGTGACATAATCCTTGTCATCAACGAAAACGTCTTCGGCAGAGAGCTTCTTCTCCTCCGCTTCCTCTTTCTCCGTATCTTCCTCTTGTTCTTCTTCGTCACTTTCCGCGTCGGACTCGCCGGCCTCACCCGTGGCTTCCGCGATGTCTTCGTCATCCGCTTCGTCGGCGCCGGCCGCGGCTGCTTCCTCGGCCTCCGCTTCCTCGCGGAGCTGCTCGAGCTTGCGCTCATACTCCTCTTCGAGCCTGGTCTGCATGGTCTGGGCACGTTCCAGCAGCGCTTCGGCTGTCTTTTCGCCCATGCCTTCTATCTTCATCAGACTCGCCAGCGAACTGTTGGCGAGGCGCTGCACCGAGCTGATGTCGGCATCCAGGAGGCGCTCCTGCAACTTCGGCCCGACACCCTCCAGTTCACTTACCGGCGTGAGCAATTCGGCCTCGCGCTTGCGGTTCTCGTTGTACTGCGTTTCCGACAGGATGTTGACCTTCCAACCGGTCAGCTTCGAGGCCAGGCGCGCATTCTGGCCGTTGCGACCAATCGCCAGCGAAAGCTTGTCGTCCTCGACCGCCACCGTCATCTTGGCCTCGTCATAATCGACGTCAACCTGTACTACCCGCGCCGGCGCCAGGGCGCGGGTGACGAACACTTCGGGGTTGCCGGTGTACGGTACGATGTCGATCCGCTCGTTGTTCAACTCGCGTACGATCGACTGCACCCGAACCCCCTTGATACCGACACAGGCGCCGACCGGGTCGATCCGGTCATCCGAGGAAAACACCGCGATCTTGGTGCGCTCACCCGCTTCCCGGGCAATCGCCTTCAATTCGATCACCCGCTCGTAAATTTCCGGTACCTCGAGCGCAAACAGGGCGTGGACAAAGTCCGGCGATGTCCGCGACAGGATGACCTGGGGCCCGCGGGTGTTTTTCTGGACATCGATAATCAGCGCCCGGACACGGTCACCCTGGCGGAATTTCTCCCGGGGAATCTGCTCCTTCGGCGGCATCACCGCCTCACCGCGACCGAGGTTGACAATCACACTGCCCTTGTCGATTTGCTGGACCACGCCGGATACCAGCGTACCGACCTTGTCGATGTATTCCTCGTAGATGCGATCGCGTTCGGCCTCGCGAACTTTCTGGATCAGCATCTGCTTGGCCGAGGCTATCGCATTGCGACCGAACTCAAACTCGTAATCGATGTAAATATCGATCTCGTCACCAAGCTGGGCCTCGTTATCAATCTCCTTGGCCTCCTTCAACGACATCTCTGTCAACGGATCCTCGACCTCCTCGACAACCTTCTTGGTCGCCATCATGATCAGGTCGTTGTTCTTGCGGTCAAACCGAAAGGTGATATTGTCGGTATAGTCGTATTTCTTCTTGGCCGCAGCAAGGAGTGCCGCCTGAAGCGTCTCGAGGACCGAATCGAACTCGATATTCTTCTCTCGTGCGATCATGGTCATCGCTTCGATCATATCGAACGGCATCTAACACTCTCCATCAGAAAATGATTTTCGCACTCTTAATTTCCTCCAGCGGCACGTCAACCGGCTCGCCGTCGACCTCAAATGTGACCACATCCGCTGTGGCAGCCACAATCTTGGCCTCTATCTTCTTTCGTTTGCCGTCGGCAAACTCAATCCTCACGGTCTCGCCGACGCGATACCTGAAGTCTTGTTCGGTTGTCAGCGGACGGTCGAGCCCCGGCGAGGATACTTCCAAAGTATAACCGGATGCGAACAGATCGGTTCCGTCGATGATCTCGCCAACCATGCGCGACAGACGGGCGCATTCATCGATGGACGTTCCGTTCTTGCCGTACACGAAAAGGCGCAGTGTCGACTTGTTCTTGTACTTCGACAACACTACGTCGGCCAACTCGTACCCTTCGGTGCGAAGCGGCGCTTCAATAAGGCCTACGACCTGCTCTTTTTCCCGTTCAACCGTACTCATATTTGCTGTATCGCGGACGGCTTCAGCCGACCGTTTATCTACAAAAAGAGTGGGCACTGCCCACTCGAATCTATCAATATATAGGACAACCGCTTAACAGGCAAACGATTTGTCGCTAATTCAGCCGCTCCAACATCTTTTTGACGGCGGCCACGACCTCGGAAACCGGCACCTTGTGCACTTCCGCCTCCGAGCGTGCCTTCAGCTCTACCAGCCCTTCAGCCAGCGACCGCGCTCCAATGGTAATCCGGATCGGCATGCCGACCAGGTCGGCATCATTGAATTTTACACCTGCCCGCTCATCCCGATCATCAAAAATGGTATCGATTCCGGACGCCCACAAATCGTCGTAGATCTGCTCGGCCACCTTTTCGTGCTCCGGGTCGTCCAGCTTGACCGGCACCATGTGGACCGTGTACGGCGCGATCGCCTTCGGCCAGATAATGCCGTTATCGTCGTAATACTTCTCCAGCGCCGCCTGCGGCGTGCGAGTCACCCCGATACCGTACGAGCCCATGATAATCGGCTGCTGATTACCTTCAGCGTCGAGAAAATACGCCCCCAGCGATTCGGAGTACTTGGTCCCCAGCATGAACGTGTTGCCGACCTCTATCCCCTTCCTGGCAATCAACTTACCACACCCGCTCGGGCTGATGTCTCCCTCCCGCGCGGCTGTCATATCGACCACCCTGGTCGCTTTGAAGTCACGGTCGAGATTCACATTCAGAATGTGCTTTTCTTCGGCATTGGCGCCGACAATGAAGTTCTTGAGCTGGGTCACGAGCGGATCGACATAGATTTCGACATTCTTCAGCCCGACCGGTCCGGCAAACCCCACCGGCGCACCGGTGTACTTCTGTACCTGCTCGTCGCCGGCCATCTCCAGTTCAACGGCGCCGGTCGCATTCTTCAGCTTGATCTCGTTCACATCGCGGTCACCGCGGATCAGCACCGCCACCGGCTTGTCGTCGGCCATGTACAAGAGCGTCTTGACCAGCCTGTGCGCCGGTACCTTGAGGAACGCCGTCACTTCTTCGATCGTCGCGGCGCCCGGTGTGTCAACCCTTTCCATCTCTTTTAAGTCGCTGTCCTGCTCCGGTTTGACCGGATCGACGAACTCCGCCTTCTCGACGTTGGCGACATAGTCGCCGCCGTCCTCGAAAAGGATCGTCTCCTCGCCGGCGGTTGTGTCGACTAAAAGCATGAATTCATGCGCCGCCTTGCCGCCCATGGCGCCGGTATCGGATTCGACCTTGACGACATCGAGCCCGGCCCGCTTGAAAATACGGAAATAGGCATCGACCATCGCCTGGTACGACTTCTCGAACGACTCCTCGGTGGCGTCGAACGAATAGGCATCCTTCATGATAAACTCACGGCCGCGCATGAGGCCGAAGCGAGGACGGATCTCGTCACGGAACTTCACCTGGATCTGGTAGAGGTTTAACGGCAGCTGACGGTAAGATTTTACTTCACCTCGGATAAGGTAAGTAACTGTCTCTTCATGTGTTCCGCACAAGACCATTTCGTGCTGGTGACGGTCCTTCAGGCGCATCTGCTCTTTGCCGGCGGTTTCGTACCGTCCCGATTCCTGCCACACTTCGGCCGGACAGAGGACCGACATGGTGATCTCCAAGGCGCCGGCCCGGTTCATTTCTTCGCGGACGATATTGGCGAATTTCTCGATGACCCGCTGCATCAGCGGCAGGTACAGGTAGACCCCGGCCGCCAGCTTGCGGATATAGCCGCCGCGCAAGAGCAACTGGTGGGAGATCAGTTCAGCCTCGGTCTGTTTTTCCCGCAAAGTCGGGATATATGTCTTACTCCAGCGCATAGACGCGATCCTTCGTGTATGTCCTGTCTCTGTAGGTCAGGTTGCTTGTCAACCTGACGCCTGGCAATTGGCGGCGTATCTGTCAGGACCACAAGGGTCCTGACCTACGGTTCGTAAGCCTCGTAGGCAGCAGTCCTCATGATCTGCCCCTCACGATCCTATTGCAAAGCGATAAGAACAGCCCAAATCCGAACTTATGCAACGATAAAATGGACTTGGCACCGCCCGATTTCGCGTCGCTTACTTTTCCGGTTGCATATGCGTCGCGATTGTATCAATTTACGGACCCCGCCGCAGATATCCGGAGTGTGGCGGGAATTCTTGATGCCCCCGTGGTGTAACGGATAACACGACAGCCTCCGGAGCTGTAAATTCAGGTTCGATTCCTGACGGGGGTATTTTTT
>CAZJCK010000040.1:0-8503 GCA_964544635.1 uncultured Ignavibacteriales bacterium | reverse complement strand
CCTGACAAACATTCGGGCAATGTCAAAGCGTCAGGTTCACAAGGAACCTGACCTACGAAACTGTCATGGCGATCGGTTCGGCAGCTCCCCCAGCGTGGAGGTTGCCCTACGAAGACAAGAACATTACGTCCCTATCCACTCGCACATCAGATCCGTCGCCTTCACGACGTTGTGACACCAGACGTTCGTGAAATTGTCCGGCAAAGGCTCGTCCAGCGGCATCGTCTCGGTGGCGGCCAGCGCCTTGGCACCGTCAAAATCGACATACGCCATGCGGGCGTTCAGCTCGTTGTCGGGACGTTCGAACGACGATCCGGGGAGGATTGCCACCCCCGTTTCGTTCAAGAGCGCCTCCGTCAGTTGGGCGCTAGTGCGTATCCCCCGCTCGGCAAGCCGTTCACGATGCTGCGAGAAATCCAAAAACAGGTAAAAGCCACCCTCCGGCTGGTGCGCGCGCACCCCGGCGGCATTCAGTTTGTCCGCAACATCGTTGCCCAGCACTTTCAGTATTCGTCGCGCCCGCCACAAATAGCGCTCGATCTTGCTGCCACCCTGAAAGGCCGTGATCGCCGCGCACTGTACGGGGGTACAGACCGAGGTGAACGTCTCCGACGCCACCGACGCCATGCTCTCGCACAGCCAGGACAACTCTTCGGGAAACGCAAACGTCCCCAGTCGCCAGCCTCCGGCGCCGCACCATTTCGACAGGCCGGAACTGACAATCGTGCCCTCCGGATAATAGCGCGACACGGAGATATGCGCGCCCTCGTGGTGCAGCGGACCGTAAATCTCGTCGGACAACAAAATAACCTGGTATTTGCGCGCCACCGCCGCGATGTCTTTCAGTTCGGTCGAGTTATAGGTGCAGCCCTCCGGGTTACCGGGATAGTTGAGAATGAGAACGCGCGGGCGGTAGTCGTCATGTTCGCTCTTGCACACTTCTTCAAGCTGCTCGGCTTTGAAGCGCCACTTGTCTTCATACAGCGTCGGGTACAGGCGAATCGTCCGTCCCAAAATCTTAGCCTGCGGCGTGTACGATACCCAGCAGGGTGTCGGCACGATCAGTTCGCCGTAATAGGTCAGCTGTAACAGAAACATCAATTCCTTCGAGCCGGGGCCGATCATCACCCGGTCGCCGTGAGCGTCGAAACCGTCGTGAATGCGATGGTACTCCGCCACCGCCCGGCACAGTTCGGGGTGCCCCTTGGACGGCAGGTAGTCTTTCTCACGGGCGTGCAGCTTGAGCGATTCGACCACCGGTGTCGGCACTGGGAACGGTGACTGGCCGAGGCCCATGCGATAGATCGTACGTCCGGTCTGCTGCAGCTTTTTAGAGCGGTCGTTGATCGCAATGGTGGCCGACTGCCCGAGGCCACGCACATTCAAGTTAAGGCTGACCTGTTTGTTTATGTTCATGCCCTTATTCTCCCATCTTTCAGGGGCATACATGGCAATCGGCAACATCGCAGTCAACATTTAATTGGCAATGACGGGACATTTGTTGCGCGGGTGTGCGTATTGGCTATCTTGGAGAGCTGTGGTGCCAATGCCCGCAGGGCAGGACCCTTGTGGTCCTGACGGAATTGGCACAGGACAGGGCCGGCTCTGCCCTGCGACGATGAGAACTGTTGGGCAGGGCCAAAGAACGCCGCCGGCGGGTGACGGACCTGCCGGAGCCGCGTGTTGCCCCACAATGAAAGAGGATCATAAGATCACACAGGAGACCCGATATGCTGAAGCCGAATGATGTTGCCCTCGTGGTTGTCGACGTCCAGGGGAAGCTTGCCACCCTCATGCACGAACGTGAACAGTTCAACGCCAACCTGGTGCGCATGGTCAAGGGTGCGAAGCTGTATGACTTTCCGGTCATCTGGAACGAGCAGATGCCCGACAAACTGGGTGAAACGATCCCGGCACTTAAGGAAGCCCTCGAGGGGCACGCCCCGCTCATTAAAGAGACCTTTTCCTGCTGCGGCAACCAGGACTTTGTCGGCAAACTGAAAGATCTGAACCGCAAGGCGGTGCTGCTGGTCGGCATGGAGACCCACATATGTGTCTGGCAGACAGCGGTGCATCTGCGTGAACAGGGGTACGATGTGCATGTCGTTTACGACGCCGTGTCCTCCCGTCTCCCTTACAACAAGCAGATCGGTATTGACCGGATGCGCGAAATCGGCTGCCATATCACGTCGGTCGAGATGGCGCTGTTTGAGATGCAGGACACGGCCAACAACGACCGGATGCGCCAGCTGGTCAGTATCGTCAAGTAGCTGATGATTCGGAAACTGCTGCGACGGTTGTTCGCGCGAAACGTGACACCTGAGTCGCTGGCAGCCTTGCGCGAGGCGTACGCCCGCCAGTGGGATGAACGGTTGCTGTGGCGGGCCGAGTTGCACGGTGATGTGGCGGTGTATCCGTTTCTTACACAACCGTCGTGGCTCTTCGAAACCGAGGCTATCGACAGGCTGGTGCGCATGTCGGATCAGTCGGTCGCTCACCTGCCGGTTGATACGACGTTCATGCTCTTTGTGCGGTTGCTCCAGCACGTCTGGAACGGAAACCATTTCTTCCTGACACATTTCTCTCGCGACAACGACGATCCGCACCTGTATGCTGCCCCCGGCAAGTTCTTCCAGTATATATCAGAGTGTAAGAAGAAAGAGTACGCCGCTGCCGGTATGAAACCGGGCGATCCTCTCCCCCGGTTGTGGCCGGCCGCTCCATCCCACGATCTCATTACGGCCAGGTCCAACGCTGCCGGCATCGGTTGCGGCGTTACCATTGTCGGGCCGCGTCGTGACGACGGTTCCCGGCCGGTCGTGCTGCAACAGCGCTCCGGTGCGACGATAGGTCATGCCGGGAGCTGGTCGGTAGCGCCAACCTTCGTATTTCAACCGTTCGAAGATCAATCCGACAAGGACAACCTTGCCCTGTCGCAACATGTCTATCGTGAGATTGCCGAAGAGTTTTACGGTGTGCCGGAACCGAGCGGCCGAGACCACAGCCCCGAGCCGGACATCGTGGCGCAACTGCGCATGTCGGTACGTGACGGCGTCAGCCGTATGCGCTGTGTCGGCTTCGGGCTGGACGGTACCAATCTTGAACCGAATGTGGCGCTGTTGCTGGAAGTAAGCGACTCCGAAGTGTGGAGTGACTTAACTCGGCGGATTCGCGGCAACTGGGAGAACGACGCTATCGGGGTGTGGGAAACGAACTCACCGTCAGTCCGCAACAAGCTGAGGGAGCTGCACTTCACCTGCGGATCGGCGTTCTGCCTGACCCGCGCCATGGCCGTACTGGAGTCAAAGCAGGAAGGTCGCGACCAGCGCAATCACGACAATCCCTGACGACAAATAGCCTACCGTCTTCCCACCGGTCATGAGAAGCGCGAAGGCCGAGTAGATAAGCGTGATACCGAGCCGCGCAGTCCACTTGTCCAGGTGAGTCCAGTTGTAAGCGTCGGCCAGCAGCATGACCCCGGCAATACCCAGCGCCAGCCACAGAATCCATTCGTGCCTGCGGCCCTTCGCTACAGCTGCAACCTTGACATTACTCTGTGCCACGTTCATACTCCTCGAGAAAGTCTTCGATGCCGCGTGTAACGGCCTCGGCAACGCGACGTCGGAACTCTTCTCGTCGTAACATCTCTTCCTGCTCTGGTATCATCATGAAGGCGCACTCGATCAGGATGGCCGGGTACTGGGTGGGGCGATTCACCGCCAGGTTGCCGTGAAAGAAGCCGTGATCCGGCAGGCCGGTCGCTTCAACGAGGCGCCGATGCACCGCCCGGGCCAGCGGCAACGAGTGAGGATGGTAATAGAATGTCGAGGTTCCGTTATTAACAAACGGATTGACCCCATCCGGCAGCGCGTTGTTGTGAACCGAAACAAACAGGTCGGCATGGTTGGCGACCGCGATGGCCGGGCGGTCGTACAGGCCGACATGCGAATCATCGTCGCGCGTCATGATGACGTTGGCGCCGCGTGCCTCGAGATAGTCGCGCAGTACCAGCGAGATCGCCAGGTTGGCCTCGGCCTCGGTCATGCCGGATGGACCGATCGCCCCGGGATCGGCTGAATGTCCCGGGTCGACTACGATCGTCTTGCCGTGTAACCGTCCAACCTCCTCCGGTGGCTTGTTCAGCTTGAGGTAGAAGGTGTTGCCCTGGTAGTATGCATCGTAGCCCCAGACATCCTCTGTCAGCTCGATACGAAACTCATACAGGCCGTCCTCCGGCTGCCACCAGGTGGCCAGCTCGATGAGATGCGACGAAAAGTCGTGTCGTATCCAGTCGGTGTCGGTCGTTACGCCGTACAGCCGTACCGCGATCTGGCGACGGCTGATTTCGTCAATTCGAAACGGATGTTTACCCGACAGCGGAAACTCCAGGAGGAGATGGTCGTCGTTATTGTACGTCCGTATCACGGCCAGGTACGAATGCGGCGGCAGGATTCCGTGCAGCAAACGTTCGACCGCAACCGTATCAACCCATGCGTATTGTGTCGACGACAGTTGTACCCGGTACCACCCCCCCTCGCGACCGACCGCCAGCGCCTCGACTCCCTTCGGCTGGAAGATCGACTGGTAGCCGCGGCGGGGGCCGTGCCGCACCGTCTGCACCGAATCGACATAACGCACCGTGAACGGATATGACGGATCGTTGAAGGTCACGCGGTACACACTTGAATCGACCAGCAGGGTATCGCGCTGCATATTCAGAAGATGTACGACTCGCGGCTCGATACGTTCATACGGTGGCATCAGGTACAACCCGATCACCTGTTCGATCGGCATCGGCGCGAGATGATACAGAATGCGGGCCGAGTCAATCGACGTATCGGTTGGCACCGTCGTGAAGCCGGAGTAGATACCGCGCACCATCAGCGATTCCGGCACCGCCCCGGCGCCGAATACCGCCTCACCCCAGTACGGTTGAAAACGGGGCGGCATTTCCGACATCGGCACCGAATCGATAACGCCCGGAATACTGAACCACGCTACCGAGCCGGGTGTCCCCTGGAAGCGGACTTCCAGTCGCTCGCCGCCGTTGAGCCAGCGGTCGCCTGACGGCGGCATGTAGTCGCCGACAATCGCTAAACTGTCGATCGGGATAGGTCTGACCGGCGGCGGGATATACACCATCACGCTGTCCTGGTCGATAAACTCGATCGGTACGGTCTGGTGCATCAGTGCATACGCCGAATCGTCCGGCAGCATTGGGTCGATCGTTTCCTCCGGATGCGCCGCCTCGAGCCGGAAGACAAACGTATCCGGCGCTACCGGTACGAACGCGAGGAATGTGCCTGCCTTGTGTACGGGAACCCGAAGGCCGTTGATGAACAAAAGCGTGTGATCGCTGGCGTGCTCGCCGAGATTGCCGAAGATGAAGGTCGAATCGACCGCCCCGACAACCTGTCCGCGCTTCGGATAGATGACAGTTATATCAGGAAGCGCCGGGCCATCCAGCTCCGTTTCATACGAAACGTCGCCCGGGCCGCCGCACGATGCCAGGAGTATGAAGCCAAGCAGCAGCAGGCTACTTGCTGTAACGTTCAATAATACTGCGAATGAGTTTCGGGCCACCGATGATTTCACGATCGACTTCTATGACCTCCCTGTCGTAGCGGATTCCTTCCGCGATGTCGCTTTCCAATAGCAGCGGGCCGTCGAGATCGAAATAGTCGGCCAGCGACGACATGTAGACCGACTGCGCGATACCCACCGACGATTCCACCATGCAGCCGAGCATCACCTTCTTACCGTCCTCGTGCGCCGCTTCGGCGATTTTGCGCCCCTCGATAATACCGCCGCACTTTTCCATCTTGATATTCACACCGTCGATGTACGCCTTGAACTGGTGGTAGTCCTCGATACGGTTGAGGCCTTCGTCGACGATCAGCTCGACATCTTCATGCTTACCTTTCAGGTGCGGCCAGTCGGAAATGTGTTCGATGTCGGTCGGCTGCTCGATCACCGTCACGCCGCGCTTGACGAGATGATAGATCATCTCCTCGGCCACCGCGCAACTCCACGCACCGTTAGCGTCGACACGGATCTCCTTACCGTCAATAGCATCCAGTGCTGCCAGCACCCGGCTGTCATCTTTGCTGCCCAGCTTGATCTTGATAATTGGGTAGGGACAACTCTGGATCTGGCTGACCATGCGGTCCGGTTCATCGATACCGATCGTGAACGACGACCGTATCCCCACCGGCGTGCCAAGCGACAGCACCTCCCAGGGATACCGCTTGGTTTCACCCGACACAAAATTCACTGCCATACCGACGAGCGCCGCCGTCGCCGCTTTCGGGATATCGAGGTCGGAGAGTTGCTCGATGGTGGCAAGATCGATTGCCTTCACCGACTTGAGAAAATTTTCCCCTTCTTTCAATCCGGCTTCGAGCACGGGAACATCGGGGCCGTACGATACCGAGCCGCACGCCTCCCCCGAGTAGCGGTTGTTCAGGATGGTGATGATATTCGTTTTGTTCTCGGCGCTCCCCTTCGAGGTTGCAAAGGTGCGCTTCAGGGGTAATGTTACCCGTACCGTGTCCAGCTGTTGTTTCACACTACCCTCCTGGCTATCTCAAACGTTTCATCGAGGTCCTTGCGGTACTCCGGCATGCCGGCAACAATCGACTGCTCGCGCACACTTCCGGCCCCGCGCGACGCATGGACAATCCGTCCGGACTGCCCGGCGATTGCCACGTGGCCCGGGAAGTACAACAAATCCCCGCTGCTTATACGTTCCGGCGCCACCGGTTCGCCAATCTTCCGCTGGTCAATCGTATCGCGCGGGAAATCGAAGATTCCCAGCACCCGGAAGATCGCCCGGACCAGGCCGGAACAATCGAAGCCGGCCGGCGTGATCCCCCCCCACAGGTAGGGCACCCCCAGGAAGCGCCGTGCCTCGCGGGCGATGGCGCCGCCGGTCGGTCTCTTTATAGACGAGATCGGTCGAATGTTCCGTTTATTGACCACGAATCGGGCGCCATCTCCGCGATCGACCGTCCAGCGCTCGGCGCGTTTCGAGATAACCCGCACGCGGGTACCGTAGTAGAGGAAATACGGCGTTTCCGACGGTTGTGTCCGGGCAACACTGATCGGCGCCCGCGCCACCGTGACCACGCCGTTGTAACCGTCCTCGGTGACCTGCCCGGCCGTGATCGGCGCCAGGTAAGACTCCGCAATCCAGCCGCGATAACCGTCGTCCTGCACCACCTCCGCCCAGCCGTCCTGCTGGCGGACGACATCGAGACGTTCCCCCCAGTTGGCCTGGTTGACGCGGCTGGCCTGGTGGGACGGTTCCTCCCGGACATCGGCCACATTCAGTTTGACCACGGCAGTATCCATGACCTCAGCTTATGGCGGTGATGATAGAGAATCAAATAATAAAAAACGGTCGCCACACACGGTCCCCTGTCTGCCAGGATGACGAAACCAGAGCGTATCCCCGACCGAGTCATTCCGGCGAAGGCCGGAATCTACTTTGACGATTGGGGCGGAAGGACAACACGAAGATGGCCTGGCGGTTGACGATCAACTGTCTCTTCTTTCGTTATTCCGTCTCCAACCCGCGAGAGCGGATTCTGGCCTGCGCCAGAATGACTCAGAGAAAGTCGAGTACCTTCAATCAGTCATTCCGGCGAAGGCCGGAATCTACTTTGACAGTTGGGGCGGAATGGCAACATGAAGGTGGCCTGGCGGTTGACGATCGGTTGTCTCTTCTCTCGTTATTCCGTCTCCAACCCGCGAGAGCGGATTCTGACCTGCGCCAGAATGACTCAGTGTAGTCACTAAATTTCTTTGCCGGCCATCGCCAGAATGCCGGCAGTGGGCGTATTGCAGAACGACCGGCCGGGAATGCCGTACATTAAATACGCGAGGACAGGTCCTCCCAGAAGGGATTTGATTCTTCGATAAGACGGATCTTCCATGCGCGCTTCCACCATTTCATCTGCTTCTCACGACGAATCGCCTCGCGGATATCATCATAGCACTCATACCACACAAGCATCTTGACGTTGTACTTCTTACTAAATCCATCAACCAGACCCGACTGGTGCTTGTACATCCGTGTCACAAGATTCGATGTTACCCCTGTGTACAACGTCCCCCTCTTCTGACTGGCCAGTATGTAGACATAACCGGGTTTCACAACTCTTATATAATACTGCAAACGCCATGTTCGACATCACTTATCTGAGTCAACATGCGCACGAAGCCCCGCGGGGCAGTGTACGTCCCTGAGTCATTCCGGCGAAGGCCGGAATCTACTTTGACGGTTGGGGCGGAAGGACAACATGAAGATGGCCTGGCGGTTGACGTTCGGTTGTCTCTTCTCTCGTTATTCCGTCTCCAACCCGCGAGAGTGGATTCTGGCCTGCGCCAGAATGACTCAGAGAAAGTCGAGTACCTTCAATCAGTCATTCCGGCGGAGGCCGGAACCTACTTTGACGGTTGGGGCGGAAGGACAACATGAAGATGGCCTGGCGGTTGACGT
>CAZJCK010000039.1:0-33334 GCA_964544635.1 uncultured Ignavibacteriales bacterium | reverse complement strand
GCGGCGCGTTTACCGGTCGTAGGAGTCAACCTCTTCCTCGCGGTCGTCGTCAATTGGGTCGGGCTCGCGGCGACGAGGCGGCGGTGCGGCACTTTTGGTGGACGCGCGCAACTGGAAAACAGCGTTGCAGTCCAGACAACTGACAATGCGAATCCCCTGGCTGCGGACCCGTTCGTGTTCGAGTTCACGGCTGCCACAGCGAGGGCAACGTTCCTGGGAATTGGGCTGGTTCGTCATATCTCCTCCAATGAGTATGCGGTATCTCCCGTCACTGTCGCGGTTGCGTCGGTCGGTTCGTCAAGATGCACCACCGGCGGCAGTGGTTTGATGAATTCCTGGCGCAGCGACCAGGTGTAGGCGCCCTGGTTCGGTACCAGCAGGATATCGCCCGCCTGGATGTCGCTGCCAAAGTAACTGTATCCCCACAGGTCATGCGGCGTGCAGAGCGAACCGGCGACCAGGCAGGGATGCTCGGCGATCGACGGCCGGGTCAGGTTGATCACCGGGAAGTAGTCCAGTTCAAAGCGATCCCAGCCGATGGCGTTGGTGCCACCGTCGGTAATGACGACATCCTCAGCCTTGCGATCAATCACCGTGAGCAGCATGTGCATCGACTCGTGGCACAGCCAGCGTCCCGGTTCCGTATAAAGCGTGTACTGCATGTCGGTGGGCAACCGTCGCAACAACGACGCTACGATGTCGGCGGCAAACTGGTGGATCGGCGCCGACGGTCTGGCGAAATGAGCCAGCGGCTCACGGCACGACTCACCCAGCGCGGTATGGATGGCGCCCTTCGTTGTAGCCGGCCATTGCATCCATTCACCGTCGGACGGCCAGAAGCCGCCACCGCAATCGATGAAATCAATCGTGCGGCGATACTGTTGGGGCATCTCTGCAAGGGTAGCACCAAGCCGCCGGATGAACGACATCTGCTTTTCCGGATTGAGGTTCCAGCTGATGTGAAACTGCAAACCGCACAGCAGCACGCGTTCGAACGATGCTGCCGTTTCAAACACCAGCGGCAGTCTTGACAACGGAATACCGAACTTGCGCCAGATACCGTGATCGTCGGTGGTCAGTCGGATACCGGTCCGTATGCTCGTGCCCGCCGCAACGGCAATCGCTTCGAGACGATGCAGCTCGTTGATCGAGTCGGCGAGGACGGTGACTCGCTCGGTGTTGCCGGCAGCCAGATGTAACTCGTCGTCGGTCTTCCCGGGGCCGGAGAAGACGATCTGCCGGGCACCGGTGGTGAGAGCACACTCGAGTTCGGCTCCGCTGGAAACATCGAGGTGCAAACCTTCTTCAACCAGCAAACGCGCTGCGGCCGGATAGCTGTTACTCTTGAGCGCGTAGAATGCCTCCACGTCGTGCCGGCACGCCCGGAAAGCGGCGACAAATTCGCGAGCCCGCGAGCGCAGGGCCGCCGGATCAAAGAGGTAGAGTGGCGATCCGTGGGTTGCAGCGGTCGCCAGAAACTCGTCGCGGCGTTCCAGGAAACGCTCGACAAACGCCGTCAGTTGCGCCCGGCTGAGTTCAGGCTCCGAGCGCGAAATTGCTCGAGCCACCAGAGTAGAAGTGTCCACTGCATTTCCTGTCGATGAACGGTTGGATCTTGCAGATGAGACATCGCGCCAGTTCGTCGCACTGAACGTCGATGTCGCTGGTCTCATCCGGTTCGAAAATCACATAGCCCAGTTGCCATGAGTCGTAGTCGTCGGGCGGCAATACAACGCGGTGGCCGGTTGCGCGCTTGAGATAGATCTCGCGGACGCGCGTGTCTCTTTCGATCGCCGATGCGTTCAGGCGCCGGATGACACCGCCCCGGCGGGCAAACAGGCGCAGGCCGACCAGTCGTGTCCATGCTTCCGGCAACGGGAGCGTCGGTGTCGCCCCTTCGGCTGCGTCGAGCGCCATACCGAGCATATCCAGGCCGCTGCCGGCCCTGATCAGGGGCGGCAGGCAGTCGCCGCCGGGGCGCGGCGTCAGCTCAAGGAAGCGAACGCGATCCTTCGATACCATGAAGTCGACCATGCAGATGGCGCGGCTGATACCGAGGGCATGTGCGGCGTGCGCAAGTTGCCGGCTCAGCGATTCGACTGTCAGCCAGCCGGGCAGACGTGCCGGTACGACGTAGGCGGCGGTCACACCGAAAGCACTGCCGGCCAGCGGGATCTTGCGGGCGACGCGGATCAGTTGCACCGAGTCACCATCGATAAACATGTCGCAACTGTACTCCCGCCCCTCGACATATTCCTCGGCCAGGCAGACGAGCGCCGGATCGAGCGCTGCTCCATCGGTATTAGCGTACATCGCGGTGGCGGCGCGCTGGGTGAGGCCAAGGTGGATGGTGTGGTACGCCTGTGCCGCCGCATAACCGTCCTCGCAAAAGAAGGTCAGCTCGCTGCCGCTGCCGGTGAGCGGCTTGAGTACGACCGGCCCACCGATCTGGTCGACGGCCGTGCGGGCATCCTGCTGGGAATACAGAAGGGCGTGTCTCGGACAATCGATACCGGCAGCCGTCCAGGCCTCCTTCGTGCGCCGCTTGCTGCGGACCTGACCGATTACGTCGGCTGACGGATAGGGCAGACCATACTGAGCGGCGATATGCGACGCCAGCAGCATGCGTTCGCAGTCGTACGCCATCACGCCCGACAATTCGATATCGTAGCGACGCAGGTGCTCGGCGAGACGCACCATTACCGCGGTCGCATCATCGAGCCCGCAAAGGATCTCCGTCTGCGCAGGCGGCACCGGTTCGGCGGCAGCGAAACGGACTGCCGGGTCGGTCAGGAAGAGCGCCCGGCCGGGATAGCGCTGCTCAATGGCTGCAATGTAATCGGCGGTAGTGCCGACGACGAGAACGCGACATTCAGGCAAGTTGCACACTCCGACGCAAACTGTACAGGGTTCGGATCACCGGCTGGTGGACCGGCGCCGGTTCCATCTCGACGGCGCGCGCGGCCTCCAGCAGATAGAGCGGTCGAGGCGACAGGTGGAACATCGATTTCCAGTTAAAGTCACCACAGAGGAAATCAACCGAGTCGAATCTCTGTTCGCACGCAAACTGCATGTGGTGCAGGTTGATCAGCTTGGCGATGCCCCGATACGCCGCGTCGGTGCCGCCGGCCAGGAGGGTGTAGGTTCCGCTGTAGATACACCCCAGGTCGACAGCGGCAGGACACCCCCCGACCAGCACCGTCACCAGCCGCAGCCAGCCGTTTCGGCGCAGGAGCCCAAACAGCGAATCGAATGCGCGGGCGAACCGCTGATCGAAAAAGTAGGACTGGTCACCGTACTTCGACAGGTTCATGTCAACCATCAGGGCATAGTCCTGCCAGTGATCGATGCGGATCTCGACCCCGCGCTGGTAAAAGGCGTCAACGTCTTTCTTGAGTCGCTTAATGAACTTGTGCGAAAAGGTGGCGTAGTACGCATCCATCGAAAAGGCGTGGCTCGGCGGCAGGAAGTAGTAGCCGATCTCGTCGACCGTCTGTATGCGCGGCGACGCCGATTCAGACGGCGCCAGGTAGCGCAGCTGGTAATCGCCGGGGATGATCGACAGCATCAGCTCAAGGGTGGCCGGGCTGTCGGCGATCAGCGGGTTTTGCTCCAGCCAGGTCTTGCCGGCCCAGGTTTCACCGGGGAAGAAATGATACGCACCCAGTTCTTCGTTCCACGAAAGCGGCAGCAAGCCGCAGATACCGGTCTTGTCTTCGCAGACGACGAAGTACGGCAAGTGACCGTACTCCCGGTGGAAACAGTAGCGTACATCCCAGCGGGTCGAGATACCCTGGGCCGGCACCAGCATCTGCCACAGGTCGCGGCATTCGTCGAGGTCGGTGACAACACGAACGCTCTTCATTGTTACTTTCTCAGGTTGATATGGGTAATGCACTCGTCCCCCTCGAAAAACTCACGGGCGAACTTTTCAACCACGGCCGGATCATACGGCTTGCAGCTGAAAACATCGAGGTAGGTGGTGTTCGAGGCGTTGGCGAAGTGGGCGGAGATGAGCGATGTTTCGATCAACTGGCACATCGAGAAACCGGCCACCCGTTCGTCCTCACCGAAATTGACCACAACGCAGTCGCCGAAGCGCTTCATTTCAATGAGGTCACACAGTTCGCAGACAAATTGTTTGATCTTCTCGGCGCTGCGGATTGTGTCGGGGTTGCAGTTGTATATATCGAAGCTGCAGGCCAGCCCCCAGGCATTGCGGATGGCGGCCTCATCTACCGACTTGAGTTCGTCATAGGCCGCCAGGCGCTCAACCGCGCCGTCGACAGCCTCACCAGGCTTGAACTGAGTCTTCATACTGTCCTCCCTGCTTCTTGTATCCGGTAGCGCCTGGCAGCATCCATCAAATCGTTGCAAAGCGCTTCCCGGCTTTCTACTTTGTCCTGCCGCCTGGGGCGGCCAATCATGTGTTCGGTTGTTAAGCAACCCTGTCTGCTCGGGCTGCGGGGTGGCTGGATCAGGACAATATCCTAATGCCGACGTGTCCCCGTGTCCGGCAACGCCTCATTAATAAAACGCACCAAACTGGCGACAAAGGCGCTCCGCATCGAGTGGAACGACTTGTCGACGTCATCATCCTTCTCCGATGCAATCACTGCAAAGGAGTAATACCCCGAGATAAAGCCGGCAATGGCACAGGCCAGCCGTCGCGCCGCGGCCGGGGATATTGGCGCGGTCAGTACCGAATCGACGAGCGTCTCGATACTGTTCAGATACTCAAGAAACGGTGTCTCGATCCCTTCGTAACTGTTGGCCAGCTGCAGATCGGCACGCCCCTGGTAAAACAGCACGAAGTCCTCCCACCGGGTGCTGAAGAAGTCGATGTGGGCGCCGATCAAGGCGTCCAGCAGCTCTGACAAGGTGGATGCTCCCTGGCACCGTTTGTTCACCTCGGCAACCAGTTGATCCAGCATGTCGCGGATCAACTCACTGATGAGATCTTCTTTCGAGGAAAAGTGGTAATAGAAGGTCCCACGGCCGGCATCGGCCTGCCCGGTAATCTCATCAATCGTTGTCAGGTCCAGGCCCTTGCGGGAAAAAACCGACCGAGCAGCATCCAGAAGTCGGGCGCGGGTACGCCCCACCTTCCGCTGCTGCCGGGACAGCTTTCGATCGCCGGGACCAGTACGCTTACCTGTATGCACAGCTGTATTCATTTCTCCGACACTACTGTCATTTTCGACATTATCGTCAGATTCGACACATGTGTCAACTAAGAAAACGAAAATTCCGATAAAAAGGTTCTTACCGCTGAAAAATGCGATTTAAGATTTATCAGGACAATGACTTAACATCTTCTGCCGGCTGCTGATCCGGGCGCAGCAGGCAGACGAGCGAATCGAGATTGTGCTGGAGGCGCTCGGGATCGCGGTGCGCCTTGTTGGAGAGAATGACACCGTTGAGGCCGGCAACGACAAGGCGGGCCAGGGCCGGTGCGCCGGTACGGTTAGTAATGTCACCGTTTTCCTGTGCCCGCTTCAGGGCGTCGGCAAGCAACCGTTCCTTTTCCGTCTGGAATGCGCAGACCAGGCTGCGAATCGATTCGTTGCGATTCGCCAGTTCGGCGGCGGCGTTGTTGAGCAGACAGCCGTGGCCGAAACGATCGCCGGCCACGAAGGCGGCAATTCGCTCCAGGAACTCAACCACCTCCGGCCAGGCGGCGTTTTCCGCATACAGCGGCGCCAGGACCTGTTCGCGGATGATGGTGCGATAGCGACGGCAGGCGGCCATGAACAGGTCATGTTTGCCACCGAAAGTATCATAGAGGCTGAACCGATTGATCTCCATGGTGGTGACCAGAGCCTGCATCGAGGTAGCCTCGAACCCTTGGTACCAGAACAGCTCCATGGCGCGGTCGAGGACGGTGTCGGCGTTAAACTGCTTTTGTCGCGGCATGGCTGAGAATGGACCTTTTCAATCTACTTCGTTTGCTGTAAATACGCACCAGCCTCGCGATTTGTGAAACCTTTCGGTTGGTGCGGTCGTTTTCTTCAGCCAAGGAGAATGTTGACCTGTATGAACCATAATAGGCTGACCGAACGACTGCCGATGCCGTATGTAAGAACCGGCGGCGAAGGCCCCACCGTGCTGTGCCTGCATTCGAGTACCAGTTCTTCGAAACAGTTCCGCGGCCTGATCGAGCGTCTGGCCGGATCGTTTCGGGTGGTGGCGGTTGACCTGTACGGCTACGGCCAATCGCCTGACTGGGATGCCGGACGCAGCCTCAGCCTGTACGACGAAGTCGCCCTCTTGGAGCCGATCTTCGCAGCAGAGCGCGGGCCGCTGTATTTGGTCGGTCATTCGTATGGCGGGGCGGTGGCGCTCAAGGCAGCGACGATGTTGGAGCAGCGAATTGCCGGCATGGTCCTGTACGAGCCGGTGCTGTTCAGCCTGCTTGATTACGATACCAGCGCTTCGGCGCGGCGCGAGATTGATCGCGTGCGCGACGATGTTCGGACTTTGATCGTGCAGGAAGCAATGTCGGAAGCGGGTCAACGGTTTGTCGATTACTGGTCAGGCAAAGGTGCGTGGGCATCGTTGCCCGAATGGCAGCGCACGGTGATCAGTGGCCGCATGCGCAAGGTGGTCGACGACTTCGATGCCGTGATGAATGAACCGACGCCGCTATCGCGCTTCGCTGCTGTGCGCATTCCCACCAAGCTGATGGCCGGTTCGGAATCGCCGCATCCGACGACGCAGATAATCTCGATGCTGGCTGACGCCATGCCGGACAATCTTCGCTGTGAAATTGACGGCGCCGGGCATATGGGACCGATGACGCATGCGGAACGGGTAAATCGCGCTATTGACGGCTTTCTCACCCGTGTTGCCCGGCACTCCACAGTCGAGCGTTACGAGCCACGGCCGTCGGAAGCACTCAGCGGTGTGTACGACACGCTGTAGACCTGCCGTACCAGAATCCCGAAATCATTGAGCGCAGCTATCTGGCTGCGCCTTTTTTATGCGTCGCAATGACGTGAACAACCGGATGAGGCATGGCATTAATACTAATAGACAGGCGGACGCCGATATACTGCGGCCGACCGTATTCTCGACAGTCAGTCAGGAGGTACCTTGCCATGCCACACAATGTCGCCCAGAAACTTATCAAGGATCATCTCACCGACGGTGAGATGAAATCCGGCGAGCAGATCGGGCTGAGAATTGATCAGACCCTTACGCAGGATGCGACCGGCACCATGGTCATGCTCGAGCTGGAGGCTATCGGGCTGGATCGCGTGCGCACCGAACTTTCGGCGCAGTACGTCGATCACAATCTCATCCAGGCTGATTTTCGCAATGCCGACGACCACCTTTTCCTGCGCAGCGCCTGTCGGAAGTTCGGCGTCTGGTACAGTCGGCCCGGCAACGGCGTGAGTCACCCGGTGCACATGGAACGGTTTGGCAGGCCGGGCAAGACGTTGCTCGGGTCGGACAGCCACACCTGTGCCGCCGGTTCGCTCGGTATGCTGGCCATCGGCGCCGGCGGGATCGACGTGGCACTGGCGATGGCCGGGCAGCCGTTTTACCTGTCGATGCCGAAGGTCTTTGGTGTCAAACTGACCGGCAAGCTGCCGGACTGGGTGAGCGCCAAGGATGTCATTCTCGAGATGTTGCGGCGCCACTCGGTGTCGGGCGGAGTTGGCAAGATTATCGAGTATTACGGGCCGGGCCTTGATCAACTCACGGCCATGGATCGTCACGTCATTGCCAACATGGGCGCCGAACTGGGCGCCACCACGACGGTTTTTCCAGCCGATGACCAGGTGCGACGGTTCCTGAAACAGCAGCAGCGTGAAGACGACTTCACCGAGCTGGTGGCCGACGACGGTTGTGAGTATGACGAGCATGACGAGATCGACCTGTCACAGTTGGAGCCGCTCATCGCCAAACCGAGCAGCCCGGACAATGTCGTACCGGTGCGCGAAGTGGCGGGCAAAGAGATTTACCAGTCGATGATCGGATCCTCGGCCAATCCCGGTCTGCGCGACTTCGCCGTCCCGGCGTTGATGGTAAAAGACCGCCCGACGCATGACCGGGTATCGTTCGATATTAATCCCACCTCGCGACAGATTGAAGAGAATCTCGCCGAAATGGACTTGATTCAGATGTTGATACGGTCGGGCGGACGGCTGCATCAGTCCGGTTGCAATGGTTGCATCGGCATGGGCCAGGCGCCGGCAACGGGACGCATCAGCCTGCGCACGGTGCCGCGCAACTTTCCCGGACGTTCCGGTACGAGGGAGGATGCCGTCTACCTGTGCAGCCCCGAAACGGCAACCGCCTCGGCCATCAAGGGTGTTATTACCGACCCGCGCGATCTTGGGATGGAGTATCCGCGGTTTGAGGAGCCGGAAAACATTTCGATCAATCTCGACATGCTGGTGAAACCGGCGGAAGATGGCAGCGACCAGGTTCTCGAGAAGGGGCCGAATATCAAGAGCCTCCCGGAATTCGACGAACTGCCGGACAGCCTCGACATGCCGGTGCTGCTTAAGGTGGGCGACAATATCTCCACCGATGAGATCATGCCGGCCGGAGCACGAGTGCTGCCGAATCGAAGCAACATTCCCAGGATGGCGGAATTCGTGTTCGACCAGGTCGATGAAGAGTATCCCGACCGTGCCAAAAAGCACAGGGAGACTGGTTCAGTGGTTGTAGCCGGAAAGAACTATGGCCAGGGGTCGAGTCGCGAGCATGCCGCCCTGGCGCCGCGCCACCTCGGGCTGCGAGCCGTGGTAGCAAAGGACTATGCACGGATTCACCGTCAAAACCTCGCCAACTTCGGAATCCTGCCGCTGTTGTTCGACAATGACGACGACTATGCATCGCTGGAGATGAATGACCGACTGGTGTTTGCAAATGGCCTGCGTGATGCCATAAAGAACGGCAACACCATCGAGGTGAAGGTGCATCGCGACGGCTCCGACGATCGCACGATTGCTCTTCGCCATAACCTGACGGAACGTGAAATCGACATGGTCCTTTCCGGCAGCGTGATTAATTTGATGAAGGAAGAGATGGAGACTGCCTGAGACGTACCGATATTGCACACGCCTGGCGACTGACCGCGGATCCAGAGTCTGATCGCGTGCCCCTCTCCCCTGATTCGCTCCGGAACGGCATTTGCTTGATAGTCGGTTGACGAAAACTATCCAATCGCAATTATTCCGGGAGGATCATCGTGAAGTATCTCACTCTCTCACTCTTCTTGATACCACTGCTGTTAGCCGGTTGCGGTGACGAACCGGCCGAACTGCCGACATTGCCGGTCACGTACTCAGGCGAACTGCCTTGCAGCGACTGCGAGGCGATGGAGGTCACGCTTACCCTTCGTCCCGACAGCCTGTTTTTGATGCGGCAGGTCTATCGCACCGCTGGTGATACCAGGCGCAGTGACTACATTGACTTCGGCTCGTGGGACATTACCGCCGACAACCAGCTCATGCTCAAGCGCGGCACTGAACCGCCTCGGTTATATCAAATCGAAGAAGGGAAACTGTCCCAGCTCGACAATCTCGAACGTACGGTTCTTGAGGATCATGAGTTGACCCGCGACGAGCAGGTAGACCCGATTGAAGATTCGTTCATGATGCGCGGTCTCTACTCGCACTATGCTACTACCGCCGAGTTTGTCGAATGTGAAACGATGATGGCCTTTCCCATCGCAGTGCCGGGTGATGATTCGCTGATCCAGGCCGCCTATGCCGACACCAGCGCCGCCACGGTTGATACTTTGCTGATGACGTTTTACGGTCATCTTGAAGTCATGAAAGAAGCGGCCGATGCCTCGGAGATGGTCATTGTCGACAGCCTTGTTGGCGTCTGGCCGGACATGCGATGCACTGACCGACTCAGGGAACCGGCACCGGTGCCGGAGGGCGCGTCGGCCGATACGGTTGGGATGTAGCAGCGGCATCGAATTAATTTTCGAGTTCGGTGCGCCAGTTGAGGACGGTAACGAAATAGGTGTCGCCGCCGAGTTCGAGCGGCTCGACAATGAGCAACCGGCGGCCGTCGGATGAAACATCCCATCGGTACTGTGCGATAACCCCTCCGTCTCGACGGCGCTGAAACATCAGCTCCGGCACTTCAGCTTCGAAGTAGCCGCGGTCGGTGCGAACCGCCACCGAGTAGAACTTGTCGGGCGGTTGCAGGAAGAAGATCTCGGATCCGTCGTCGCTCCACCTCGGTTCGGTACCACCAGCCGATGACACCTGCCACTTCCCGCCGTTTGGGGAGAGTTCGCGCACAAACACCTCAAATCGACCGGACTCGTCGCTCATGTAAGCAACAAACCGTCCATCCGGCGAAATCTGTCCCGAGAAATGATTTGAACCGGCAGCACCGATACGAATGCTCTTGGTCGTATCAGTAAGATTGATGATGTTTATCCGTCCCTCGCCGGTCAGTTCCGATGCAACGACTGTGTTTTCGTCGAACCACTGTGACGGTCCGGTTTGCCCTGGAACGCTGTGTACTTCCGCAATATCGCCCAGACCGTTGGCCTGCCGTGACACTATTCGAAACGAACCACTCGCGTTGCTCGCATAGATGATGCGAGTGCCGTCCGGAGACCAGATCGGCCAGATCTCGCTGCGGTCCTCGAAGGTGAGTCGGGATGACACGTTGCGCGTGAGGTCCATCACCCAGAGATCGTCGGCAGCGGCACGTTCATTCAGCATGCCGTAGGCAAGTCGCTTGTCGTCTGGCGAGATAGCTATATCACGATACGGTGCCGGGTCACCCACGGTACCAAGCTCATTGCCACTGCGGTCAACCCATACGAGACGGTTGTTGGAGACGGTTTCGCCGACCTGATAGACCAGCGAACCGCTGTTGGAAATCGAGAATATGCCATTGCCGTCGTAGGCGGCAAGCTGCTGCGCCACCGGTCTGGGACCGCCAACAAGAGTGTAATTATCGAGATCCACCTTCTGCAGGAGGAGCAGTCCATTGTGTCCGTACATGAAGTGTTCTTCGTCGACATAGACCACTCGCGACGGTACCGCTCCCAGGGTATGATCCACCGAGCCATCCAGAGAACCAACCTTCAGTACCTCAGTGCCGGTAGCACCTGCTACGCTGTCCCGGTTGGTTTGGTAGTAAAATCGATTGCCGTCGGGAAAGAACCACGGCCAGGCGTGAAACACTTCCCCTGAGTCACGCTGCATGCTCGTTGCTGCTGTTGGCACGCCGCCGGATGCAGCTACCTGGCGGATGGAATCGCCCGCTGAACCATCGAACAGTATGATACCACTGCTCCCCCAGGTACCGTCAGCGCCGTTCACCTCACAGATAAGTTGTACCGGTCCTCCGGAGACCTCAACTTTGTTGAGACTGTTCCCCCGGAAGAAAGCCAGAGCTCGGCTGTCGGGAGACCAGAACGGTCGATTGGCGCCCTCGGTCCCGGGGATCGGATTGGCGTCGAGCGAGTGAACCGGGCGGACGTAGATTCTCTCGGTCCCGGCGGTGTCCTGGGCGAGAAAGGCCAGCGTTTTGCCGTCGGGCGACAGTACCGGCCAATACATGCGATTGTAGTGCTCCTGCGGTCCCACCGTAAAGCGATGAACCAGTATTTCCGGTTCGGGCTGCAAGACAAGTATGGTGATGAGAACGAGTGCGACTATGGATGCCACGGCCGCAAGACCCCAGGCAAGTCGAGAACGGATGCGACGTTGCGATGATACCTGTGCCGGCACACCTGCCTGCGAACCTGCCTGGGCTATCCAGCGCAGTTCGTCGCGCAGGTCGTGGGCCGACTGCCATCGCTTGTCGGGATCCTTGTCGAGGCACTTCATGACGAGGCGATCGAGCGCCGGTGGCGTCATACTGACCAGTTCCGACAATGGGCGCGGTTCCTCTTTTAATACCGATGCAATCAAACTGGCCTGGCTCTTGCCGCTGAAAGCGGGGCGCCCGACGGCCATTTCGTACAGCAGGGCGCCGAAGGCAAAGATATCGCTGCGCTGATCGGCCTCCTGTCCCTCGAGCTGTTCGGGCGACATGTACTGCAACGTGCCGATGATCGTTCCGGCTCCGGTCAACGGTGTCGTCTGGGTGACATGGCTGATACCGTCAACCTGGCCCGGCTGCAGCTTGAGTTTGGCGAGACCGAAATCGAGGAGCTTGGCGCCATCCTTATTGACAATCACGTTGCCCGGTTTGAGGTCGCGATGTATCAATCCCTTGCGGTGCGCCGAATCGAGGGCATCGGCTATCTGCGCGGCGTACGTAAACAAGTCCTCGCGCGACAACGGCCCGGCCTTCAACATCTCCGACAACGTTTCTCCCTCGAGGTATTCCATGACGATGAAGTCGATGCCGTCCTCATGGCCGATGTCGTGGAGCGTGCAGATGTGCGGATGGTTCAGGCTGGAGATTGCTTTGGCTTCGCGTTCGAAACGGGCGCGCAGATCGGCATTGGCCTGGGTGGCGGCCGGCAGAACCTTGATAGCGACAACCCGGTCAAGCCGCGTGTCTTTCGCTTTGTAGACCTCGCCCATGCCGCCAGCGCCGGCGGGGGCCTCGATCAGGTACGGGCCGAGTTTCGAACCGGATGTGAGGGCCAATCTCATGCCTTTCGCTTGATTTCGATCGTAGAATGACAACTGTTCCTGCGGGCAGGCAGGCTAATATTGATAGTCATTGTCCATATTGCAAGGGCAAAAAGGACTTTTTCGCCGGCCCGGGCACTCAGCCCACCTTTTTGCCCCCCAGCGCCTGGTCGAGGTTGTAGGCGGCGCTGATGAGTGAGAGGTGCGTGAAGGCCTGTGGAAAGTTGCCCAGTGCCTCGCCGCGCGGCCCGGTCTCTTCAGCATACAAACCGAGATGGTTGGCGTAGCCGGTCATCTTCTCGAACATCAGGCGAGCATAATTCAGCCGCTTCGGATCGACCCGGCCGGCCCGGGTCAGGGCTTCGACCAGCCAGAAAGTACAGATATTGAATGTCCCTTCGTCCCCTTTCAAGCCGTCGATACCATGGTCAACATTATAACGATACACCAGGCTGTCGGAAACGAGGCCGCCCTTCGATGGTGGCTTGAGAGTAGCATCGAGTGTCTTGAGCATGCGCGGATCGGTCGGCGATAGAAAGAAGACCAGCGGCATGGTCAGGTTGGCGGCATCGAGTGTATCACTGCCGTAGGCCTGCACGAAGGCGCCGCGTTCGGCATTCCAACCCTTGTCCATGATCTCTTCGTACACGGCATCGCGCACCGTCCGCCACTTGTCATGCTTGGCCGGGAAGGAACGCTTGTCGGCGAGACGCAGGGCGCGATCGAGCGCCACCCAGATCATCATCTTCGAATAAACGAAGTGCTGCTTCTCGCCTCGCACTTCCCAGATGCCTTCATCTTTTCGCTGCCAGTTCTCACACACCCAGTCGGTCATGCGACGCAATTCATTCCAGAAGTCGTAGGAGATCGGCGAGCCATACTTGTTGTACAGGTAGACGCTGTCGAGCAATTCACCGTAGATGTCGAGCTGCAACTGGTTGTACGCGCCGTTGCCGATTCGCACCGGCCTGGAACCGCAGTAACCGTCGAGATGATCGAGGGTCTCTTCTTTCAGGGTATGACGGCCGTCGATACCGTACATCACCTGCAACGAACCGTCCGGCTCCAACTCGTGCGACCTCGCCTCGATGAATTCCATGAAGTGGGCTGCCTCTTCGGTGAATCCAATGCGGAGCAGGCCGTAGAGGGTGAAGGCGGCATCCCGTATCCACGTATACCGGTAGTCCCAGTTACGTCCGCCGCCCATGTCTTCCGGGAGGGAACAGGTGGGCGCAGCGACAATGGCGCCGGTCGGTTCATAGGTCAGCAGCTTGAGCATGAGCGCCGAGCGATCGACCAGCTCCCGCCAGCGCCCCTTGTAAGTCGAGTGCGACAGCCATCGGCGCCAGTACTGGATGGTGCGTTCGAGATGCTCGGCATATTCATCTTCGGAGATGAGGCGACCGCAATCGTCACCGGGGGCGATTTCGTGAAGTATGAAAGTGACGGTTTCATCGGCCTGCAATTTAAACTCGGTATATACGGCGGCGCCGTCGCGGTGCAGTTCCTGCTTGGTGCCAAGAGCGAGGTGGAGCGACCGGGAGCGAAACACGGCGCCGTTTTCAGTCAGCTCGGCAGTATGGTCGTCGCGGGCGTAGTTGAATGCCGGCCGACATTCCATGCGTATTTTCATCACGCCGCGTACTCCGTGGACGCGACGGATGATCTGGTGCTGGCCATGACCGCCCTTGGGATTGTGGATGGGCATGAAGTCGGTAACCTCGGCCACACCGTCGTTGGAAAGGAAACGCGTGACGAGCACATTGGTATCGGGCCAGTAGAATTGTTTCTCGGAAATCTCATCGCACTGGGGCGTGATGCTGAAGTAGCCGCCCTTCTTATCGTCGAGTATGGCCGCGAACACGCTTGGCGAATCGAAGCGTGGAAAGCACAGCCAGTCGATGCTGCCGTTGAGACAGACCAGCGCCACACTGTGCATGTCACCGATGATACCGTGGTTTTCAATCGGTTGGTACGCCACTACCGTCCTCCTCTAATCCTGCTGATTTGCAGGTGTTGTCATGTTGGTCGTTTATCGATCAGCCGCCTTCGCGGAATCCGGGATAGAGTGTCATGCCGCCGTCAACCGTGATCGTCTCACCGGTAATGTAGTCGGCCTGGTCGGAGGCCAGCCAGGCGACAACGCGCCCGATATCTTCGGGTTCGCCGACCCGGTTGTACGGAATTTTGGTCAGAAGTTCTTTACGGTCGTCGTCTGACTCCCAGGCCCGGCGGTTGATGTTGGTCTTGATAGCGCCCGGCGCTACGGCGTTGACACGAATGCGGTGCTCGGCGACCTCCTGCGCAACACTTTTCATCAGCAGCGAGACGCCGCCTTTGGAGGCTGCGTAGTTGACATGGCCCGCCCACGGTATAATCTCGTGCACCGAACTGATGCAGATGATCTTGCCGGCAGCGCAGGAGATATCTTTGACGACGCCGCGTCGCTTGAACTCTTTGACCGCCTCGCGAGCGCAGAGGAACTGGCCGGTCAGGTTAACATCGATGACCTTCTGCCATTGGTCGAGGGTCATTTCATCGAACGCGGCGTCTTGCTGCAGTCCGGCGTTGTTGACGAGAATGTCGATGGTGCCGAATTCATCGACCATGCGTCCGTGCATGTCGATCACCTGTTGCTCATCGGTGACATCGGCCTCGTGCGCGATGGCGCGGCGGCCGTTATCTTCGATAAGCTTGACCAGCTCTTCGGCTGCTTCCGGCCGCGAGTGGTAATTGATGCAGACATCGGCGCCGGCGTCGGCGAGCGCCAGCACACAGGCTTTGCCGATTCCGGAATTGCCGCCGGTGACAAGCGCTTTCTGACCCTTGAGGATCTGCGGCACGCGGCAGGCGGGCATTTCCACCGATGAGTTGTTGGCTTGAGACTGTTGAGCCACCAGCTTCTCCTTTCAGGTATACTCATTGCAACGGCTGAAAACCGCCGAGGTGCACGTTTTTTGCCTGTTAGGGGTGTTTCTTTGACGGAATGTAAGGAAATCGCTTGACAGGCCGACAGAGCAATCACATATATACATGCGATTAGTGGAGAATAATAATGGTATCTAAAACGGGACGACATGCCACCCTGGCGCTGGTCAACCTGGCCCAGCTTGAACCCGGCCGCTACGCCGGAGCCACCGAGATTGCCGATAAGATCGGCGCCCCCAAGAACTACCTGAGCAAGCTGCTCAAGCAGCTGGCGGCCCAGGGAATTCTCGAATCGCAGAAAGGGTTTGGCGGCGGTTTCAGGCTGACTCGGGCGGCTGACAAGGTCAGTTTGTTTGAGGTGGTCGAGCCGATCGACAATGTAACGCGCTGGAACGGCTGCTTTCTGGGGAAGGCGAAATGCAGCGACAAAGCCCCCTGCGCGGTGCATAGCCAGTGGTCGGCGATCCGTGATGAGTACATGAGATTTCTGAAGGAAACGACGATTGCCGACCTGGCGAAACAGCCGATTTCGGCTTCGATTTGATATCTCTTTTTTGGCAAAAAATACGATATGCACATGCTATTACTTTATTAAGTGGAGGACGTAATGAAACCAACTGCTGTACTTTCTGAGGAACACCGAATAATCGAAGTAGTCCTGAGCTGTCTTGAGAAAGTCGCTCAAGAGGCTGTGGATAACAGCCGCCTCGAAGCCGAGCCGGCCGGGCAGGTGGTCGACTTCATCCGTAATTTCGCGGACAAGTGTCATCATGGGAAAGAGGAAGACCACCTTTTCACGACCCTGGAGCGCAAAGGGATGCCGTCATCGGGCGGTCCGGTTGCAGTCATGCTGGACGAACATGAGCAGGGCCGCGCCTTGGTCAAGGCAATGGCCGACAACATCGCGGCGGCCTCGGAGGGCGAAGCGCAGGCGCTGGGCGCGTATGTGACCGCGGCCCGTGAATACGTCATCCTGCTGCGCAGCCACATACACAAGGAAGACAAAATCCTGTTCCCGATTGCGGAGCGGATGCTCGACGATGATGAGATGGATCAACTGAACGATACATTTAATCGCGTTGAATCGGAACATATGGGCCTCGGTACACATCAACGGTACATAGAACTCGCCAAATCTCTGGCTGAGCGCTATTCAGTGGCCCTCGACTCGATTCCTTCTCACACCACCTGCTGCGGTCACTAATCTCCGGGCAGCACTAAACAGCATGACACAGTCCGGGCTGGACAGTGTGAAACGGAAAGGAACTGACTGATGAACCTGAAGCGATTGTGGTGGGCGTTTATCATTGTCGTGGTAGCGTCGTTCGCCATCCTCGGTTGGGCCGGCGTGCGCATCTACCAGGAGAAGCCGCCGATTCCTGATCGGGTGCTGACCACCGACGGTGAAATAATCATACCGTCCGGTGAAATCGGCGATGGACAGGAAGTATGGCGGGCGATGGGAGGCATGGAGGTCGGGTCGGTGTGGGGACACGGCAGTTATGTGGCTCCCGACTGGACCGCCGATTATCTTCATCGTGAAGCAATCTTCATACTCGGTCGCTGGTCCGAAGACAACTTCGCACAACCGTACGACAGCCTGGACGAAGAGCAGCAGGCGATGCTCAAGGCGCGTCTCAAGAAGATGATGCGAGCCAACACGTACGACGAAGCGACCGGCAATCTCGTGCTGGCACCGATTCGCAAGGAAGCATACGAACACAACTTCCAGCATTACATCGAAGTCTTCAAGAACGGCGACACCCTGGCCGCCATCCCGGCCAACACCATTAAGGATACGAGTCGCATCCGAAAGCTGACGTCGTTCTATTTCTGGTCGTCGTGGGCGGCCTCGACCAACCGACCGGGCCAGACGATGACCTACACTTCTAACTGGCCGCACGAACCGTTGATCGACAACGTACCGACCAGCGACGCCATCATCTGGACCGGCATGAGTATCATCATGCTGCTCGGTGGTATCGGCCTGCTGGTATGGTGGCATGCATCGCAACAGGAGCAACAAATAGCAGAACGCCTGCCGGAAACCGATCCAATCCAGGACTTCGAGACGACACCGTCGCAGAAGGCGGTCGTCAAATACTTCTGGGTCGTTTCCGGTCTCTTTTTGGTGCAGATGATAATGGGGGTGATTACCGCCCACTACGGTGTTGAAGGGGTCGGTTTCTACGGCATACCGCTGGGGGACTGGCTGCCCTACTCGATCACCCGAACCTGGCACACCCAGCTCGGCATCTTCTGGATCGCCACCGCCTGGCTTGCCGCCGGCCTGTTTATCGGCCCGGCGGTGCTGGGTCGCGACCCGAAGGGCCAGAAGACGGGCGTGAACATTCTCTTTGTTGCCCTCATTGTTGTCGTCGCCGGATCGCTGATCGGGCAACTGCTCAGCGTGAAGGGCCTGCTCGATGAGAACGGCATGTGGTTCTGGTTCGGTCACCAGGGCTATGAGTATGTTGACCTCGGCCGCGTCTGGCAGATCGCGCTGTTGGGCGGTTTGTTCTTCTGGCTGTGGCTGGTCGGACGGACTATCATTCCCGCGATCAAACAGGGCGGCGACACCAAACCTATCATGACGATGTTCCTCATCTCGGCTATCGCCATCGGCGGCTTCTACATGGCCGGTTTGATGTGGGGACGTCAAACCCACCTGGCAATAGCCGAGTACTGGCGCTGGTGGGTGGTCCACCTCTGGGTGGAAGGTTTCTTCGAGGTGTTTGCCACCGCCGTCATCGCCTTCCTCTTTGCCCGGCTGGCGCTCATCCGACTCAAGACAGCGTCGGCAGCAGTGATCTTCTCGACAACGATCTTCCTTACCGGCGGTATCATCGGTACGCTGCACCACCTGTACTTTTCCGGGACGCCGACATCGGTGATGGCGCTCGGTGCCGTGTTCAGCGCGCTCGAAGTCGTGCCGCTGACGATCATCGGTTTCGAGGCATGGGAAAACATACGTCTCGCCCGCTCCACACCATGGATGCAGAAATACCGCTGGCCGATCTACTTCTTTGTCGCTGTTGCCTTCTGGAATATGGTCGGTGCCGGGTTGTTCGGCTTCATGATCAATCCGCCGATCGCGCTGTATTACATGCAGGGTTTGAACACGACACCGGTGCACGCTCATACCGCACTGTTCGGCGTGTACGGCATGCTCGGCCTCGGTTTGATGCTGTTCTGCCTGCGCGTATTGTATGTGCGGCGACAGTGGAAGGACAAGATCATCAAGACGGCGTTCTGGACGATCAACATTGGGCTGACGCTCATGGTCGTCATCAGCCTGCTGCCGATCGGTTTCATGCAGACATGGGCATCGGTGGAAAAAGGATACTGGTGGGCGCGCTCCAGCGAGTTTCTCTATTCCGAATGGATCACCGTCTTCAAGTGGCTGCGTGCCCCGGGGGACACCATCTTCGCGCTGGGTATTCTCATCCTGGTGCTGTTTGTATTCGGACTGGCGACCGGCCACTCGCTGAAGGGCGAGGAACCGAAAACGCCTTCGCCGGAGCCGCGAAAGAAGCCGGAGTCGGTTTCATAGCAGATCCAACACGCATTCATATACTCCTTACACACAGGCGGCCCGACTGGTCTTCGCGACCATCGGGCCGTTCTTGTACTCACAGGTTCACGATGCTACCGCAGTTCTGCCACCGCTTGTACGATTGAAACGGCGCCGTCGACCAGGTTGCGGTGAACATTGCGCGCTTTGATTTCGAAGGACGGTCCGACCACCAGCTCGAGGCTGAGCGGCGGCACGCCCTTCTCATCGCAATGTCGGATGACACGCGAAAACCAATCGGCAGACTCGTCTGTGATATCCCGCCACTCGACGATGCCGAATCCGTGGCGACCCAGGCGCGCTTGTGTCGCCTGCTGCGATTCGATGAAGCTGATGGCGGGATCGTCGGACCAGAAGACCGGATAGTGAATGGAGCCCGATAGTTCGCTGAACACTTCGTGCAGCGCGACCCGGCCGTGCGGCCGCAGTACACGGACTGCTTCGTGCCACAAGCGGTCTTTGTCCTCGATGTTCATGCCGGTATGCTGCATCCAGAGTACATCGAAACTGTCGTCACCAAACGGCAGGTCCGGTGCGGCGGCACAAACAAAGCCGGTTGTCGCTGACATCCGCACCAGGTCAGAAAGTACCGTCGCCGCACGAATGTACCCGCAACTGAGATCCATACCGATCGCATCGCAGCCATGGTCGGCCACCAGAGTACGCACCGGGCCGCCGAGACCGCAGCCGATATCGAGTACCGTCGAGCCGCGCAGATCGGGAACCAGTTCCGCGAGCCGGCTGGTGGTGGCGCGGCCGCCGACATGGAATTCGTCGAATCCGAGAAGATCGTTGCGGCTGAGGCGGTCGATATCTCTCCCCGATCGGCGCAACTGGTCGAGAATGCGATCAATCAGCCGATCAGCTCGATACTGGTCGCGAAGTTTCCTGTTCAACGTCATGAGTCTTCGCCGTTACGCTATGTGTACCGATCGTGCATACGTGTCTCTGGTACTCGCACAATGGTGCGTCTTACGCCTTCTGCCGGGTTGTCGGGGCCGCTTTTTCGGCACGTCTCTTGCGATAGAAAACATAGCGATAAGTAAAACAGCCAACAAGGAAAGGAAATCATGGCGACGACACAACCGGTCAAGTGGCTCGATGAGTTGAGTTCCGACGATGTGGCTGCGGTCGGCGGCAAGAATGCCTCGCTCGGCGAGATGATCCAGAAGCTGAAGCACGACAACATTCGGGTTCCGGACGGCTTCGCCACCACCTCGCACGCTTACCGTCGCTTTCTCGCAGAGGCGGGAATTGTCGACAAAATCACGTCAAAGCTCGACGAGTTGAAAAAGGATGGCAGCAATCTCGAGAAAATCGGGAAGTCGATACGCAAGAGGATCCGCAAGCAGGCCCTGCCCGAAGAGACAGTGGCGGCGGTCAGCGAATACTACACGGAACTGTCGCGTCGTTACGGTGAGGATAACATCGATGTCGCCGTCCGTTCCAGCGCAACGGCCGAGGATCTCCCGGATGCATCGTTTGCCGGCCAGCAGGAGACCTTTCTCAATATTTCGGGCATCGACGATCTGCTCGATGCAATTGTCAAGTGCTACGCCTCGCTGTTCACCGACCGCGCCATCGCCTATCGAGAGGAGAAGGGCTTCGACCACATGAAGGTCGCATTGTCGGTCGGCGTCCAGAAGATGGTGCGTGCCGACAAGGCCGGCTCGGGGGTGATGTTCTCTATTGATACCGAGACCGGCTTCGACAAAGTAGTGGTGATCAACGCGGCGTGGGGGCTGGGTGAAAACGTGGTACAGGGGACGGTCACCCCGGATGAATATGTCGTGTTCAAACCGCTCCTGGGTGACGATTCGGTCAAGCCGATCATCAAGAAGGAGATTGGCAGCAAAGAGAAGAAGATGGTGTACAGCAAGCGTGGCTCCAATGCTACCAGGAACACCGACACTACAAAGAAAGAGCAAAGATCGGCTGTACTCAGTGACGACGAGATCCTCACACTGGCGCGCTGGGCGGTCGCGATCGAGCGTCACTACGGCCAGCCGATGGATATGGAGTGGGCGCGCGATGGTGAGTCGGGCAACCTGTTTATCGTGCAGGCGCGACCGGAAACGGTGCAGCAGCAGAAAACAGGAACGTCGATGAAGCGTTACCGCCTGCGCGACAGCGGCGAAACGATTGTCGAGGGCCTCAGTATCGGGCAGGCGATTGCCGCCGGCAAGGCGCAGATCATTGCCGATGCCGACGATATCGATGCATTCAAGGACGGTTCCATACTCGTCACCACCATGACCGATCCCGACTGGGTGCCGATCATGAAGAAGGCCGCGGCGATAGTCACCGATCACGGCGGGAGAACGTCGCACGCCGCTATCGTCAGCCGCGAACTGGGCATCCCGGCCGTGATTGGAACGGAGGATGCCACTTCGGCCATCAAAGACGGCAGCAAAATTACTGTCTCCTGTGCCGAAGGAGATATCGGCAAGGTGTACCAGGGGGCGCTGGAGTTCGATGAAGAGGATGTCGATCTTGAGAGCATTCCGCAAACTGAAACCGGCGTGAAGATCAATCTGGCAAGTCGGGCCTCGGCATTTCGCTGGTGGCGGCTGCCGATCGATGGTGTCGGCCTGGCGCGAATGGAATTCATCATCAATAACGTGATCAAGATTCATCCGATGGCGCTGGTAAAGTACGACGAGCTTTCAGACAAGAGCGCCAGGCAAAAGATCAAGAAGCTGACCGCCTCGTACGACGACAAGAGTGAATACTTCGTCGACAACCTGGCGCGCGGCATCGCGACGATTGCGGCATCGCAGCACCCCAATGAAGTGATCGTGCGCATGTCGGATTTCAAGACCAACGAGTACGCCGACCTGATCGGCGGCGAGCAGTTTGAGATCGATGAGGCCAACCCGATGCTCGGTTTCCGCGGCGCCTCACGCTATTCAAACGAGCGGTATCGCGAGGGGTTTGCGCTGGAGTGCCGGGCGATCAGGAAGGTGCGCGAGGAAATCGGTTTCGATAATGTCAGTATCATGATACCGTTCTGCCGCACCGTCGAAGAGGCCGACCGGGTGCTCGAGGCGCTGGCCGAGAACGGCCTGGGGCGCGGTGTCGGTGGGCTGCGGGTGTTTGTCATGGCCGAGATACCGTCCAATATCATCCTGGCTGACCAGTTCGCGCAGCGCTTCGATGGTTTTTCGATCGGCTCGAACGACCTGACTCAGTTAGTGCTCGGCATCGACCGGGATTCCGATGAAATGTCCGACGAGTTTGACGAACGCGACCCGGCGGTGAAACGGACAATCGCCGACCTGATCGAGACCGCCCACAAGCATGGCGTCGAGGTGGGAATCTGCGGCCAGGGACCGAGTGATCATCCGGAGTTCGCGGAGTTTTTGGTGCGCGAGGGGATCGACTCTATTTCGCTGAATCCCGACAGCGTGGTCGAGGTGAAGCGAGCGATCGCCGAACTGGAGGCACGGCGAAACGACTGAGCCCCCCAATTTCAGGAACCCCGCCTGATGCGGCGGGGTTTACAAGGCATCATGAGCACACCATCGACGGCACCGACAACGAGTCCCGCACCGCACCGTCGCCCCGGCAAACCCGGTCACCTGCCACGGATCGGCATTATCGGTGGCGGTCAGCTGGGCAAAATGATGGCGCAGGCGGCCAAACGTATGGGTTTTGGGGTCATCATCCTCGATCCCACTCCCAACGCGCCGGCGGCCCACATCGCCGACGACCAGATTGTGGCCGGCTTCGATGATGCCGCTGCCATTCGCACACTCGTCGAAAAGACCGATGTGACGACCTACGACATCGAACATATCTCGGTCGAGGCGATACAGGTGTTGTGGGATGAAGGCCAGCCGATCTATCCGTCACCGCGCGTCCTCGGCGTGGTGCAGGACAAGCTGGCGCAAAAACAACTGTTCGAAAAGCACGACATCCCGGTGCCGCGGTATGCGCACATCGGCATGCCGGATGCCGAGAAGTTCGCCTCGTTCGGCTACCCGCTGGTGCAGAAGGCGCGCTTTGGCGGGTACGATGGTAAAGGGGTGCAGATTCTCAAGACTGCCGATGACTTCGCAAAAGCGCTTGATGCCGACTCGTTTGTCGAGCCGATGCTCGAGCTGGACAAGGAGCTGGCCGTGATGGTGGCGCGTAATCTGGACGGCCAGATTGTCGCCTATCCGATTGTCGAGATGGTGTTCGATCCCGATGCCAACCTGCTCGACCTTCTGGTTTCCCCGGCGCGAATCGATGACAGTCTTGCCGATCGGGCTCGCGACCTGGCGGTCAGGACCGTGCAGGCGCTTAATTGCGTGGGGGTGTATGGGGTCGAGATGTTCCTTACCAAGTCGGGCGAACTGTTGATTAACGAAGTTGCCCCGCGGCCGCACAATTCCGGTCACTATACGATTGAGGCGTGTGTAACTCACCAGTTCGAGCAGCACCTGCGCGCCGTGCTCGGACTGCCGCTGGGCGATACCACCCAACTCCGGCCGGCGGCGATGGTCAACCTGCTTGGTGCTGCCGACGGCTTCGGGCCAACCCGGGTGTATGGTATCCACGACGCCCTGGCGCTGCCGGGAGTTTCAATTCACATTTACGGCAAGGCGGAGAGCCGGCCGCATCGCAAGATGGGACATGCCACGGTACTGGCTGACGATCTCGATTCGGCAATTGATATCGCCCGCCGGGTGCGCGATACGTTGACGATTACCGGGGAGGAAGAACAATGACAGACAGGCAACCGTTGGTTGGTATTATCATGGGCAGTGATTCCGACCTGCCGATCATGCAGGATGCCGCAAAGGTCCTCGACGAACTCGCGGTGGCGTACGAGATCACGATTGTTTCGGCGCACCGTACGCCGCACCGTATGGTTGAATACGCCGAAGCCGCCGAGGCGCGCGGCCTCAAAGCAATCATCGCCGGGGCCGGCGGCGCGGCGCATTTGCCGGGTATGGTAGCGGCGCTGACGACCGTGCCGGTGGTCGGCGTGCCGGTAAAAACATCGAGCCTGTCCGGTATAGACTCGCTGCTCTCCATCGTACAGATGCCCAACGGCGTGCCGGTGGCGACCGTGGCGATCAACAAGGCGCGCAATGCCGGGCTTCTGGCGGCACAGATCGTGGCGACATCGGACAACAACGTACGCGAACGCCTGAAGCAGGCCCGCGCCGCTACTGAAAAAGATGTTCTGGCGAAAGCGGAACGCCTGCTTGAGGGCGGCTACAAGAATTACTCGGCGTGACAACAGCTCTCTTGTGTCAGCCCAGTTTGGCTATCCAGTCAGGCGTTATTCTACGTCGCGCCGATCGAGATAGTCGTAATAACCGACCCCGGGCAAAGTGCGCACGAAGGCGACAATCTTCCACACGTCGTCGTCGTTCACAACATCCCCGAACGCCGGCATGCCGGTCATCTTGATGCCATGCTTGGTAATCCAGAACAACTCAGCATCCGACCATTCTTCGACCTCGTTTTTCAGAGATGGTGCCGCCGGATAGAGTCCGGCCGCAAAGCGATCGGGCCCGATCCCCGGCGCTCCGTGGCAGGTTCGACAGAGTTGGTCGAACAGCTCGAATCCGGCTTGCACGGTGGCCGAGTCGTCGAGCATATCCGGCGCGGTCACCCCCTCGGCGTGGGTTTCGATCGAATTGTCGGTGAGTGTTTCCAGTATCCACAGCGTGGGCGCGGTATGTTCTTCGGTCGCGGCTACGTTGTACAGGCCGCCGTAGATGATCGACAGACCGATAACAATCACCGCCACGAAACTAATTCCGACGGTCAGCAGGACTCGTCGCATTGTGTCTTTCCCTGTTGCTTGTCGTGACAGTTATGCACTACCGGTCGTTGCTGAACAGGTAGTCGTTGTCTCGGGCGTTGGCATGGCAGGCTATGCAGCCCTGCCCACTCCCCTTGGCGACGCGGCCGGCCAGCGCCGTACCGTTCGGATTCTCCATGACAGCGCCGTCGGCATCATACTTCACCCAGAACCAGTCGTCGTTCGGCGGGTCGTAGCCCTCTTCGCGCTGGATCATGATGGTGGCTGATGCAAAATACTCGTCCGGGTTTTCGGCGACCTGCTCGGCAGCCAGGCCGTCGCCAACGAAGTTGTCCTTCGCGATGACATGATAGGGCTCATCATCGACAGTGATCATACTGTAATACACTTTCACCACATCACCGTGGGGCGACTGCCCTTCATAGTAGTCCGACTGCATTTTCCAGTCTTCATAGTCGTTCAGTTGTTCCCATGCCTTATTGGCGAAATCGACATCGGCCGTTCCGCCAAACGGCATCGCCTGACTCCGGGCGTCGTGAAGCGACAAGACGGTGATGAAAACGACGGCGATGATGATTATGCCTGATGCGAGGATAGCGCGTTTCATGTAAAGCTCCTTTCGCAAGTACTGTTTATGGCTCATGTTGACAATAAGTTCGATAGCAAGATTCGCGCCATTATTTGTAACCCCCCATGCGACAAGCGGATAGATCGGGGCCCGCAACTCATCAAGCGACCTGAGCCGACACAAACTTTTGGAAACTGTAAAGATGCTGCGCATGTTGAAGACAAACCGGGGGGCGGTTGTGCCGTGACGATCTACTGCGTATACTGACCCTGTAGATATCGTGGCAACTGCGGCGCTCCTGCCGATGAAATAGAATGTCGAGACACTAAGCTATGGCACATCAGAAACTCAACATAAACGCCGACCGCCTGCAGACCGACCTCGAAGCCCTCGGGCAGATCGGCCGATCGGAAGAGGATCGCGGTATTTATCGCATGGCCTTCAACGAAGCCGACATGGAAGCGCGGCGCTGGCTGATGCAGAAGTTGAAAGACGCCGACCTCGAAAGTCACATGGATGGCGCCGGGAATGTTTTCGGGCGCTTTCCCGACAGCGACGAACAGCCGGCAGTGCTGGTCGGGTCGCATCTTGACACCGTGCCGGCGGGTGGCCCGCTTGACGGCGCGCTCGGCGTGGTTGTCGGGCTGGAATGTCTGCGCCGCATCCGGGAGGAACGGATCGAGTCCGGCCCCATCGAGCTGGTCGGGTTCAGCGATGAAGAAGGTCGCTTCGGCGGCGGCTTCTTCGGCTCCCGCGCCCTGTGCGGCGACCTGGTGCCGGAAACACTGCACCAGGCAGTCGATCTTGAGGGTACCACCCTCTTTGATGCCATGGCCGAGCAGGGGCTGGATCCGATGGCGGCCCTCTCGGCGCGGCGATCACCTGACCAGTTTAAGGCCTATGTCGAGCTGCACATCGAGCAGGGACCGGTACTGGCGGCGGAACACAAGCCGGTCGGCGTGGTCGAGAAAATTACCGGGCTGTTCCGCTGGCAGATTCTGCTGATCGGGCAGGCCGATCATGCCGGCACCACGCCGATGCCGATGCGCCGCAACGCCCTCGCCGGACTCACCGAGTTCGATGGTGAGATACCGCGTCTGCTCGAGGAACATGGCGGCGAGTACAGTGTGGCGACCATCGGCAGCGTGCAACTGTATCCCGGCAGCGCCAACACGGTGCCGGGACAGGTCGAGTTTACACTCGATGTCCGCGACCCCGACGTTGATGTTCTATCCGAGCTGGCCGACGCCATGCGACGCACGTTGTCGGCGATCGCACGCCGTCGCGGCCTCATGTTCGAGTTCGACATGCTCAGTGATGTCGCCCCGACCGACTGCCATGAGTCGGTGATCAAGACGATTGCCAATGCTGCCGAACAGCTCGGTATTGAGTATCGACACATGCACAGCGGCGCGGGACATGATGCCGGGGTGATGGCACGACTGATGCCGATCGGTATGATCTTCGTGCCCAGTGTCGAGGGGCGCAGTCATTCGCCGGCGGAATGGTCCCACATGGAAGACATCGTCACCGGCGCCAATGTCATGCTCAACACGCTGGTGCAACTGTCCAACGATAACATCTGACACCTCGATAACGGATACCGAGTATGGCTGAGAATAATAAAAAGAAAGCCCTGCATGATGAGTTCGTCAATGTCGATCCATTGCGACCGGCCTACCGCGAAGGGCTCATCGATACTCCCGATCGCCACGAAGCGATCAGGGAGAAGAACACCGCGCTGCTCTGCATCGACCTGCAGTACCTCGATGCCGCCCGTGGCCACGGTGTGTTCGAATTTGAAGAAACCTCCGATATCCCGCAGGAGGCGCACGAGTACTACTTCACGATGCTCGAAACCACCGTCATTCCCAATGTGCAGCGATTGCAGGAGGCCTTCCGTAAACACAAGATGGAAGTCATCCATATTCGTATCCAGTCGCTCACCCATGACGGTCGTGACCGCAGCATGGGGCACAAACGTCTCGGGTTGCACGCGCCGCCCGGATCAAAGGAAGCGGAAATCCTCGAAGAGGTGAAGCCGATAGGCGATGAGCTGGTGTTGAGCAAGACATCCAGCGGCGTGTTCGCCTCGACCAACCTCTACTACATCCTGAAAAACATGGAGATCGACTCGCTCTATGTTACCGGCGTGTACACCGATGAATGTGTCTCGACGACCGTGCGGGATGCCTGCGACCTGGGCTTCCTGGTTTCGCTGGTCTCGGATGGCTGTTCGACGGTCACCAAGGAGCGCCATGAGTTTACGATCCATACACTCAAGGACCGCTACACCCGCATCGCGACAACCGACCAGGTGATCAAGGAACTCGACCGCATGGCGCCATCGGGCGAGCTCGAGTCAGTGTAACGCCTTACGGCCGCCCTCCCATATCCCGCAATCCGACATTGCTGCTCCAAAATCGGTTGGCGCGGACCGCGCACGGGTAGTATGTTGCCACTATGAACAGGCTTCCTGACAAGACAGTGATGGTGAAGGCGATCGTCGAGCGCGACGAGTCGTACGTCGGCCGGTTCGTCGTTGCCGTCCGCTCGACCGGCATCTTCTGCCGACCGGGCTGCCCGGCGCGGACTCCCGGTGAGAAGCAGATGGAGTTTTTTGCCGACGGCCGCGACGCCCTCCATGCCGGCTATCGACCGTGCAAACGGTGCCGGCCGCTGGCGCGAACACCGGAACTGCCGCCGTTGGTTGAGCGGCTCCTCGCCTTGATTGAAGAGACGCCGGAACGCAAGATAAGTTATGCCGATCTGCAAAGCATGAATGTCGATCCGTCGACCGCCCGGCGCCAGTTCCAACGACACTTCGGTATGAGCTTCAACAGCTACCAGCGAATGAGGAGATTGGGTATGGCGTTGAAGACAATTCGCGATGGCGAGACAGTGCTGGCTGCGGGGTATGATTCCGGCTATTCGTCCGCCAGCGGGTTTCGCGATGCGTTCACACAACTGTTCGGCGCACCACCGTCGGAAGCAGAACAAACCAGCTGCCTTGCCTCGACGGTGTTTGACACCCCGATCGGCCCGATGCTGGCGATCGCAGACGACGACGCCCTGCAGCTGCTCGAGTTTGTCGATCGACGACGGTTGCAGACGGAGATAGACGGCCTGCGCAAGATTTTCGACAGCGCCATCATCCTCGGTACGAACAGCTTACTGAAGAGGGTGGCGACTGAGATGGCTGAATACTACGACGGCAGGCGACGTACGTTCAGTGTTCCGGTGCGACGTCATGGTTCCGATTTCCAGGATCGTGTCTGGCAGGCGCTGTGCGGCATACCGTATGGAACGACGATCTCCTACGGCGAGCTGGCGAGGCGGGTGGGTGATGCGAACGCCTCGCGTGCGGTCGGCAGCGCCAACGGCGCCAACCAGATTGCCATCGTCATACCGTGCCATCGGGTGATTCGCACCGATGGCGCACTTTCCGGATACGGCGGCAAAGTATGGCGCAAAGAATGGCTGATCGAACACGAGCGCAGCCATACTGTTTAGATACTGCACAGTGTGAGAATCCGGATTGACGCCATGGGCTCTATCAGTACATTTGATCCAAGTCAGAATTTCTAAGAATTTCATTGGCTGTTTCGCCGAGGCCGGCAACATGTCGTTTGTCAGCTTCAGCGGCTCTTTCACCGGCTTCAGCTTGTGGTAGTGTCTGTCGAGATAGATACAATAGGTTAGCTTGAACAGTCCACCCGATCACGTCCGCGTGGGCTTTTTTCGTCAGGAGAATACCGATGAACCTGCTTGAAAGTTCGCGCGAGAACATCGACCGCATCGACCATCAGCTGATCGAGTTGATCAAACAGCGCATCGACGCCGCCCACGAGATCGGCCGGCGCAAAGGAGCCGACACCGAGTCGTTCTTGCGCGACATTGAGCGGGAGCGGGAAGTGTTTGAACGCTGGGCCGGGCTGGCTGAAGAGCACGGCCTCTCGTCGCACTATGTTGGCCGCATCCTGCGTGAGCTGCTCAACTATTCTCGGCGGGTACAGGAGGGGTATCTCGATCAAGGCACCGTACGGGCCGGGCTGCCGGTGACCCGCGTCGGTTACCAGGGAGTGACGAATTCATACAGCTACCTGGCGCTGCAGCGGTTGTTCGCTTGTCGCGAGGGGACCAGCCTCAAACCGATCGGGATGCGCTCGTTCGGCGCCGTCGTCGATGCCCTCCTGGCCAACGACATAGATTATGCTCTTCTCCCCATCGAGAACACGATCGCGGGCAGCCTGAATGAAGTGTACCAACTGCTGGCGGAGCGACAGATCAGTATTGTCGATGAAGAGATCTGGCACGTCGAGCACTGCCTGGCAGCGCTGCCGTCGGCACAGCTCGACGACATCCGGAGAATTCGTTCGCACTCCGTGGCCCTTCAGCAGTGCACGGAGTTTCTCGGCAAGATGACCGGGGCCTCGGCTGAGGTGTACTACAACACGGCGGCGGCAGCGGAATCACTGCTGGCTGACAACGACCGCAGTATCGCCGCCATCTGTTCGGTGGAATGCGCCACCAGTCTTGGTCTTAACATCCTGAAACGCCAGATTGCCGATCACCTGGAGAATTACACGCGCTTTGTGCTGGTGTCGCGGGAGCCGGAAGATGCCGACCGTCGCCAGCCCTGCAAGACCTCGTTGCAATTCACGGTGGCGCACCGTGATGGCGCTCTGGCCGAAGTACTGCAGGCGTTCGCGCGGCACCAGGTCAGCCTGTCGAAACTGGAAAGCCGGCCACAACCGTCGGAGCCATGGGAATATCTCTTCTATGTCGACCTGATCGGTCACCAGGACGACAGCGCGGTCGCAGCGGCCATCGACGAAGCCCGCAGCCTGACCAACCAGCTTCGAGTACTCGGCAGCTACCCGCGGCGCAGTCACGAACACGAACGACGCATCGGTGATGACAAGTAACTACTCCCAGTACCGCCGCATCAGTTCGGTCACCCATGCGGGTTGATGGAATTCGCCGCGCGGTTCATATTCCTTGACCCACGGTTTGATGTCGAGCACCGGCGTACCGTCGATGGCATCCAGCCCTGCGACCTCCACTGATCGTTCCGAAACGCCTTTTATGCGGCAGATCGTCACGCCGATTCGATTATGGCGCTTGCTGTTGCGTTGCGCCAGGATGCCGACAACCGGCCAGTCGGGGTTGCCGCGCGGCCGGCGCGCTGTGGTATTTATCTCTTCTTCATCCAGTCGATCAAAATAGAACAGTACCTCGACGTGCGAGTAGGTGTCAAGGCCGAGCAGGGCATCGGGCGGCAATATATCATTCAATTCGATGCGCGCCGTTTCATGGTCCCAGTGATCGTTGGCGCGTTCCGTGCGAGTTGATCGGACTGTTCCGATCGGCGTCATTATGATGTTCATCCACTTCCCTGGTCTGTTGAAGGTTGGTCGCAATTGCATGCTGGCGAGATCGGTGACGGATGTCAAGCATTGCCTTGACCCCGTGCGTGAACGAACGTATACTGACGTAATAGTAAACTAACCAGCCCATATCAAGAGGTCTTGCCGATAATGCAGTCGATGATTGCTCAAATCACATCAATAACCGTGGTGCTCTCGTGCAGCGCTGTTTTTGGACAGGACGATACCACCCGCGCCGATACGATGTCGGTCGAACTGGATCACCGGGTGGTAGTGGTCGGTAATCGAATAAGCCGGTCTACCAAGCCGTTTCCGTTTGAAAAAGACCGTTTCGCTCAGGTGCTGCGATCCAACGGTTTCGGCCTGATCACCAAGGGTGTCTACCTGGCGCAGGACATTTATGTCGAGGGGTTCAAGCGGGACGATATCACCATTGTCATTGATGGCGAACATTATCATTCAGCGTGTCCGAACCGTATGGACTCTCCCCTCGCCCGGACCAACCCACTCGAGATGCAGTCAATCACGCTGGAAAAAACATCCTCGGATCTACAGTCGGGCCTCGGCGGGTCAGTAGCCTACCAACGTGAAGCGTTAGCGGTGCCAACACGACTGCGAGCCGGCTTCGCCCAGGCAATTGGGGCTTATCCGGCATGGGACCTCGCCTTCAGCGCTACGGCACAGAATCATCGCGTCGCCGGGCAGTACGCGACTGGTGAAGGGTATGATGACGGTGACGGTAAGTCGTTTGTCCATCGCTACGGCTACCGCGATAACGTTCGCTACCTGCTTGCCGACATCGCGGTCAGCGGCAGGCAGCTGGGCTGGACGTACCGTGGTGAGTTGACCTACACCGAAGATGTCATGTTCCCGTACCTGATGATGGATGAGCGTACCAACCGGGTGTTTTCCAGTTCGGCGGGCTATCGCGATCACAAGCTGTACGCTAATTACACCGATCACCTGATGGACAACGGCCTGCGCAGGAGCAACATGTCGATGTACACCGACGCAACCAACCTGACAGTTGGCGCTACCGGGCCGTTCTACGACATATTCTATCGACGCTGGGATGCCGACAACCGCATCATCACACCGACAACAACTATCAACAATCACCTGATGCCGGCAGTACAGCACTGGAATGCAGCGGCAATATACGAAGATCTGTACAAGAACATTCGCTACTGGGGTCGGTTCGGGATCGGCGTGCTCTCACATGATGAAGCCCGGTCGGCGTTCTTTGAACCGTTGTATGGCGAGGTTGAGTCGAAACGAGTTTTTGCACACGGTGCGGCCGGTGGAAGCTGGCAGTTCGTGCAGCGGGAGGATGTTCAGGGAAAACTCGTCGCCGACGTGATTATCGATCCGCCTTCGGCCCAGAGCATGTTTATCACGGTTCAGCGGCCGATGGGCAAACCGTGGTGGAGCGGCAATCCGGATCTCAATGCACCGATCCGCGGGTCGCTGCGAAGCGAGATCCGGTCATACGGCGCCGGAGTCGAGTTGTCGGCATCATATGTATGGGACTACGTTAATTTGGTCGGGCGCAGTGCCGGTGCAACGGGGCAGAATTACTTCACGTATGATAATGTCGACGCCCTGCTGCTGAGCGTCAGTGTCAACGGTTCGTGGCGATACCTCGACACCCACGCCGGTTACACGCGGGCAAGTGTCGAGCCCAGTGGACATCCGCTCAGCGAGGTGCCGCCGTTATATGTCTCCTATATAGTCAAGTCGCCGCAAGTGTACGGAGCTGTTGCATGGCTGCGCCATGAGTACAATGACGCCCAGACGCGAATCGACGAATCGCTGAGGGAATTTCCGAGCCGGGCATGGCATCGTTTTGATCTTGGAGTGAATTATGCCGCCGGCCCGCTCGTGTTCGGCCTGGAAGCCGTCAATCTGTTCGATGAACTGTATGCCCGGCATATGTCATATGCCCGCAATCCGTACAGTGCCGGCACCTCCGTATACGAACCGGGACGAACACTGCGGCTGAATGTGCACTTCGATGGTCGGTAGCCTGCAGGCTACTCACCGATTTCCAACACCGACACGGCGTTGATGCCGTCGCTGTTACCCGTGACCATGCGACGGTGATAGTCGATCTGCCCGAGGTGATACCCCAGGTGCGCAGACAGGTGCATGAGAAACAGACCGGTGCTCATCGTGCGCCCGGCAGGTGGGGTTGGGTATAGTCCGCCGAGCGCGTCGTCAGCCAAACCGTCGAGCGCGGCCGACACCTCCCTCCCGGTATCAGCAATTACTCTTTTCAATTCGTCGCGCGGCACATCCCGACTCTCGAACTCGAACTCGCGGTTGCGTACGTAGCCGGAGCGTCCCAGGCCGTGTCCGATAAAGTGCCGCAGATTGCCGCACAGATGCAGCACGAGATTGCCGGCCGAATTCCTGATACCGTTCGGTTTGACCCACAACTGGTCCTCGTCACCGTAAGCATCGATCTCACGCTCAAGAGCGCGAATATCACGAAGGATGATTTGTCTTACAGAATCAAGCGTTGTCACGCGG
>CAZJCK010000038.1:0-34218 GCA_964544635.1 uncultured Ignavibacteriales bacterium | reverse complement strand
ATTCATTCTTCTTGTCCGTTTCAGAGGTAAACCTATTGACAGATTCGATTAGCTTGTCAAAGGTCGGCCCCAGACTGCTGGCGAGCTTTTCGTCAAGCGCTTCAGCAATCGCAACTGCGAGATCAGTATTGAATTTTTCCAGCTGAATGCGCCGCGCCTTTGCTTCACGAAGCATCTGAAATGTAATCTGTTCTTCTGTCCTTCTGGTAAGAAGTCGGTTGAGGGTAGAGTTCCACGAAGTAACTAGCTTATCAATCTTGTGGACTGACCTCTTCTCATAAATGTTGTAGATGATTGAGAGAATGAGGCCCACAATGGAGGTCCAAAATGCTAGGGAGGCCCCGCCTAATAGACTACCCAGGGCCGCTAACATTTCTTGCTGATCCGTAGAGGCAATGGCGTCTCTCGCCAAGTAGATGCCGCAAGCAAGCCCCACAAACGTAATGAAGATCCCTAATCCAGTAAGGATATTTGGCACAGCATTGTGTAACCTTAGGTTCAATCGTCCCTCAACAAGCCTGGCGTGAGAAAAGTACTCTTCTGGATCAATCGTGTTAAGGATGCAGCTATTCTCTCCTTGCTCCACACCATCGGGATAGATCAGACTCTCTTTGAACTCACCCCAAGCTTCGGAGACCAAGGGATGCTCTGAGATTTCTCTATCAAGGCGCTCAAAGTGCTGAACTAGGCGGGAGGGTGAATCAATGTCTTCGAAGATGGAGAGGGCCGACTTTAGCCGTCTCTTGAGTGGGATGTAACCTCGAATAAAAAAGGCTAGCGCCAAGAGAAATGCCAGGAAGATAAACGAGGAAAGGAGAACCACACCATCGTTGCCAGTTACGACATGAGCGATGACATCGAAACTAAGCTCAATACCGAAGAACCCCATAGGCCTTTCCCCGCAAGGCTATCTCACTTGTTCAAAACTATGCACAAAATGAGAGTATTTCTGACAATCCCCAAGCTGACTGTGGGCCTCCGTGGCTCCCTTTGAATATCGCTCGGCGCTATCTATAAGGCAAGATAGGTCAAGATATCAATCTGTCAAGCTGGACTCCGCAGTCAACGTCTCTCCTGAAGAAGTACGCTAGCGGCTGATGGACCGGGTCTCCTTGACTCTGAACCTTCTGAGCCTCCCGAAAACCTTGGCCCTAAACCTTGGCCTCCCTGGGCCAAATTGTGCAACATGTCGAAACAAGTCGCCACAAGACGTTACTGCACACTTGTGCAAGTTAAGCGCCTTTCGGATCGCCCTAAGCCCTTGAAATCAATGAAATTGCGGTTGGAAGCCAAGAAAAAGCGGAGAGACAGGGATTCGAACCCTGGATAGAGGTTATACCCCTATAACGGATTAGCAATCCGCCGCCTTCAGCCTCTCGGCCATCTCTCCGTCTGAAACATATTCGTCTGTACGCGCGAATATAGGACATAACCACCAACCGCGCCAAGCCTTTTTTCAGGCCCGCCGGCGACATCCGACGGCCGCTTGATCCGACGCCAAATCAATCATGCCGGCCACTCGTGCCGTGTCATCGGGAGCCCCCCTTGATGTGATCCGGTAAAAATGTGCGGTCAAGGATGCGTTGATCAGTCGCGCTGGAACGGCGTGATCGCTACCCGGTTGCCTTCCAGCTTGAGAATGCAACAGGTCCGTTCTTCGGTAACATCGCGGTACACACCGCCGAAATGCGCCTGCACGCCCGGGTAGATCCGATTGCCTACGATGATCCGGGCATCCTTGTAGCGCTTCATCTCCTCGTTGATCTCAGCCAGTTTCGCCTCGCAGCGCTCCAGCTCTTTGGGCGCATTCTCGTTGAAATCCTCGAGTTTCTGCAGTGCCTCTTCCTTGTCGGCCGGCAGCCTGTTGTCGATCTGGAGACGTCGCAGCCCGATCAGAATTCCCTGAATCCGTTCCTTGTCATTTTTGATCCGTTCCATCTCCTCGGTGACAGCCCGATACCGTTCGATCAATTCCTTGTCCTGCGCCACCAGCAGGATCGTCTTGGTGCCCGCCTCGGAGCCGAAGGTCGCAGCCCGAATCTCATTGCCGGCCGATACCCGGCCACCGATAATCTTGCCGCGGCCGTCTTCCACCACCACCTTGTCGCCGGCTTCTACCTCGCAGTTGATCAGTTCGTTGGCGACGACAACGCTGAGGCCCGCTTTCACATTCTGTCCCTCGGCATATTTAAGGAACACACTGCCGTCGGCCTTGATAAGCATCGAGCCCTTCCCCTTGCCGTAGCAGCCGCCCTTGATCAGGATGTTGCCCTTGACGTCGAGGCTGCTGTCCTCGACATTGCCGGCCACTTCGAGATCACCACCACAGGTAATCGTAAAGCCGGCATTGACATCGCCGTTGACCTTGACCGACCCGACGGCATTCAGGTTGCCCACGCTGTAGTCGACATTCCCCTGAATCACGACCACGTCTTTCACCGTCACTTTCCCGTTTCGATACACAATGGCGCCGTCGACCTTAGCTCTCAGCTCAAGGCCGTCTTCCGAAATTTCCGTGTTTTCACCCTTGGTAAACTCACGGTCCCGACCGTTGGGCGCAGCCACCTCATTACCGTCAACACCCTTGCCGGGGATACCCTTGCTCGCCACCGTCCTGGTAGCCAGCACCGATCCGGCGACGGTGTTCTGGATGAAATTCATGTTCCGGTAATCGATGGTACCTTCCGCGGTCTCCTCCGGGGCCAGCTCATGTTCGGTTTCGAAAGTGTACTCGATGGCGGCATCTTCCCCTTTGCGCGGTGCCTCACCTTCGGCAATGCGCACCGGGGTATCGTACTGTCCCGATGCCAGGGCTCGTTCAATCGCTTCGTCGTTGATGCCGTAGACGACACCGGCTTCAGCAAGGACGACATCGACATCGCTGCGGGTATAGGCATCCTCGCCCGACTCCGGCCTCTTGAGTATGAGCATGGCGGAGAGTTTATCCTTGGCGATGGTGACACGCACACCGGGGCGTCGCGCCCGCTGCTCTTCGTGCGGCGACGATGTCTTTTGTGCAGAGGCTGGCGGCTGGTTTGCGACGCCATTCTCGGCTGAATTTGTCGTGTTTACATCCGACATCTCTTTCCCCTGTTTTCAAGCCCCCGGTGCCTGCTGTTTAGGACTGCGTTTGTGACGACAGTCGCCAATAGGCTCGTTCGACCACCAGCGATATTTCGTAACTCTTGAACGGCTTGGTGATATATTCATCAGCCCCCAGCAGAAGCGCATCCTTGACGGTATAGGTATCGCCATAGGCCGTCATGATTATCACGCCAATATCGGGATAGTTCTGCTTAATCCGTTTCAACAGTTCGAAACCATCCATACCCGGCATCTTCATATCTGAAATGACCAGGTTGAACTGTTCCTTCTCAAGCAACGCCAGCGCAGCCTCTCCCCCGTCGGCTGTCTTGACCTGGTAGCCTTCCCTTGAAAGGATCTTCGTAAGCAACGTACACATCATCTGCTCGTCGTCAACGACGAGAATAGAAACGGTGCCTTTCACTGCCAGCCACTCCCTTTGTATTCAGGTATCGGACGCCCCTCGACGCGCGGTACACTCATTTACCTGCTCAGTGTTGATGCTACTTCGCCGACAAAGTCTTCGAGCAGCACCGGTTTGTACATGACCCGACAGGCCCCCATCACGCCCGCCTCGTTGACCAGGCGATCGGTGGCATTGCCGGTAATCACAATCACCGGCATCTGGGGTGAAAACTTCTTGATGGCCGACAGGACGTCGAGCCCCGACATTTCCGGCATGATCAGGTCAAGGGTGACGAGGTCGTACCGGTTGTTGCGGACCTTGTCGATGGCGTCGCGACCGGACTCGGCCAGTTCGACGTCGAACGCCCGGGTCAGCTCACAGAAGTCGCGAAATACTTCCTGAACCCACTGTTCGTCGTCGACTATTAGTACCTTGAACGGCGTGCCGCGTTCTGTGGCCAGCCGATGCAGGGTATCAACTGAGGATGGTGTCTTCATCGTATCATCCTGGGTTTATCTGCGTTCTTCATTAATTGTATCGTCAGAAAAACCGGATCTCTAAACCGGCCAATTGGCTCAGGCCAGATGATCGTTGCCGTGAGAGTCCCAGCCGACATTTTCGGGACGGTCGGGGCGGCCGCCTGACAGCGAATAAATCAGTTTGTGGCACTGTTCAAGAAGTGAACGCAGCTTGACTTCGATATGATCCTTGTTAAGACGTCCCGACGGGACCTCGTAGATCATCCGCTCGAGGTTGCGGGCGGCGTTTATAATTATGGCCAGTTCCTGGACCACCTTGACAGTGCCGTTGACCAGGCGCATAAAGTCCGGTTCGAGGGCGCCGAGCCGATCGGAGTCCTTCTTCTCTTTGGCCAGAAAGATGGCCATGTTGAGCGCCAGGTTCTTGACCTGCTCGCTCAGCTCGTCTACCTGTTCGACCAGCGCAAGGCTGGCCTGGCGTTCATCGATTTCACTCATCGGACAATTCCAGGAAGTTGTTGACCGTTTGTATCAGCGGTGTGACATCGGACGATTTGACCAGGTAGGCGTCGGCCAGCCAGGTCTGAAAATCAGCCTTGTAGGTGGAAAACGCGGAATTGAGGATGATCCGGCTGTTGGGTGCCTGTTCACGCAATTTCCCCAGCAGCTCCAGCCCCGACATCTCCGGCATCTCGATATCCAGCACGATCACCCGGTAGTCACAGCGGCCGGTTATTTCCAGGGCCTCTTTGGGGGACGATGCCACCTCCACAGTCCAGCCACGGGCGGCCAGCTCGGTACGGTACAGGAGGGCCAGGTTGCGGTCATCGTCGATGATGAGAATCTGTTCAGTCATGACACATGTCCCTCAGTCAATGGTAGTCGTATTTCAAGTGTCGGCACCAAACCGGCGTCGGTTGACAATTCAATCGACCCACTATGGCACCTGATAGTCTCCACTGCTACCAACAGCGAGAGGCGTTGCGACGACTTGCCGGCGCCAAACAGATGGTTCAGCGCCCGGGCCACGTTATCGCGCATATCGTCGGGGGCCGCCACATACAGGGTCATCGCGGCGCTGTCAACGTCGCGACGGAGCCGCACCGTCAGGACCGTATCGGCGACCAGTTCCTCGGTCGCCAGTTTGACCACCTGGTAGAGGGCATGGCTCAGCAGATCGACGTTACCGAAGACGGGCAGCGGGTCGCTGACGACATCGATATCGATGCGGCACTCCGAGAGGCGACGCCCCTGCAGCAGCCCGACATTGCGTTTGACCAGCGGGCCGAGGTCGATCTGCGAACTGGCAGTCTGGGACGCTCGGTAGAAGTCGAGTACTTCGTTCAGTACGCTTTCGGCGCGACGGGTTTCACTGACTATGATGTTGAGATATTCCTGTGATTCCGGTGCCGGTGTTGTCTTGAGCAGCATGTTGGCGAAGCCGCCGACAATGGTGAGCGGGTTACGCAACTCATGGGCAATAGTCGAGGTCAATTCGCCGATCACCGACATCTTCTCGAACCGGATGATCTGGTCCTGCGACTCATTGAGCAGCCGGTTGAGACGTTCCAGTTCGGTGGCACGCTCCAACTGCTGGTCGTACAGGTGCGCCCGTTCCATGGCCACTGCCGCCTGGCGGGCCAGGATCTGGAGGAGGTGGACGGCGTCGTTGGAAATCAGCTGGCGGGTAATCAGGTTGTCGGCGGTCAGCAGGCCCAGCAGATGTCCCTTGCTGAACATCGGCACCAGTACCGCCCGGCGAGTACCCAGCCGGTCGAGCAGTTCGGCAGTTGTGTCGTCGATATCAGTCACGGTATCGAGGTTAACCGCCCGTCCTTCCAGACAGGCAGTGGAGATCAGCGATGGTGCTGACAGATCGAAGTTGATTTCCTTGACCCGGCGCGTCAGGTCGTCGTTGCCGCGCGGCAGGCGATCGTAGGAATCGAGCAGCTCCTGGAGGGTCAGGCGCATCGACTCAAGCTGGTGCCAGATCGATCCGGCCTCTTCCGGTGAGGTCGGGCCGACCGCCATCTGCCCCTGCAGGCCGTTCTGCTTGGCATCATACAGGAAGAGAAAAGCGCGATTGAAACCGAGCCCCTGCGAAGCGGTGGCGCCGGTGAGAATGACTTCGAGAATTTTATCGAGGTCGAGCGACGACGACAGGGCCGCCGCCACCTCTGAGAGAATCTGCAGGGGAATATCGGAATCGCGACCGCTCACAGTAGGGCGCTCATTCCCGGCAGATATGGTAAGGTTGTCAATTTCCCCGGACATGATTTATTCCTTTGTCGTGCTCTGCGGACCGGCGGCCTGTTCGGCCGACCGATGCGTCATGGAATGAAGCCGCACCAGCTCGCGATTGGTGTCGCTGATCTGGAGGGCAGCTTGCTCGATCCGACGCAGCCGCGATAACGTCTTCTGGTTGGTGGCGACATTTTCGTGCAGCAGGAACTGGACATTGCCGACGATCACCGCCAGCGGATTGTTGATGGCATGATTGACACCAGCCGCCAGTTCCCCCAGCGACACAAGTGTTTCCGGCGATACGCTCGACTTGACGGTCGAGTCAAGCTGCGACCGGATGTCATCAAGCGTGCGTCGGCTCCGGGCGATGGCGGCGGCATACTGCTGGCGTTCCACCGACAGCGCAATAACGTCGACGATGAACGACAGCTGTTTCACCTGCGACGGATCAATCGCTTCCGCCGCCTCGCAGCCGAGGTTGACCACGCCGATGACATCGTCACCGATCGACAACGGCAGCGACAGGAGGGTGGCAAAAGTCGGCTGGTCGACCGGGCCGGTGGGGCGGTTGGTTAACAGGACAGGCTTGCGCTGGCTGGCCACCCAGCCGGACAGGCCATCCCCGTCCCCGACCTTGAGAAAGTCAAGCGGAGCGACCGCACCGCCGACCGTACCGACCTCGACGAGGCGCTGCTGACGGCGGTCGAGCAGGTACAGCGAGGCGGCGTCAAACGCCACCAGCTGGCGCAGTTCGGTCAGTACCCTGTTCAGGGCCGGGCGATCGGGCGGACCGGCGCCGCACAGCCTCATGATCTGCTGTGCCACCGCCAGCGCTGTTTCGGTATCGCTTCGATTCCGCGACCGTCCGGTCGCCGCCTGCTTAGTCGTCTGACTCACGAGTCACCATCATCCCCTGATATACTTCGATATCCGTTCCATCAGATGTGTAGCCGCATCCTCTTCCAGTTGGTCGAAGAAGCGGATCTTCTCCACCGCCGACACTTTCAGGTCGGGGTCGTGCCGGTTGTCGTCGATCGACAGCTGAAAATGACGATTGGCCGGGCGTTCGACAATGAACGGCTCGGCCGCCAAGAGGGTGCCGCGTTCGATGTCGATCAAACGCAGCTCGCCTTCGACCACGCCGATCGTTTCCCACTTGTGAAAAAGCAGTGGAATGCTGAATGTCTTGCGCCGCTCCAGCCGGATATCATCCACCTCCACCAAAACCAGGAAACGGCTGCCGGTTTCGATGCCCCAGTTGACGAGGCTGTCGAGATCGTGCGACGCTTCCGGGAGGGGCGGGTAGTGCTCGATGTCGCGGCCGTCAGACGCCCTGACATGGCGGCTGCGGCTGAGCCGTTCAATCAGCTTCGCTTCGAGGTGCGACTCAGCCCACGGATTGACCGACGCTTCGACGCGCACCAGGACGGTACGCGCCACCATGCCGTCGCCTCCGGCAGCCAGTGCCATCAGACCGAGCAAAATTCCGACTACAGCGCTGCGTGACATCGCTTACTCCGACTCCTTGCGACGTTTGACGTAGCCGCTCAGCAGGCGCTGCACCGAGTCGCCGAAGTTGGCCATGTCGTCGGACAGCACCTCCAGTTCGCCGGCGCTGAGAGCATCGGACAGCTGCTCGCGGGTGACGAACTCGATACCGGCAAGGTAGCAGGCATCGTCGGCGTCGCAGCGCTTGACGCGACCGAGCACGTTGCGCACCACGATCTCGTGCTGCAGGTGGAACGACATGATGACGATGTCACGGCATTCCAGCGGCTTCTCCAGGTCGACCAGCACGCCGCCGGCCGAAATGTTGAGGATGGTGCCGCGGATGTCGGCGCCTTCGCCTTCCGGCCAGAAATTGCCGGACTGGTCCTTGACCCGCTGCAATTCAGTCGGGGCTGAGATTTCGAGGCGCACGTAGCGACGCTGCTCGTCGCTGCGGATCTCGAACGGTTTCTCGCTGACGAGCGAGGTGTCGGCGACGGGAACGTCGGACACGAACTTCACTTTCTGGTCCTTGCTCATACTTTCTCTCCCATAGTATGATCGATGTTACTTTCATGCATCCATGCGGTTATTTCACGGTTGAGGTTGCGGCGGTCGGTCGCACTGTAGTTGAAAATGTTGGGCGGCAACTGCCGCAGCGAGGTGCTCGAGAAGTGGTCCTCTCGCTTCTCTTGAACGATAAATTCGATGCCTACACAATATTCTCCCTCGGCGCGCTGGAAGCAGTGGCGGACACAGCCGGCCAGGAGCATGGGGAAACGGAGATGGCCGAGATCGATGTTGATGACCACGTACACACCCGGCTCCAAAAAGCCGTTCATGGCGACCATCGTGCCGCCCGACGACAGGTTGATGGTATTGGTCTCCACCCAGCGCAACTGGGACAGCTTGCGGGGGTGCAGCAACGCTTTCGGCAGCGGCGCCAGGCGCACCCGGCAACGCAGGTCCATCCGGCGGAACTGGCGCTTGGCCAGCGGTACCACGGCGTCGCCCAGCACCACGTGGCACTGGCCACCCTGTCGGCGCTTGAGTTTCGCCTGGACCGATACCACCTGGCCGTGGTATGCGAACTGCACCACCACCGACTGGTTGGATACGAGATTATCAATTCGACCGTCGGTGCCCGAGCGATCGAGCGACAGCGCGTCGTCACGGGCCGCCATGACACGGCTCTTGAGCGGCTGACCCGGGAACTGCTCGGTGAACAGGGTCACCTTGCGTCCCACCAGCTCGGCCAGATCCAGTTGCAACGGCCGTTCCTCGGTCGGGGTCGGTTTGACTTCAGGTGGATATATCATCACAACAGTCCTTTGTTGCGCATGTCGATCTGTTCGCGGAAGATGAAGTTGATCAGCTCGTTCTGGGCACGGTCGTCGAACTCCTGGATCGACCTCGGCAGCTTGCGGATGAGGTCCATCGACAGGTGCTTCGTCAGGTCCGACCGCAGAATAAATTCGATACCGGCGCGGGTAGCGCCCTGGTTGTATTCGAGGCGGCGGACCACGCCGACGACCGTTTCCGGCAGCTCCAGCTCGGGAAAACAGGCGACCTGCAACAGCAGGGCGTCGCCGAGATCGATCCCCTCTTCGATCTCCATGCACACGCCGCCACCGCTCATATTGGTCGACATCGACTGCTGCCACTCGATCTGCTCGAAATCGAACGCTTCGATGTCGTCGATCTGCAGATCGAGGTAGCGGACGCGGCCGGTGTAGTCGATACGCACGAACTGGCGGCGCTGCACCCGTCGCACCGAGGTCGGCGGGCTGAGGATGTAGCGCCGCGAGTTCTCCGACGCGAACCGCTTCATTTTCGAACGGAACTGGTAGACGGCGTCGTCGCCCTGCACGAGGACGAGCACGACGATGTTTTCCATCACCTGCGGTTTGCCCCTGGTGCGTTCCGGATCGGATACCACGATACCGCCGGCGACAAAGTCCTCGACCCGCGTCAGGTACACTGCCACGTCTTTCCCCTCGCCGATGACCAGCTCGATCTTATCCCAGATCTTGAGCGGCTTCTTCATCTGCGGGATATCGTAGGTCATGTCAGAGCGGGTTGACATTGCATCATACCTTCACGGCAGCCTGGTTATCCTTGCCCTGTTGAATTGCCAACTCGAGAATCTTTCGAGCCAGAACCGTACGTGACTGATCCTGGCGATTCTGGTAGATGAATTCCTGGCCGTGCTTGATCGTGCTGTTGAAGTAATCCTTCGCTTTTTCATAGTCGCCGATGCGCCGCGACAACTCGGCGATCAGGTAGGATGCCTGGATCTGCTGGTTGCCGGCAGCGATGTCGCGACCTTCCTTGTACGCCTTCTCGTAGTAGTAAACCGCCTTCTCCAAAGCGTCGCGCTCGTCAGCCACAATACCGTCCCAGCGCTTGCGTACGTCGAGCAGGAAGTCGGTGAAGGAACTGTGGCCGGCAAAGCCGCCGGCGGCGCCGTCACCTCCGGCAACCGTCTGCTTGTAGTCGTCGACCACCTTGCCCAGCTCGATCAGGCGGGCCTCGGTCTGCTGCTGCAGTTCACCGAGGGCGATCACTTCGTTGTCGAAGCGATCGGCGAACGGTTCCATGGTGGCGGTGACATCGGCCGGCAGTTCGTCGGCCTGGCTGTGCTGGAAGACCTGGCGGGCAAACGCCGCCACTTCCTGCTGCAGTTCGGCGGAAGCGCGACGCATCTGGGCGAACTGGTTGTCCAGATCGAGCATCATGCCGCGCACGAACTGGCTGCCGGCGGTCTCCCCCTTGGCGAGATCGCGGTAGACCCAGCCGATCCGCAGGTAGAAACGACCGAGATCGAGCGCGCTGGGATGATCCGCGAGTTGCTCATCGAAGATCGCCAGGTGCAGCTTGCAGATGGCTGATTCGTTGGGCAGGCGCGGGACATCGATCGCTTCGCCGAGTTGCTTGACGACACTGCCGGCCTGGGCGAGATGATCGAGATGGCGTTCCTTGACGGTCTTCAGACGGTACGTCTTGAACGTGACGTCGTCCTTCCATTCCTTGAACGACTGCGTGAATTCCCGGGTGTAGTGGCAGTTGTCGCAGGTGGCGGCGAAAAAGACCAGCGGGTTGTACCCCTGGTATTTGGGCGACCGCCACTTGACGTTTTTCGGACAGAAATCGGTATCCCGACCCTCGTCGGTATAGGCAGCCATCCGGACGGTTTCAAATTCGTTGAGTGTCTTGCAGATGGGACACTCGACCTTGGTGAAATAAAACGGTGTTTCGTTAGTCATAGCATGCTCCGTTGGCCGCTCAGTTTGCTTCCTGGCGGAGCATGGCAAGCTCCGCTTCAGAGATCGGCAGCACCGCCCTGATCTGTTCGCTGGTGGCGCCGGCGCGAACCAGTTCACGAGCGACGCGAATCGCACCGGTGCGGTTGCGGCGGTAGCCCTCCTGGGCCAGCAGGTTGTTGCGGTTGTATGTTGACGGCGTTTCGTGTTCTTCTGTCGGTGCCTTCGGCTCGGCTGCTTCGGGGCCGCGGGTGAGCGTAATCGTCGGCCGTGGCGGTCGCGCCGGCGCTTCAGCCTCGAGGTCGAACCGGGGTACGGCGCGGCGCGCCGGCGTACGGTTGTCCCGGCGCTCCCTGAACATCGAATAGATTACCACGGCGAGTGCGCCCGCGGCAATGTAGCCGGCGGCGGTCAGCGCCCAGTCAATGAGCAGTTCTTGTGAGAATTCCATTTCACACGTCCTCTATGTTTACGCCTTAATGTCGATGTGTCCGTCGGACGGCGGCCCGGCCTGGTCGTCATCGTCGTCGCGCTCGGTATCCTCGGTCGTTTCGACCTCGGCGGCGTCGATTTCCACGATCACGTCCTCGCTGTCATCACGCTGCTGCCGCTTGTTCTCCGAATCATCTTCCTGTTTATCTTTCAGCGACTCTTTCAGAGTCTTCTTAAACCGGTGTCGATCGTCCTCCGAGTGTGACGGCTGTACCGACTGCAAGTCGGACGGTCGACTGGCGGGCGGAGGGATACGTTCGATCTCACCCATGTCACCCACCTCCTTTGTCAGGGTTTGCTGCTACCCTGCCATAGCAAACCGTTCTCTTACCATGTGGCGCAGCTTGGTGACTGCGCGCGTATGGATCTGCGAAACGCGCGATTCCGAAATCGACATCACTTCGCCGATCTCTTTCAGGGTCAGTTCCTCGTAGTAGTAAAGCGCAATGACCAGCTTCTCCTGGTCGGTCAGCTTGTCGATCGCCACCACGAGGAACGAGCGCAATTCGCCCTTCTCGATTTCGCCAAGGACACTGAGCGTATTGTTGTCGATCACCGTTTCGATCCTCGGTACCTGTCGGTTGTCGTCTTCACGGTAAATCACCTCGTCGAGCGACAGGATACTGGTTCCCGACACATCGTTGAGGGCGCCGTGCAGTTCGGTCATTGTCAGCTTCAGGTGGGCGGCCAGTTCGGTCACTTCCGGCGGCCGTCCCAGTTCATTTTCCAGCACCGTATAGGCGCGGTCGATCTCGCGCGACTTGGCGCGGGTCGAGCGCGGTACCCAGTCGAGGGCGCGCAGTTCGTCGAGGATCGCTCCCCGGATGCGCGGCACGGCGTAGGTTTCGAATTTCACGCCACGTTCGGGATCGAAGTTACCGAAGGCCTCGATCAAACCGATCACGCCGGTGTTGATCAGGTCGGACAATTCCACCGAACGCGGGAAGCCCATCGCCATGCGCGAGGCTACCGTGCGTACCAACGGCAAATACTTGTTCAAAAGCTTCTGGCGCACTTCCGGCGTGCGCTGTTTGCGATAACGTGCCCAGTCGCGTTCACTCACCTGCCAGCGGTTGGTGGTGCGGCGGCCGCGACTGGATTTGGCAGCGGTCGCCTGACCGGCTGTCTGCGTGTCCGTATCTGTCGTGATAACCATTTGCGTCCTATCCCTTTACATCGGCCGTTTCGGGGCCGGTTTTAACGGAGTTCACCAGCGAACGAAGATGGAGTCGGGAGACGGTCTTGAGGCCGTCGACCAGCTGTTCGGCGATCTCTGTAAGTTGCTGCGTTACATGTGATTTGCTTGCCACCAGGGCGATCGGCGCCTGCGCCGACAAAGCCTGGCGAAAAATCTGGTCCTCAACGATGAAGCCGATATAGTCCGGCAGCCGCCCGACAAAGCGTTCCGCCAGGGCGGCGAATTTCTTCTGGATATAGATCGCTTCATCGGCCGATTCGACCCGATTCAACAGGATTCGACAGTCCACATCGGCGCCGTCGGTGGCCAGGTACCGGTACAGTGCATAGCAATCGGTAATCGAGGTGAGGTCGGGGATCAGCACCAGCAGGTTGATGTCCGAGGCGTTGGCCATCAATACGGTGGCGTCGTTGATCGCGGCGCCGTGGTCGATGATGATGACATCATACTCGGCCGCCTGGGTGCGCAGGGCGCTGATGAACCGCGCCGCCATACCGCTGTCGAACATGAACGGTTCGCGACCGTCCCAGATCGACGCTACCAGGTCGAGCCGGCTGGTGACCGGCGTCAGCAGGCTGTCGAGCCTGCCGCCCGTCCTGAGGAACTGATGAATGCTGCCGCTGCAATCGACATTGGCGACGATGTGCAGGTTGCCCGAGGTCAGGTCGGCGTCGACCAGCAATACCTTCAGGTTTTGCTCGGCCATGCGCTGGGCCAGGTTGTAAGCCAGCATCGTCTTGCCGACCCCTCCCTTTCCCGACAGCACCGAAATAATACGGCTGCTCTCGACCGGCTCGTCGTGGTTGCGACGGGTCAGGTTGAGCTTAACCACGTTCCACCTCATAGCGAAGGAGGGCGTCGGCCAGCTTTCGCGAATCGAAGTTCGCAACCGACCCGATACCGCCCGGGGCATCGGTGACATAGGCCATCGGCAGACCGGTCGACAGGGTGGCGGTCAGGATGCCGCCGTAGCGATCGGTCAGGTCGAGCATCGTCATTACCAGGTGAGTCGGCGACAGATCGGCCAGCAGGTCGGTGATGTCGTTGACATCCGACGAACGGGTCAGCGCCGACAGTACCGCGAAACAGTACTTGGGCGATACGATGTCGATCTTCTCGCGGATTTCGCGCAGCCGCTGTTCGTCGCGCATGACCGCCGGAGCATCGATCAGCGTGATTTCGTTGTCGCTGCCGCGGGTGACGCCGGAAGCGTCAACCATGTCGACACCAAGAACGTCGGCATAGCTGCAGATCTCTTCGTGGGCGCCCATCTTGTAGACATCGAGCGTGGCCAGGCGAATGGTCTTGCGTTCATGGCCAACCAAACGGGCGGCCAGCTTGCCCATGACCGACGATTTACCGGAACCGGCCGGGCCGATGAACAGGATACTGTCGCCCGGTTCGATCTTGATCGGCTCGGCCGCCGGGGCCGTCAGCTTTTCAGCGAGACGGTTGCGGGCGAAGCGCATGACGTCGTCGTCCGGACCAGCGTCGTCGATGACGCGCTGGATGAAGTCGCGGACGAAGTTGGCCGGGACGTCGGAGTCGATCAGGCGATCGTGCAGCTTGCGCAGGGCATTGGAACGCTTGTGGTCGGCCGGCCAGCGCATCGAAACGTGCAGCATCTGGTCGAGACGGTGCTCGATGTTGGCCAGCGCGTTCATCAGGCCGGCGCTTTCATAACCGTCGGCCGCCGGCTGCAACAGGCCGGTCATATCATCGTGACTCTCTGCCGTCCCTGGTCTGGTGCGCGCCTCGCTGCGGCGCACGGAGCGCTCGCGACGGTCGGCGTCGAGCTTCTCCTGCTCGCTGCGACGCGCTTCTTCGCGGCGCAGCCGTTCCTTGCGGCGCTCCTCGATGATCTTTTCCATCGGCGGCACATCCGACTGCGGCGCCGACAGCGACGGTTTGGGCTTGGGCGCGTTGTCCGGCGTGACCTCCTCGGCCGCGATGGTCGGACGCTCGGCGATTCGTTTCTTCACCGGCTCCGGCACGATATCGTCGGTATCAGCCGGCGGTTGCTTCTTCGGCGCCGTCGCGGTGGCGGTGGTCTCGGCGACGGCGGTGGGGGTTGCTGTGGCTTCGCCTGCAACCTGCGCCTGACCGATAGTTTGAGCCTCGCCTGCATGCTTCTCGACACAGGCCGTGATTTCGATGCGCTGCTTGCCCCGTCCCTGGGGAAGCTGCCGGGTCTTCAGCACGATGGCGTCGCCACCCAGCTCTTGTCGCACCATCTTCAGCGCGGCGGACGCGCTTTCTGCTACGAACGACTTAATTATCATCGCTTAACCTCATCATTCCGGTTGAAACCAGTTCAACGCTCGGGATTATTTCGTTGTAGGACACCACCGCCAGGCCGGGATACGACGACTCGATCAGGCGCCGGAAGGCCAGTCGGACGTTCGGCGAACAGATCACCACCGGCTGTAAGCCGGCGCTCTGCATCCGATCAACCTGCTTGCCCGTCTGCTCCAGGATGGCTTCGGTTAACGACGGGTCGATGGCGAGCATCAGGCCCTGCTTGGTGTTCTGGATGGAGTCGCTGAGCTGCTGCTCGAGCGACGGATCAATCGTGAAGACATGCGTCTTACCGTCGCGATCCTTGTACATATCGGTGATCTGGCGCTTAAGGGCCATGCGGGCATACTCGGCAAGCACATCGACCTCCTTGGTCGCTTCGACATAGTCGGAAACGGTTTCAAGTATCGTCGCCAGGTCGCGCACCGAGATGCGTTCACGCAGCAGCGACTGCAACACCTTCTGCAGCACGCCGAGCGACACAACTTCGGGAACGATCGATTCGACCAGCGCCGGGTAATCTTCCTTGAGGGTGTTGATCAGCTTCTGGACATCCTGGCGAGTGAGAATTTCCGGTGCGGCGTCGCGCACCACTTCGGTCAGGTGCGTGGCAACGGTGGCCGACGGTTCCACGACCGTGAAGTTGCGTGCTTCGGCCATCTCTTTCATGTTGGGGATGATCCAGGTGGCGTTCAGACCGAAGGCCGGTTCTTTAGTATCGAAGCCGTCGAGCTTCTCCTCGACGAAGCCGGGATTGATGGCAAGCAGGTGATCGAGCATCAGTTCATACCCGGCCACCTTCACGCCCTTCACCTTGATGATATACTCGTTGGGGCGCAGCTGGACATTGTCGCGGATGCGGATCGGCGGCACCAGAATGCCCAGTTCGGCAGCAAGCTGCTTGCGGATCGAACCGATCCGCTCCAGCAGGTCGCCCCCCTGCTTGGTGTCGACCAGCGGTATCAGGCCGTAGCCGATCTCGAGACCGAGAGTATCGACTTTCAACAGATCTTCGGTCCGCTCGACCGGCGCCTTCTGTTCCTTCTCCGCCTTGGTCTTTTCTTCGGCGGCATCGCGGACCTTCTTCTTCTGCGATTCGGCGGTCAGCAGGCCGACACCACCGACCACCAGGCCGAGGGTCATGAAGATGGCGGTCGGCATCCCCGGCAGCATGCCGAAGATGAACAGGACGGCCGCCGCGACGTAGATCGCGCGCGGCTGGCGGGTGAGCTGCTCGGCCAGGTCGGTGCCCATGTTGTTCTTCGAGGCGGCCCGGGTCACGATGATACCGGAGGCGGTCGACACCAGCAGCGCCGGCACCTGCGTGACAAGGCCGTCACCAATGGACAGCAGCGAATAGGTCCTGAGGGCTTCCGACAGGTCCATGCCGTTGATGGCGATGCCGATTACGAAACCACCGATGATATTGATCAGCGTGATGAGAATGCCGGCGACGGCATCACCGCGGACGAACTTCGAAGCACCGTCCATGGCACCGTAGAAGTCGGCCTCACGGGCGATTTCTTCGCGGCGACCCTTGGCTTCGAGTTCGTCGATGATGCCGGCGTTCAGGTCGGCGTCGATCGCCATCTGCTTACCCGGCATGGCGTCGAGGGTGAAGCGGGCGGCCACCTCGGAGATGCGACCGGCGCCCTTCGTGATCACCACGAACTGGATAATGACCAGGATGACGAACACGATGAAGCCGACCACATAGTTGCCCTGTACCACGAAGTTACCGAAGGTCTCGATCACTTCGCCGGCATAGGCCTGGCCGAGGATGAGTCGCGTCGAGGCGACATTGAGCGCCAGCCGCAGCAACGTGACGATCAGCAGCATGCCCGGGAAGACCGAGAGATCGAGCGGCCGTACGACGTACAGCGTGGTCAGCAACACCACCAGGGAGAAGGTGATATTGAAGGCCAGCGCGAAGTCGAGCATGCCGGTCGGAATCGGGATGATGAGCACGCCGATTATGGCGATGACCATCACGGCCAGCAGGATATCCGACCGCGAGTTGAGGCTGTCCAGCAGCGAGCTGTTACCAATCTGCGGCTTCATGCTACGACATCACCTTTCCCTTGAGGCGGTAGACATATGCCAGCAGCTCGGCGACGGCACGGTAGAGATTGCCCGGAATGACCTGGCCGACATCGCACATCTTGTAGAGGGCGCGGGCCAGCGGCTTGTCTTCGACCACCGGGATACCGTGCTCGATCGCAACCTGCTTGATTCTCTGCGCGATGAGGCGTTCCCCCTTGGCGACCACATACGGCGCCGGGTGAATCGTATCGTCATGGTCATACTTGAGCGCGACTGCGAGATGGGTCGGGTTGGTCACCACCACGTCGGCCAGCGGCACCGCCTTCATCATGCGGCGGCGGGCCATGTCGCGCTGGATCTGGCGGGTCTTCTGCTTGATCTGCGGCGAACCCTCGGTATCCTTGAACTCTTCCTTGAGTTCCTGTTTCGACATCCGCAGGTTCTTCTCCCAGTCGTGGCGCTGGTAGAGGTAGTCGACGATCGCGATCAGGGCGAGCACCGCCGCCACCTTGAGACCGACCGTCAGCGACGACTTGGCCATTTCGGCGGCCAGCGCCGAAACCGACATGTCGGGCATCAACATGAAAATGTCGAACTCCGCCTTGATGGCGAAGTAACCGACGACACTGACGACGATGAGCTTGAAACTGTCGCGGGCCAGCGTGACCAGCGAACGGACCGAGATCAGACGCTTGACACCCTTGCTCAGATCGAGCTTGTCGAGCTTCGGTTCGAGCGGCTTGGTCGTAACCATAAAACCGACCTGGGAAATATTGGCGCCCAGTGCGACGATCACCAGAATGGCGAAGATCGGTGCCAGGGCGTAGAAGAAGTTGACGATGCTGTCGCGGAAGAGCGTGACATAGGTCGGGTCGGCCGCTGCGATGTTCGCGATGTTGCCCAGCAGGTGCTTCATGTTCACCGAGATGTTTTCAATCAGCATGGGACCGGCGAAATACAGTGTCGTCAGGCCGAGCACCAGCATGATACCCGAGTTAACCTCCATCGACTTGGCAACCTGCCCCTCCTCGCGCGCCTTCTCTTTGCGCCGGCTGGTGGCCTTTTCTGTTCTTTCCTGGAATCCCTGTTCGGCCATGCCTTATGCCCTCCCCATCGCGGCCATGACCACCCGCAACTCGCCGTCCAGAAAGACCGTCATCTTCCGAAGCATGTAACTGAGGACCGGCATACTGATCGACAGAACTGCCAGGCCGACCGCGACCTTGAGCGGGAAACCGACGAAGAAAACGTTCATGGTCGGCATCGTCTTGGCGACAATACCGAGGACCACGTCGACGAGAAACACCGTCACCATCACCGGCGCTGCCAGCTTGAGCGCGATGATGAAGACATAGGCGGTATACTTGATCATCAGTTCACCGACCGCGCCGTTGGCGAAGACCTGGCCGGCCGGGATGACGGCGTATGAATCGACTATCGCGGCCAGCAGCATGTGGTGGCCGTCGATGGCAATAAAGATCAGCATCGTAACGAGCAGCCAGAACTGGCCGATGATCGGGGTCTGGTTGGAGGTAATCGGATCGAAGACATTGGCGATCGCCAGGCCGAGCTGATAACCGACAATGGCGCCGGCGGTCTGGGTGGCCCAGAATACGATGGCGAACATCGTCCCGATCAGCACCCCCACCAGCAGTTCTTTCAGCACCAGGCCGACCAGATCCCACAGCGTAGCAGCCGGGGCTACGTCCGGAACCGGCAGGACTGCTGTCAGCAGAATGGCCAGCAGCAGGATAATGCCGATCTTGGTCTGGGCCGGGATGGCGGGATAGCTGAAAATGGGCGCCACAATGAACATGCCCGCCGTGCGGAGCATGACCAGCAGAAGGATCTGCAGACGGTCGGCGCTGTAGTTAATGAATTCGAACAAGCTTCTGGTTACCTCACACTTCCGGTTACTCGGTCTTTAGCTATCTCAAAGCGTGTGCCACTTTGAAACGAGCCGGTGAGGTAATTTTAAACGCTTGTCTTACAAGGGGTTAAATGTCGACATGCGGGACCGGGCTTGGAGCCGTGGCGGTGTGAGACGGAAAATATTGCCCGGACTGTTGGAAATCCGTTCAGCCTTGGTCAATAGATGAGCAGGTCAGGCGCCGGCGAGCTGCGGAATCAGGTCGAACAGGTGAGTCGCGAAATCGGTCAGCTTGGCGATCATCCAGGGCAGGAAGATCATCAGCACCAGCGCCACCGCGAGGATTTTGGGGACGAACGTCAGGGTCATTTCGTTGATCTGGGTGATCGACTGGAAAATCGAGATAATCAAACCGAGCACCAGCGCCGCCAACAGGAGCGGCCCGGCCACCATCAGGGTCATCAAGAGCGCCTCGCGGCCGATACCTACAACCATTTCAGGGGTCATGACTGTTCTCCTCTACACACCAAAGGATTCCACCAGCGATTTCACCAGCAAATACCAGCCGTCGACAAGCACAAAAAGCAGGATCTTGAAGGGCAATGACACAATGATCGGTGGCAGCATCATCATACCCATCGACATCAGCACCGACGCAACCACCATATCGATCACCAGGAACGGTACGAACAGCACAAACGCAATCTGGAAGGCAGTGCGCAGCTCCGAGATAATAAAGCCCGGGATCAGCACCTGCAGCGGTACATCCTTGGCCGCCTCCGGTCGTTCGATACCGGAAATCTTGACGAACAGCGCCAGGTCCTTCTCGCGCGTCTGGCTGAGCATGAATTCACGGAACGGTTTGACGGTGGCTTCAAATGCCTCTTCCCCGCTGATCTCCTTGTCGACGTACGGTTTGATACCGTCGTTGTAGGCGACATTGACGATCGGTGTCATGACGAAGAACGTAAGTATGAGCGCCAGCCCGGTCAGCAGCTGGTTGGGTGGCATCTGGTGAATGCCCATCGCCTGCCGCAGGAACGAAAAGACCACGATGAAGCGCACGAACGACGTAACCATGATCAGGATCGACGGCGCCAGCGCCAGGATGGTCATTAAGAGGACGATCTGGAGCGTGGTGGTCAGTTCCGACGGATCGTCGGCCGTGCCGACGTCGATGTTGATCGACGGCAGTCCCTGGGCGGCGGCGTTGCCGCCGACGAGTAGCATGATACCGCACACGAGTGCGACTCGAAGAAGCGTTTTCATATCCTATATGTCCGTACCCACCGCGACATCCTGTCGCGACACTGGTTCCTATTGCGCCGGAGACACTACTCCGACTTTACGGCCGGCTTGGCGGCCTGTACTGCCAGCTTTCGAAACTGGTCCTTCGCCGTTGCGAAGAAATTCTCGAAAGTGTGCTGTGGCTGGCTGGTTTCGATCGAGGCCAGCATGTCGGCGGTTGCGGTCTCATCCATTTCCGACAACATCGACACGTTGGCTTCACTCACACCGACCAGCACTGACTTATTGCCCACTCGCACCAGCGAGATGCTCGTTTTCGGTGCCACATGGGTCGTTTCAACCACTTCCAGCAGTTGACCCGAGCCGGCGCCGCCGAACTTGCGACCCATCGACTTCTTCAGCAGGAAGATGCCGCCATAGGCGCACAACAGCACCAGCACCAGCGCCCCGACCACCTTGGCCAATGACGGCAGCACGGTGCCGCTGTAGCTCGGCTGCTCACCGGGAGCAGCATCCTGCTGCGTGAGGTAGCCGACATCCCCAGCGCTCTCGCTGTCGGTGGCATCGACCGGCGACAGGGTCACCGCCAGCAGGCCGATCACGGCCAATGCGACGATACTGATGAGGCCGATGGGGCGTCGCGGTTTGTGCTTACTGGTCGCCAAGGGCTTTCAACCTCTGTTCGGGCGTCATCAACTGGGTGATGCGGACACCGAAATTTTCATCGACCACGACCACTTCGCCACGGGCGATGATCTTGTAGTTTACCAGCAGGTCGACCGGTTCGCCGGCCAGCTTGGCCAGCTCTACCACCGAGCCGGGGCCGAGCGCCAGGATATCGGAGATCGACATCTTGGTCCGTCCCAGTTCGATCGAGACCGGCAGGTTGACATCCATCAGCAGGTCGATATTGCGCGGCTCGGCATTGCGGGCCGGCTCCGACAGCTGCTGAAATTCAGCCCTGGCCGCGGTGCCTTCGCCGAACTCGATGTCGTCCGCCTGAGCACCCGCCTCATCCTGGGGCAGGTCCTCGAGCATCGCCATCATGGCAGCTTCGGCATCGTCCTCCGAGGCATCGTCGGGGTTCACGGTCGGGTCGAAATCGCTCTCGCCGCCGGATTCAGCATCCGACGCCTCGGCAGCATCCTCGTCGGGAGTCGCATCGCCGTCGGCTGCCGCTTCGGGAGTTTCCTCCGACTCGGCCTGATCGACAGCCTGCTCCTGGTCCTTGAGCTGCTCGTCGTCGAGCTGATTGTTCTTGGTTTCGTCTGTCACGATTCTGCTCTCCTATGCAGTTTCATCGAATTCAGAGGTTACTTGTACCGCCCGCTTTTTCCCCGACAGGCCGGGACGCCCGAAGAACTTGGCGCGGCGGTTGACCAGCACCGAGATCGGATCGACGATCCGTTGTTCGGTGGTGATGATATCGCCGACCTGCAGCGAGAGGAACTCGCGCATCTTCAGTTCCGTCGACTTGAATACCGCCGCCAGCTCGGCGTCAACCGCCTGGAGGTTGTTCAGGTTGATGTCGCGGTCCGACTCGAGGTTCTTCTTCTTGGTCGCATCGATCCAGTTCTGCGCCGAGAGCTTGGTGATAATCGGTTCGATCGCCACGTACGGATAGCAGATGGTCAGCAGCCCGGTCGCCTGGAACAACTTGACCTGGAATGAGACCACCACGACCGTTTCGCCCGGCGGCACGATCTGGATGAACTGCGGGTTGGTTTCGAAACTGAGCTGGTGGATATCCACCGGGATGATATGTTCCCATGCCCGGGCCAGATCGGAAAACAGCTTGGTGGCGATGCGACCCATCACCGACCGCTCGATACCGGTCAGTTCGCGCTCGGTTTCGAGGATCTTCCCGCCGCCGCCAAAGAGGCGGTCGATCAGGGCAAACGTCAGCGTCGGGTTGAAATCGACCAGGCAGATGGCGTCAAGCGGCGGCGCCTGGAAGGTGTAGGTGCACGACGGAGTGACCAGCGACATGATGAACTCCGAGTACGTAATCTGGTCCACCGACACCAGGTCGACATCGGTGATCGCGCGCAAGTCGGCCGACAGGGTCGAACCGAGGTGCCCCGCGAAGTTGTCGTGCATGTTCTCAAGGGTGCGGATCTGGTCCTTGGAAACACGGTTGGGATGTTTGAAGTCGTACGCTATGATCGAGCGTAACTTCTCTTCATCGATGTTGTCCTCAACCGATCCCTGATCCCCCGCCGACACTGTCGTCAATAGGGCATCAATCTCGTCCTGTGAGAGTATCTTCGCCACCGTTATGCGTTCCTATTGCAGTACAAAGTCCGTGTAATAGACACCCTTGAGGTCCTCGGTTTCGAGGAGGTTCTCCAGACGCTTCTTGATCTGGTAGCGGGTGATTTCCTTCTGTTTGGCATCAGTCAGCTGGGCCACCGTCTTCGACGCCAGGATGGTGATCAGGGCGTCGCGGACGATCGGCTCGCGATCTTCCATCATATTGGCAAGGTCGCGGCTGGCCAGCTCCAGGCCGAACGACACCGACAGGAAACGGGTGCCGCCGGTACCGGCCGGGTTGACGATGATATCCTCGATGGCATAGAGCACCGAACCCGACCCGGAGGTCGCGTGCTTGCCCTTGTCACCGTGCGAGTCACCGTGACCGTCACCGTCTTCCGCCACCTCGTGAGTAGCGTCGCCCTCAGGTGCGTCGGCCATCATCGGCTTGAGCACGAACAGGGCAACGACAATTCCGAGGACGGCGGCGCCGACACCGACAATGGCCAGCAGCATGATCTTGCTCTTGCCGCCGCCGGCTCCCGATGCTTCTTGTCCCGGCGCACCGTCAACGATGGTTTGTTCTTCATCTGCCATGATTCTCTCCTATCAAGGCTCGACCGCAGTGTTCGACTTGAGCGGTCGAACACTGCAGCGACGCTTGAATTCGACTACCCGGTCAATGACATCATCGAGCGTTTCCCGCACCATGATCTTCTTGCCCGTCGTGAGCGAGATCATCGTGTCCGGAATCTCCTCGATGAATTCTATCAGGTCGGCGTTGACGACCAGGACACTGTCATTTAGTCGGGTAACCTTAATCATTTCTCATTTACCGTTTAATATTCACCAGCTCATCGAGCATCTGGTCAGAGGTTGTGATTATCCGGGCGTTGGCCTGAAAACCGCGCTGGGCGGTTATCATACCGGTGAACTCCTGCGAGATGTCGACCGACGACGACTCCAGCGCGCCCGACGAAATCGTGCCGCTGATCGTTTCACCGGCCACCCCCTCGAGGGCGACACCGGAGTTGGCGGTCGACTGGTAAGTTGTCTTGCCCGCCTTGCGGAGGCCACCGACGTTGTTGAAGTCGGCCAGCATGATCTGGGCCAGCACGCGAGTTGTACCGTTGGAGAAAATACCCGACACGTTACCGGTCTGGTCGATCGAGATCTTCTCGAGATTACCCAGGCCATAACCGTCCTGCGACGTCAGCGCCGCCGTGTGGGCGCCGGAGCCGAAACCAGTCAGGCCGTCGTATTGGCCCGGCGTACCGGCGTTGACATCGATATTCATGTTGGCGCCGCCGTTGTTCGGGTTGACGGTGATCGTTGAGGCGCCACCGTTATACGCGAACGAAGCCAACGAACCGTCCGGGTTGAACTGGACATAACCCGAGCCACCGCCGGTAATCGTTTCATTGCCGAGGGTCGCGGCATTCCACTCCCAGCGGTTGCGCTGCGCCGATTTGAAGAACTCGACCGTCAGGGTATGCTTCTGACCCAGCGAATCGAACACCTGCAGCGAGGTGGTGTGAGTCGTGTCATCGGTTTCAATGACCAGCTCGTTGCCGGCGCCGGCCGCCTGCAGACCCGCCTGCGGTGTCGAAATCTCGATACCGCCGCCACCCAGGCCGGTGATACCGGTCACCAGACCGGTGGTGTCGTCAACGACGAACCCGAAATTGGGCGTGCTGGACGGAGACGGGCCGTAGGTCGGTACGAACGAATAGTTCGAAACACTGAACGAGTGAGCCGAACCGGTCTGGGTCGCACCACCGACACCGGAGCCGAAGATAACCTGGCCGATACCGCCGGCATCCTGGCCGGCCGGAACATCAATCGTGTACACGCCGGCTTTGCTGCGCGTCACCTCGATATTACCGGCATTCAGTTCCGCCTCCAGGCCGTCGATCTGGTTCAGCGCCTCGACGAGATCCTGAACGGTGGAAGTGCCGGTGAGCCAGTCAAGCGTCACCGTGGTACCGCCGTCGACCGCAATGCTGAAGTCGTCGAAAACCGTCAGGCCGGGAATGGCCGAAAGCTGGGTGGCCGAGGTCAGGCCGCCGCCGCCGCCGGACATGGTCGCCTGCGTCGCCTGGGCGCCGGCTATCTCCAGCGTGTGCGTACCGCCCACACCGTCGATCGCCGTACCCGAAACCGTATTCACGTTCGATGTCCCGGCGCTCGTCAGGGTCGCTTCCGAATCGGAGGCCGAGGCATCGAGGTTGTTCATCATCGTTACTTCGGTGGTTTCACGGGCCGGATCCTGCTGGCCGAACGGCACCACGATGCGGCCGATGGCCGACGTCGTCATGATGCGACCGAGGTTATCGGCCATCCGTCCCTGCACATACATACCGGTTGCCGGATCGACAAGGGCGCCATCAGCATCGAAACCAAAGGCGCCGGCACGGGAGAAAAACCGGTTCCCCTGCATGTCGCCGAGGACGAAGAAACCGTTGCCCTGGATAGCCAGGTCGGTGATCTGGCCGGTTGTTTCCAGGCCGCCCTGCTGGAACAGGTTGTCAATCGTACCGACCTGCATACCCAGACCGAGCTGCACCGGGTTGGTACCGCCGGTAAGGGCGGACGGACGGCCGGCGCCCTTGAATGTCTGGACCAGCGCTTCCTGGAAATTGACACGGCTTCCCTTGAAACCAATCGTGTTGACATTGGCGATGTTGTTACCAATGACATTCATCTTGACCTGATGATTCTTCAGGCCCGATACTCCGGAAAAAAGTGATGCCATCATGGCTGACAGCCTCCCAATTGTGTAGTCCGGGTTTCTCCGTCACAACGGAGACCAACCCATACTCTGTGTTTACACGTCTTCATATTCTCTCTGGGTCGCAGGCTCGACATCACAGCACCACCGCCGAGTCGATCGACGTTACCACGCCCTCTTCAAGGCTGTTGCGGTCGAAGGCCGTGATGACAGTGCGGTTGGGGATGGAGACGACGAACGCCGCCGAGTCGCCCAGCACCAGGGTTTCTTTCGAGCCTTTCATACCGGCACGGTCGATGGCGCCGGCCAGTTTATGGAGCGTCGCATCATCCAGATCGATCCCGCGGGAATACAAGCGCTGCTGCGCATGCTTCGAGAACTGCACGTCTTTCTGGCGTGCCAGCTCCTGCGAGAACATCTGTTTGAACTCGCCCTGGTCTGCCTTGTCCGACTTTGATGACGGCTTGGGCCGGGTCACCAGGTCAATCAGGTTAACCGGGCGGGGCATGTTGTTTATGCGCATCGGACTGTCCGACATAACCGCTCCTATCCCTCCAGGTCCCGCGCCGAGACGGTGAACGCTCCCGGCCGGCCGATCGAGATGATATCCCCCAGCGACAGCGCCTTGCCGTTCACTTCGAGATACGCCGAGCCGTCACGGTAGGCGATCGACTGCACCGGACCGACCAGTTGCATGGTATGATCAACCTTGTCGCCGTTGCCGTCGTAGGCACGGATCTCGACGTTGTACATACCGGATCGTACCCGGTCGCCGTCGTTATCCTTGCCGTCCCAGGCGTACAACTGTTCGCCGGGCGGTACGCCCGCGACCGTCACCGTACGAATCTGGTTTCCGATCTCGTCGGTGATGACGAAGTCTACCGTCGCAGCGGCATCGCTCAGGTCGAAGGCGATGGTCGCGGATTCATCGTCGGTCAACAACAGGCCGTTGTAATCGCCGGCCGTGGCCTTGATATCGTTGCCGATCAGGCCCGCCGCCATGGTGTTGTTGATCGACTGCATCTGCAGGAAATCCCACTCGTTCGATTCGCTGATGCCGTTGGCGATGTTGTTCATCTGCTCCAGCGTGCTGAACTGCGCCAGCTGGGCGATGAAGTCTTCATCGGCCATCGGTTGCATCGGATCCTGGTTCTCCAGCTTGGCTATCAGCAGTTGCAGGAAGTCATCCTTGCCGAGCGACTGCATGGCGCCGGTTTCTTTCGGCCGACCGTTGGAATCGGTGGGAATTGGTGAAATGACACCCATTCGGTTGCTCCTTTATGCCAGCAGGTTGACACCGCCGCTGCCGACGAACTGCGCCGCACCGTGCGCGCCGCCGGGCGGCTCGCTGGTATCCGATGGTTCGCCGCCGGTCGACTGACCAAAACGGTGGGGCTGGTGTTGGTGGTGCGCCCATTGCGATTGACGACCGGACGAGTCCTGCCCCAGCTGTTGCTGGGAGGTCATCACCTGCACGGACTCGACCTTGATATCAGCACGCTGCAACTGGTCGATCAGCTTGTCCATCGAATGCTCCACCACCTGCTTGGCGGCAAGCGAATCGACGACCAGGCGGGCCGACAGTTGATCCTTGCGCATCATCAGCGACAGACGGGCCGGGCCCAGGTGCGCCGGCTCGATGCGCAGCATGACTGATGGTCCGTTGGGACGCAGTTTGGCGTGCAACTGGTCAGGCAGCGTGAAGCGTACCTGGCGCGGCAGCAGGTCATCCTCGGACGCCGCCTTGACATCGGTCGTGGCCCCGTCGGCCAGACCGGTCAGGCTCTCCGTCCGTCCGGATTGCGACTGCAGTTGCACAAAGTTAAATTTCTTGGCCGCCGATTCCGGCGACACTGACCGGGTAAGCGTGGCCGCTGCTTCTTTCGCCAGGTGCGGCTGACCGTCGTCGGTCATACCGTCTCCCGACTGCTTCATCTCGTTCTTGAGCGTGACCTGCTCGGCCTCGGCATCACCCTTGACCGGCAGTCCGGTCTGCGGGTCGATCGTCTGGCCGCCGCCGCGCAGTGACGGGTGCATCCGAACGGTGCCGCCGAACGCAACCTCCCCCTCCGGCAGGTGACCGGTGAGGCGGAAGTTGAAGCTCTCCTCAGCCGTCTCGGTCGGAGCCGGCGTGAGGCGTACTTCCAGTTCGGTGGCGCGCACGTCCTTCAGCAATTGCGAAAACTCGCCGCGCAGTTGCGCCAGCGGATCGTTCTTGCCGTTGCCCAGGTTGAGTTGTGACAGGTCGAGGCCGTTGCGCAGCAGCTCGGTCGGGATGGCGATCCTGATCGACGGCATGTCGCCGCTGCGCGGCGTCGCCTCCACGATCCAGTCACCATCGACTACCTCGGAACTGCTGATCGCATACTGGCCCGGCGGGACCTGCAACAGGTGAAGCAGTTGCTCGCCGGACGGTGTCGCGGTCGGGCCGGGGCCCGCTGCGCCGTTCGGCATGAGCAAAGAAGCAAACGGATCCAGGTGCTGCGCGGTCGCGCGACCCTGCAGCAGTGCTTCCAGGTCAAAACGGCTCGTCTGCTGCAAAACCGCGAGAACGGATGCGTGTCCGTCGGTCGGCAATGCGGCTCCCGGCACAGCTCCATTGGGATCGAATGAACCCATCAACTGCGCGAAGACGGCTGCGAAGCCGGCGTCACCGGTCGGCGTCAGTTGTGCCTGATCGCCCGACGGCCTTCCGAGAATCGGCAGCAGACCTTGTTGTGCCTGTGCATTGTTTACCATGAATCAATCTTCTGTAATGGTTATGAGTTCCTTCGACAGTTTGGCCGCCCGCCGGGGTGGCAGAAGCGTCAACACTGCCGAAGCGTTTTTTGTGTTCATGCGGGGGAGAATCGAAAGGACTGTCTCATCGTCAAGGTTGGCCATCAGGTTGGCCACGGCGCGGGCGTCCATACCGTCGTACAAACGTGCCAGGTTGCCGGTGCGCGACGATTCGACTTGCTCCAATCGGGTTATCTTCTGGTCTACTGATCGTTCGCGACGATCCAGCTCCTTCTCCAGGACATCGAGCTCCGCTTTCCGCTGCGCAATCTCGGCTTCCTGAGCTTCGATCCACTCGACAATGCGAATGGAGTCACGACGGACCTTCTCGGCCGGATCGTACACTTCCATTTCCTCGCCCATCGCGGCCGCCAGCTCGGCGGAATCGAGTTCGATTTCGGCCAGTTCTTCCATGATCTTGTTCATTTGGGCGCCACGATCGTTGCCGCTGCTACCACCGGTGAATTCGGCCTCCAGCGCCGCCAGCTCTTCTTCGCTCAGCTCCGGAATGAGCGGGCCGCCGGAATAGGACTGCGCTTCGAGTGGCTCGGCGACAGCTGAGTGCGATTCCGCTTCAGGTTGGGCCGGTTGCTCGATCTGCTCGGTCGGTTGCTGAGCCGGCTGTTCGGTACTGTCACCGGTGCCCATCACCACAATCACGATCAGGGCCAGCGATAAAATGAGCACCAGGCCGCCTAATGCGACCAGGAGCAGCGTCATCTTGTTGGCCAGCAAGCCACCGACCGGCTTTTTGTCACCGTCAGATTTCTGAGTCTCTTCCTGCAAAGCAGCCAGATCGTCAGCCAGATCAGCGATGCTCTCCTGTTTCTCTTTTTTCTTTTCCTGGTCAGCCACGCATATTACTCCGCACTAAATACTATTTCTCCGTGGCCGGTCATTGCAGACCGTGTGCCGAGACTGCGACACATCGGCTAACCTGCTGTCAGAAGTAGATTTAGATAAAGAACGTCACGCTCGGAGCGGGGTGCGGTCGGACTGTATTCAGAAGTTTTTTCCGCGTGAGCGGGGAAAGATTGTTCAGGAGGTGCCGGTAGCGCGTCGGTCTTCGAGCACGTCGCCGGACACGTATCCGTCGTGCGCTGCGGTGATCTGCATCGGTACGATCTCTCTCGTACCGGCATACTCGCTCGGCAGCTTGACCTTGACATAATTATCGGAAATCGACCAGTAGAAACCTTCATGCTCGGATTTGTGCTCTGATATAACACCGAGCGTCTGCCCCACCTGCCGCTCGAACGCCGCCTGGCGCAGCCGGACCGACAGTCGCGACAGGGTAGCATTGCGCTCCTTGATCACATCGGGGCCGATCTTGTCCGGCAAATCGGAGGCGAAGGTACCCGGACGGTCGGAGTAGCTGAAGACATGCAGGTAATCGATCAGGCCGGACTCGGCCAGCGCCATCGTGCGCTCGAAGTCGTAGTCAGTCTCGCCGGGAAAGCCGACAATGCAGTCCGCCCCTATAATAGTATTGGGGACCGCCTGCTTGACCGCCTCCACCCTCTGCACATAAACCGGCTGGTCATACGGCCGACGCATCTCCTTCAGGATGCGGCTGGAACCGGACTGCATCGGGATATGCCAGTGACGACACATCCGCCCATTGGCATCGGCGTACACCTGCACCAGCTCGTCGCGCACCGTCTGCGGCTCGATCGACGATATCCGCAGCCGCGGCAGGTCGGTCTCGCGCATGATCATCCTGCACAGATGGGCCAAATTCTTTACCTGAGGATCCGACTTGCGGTTCTTGTAATGACCCAGATGAATACCCGTCAGCACCACCTCGCGGTAACCGTGTTCGACCAGCGAGTTGATTTCGGTGATGATATCGCGCGGCGGACGGTTGCGCAGACGGCCGCGCACGGTTGGGAGGATGCAAAAAGAACACCACTGATTGCAGCCGTCGGAAATTTTGATCCACGCCCGATTGTGATCGAAGAAATCGCTCACTTCCGTCGAGCAGCCCTTATCCGGCTCGGACGCAAAGAGATCCGGCAGCCGGCCGGGCAGGAGACTGGCCACGTCCGGCTTATCGACATTGCGTACGATCACATCAACCTGTTCCATCCCCTCGACGAACTCCGGGTCCTTGTCGACAAAACAGCCCGCCACCACGATTTTGGCGTTGGGGTTGTCTCGAGCCGCCTTGCGAATGTAATACCGGGCATCGGCGTCGGCACGATGGGTGACGGTGCAGGTATTGATGATGTACAGGTCGATGTCGGTGTCGTCCCTGGCGCGTACGAAGCCGTACGGTGCCAGATCGGCCGCCATCTTCTCTGTTTCGTACTGGTTGAGCCGGCAGCCGATTGTCCGGGTCGCCAGCCGCTTGTACGTTCGAGTCGGCATAGATTGTTATTATAACGGATTACGGGCCCACATTCAATCGCGGATTGGAATGCCTGAGCAGTCGTTTGCAGGCCCTCGGAAACCTGGACCCCTTTACTCTGTTATAGACAACGTCACGCAACAGATCGCCGCCCAAATTTGGAGTTAGCCTTATGCATCACCAATTAATCAGCACCGTCTTCCTGGCTCTGTGCCTCGTCGCCGGAACACCGTCCGCCCAGACCGCCGTCGACACGCTCAACCCGATCAAAGACAATACCCTGTTTGAAGACGAAGCAGGCGGCCTGTCCAACGGCCAGGGCCAGTACCTGTTTACCGGCCAGACCGACTTCAGCAATCTGTCGCGGCGAGCCTTGTTGGCCTTCGATATCGCCGGCGCGATTCCGTCCACCAGCACCATTGACTCGGTCAAACTGGTCCTGAATATGAACAGAACGATTTCCGGAGGGCAAACCGCCAGCCTGCATCGGGTTCTGGCAGACTGGGGGGAGGGTGCCTCCGATGCCGCCGGTCAGGAAGGCGGCGGTACTGCGGCGGCCACTAATGATGCCACCTGGATTCACCGATTCAATCCGGGCGATCTCTGGTCAATTCCGGGTGGTGACTTCCAGCCTGCCGCCTCGGCATCGATCACGGTCTCCGGCATCGGCCAGTATACCTGGGGCTCTACCGCCGAGATGGTGGCCGATGTTACCCACTGGCTTGCGACTCCGTCATCGAACTTCGGCTGGATTGTAATTGGCAATGAATCAACGACCGCTACCGCCAAACGGTTCGACTCCCAACAGTCGCCCACACCGACTAACCGACCGCAGTTGATTGTCTTCTCCACCCCGTCCAACGAACCCTGCTGTGTGGATCAGGCCGGCGACTTTAACAATGACGGCCTCAGTGCCGGCCCGGTAGATCTGACGTTCCTGGTCGACTTCCTGTTTGCCGGCGGTACCGCACCGGTCTGTCCGGAAGAAGGCGACTTCAACGGTGATGGTTCCAGCGCAACTCCGATCGACCTTTCGACCTTTGTTGACTTCCTGTTCGCCGGCGGGGTCGGGCCGGCAGACTGCCCGTAAACGAATCATCGCTTCGCATCGAGCATGTTGAAAAGACCCACGACGAGAAGACGGGGCGATACAAGGCCGGGCCCCTGCGCGGTCATCAAGTTACTTTCGTCGCGCACGGGCGGGGCGTGTCTCCGCCCGTTTTGGATTATTCAACACTCCTCATAGGGCAGAACTCCGTATCCAAGCAGGCCTGCCCGTTTTCCATTGAAAGTGTACCAGAACGTTTGTCCGGGTACACCGCTGTACCGTCCGGTACGATCTACGGCCTGTGAACATCCGCCGGCAACCGCCTAAACCCCTGCGACACGGGCTTTTTCCATCTTTGGCACAGCTGCTGCTTACTCCCCTTTCAGAAACCAGAACTGAAATAGGTCAGCACAACCTTCCAGAACAAGGAGACAATCCATGATCTCACGCATCACGAAACACAGCCTGAACTTCGCGCCGATCCTGACCCTGGCTATCGCCCTTATCCTCATGGGCATCGGCTGCAGCAGTAACTCGCCGACCGAAGGCGCCGAAAACCTGAACGTCAATGAAGATGTTGCTCAGTCGGTAGCCGGTAACCTGTCCGAAGATAACGGCGGTGTGGTCGACCAGATCGGCGACCTGGTGGAGATGACCGGCGACGGCGCCGCCCCGGCCCCAAAAGTAGCGTCGGGCGAAACCGTGAATAAAGAGTATGACGATGTTACCGGTACCTGGACGATCACTGTCTCTCGCGAACGCGGTTCCGACGTTGGCCTGTACTACGCCTCCATCAGCCGCATCTACACCGTCCAGTTCCGCGACCAGTTCGGCCAGCCGATGCAGTACCGCATCGTCGGCGGCGACACCGCCCGGACGATGGCGTTCACTATTGTCGAAGGTACCGGCGAGCACCGGACACCGCGCCTGTCACAGGCCCTAACCGGTCTGTCTGGCAGCTTCATTGCCTCCGATATCAACACTGATACCATAACGATCAACGGCACCTACTTCCGCTCGGCAGTCGATACCCTGGTAACGCGTCGCGCCCGCCGTACTCTTGACCATAGTATCAACTGGACGGTTGAGGATCTGCGCGGCCCGCGCGGCAGCCGCTTCGATATCTCCGAGAAGCTGAGCGGTACCATTACCGGCAGTTACGAAGCCGACATTACGTTCGAGTCCGGCCGCGCCTACGCCGAGCGCAACGTGACCCGCGACGTTCTCATCCTGATCGAAAATGGTGAGGCGGTGATTACGGTGGACGGTACCATGACGCTTGAGACAGAGATACGGACCGGCGACCCGGTCAGCTGAGAGTTGTATCTCTCTTCATATAGATGGCCGCGTCGGACGTGATCCCGCCGCGGCCTTTTTCTTTACCGGGAATGCGATCCTACCCCACCAAATCCTTCAACGCGCTGTGTATCTCCGCATGCTTGAACTCATAGCCGGCATCGAGCAACTTCTTCGGGATGACACGGGTTGATGCCAGCAACATCTCCTGCGCCGCTTCCGTCCCCAGCATAGCCTTCAATGCAAATGCCGGGACAGTGGCGACCGTCGGACGGTTCAGCGCATCACCCAGGGCATCGGTGAATTCGGCGTTGGTGACCGGGTTGGGTGCAGTCGCATTAACCGCCCCGCTCAAACTTTCATTCGTCAGGGCGAACCTGGCAATACCAACCACATCGTCACGCGTCACCCAGCTCATGTACTGCTTCCCCGTCGCCAGCTTACCGCCCACCCCCGCCTTGAACGGTGTCAGCATCTTCGCCATCGCGCCACCGTCGGGATCAAGCACCACACTGAAGCGCAGTCGCACGACCCGTACTTCCGTATCATCGAGCACTCGCGAGGCCGACTCCCACTGTTCGACGACATCGGCAAGGAAGCCCGTCCCTCTCGGGCTGGCTTCGGTCAACTCTTCGTCGCCGCGGTTACCATAATAGCCGATCGCCGATGCCTGCACGAAGATCTTCGGCGGGGTATCAAGCGCGCGAATAGCGTTGGCCAATAGCGAGGTACCGTCGACCCGCGACCGGAGTATGGCGTTCTTCTTGTCGTCATTCCAACGCCCCACCAGCGATTCACCGGCCAGGTGCACGACGGCGTCATACGCAGCGAGAGCCTCCGCCTCGATCGTCTTACCCTTGATGTCCCACAGGACGGTGTTGGTGTCGGACGGTCCACCCGGACGCACCAGGCGGCCCACCTTGTGACCGTCAGCCTCGAGCGCACGCACCAGCGCTGACCCGATAAAGCCGGTCGAACCGGACATGAGTACTTTCATTTACAGCCTATCCCTTCCCACGAAAACAAACGACGGCAACTGTCCGCCGCCGCCGTTCCATTGTCATTCTCAGCGAGGCCAACGGCATCTATCGCGACGTTCCTTTGGCTGTCTCGACGAACTCGGCCAGTTTTTCTTTCACCTTGGCTGCGTGACCGTCGGCGCGTACCGTCGGCCAGACATGGGCAATCTTTCCCTGCGGGTCGATCAGGAAAGTCGAACGGATCACGCCCTCGACCTCCTTGCCGTACATCTTCTTGGTGCCAAAGGCGCCGTACTTCTGCATTACGGTCTTCTCCGGATCAGACAGCAGGTTGACCTTGAGCTTATACTTATCAATGAACTTCTGGTGTTTCTCCGGATCGTCGGGCGACACCCCCCAGACATCAGCATCGAGCTTTCCAAAATCCTTTATGCCTTCCGTAAACTGACAGGCCTCCTTGGTGCAGCCGGGTGTATCGTCTTTAGGGTAGAAATAAAGCACCGTCCAGCGACCGGCCTGATCAGCCAGCTTCACTTTTTTGCCTTCCTGGTTGGGGAGGGTAAACGTCGGCGCCTTCTTGCCAATATCCGGTACAATTCGTTCAGCCATAATGCGTTACATTCCTTTCCGATTGGAGCTGGTTATTGCCGTTGCTTGTCATGCATAACG
>CAZJCK010000037.1:0-34508 GCA_964544635.1 uncultured Ignavibacteriales bacterium | reverse complement strand
CTGCAAACCGTCGGGCGAGGTCCTGTCGGTCAGGTATCTGCAGTAGGTCGGGTTCCGAATCCGGCTCGGCCGGAGGAGTTACCCGGCAGAGAAGAGGGGCAGACGAGGACGTCTGCCGCCCACAACAACGAACTGTAGCCCGGAATGTCCGCAGGACTTCCGGGTTTTTCTTGTTGGTTAGAATGGATGATGTTTGGCCTCGGAACTCTGCTCCACTTTCGGCGGAATCGAGATCTGTCCGAAGAAATTACATCTTCACAACCAACTTGCCCCGCACCCGCTTGGTCTCGAGGTACTCCATAGCTTCTCGCGCCTGATCGAGCGTGTAGCTCTTGTCGATCACCGGCACGAGCTTGCCCGATTGGCACAGCTCATTCAAGAAGAGAAAGTCGTTGCGGTTGGGATCGGCAATGAACCCCTTGAATTCGTGCGTTACGACCAGGTTGTAGAGCATCAGTTTCGCGAAGTAGACAAGCGGCCCGAACGTGTTGCTGTCGCTTCCCACCACGACATACCGCCCGCCGTCCGTCAACGCACGTCGATTCGCTCTGAGGCTGTGGTTGCCGACGGTATCGAGGATGAGATCATACCGCTCGCCGCCCGATGTAAAGTTCTCTTTGGTGTAATCGATCACATGGTCGGCGCCGATTGAGCGAACCATCTCGGCGTTCCGCCCACTGCATACCCCGGTCACGGTCGCGCCCATCGCTTTGGCGATCTGGACAGCGAACGTCCCCACCCCGCCCGACGCCCCGTTGATGAGGACGTGCTGACCGGCCTGGAGCTTTCCGTGGTCCCGCAACCCTTGCAGCGCAGTCAGGCCGGCAATCGGGATGGCGGCTGTTTGTTCGAATGACAGGTTAAACGGTTTCGGGGCGAGATTCTTCTCAGCCACTGCTGCGTATTCGGCCAGGGCTCCGTGACACTCGCCATAGACTTCGTCGCCGGCCTTACACGACGTAGCGTTCTTGCCGACCGCTTCGACGGTACCGGCCAGGTCGGCGCCGATGCCCGGATTCTTCGGTCTGGTCAGGCCGGACATGAGGCGCATGAGCCGAGGCTTACCCCGCATGAAATGCCAGTCGTAGGGATTGAGCGAGGCGGCCCGGACCCGGACCAGGACGCGGTCGTCGGCGAGGTCCGGCTTGTCAATGTCGGTATATTCAAGCACCTCCGGCCCGCCATAGCGGTGGTAGACGACGGCCTTCAACGGGTATGTCTCATGGTTGGATTCCTTATGCGTTCGGGGATCGTTGATTCACCGGTTGTATATAGGGGATGGGGGAGAGGATGGCAAGGGCGGACGGGTCGTCACAGCGGGCGGACGAGGGGCGCCAATCCATTTCATTTCGGAGGAAGCGGGAATCCAGTCCCCCAATCTGCTCCGTCGACATAATTGTACGACGCCGGGTCCGTCACAAACTCCGGGTCTTCTCTACGAACAGAACTTGTGGGGGCGGTCGCGTTAGCCCACATTTTCACTTTGCATCCAACCGGCAAAAACATACATTCCCCGCATGCAGTCCAAGCGCAGCGATTATATCAGCTGGGAGGAGTACTTCATGGCGATCGCCCAGCTTTCGGCCAAACGCTCGAAGGACCCCAACACCCAGGTCGGGGCGTGTGTCGTCAACAGCAGAAAGCGGATCATCGGGATCGGCTACAACGGCTTCCCGACCGGCTGTTCTGACGATATCCTGCCGTGGGGCCGGGACGGCGACTATCTGGATACAAAGTATCCATATGTCTGCCACGCCGAGATGAACGCCATTACCAATTCGTCGAACAAAGCCGACCTCGACGGTGCCTCGCTCTACGTCTCCCTCTTCCCCTGTAACGAGTGTGCCAAGTTGATCGTACAGGTTGGCATTAAAGAAGTGGTTTATCTTTCGGATAAGTACAATGGTCAGCCGATTTTCGCCGCCGCCCGTAAGATTTTCGAACTGGCGGGGGTTAACTGCCGTCAGCTTTCGCCCGATCATAAATCTATTGAGCTGCATCTCGACGACCTGTAGGGTCCGGAAAGCCGTGTTTTTGCTTGCATTGGCCCCGGCCACTCATAACTTGGTGGCTTATTCATTACCATTCATCCTCATTATTTGCCCCTTCAAGGAGGGAGTACATGACCAAGACTAAGGAAGATATACTCAGGATTCTCGACGAATCAGGTGTCCGCTATATTCGGCTGTGCTTCACCGATATCCTCGGACGCATCAAGGGGATGTCGATCACCCGCACCGAAATGGAGCAGGTCCTGGAAGAGGGCCAGGGGTTTGACGGCAGTTCGGTGGAGGGGTTTGCCCGCATCGAAGAGTCGGACCTGATGGCCTGGCCGGACCCGAAGACCTTCCGCATCCTGCCGTGGGAAATCGCCGGCGAAAAAGTGGCGCTGATGTTCTGCGATATTCAGAATCCCGACGGTACGCCGTATGAAGGCGACCCGCGCTGGGTGCTGCGCCGCAACCTGCAGAGGCTCGAAGACAAGGGCTGGACCTATTATGTCGGCCCGGAGATTGAATACTTCTACTTTGAAAACGACCGCGAGCCGATCACGCTGGACAATTCCGGTTACTTCGACTACACCTCCGTCGATATCGGTACCAAGCTGCGCAAAGCAACCGTGCGTACGCTCGAGGCGCTCGATGTCCAGGTCGAGTGTTCGCACCATGAAGTAGCCCCGAGCCAGCACGAAATCGACCTGCGCTATCAAGAGGCGCTGGTGATGGCCGACTTCTCCCAGGTCTATCGCTTCGTGGTCAAGGAGATTGCCCAGGAGAACGACCTGTACGCCACTTTCATGCCCAAGCCGATCTTTGGCCAGAACGGTTCCGGGATGCACTGCCACATGTCGCTGTTCGAAAAGGACAGGAACCTGTTCTTTGATAAACAGGGTCAGTACCATCTCTCGGAAATGGCCAAGTACTATATGGCCGGTATCCTGACTCATATCCGCGAGATCACGCTGGTGCTGAACCAGTGGGTGAATTCGTACAAGCGGCTGGTACCGGGGTATGAAGCGCCGGTCTATATTTCGTGGGGTCAGCGTAACCGCTCGAGTATGCTGCGCGTGCCGATGTACCGTGTCGGCAAGGAACGGGCCACCCGCGTCGAGCTGCGTTCGCCCGATCCGGCTGCCAATCCCTACCTGGCGTTCGCGGTCATGCTGGCCGCCGGCTTGAAGGGGATTGAGGAAAAGTACAAGCTGCCGGAACCGATGGAGAAGAATATCTATCACATGGATGACGAAACACGGCGGGAACTGAATCTTCACACCCTGCCGGGCTCTCTCATTGAAGCCATCGAGGAGTTTGAGAAGTCCGAACTGGCCAAAGAGGCACTTGGTCAGCATGTGTTCGACAAGCTGATCGAGAACAAGCGGATCGAGTGGGACGAGTATCGTACCCATGTCGGCGGCTATGAACTGGGCAAATATCTCAATATGCTGTAGGCCGGCAATTTGACAGTTTTTGATGTGGTAAACGGGCGGTCTGATGTCAGGCCGCCCGTTTTTTGGGCCTGTGCCGCCGGGAACAAGTGACCGTCGATCAGTGTATCAGGAACAAGCCATCGATACCCGGGCCAGCCGAACGAAATACTGATCGTGCCTTTCATGAGAGAATTGCACCAGAACATTGAGGATATATGTCAGACCACTATAGTGTTGCCCGCGGTACCGTCACAATCGTCACAACTACCCTGTTCCTCTTCGGTATTTCGTCGTTTCTCGGGTGCTCAGGTGAGGCCGAAGGTGGGGCCGGCCGAGGCTCGACCGAGCGTTTGGTTCCGGCTGTAGAGGCGGTCGAGAGCCGCATGGGCAGCCTGCCCCTGACCGAGCGCCTGAGCGGCGTAGTCAAGGCCAAAAACCAGGTCGAGCTGTACCCGCAATTGAGTGCGGCAGTGGTGCAGGTCTATGTCGAGAACGGCGACCTGGTGCAGGAAGACGAGCCGCTGGTCCGTCTTCGCGATACCGAATACCGTGAGCAGCTCAAGCAGGCCGAGGCCAACCTGCAGATTACCCGCGCCCAGGCCAAACAGGCCGAAGCTGAACACAAGCGATTACAGGCGGAGCTGAAGCGCAGTCAGTCCCTGGCCAACCAGAATCTGATCAGCCCGACTGAACTGGAAACAATCGAAACCGAGGCGATCGCTGCCGAAGCCGAAGCGGAACTGGCGAGGGCCAGGGTCGAGCAGGCGGAGGCGACCGTCGAGGAGCACCGCGAGGAACTGTCGCGGGCGATTGTCCGCGCGCCGGTTGAAGGACGGGTCGGCAATCGAAACGCCGAGATCGGCATGGTGGTCAACGCAAACACGCGGCTGTTTACGATCGGCAAACTCGATACGGTCCGTGTCGAGATCGTCCTGACCGACCGCATGCTGTCATACATACGCGAAGATATGCGCACCGAGATTATGTCGCCGGCGCTGAGCGACGGTTTGGCGAGCGCCCCGATCGCGCGTATCTCACCGTTCCTGCACCCGGTAACGCACAGTACTACTGCTGAGATCGAGTTGCCCAATCCGAACAATGACTTGAAGCCGGGGATGTTCGTGTCGGTCGACGTTTTTTATGGCGAAAGCGAGGAGGCCACGCTGGTGCCGCTATCGGCGCTGTGGGAAAATCCCACGACCGGCAATGTCGGCATCTTTGTCAGCCAGGACCAGTTGACCGGCGAGCCGATTGCGATGCTCGACGATCCCCGCCCCAGCGGCCTGACCGAACCGGTGATGTTCGAGTTCTTCCCGGTTGAGGTTGTCGCCAAGGGACGGATGAACGCCGGTGTTCGAGGTATCGATTCCGGCGCCTGGATAGTGACAATCGGCCAGGACTTGCTGGGCAGTGATACCGGCATGGCCAGGGTGCGGCCGGTGAAATGGGAATGGGTGGAGGAGTTGCAGCAGCTGCAACGTGAGGATCTGCTTGAAAAAATTATGAAACGCGAGACTGCCGGTCAACCCGATACCACTCTCATAGGCAGCGTTGTCCGTAACCCGGCGGTAACACTATGAACATTACCGGTCTTGCCGTAAAGCGCCCGATCGCCACGAGCATGGTGTTCCTTATTATTATCGTGCTCGGTATTATGGGCTTCCGCTTCCTGCCGGTCGATCTGTTGCCGTCGATCGAACACCCGCAGCTCAGTATTTCTACCAGCTATCCCAATGTAGGTCCGGAAGAAATCGAGACGATTATCACCGACCGGATCGAGAACGCCATCGCCAGCGTGCCGAACCTGACCGAGGTGCGTTCGTCTTCTGAGGAAGGTCGCAGCCGGGTTCGCCTCGAGTTCGCGCAGGGAACCAATATCGATGAAGCGGCCAACGATGTCCGTGCCGCCCTTGACCGCGTTCGCGACGACTTCCCGCCCGAAGTTGAATCGCCGCGGTTATGGAAATTCGACCCGGACAACTTCCCGGTAGCCGTTCTGGGTGCCCAGTCGGAACGGTCGATGGACGAACTGACACTCATTCTCGAACGCGAGATAGCCCACCGCTTCGATCAAATACCGGGCGTCGGTTCCATTGATGTCTGGGGCGGCGTCTACCGTGAAATCCAGGTGCGACTCAAGCGCGACCGCCTCGCCTCGAGCCAACTCTCGGCGGCCGACGTTCGCGCCGCGTTGCAGCGTGAGAATGTAACCCTTCCCGGTGGTGACATGCGCGAGGGTGTGAGCGACATGTATGTTCGTACCCAGGGTGAATTCCAGTCGCTGGACCAGATCGCCAATACCATTATTACCGTCATCGACGGTTTCCCGATTCGGGTTAAAGATGTCGCCGAGGTACATGACGGTTTCGCCGACTTAAACCGCCTGGTTCAGATCGACGGCCGGCCGATGGTGCGACTGGGAGTGCGCAAGCAGTCGGGCGCCAACACGGTTGCCGTCGCCGAGCAGATCCGTCGCGAGATGGATCGTATCAATGCGGAACGCGACGACATCAGCCTGATGATGGTGATTGATCAAAGCGACTTCATCCAGAATTCGATCGATACGGTCACGCAGTCGGCCTTGTTCGGCGGTTTGCTGGCGGTGTTCATACTCTATCTGTTTTTACGAAACGGCTCGACCACATTCATCATCGCGCTGTCGATTCCGATTTCGATTATCGCTACCTTCGGCCTCCTGTACTTCAATGGCCTGACCCTCAACCAGATGAGTTTCGGAGGGCTGGCGCTCGGCATTGGGCTGATTGTCGACAATGCGATTGTCGTGCTTGAAAATATCGTACGATTGCGTGAGAACCGTGCCTCCCTCGAGGAGAGCGCCCTGACCGGCACCAAACAGGTGACCGGCGCGATCGTCGCCTCGACCCTGACCACGTCGGTGATCTTCCTGCCGGTCGTGTTCATGCAGACTATCTCCGGCATGCTGTTCCGCGAACTGGCGCTGGTCGTGGTGTTTGCCCTGCTCTGTTCACTGCTGGTGGCGTTGACGCTGGTGCCGATGCTGGCCAGTCGGTACCTCTCGGTTCCGCCCGGCGGTAAACGTCCCGCCGATGATCGCTGGGTGCGGATCGGACAATGGTTCGAACGTCTTGAAAACCATTACTCCAGGGTGCTGGCCCGGGCCATGACCGGCAAAAAGTATGTCTTCGGTGTGACCGCCGTCCTGCTGGCCGGCACCTTGATGCTCTGGCCGCTGTTGCCGGTCGAACTGGCGCCGCAAACCGATGCCGATGAGATCGATGTCGAACTCGAGATGGCCCAGGGTACGAATATTGCCGTCGTCGAACGCTACCTGCAGGAAATGGAAGAGATTGTGTACGATGTCATTCCGATCGATCAGGTGGAGCACGTTTCGGTGGAGATCCGCCCCGGTGATGCCGAGGTGGAAATCTCGCTGAAACCGGAAGGCCAGCGTACGGTCAACAGTTTTGAACTGGCCGACGCCATCCGCAACGAGATCTCCGGTCGTATTCCCGGCGGCGAGGTCGAGGTGCGGGCGCAGTCGGGGTTGTGGATGTTGCGCCGCTTGTTCGGTTCCGGCGGGGGCGAGGCCATCCAGATGGAGCTGCGCGGTTACGATCTGGCGATGGCCGATCGAATTGCCGCCGACATTAAGGGTGTGGCCGAGCGAGTGCCGGAGATCGCCGATGTCCGGGTGAGCCGTCGCGAAGGACGTCCCGAACAGAACCTGATTATTGACCGTGAAAAGACGGCCGAACTGGGTCTGACTGTCAACGATATTGCGCAGGTCATTCAAACCAACGTCGGCGGTTCGCGGGCCGGTGTTTATCGCGAAGGTGGCGAGGAGTTTCCGATCATGGTGCGCCTGCAGCCGGAGGACCGTCTGACAACCAATGACCTGGGCAATGTCGCCGTGCGCAGCGCCGGCGGCGATGTCATCCCGGTGTCGGCAGTGGTGCAGTCGGAACGTCGGCGCAGTCCGACCGAGATTGATCGTATCGACGGTCAGCGGGTTACCTACATCACTGCCAATCTCGAAAGCGGGGTCGCACTCGGCGATGCAGTCGAACGGCTGCAGAGTGAGATTCGTACTATTGCCATGCCGCAGGGGTTCTCCGTCCTGTTCAGTGGTGAGTATGAAGAGCAGCAAAAGGCCCAAACCGACTTCCTGTTGGCCGTGCTGATGGCGGTCATTCTCATATACATGGTGATGGCGGCGCAGTTTGAACGGTTCCTTGACCCGGTCATTGTTATGTTGGCTGTACCGCTGGCTATTATCGGCGTGGTACCGACGCTGCTGTTGACCGGCACGACACTGAATATCCAGAGCCTGATGGGTATCATCATGCTGATTGGTATTGTCGTGAACAATGCAATTGTGCTGGTGGACTATATCAACCTGATGCGACGCGACAAGAACCTCGGTGTTCACGATGCGGTGATGCAATCGGCCAAACTGCGGCTGCGGCCGATCCTCATGACCACCTGTACCACCATTCTCGGCATGCTTCCGCTGGCCTTTGTGCTGGGCGCCGGCGGCGAAATCCAGGCCGCACTCGCCCGCGCCGTGATCGGCGGCCTGCTGGCGTCGACGTTGATCACGCTGGTACTGATCCCGGTAGCGTACAGCAGCGTGTACGGCCTGCTGGCGAAAGTGCGCTCGTAGAAGAAGTAGGGTTCTGCAACGCTGGACTTACGCGCGTCGCGCGATCCAGTCCTTGATCATGCTGTGCAGGTAGGCCACTTCCTTGTCGGGGAGACCGGCGGCGAAATAGTGCAGCCCCTTGCGCGACTTGATGATGATCCCCTTCGACGGCAGGTACTTTGCCGCCCACTTCACGACGCGATAGACTGCGCGCTCGGTATCGGGGGACATCGGCAGCTCTGAAGTATGACCGGCTGCCGACGTCCGGGCAGCATCGAGCGTCGCGCCCCGACGTTTTTCGGCGGTAGCGTAGTCGATGTCGATGACGTCGGACAGATCAATGAACTCCGACTTCACACTGAGTATACTGCGACGGCTGAGTTTCAGCTTGTGCGACGATAGCGTCAGCCGGGTATAACCGAACTTCGCTCGCAGTGCGCCGCTTACCACGCCCAGGAGTGGCAGCAGTACGAAGAAGAAACCGACAAAGGCGAAGATCGCCCACTGGACACCGTCGGGTGTCTTTGAACCGTCGAAGAACTCCTTTGCATCAAAGAAAACATACAGCACAACTACCAGCGGTATAAAGTTTGGCAGGTAGCGCCAGAGGCGGAACTTCGGATGTGGCACCGTAACCATCAGCTCACCGTTGGCCTGCTCGATCCGGCTCTGCATGTGGAACGGCTTGTCGGGGCGGGTCTTCCAGCGCTGTGAGGCTTCCTCAGTTTTTGCTCGTTCGGCCAGGGTTGCGGCCAGTTCCGAGGCGGCCAGCCGACGGGTATTGGGGGTGGTGGCATCTTCCAGCGGCAGATTCAGGAACTCGGCGAGGCAGGTCGCCTGGGTGTAGGCGGTCGGGTAATCGGGAGCCTCGACAATCGACTGTTGTTTGCCGGCACCACGTAACAGGACCGGGTAGCGGTCGGGGCTGTCGGAATCACCTTCATCGAGCAGCATCACCACCCGGTTGTACGGGCGGAGGCTCTCGGTTTCACGTTTCATCGGCACCAGCAGCCCTTTGATCTTCTCGATTGTCCCGGTGGCACGGTTGACGACGGTCCAGGTGCGACCGAAGACCAGCCAGCCGCCGACACCGGTAAAGGCAATTGCCATCAGGCCGATCATCGGATAGGCCCAGCCGGGAACGTCATCGGCATTGTCGAACGGAATGATTTGCGTGGCGGCCAGGATCAGGAAAATACCCGCGGCCAGGAACGGCAGGCCAAAAAGCGACACTACCCCGCCGCCCGACTTTATCTGGAGGCTGTCGGGGGAGAGCCGTTTGAAGCCTTGCGGTGGCTTGTCTTTTGAGGACGGCTCCTGGTATGTGAAGCGAGGCATTCTGGTGCTGTTCATGGATGTAATATCGGCAGAGATCCGATGATTTCGTAGCACCGATCGCAGATAGGACTGGGCGTTTCACCTTGACCACGTCCATCGTTGGTCGTAGATTGAATAGTACAGGTTTGTCCAGCATCCGGCCGTTTGCACCCCACCTGCACATCACCACGCAGACAGGGAGGATATCATGTTCAGGTTCATAGCGCTGACGACGTCGCTCCTGATATTGCTGTTTGTGGCAGCCGGGTGCGACGACCCGGCATCATCGAATCCGCCGCCGCGCTGGGAGATTACACTGGGCGGCGCCGGGGACGACGTCCCCCTCGACGTAGCCCGCATCGGAGGAGAGACATTTGTTGTTGCCGGCTGGTCGCAGGAGCCAGGCAGTTCTCAGAAGAACGCATATATCGCGGTGGTCGATGGAAAGGACGGCAGCCTGCGGGCCGACACCCTTCTTAGCGGCGATACCGCGACATCGGCAAACTGCATCTTCGTGATGGCTCAGGACAAGTTTGTCGTGGGCGGTTCGTGCGGCCGAAGGGCGATGCTGCTGTTCATGGATCTGTCGGCGTCGATTGACAGCATGTACCTGTTCGACCCGCCTGATGAGCAGTCGACACTCGAGATCAACGGCATCGACTTTACTCGATACGACGGTTTCGTTCTCGCCGGAACATATACTAAGCGGCAACATCCTATACCTACAATCTACTCCAGCTGGCTGGCGTACGCAGAGAATGGCGATTCTTTGAGCAGCAGTCAGCTTCTACCGGGTAAAGGTATCAGTCGTTTAGATGGTAAGTGGTTTGAGCACAATGGATTTGTCTGGAGCAACGCCGCCGCCGAGTACGCCTGCGACCCCGGCCAGCCGTGTGATATCTCCGATATCTGCTTCGGCATGTGCGATGAGTACGGCGATACGACGTGGCTGAAGACCATCCCCGGCCCGGATGCTGAGTTTGCGGTCGGTGTATACACCGGGGCGTCCAACTTGATGGTTACCGGCTCCGATGGCAGTGATATCTGGTTGGGCGCATTTTGGGAGGACGGTTCCGAGTTGGACAGCAGGACCTTCGCCGACACCACCGGAGTCACCTGGGCCAGCGATATCGACCTGGGGCCCGGGAGCACCTACATCCTGTGCGGCGGTATCCGTGAGTATGACTGGAGCGACACCGATGCCCTGCTCGTGAAGCTCGATGCCCATACTGATATCATTTGGCAGAAACGGTTCGGCGGCGATCAGTATGACGAAGCGATCCGCGTCCTGCCGCTGGCGTGGGGGTACCTGATACTGGGGAATACGGCGTCTAAGGGAGCCGGCGGACGTGACATCTGGCTGATCCGCACCGATCTGGACGGGAGGATGGAATAGAGCCTGCGTAGGTCAGGACCTTTGTGGTCCTGACAGGTTTTGGTCGTGCCGCGTCGAAATTCGTCGGTCATGTTGCCGGCCAACCTGTCGATGCTGCGAGGGGTGTCAGGCTCACAAGGAACCTGACCTGCGGCTTCTTGCTCGGGGACATTGTCAGGTTCACAAGGAACCTGACCTGCGGCGGACTTGTCACTTCACCTCCATCTCCCTACTTTCAGTCCATGAGTGTCCCCAAGTTCCACCGTACATCTGCCGATAATACAAAGATAACCAAGGGGGAAGTGTGCCTGCGATAAGCCATGACGGCATCGATATCTTCTATCTCGACTATCCGGCCGAACGGGAGTCCGGATGTTGGCCGGTTGTTTTCCTCCACGGTTTCACCCTCGACCACCGCCAATGGGGCCCTGAAGCGCTCTCTCTTAAGAAGAAGTACCGCCTCATCATGCCCGACGCCCGAGGGCACGGCCAGTCGTCTACTCCAAAGACCGGCTACAGCCGGGCTCACCGGGTCGACGATCTGGCGGCGTTGGTCGACCAGCTCGAGCTGGAAAGGGTCCATGTCGTCGGCCTGTCGATGGGCGGCTCGACCGGGATCGGCTTTGCCCTGCGCCGCCCGGACCGTCTGGCCTCGCTCACCCTCGTCTCGACCGGCGCGGCCGGGTACGGGGCGGGGAAGAAGCTGGAACGGCTCGACAAAATGGCGCGGGAGATTTCGGTCGAGGAGGCCAAGGCGACCTGGATGAAATGGTCGCTCGCCTGGTACGACAGTCCGGACAAGGCGCCCATCGCCGAGAAGATGCGTCGGATGATCGAAGAACATACGGGCGCCATCTGGGCCGACCCGAAACGTGGCAAATACCCCCGCGAATACGATCTGGAAAAGGTTCACCTGATTGCGGTCCCGACCCTGATTATCGCCGGGTCGCTCGACAAGATCTTCCTGCCACTGGCGACGGAACTGCACGAAAAGATCCCCAACAGCAAGCTGGTGACATTCGACGGCATCGGCCACATGGTCAACCTCGAGGCACCCCAGCGGTTCGCCCGCGAGCTTGAACTCTTTCTTGACAAGATGAGCTGAACGTGTTGACCTATTTTGAGATACAAGATCGAATCGAGAACCTTCAGCAGTTCCGTTCGCTCTACCGGGATTACCTCAAATACCCAGACCGTCTGACCAACGACAACGCCATACGGGTGCGGGAGCAGATGCACGGTCTGGCGCCGTTGACGGTTGATTCACTCAAGCGTGTCGGGCTGGGGCGGATCGCGACGAGGACCGCAAAAACTCGAGGCGACCGACCGGTGCAGATCAATGTCATCAAGGCGCTCTTTCGCGACAATATTATCCAGGACTTTCAGATCGACGACGAGACCCCGATCAAACTGATCGACCGCGCCATCCTCGCCTGGCAGCAGAAGATGTGGCGTCAGAAGCTGCAGCTGTTTAACCCGCTCTTCTGGCTCTACCACTTCTTTGGCTTTCTGGCCGAATTGCCGATCAGTTTGCTGCGACGGGCAAGGTACGACACCTCTCGCTTCGACGAGCATCCGGCAGTGAAAGCGTACGTACTGCTGGTGCAGCTGTTGTTGTTCTGGGTGTTCTTTGAGGCGGTCGGTTTGGTCGACTGGGTTTTGGCGCGGCGCTGATGATCATGTTTGTTGACCCGGATGTCTCGAAGAGACTTCTGGCTTTGTTGATTGACGGACCATGCCCCCGGCACTCTGCGCCACCGGCAGAGCCGGGCCTTGAGATTCCGGGCTATCGTTTACCTTCCTGACGACAATGGCCGACGGGGCAGGCCGGGGGATGTCACCCCCGATACGGTTCTGTCGGGCTTCTCCTTGGCAAGAGTTCGACCGAAAGCCCGACCAGCACGACTCTTCACCATTTTCCGCTACAATCGCTTGACCTCGCGCCGTCGGGGCGCAATGTTGCCAGTTATTGCCGCGGCGTAAACCGGGGCTTTGAACGTGCGCGAGGAGGAACAGACACATGCCTGCCGAAAAGCGATCCACTGTTGCAGTCTTTATTTCCGGTTCGGGTTCGAACCTCCAGGCACTGATTGACGCCACCCGCGCCGGGATTCTCGACGCCCGGATCGCGCTGGTGGTGTCCAGCCGCAGCGATGCCTACGGTCTGGAGCGGGCAAAGAAGGCCGATATCCCGACCCTGGTCTTCAAACAGAAGGACTACGGCTCGGTCGATGCGGCGGCCACGGCCCTCCTCGCCAGGCTGCGCGACCACGAAATCGAATACATCGCCCTGGCCGGCTACCTCAAGCTGCTGCCGTCGGCGGTGACGAAGGAATATGCCGGTCGGATTATCAATGTCCACCCGGCGCTTTTGCCCAGGTACGGCGGCAAGGGGATGTACGGCCGCCATGTGCATGAAGCCGTGCTGGCATCCGGGGAGCGTGAGTCGGGAGTGACCATTCACCTGGTCGACGAAGTATACGACAACGGCCGCATCCTCGAGCAGAGCCGCGTGCCGGTTGAAGAGGGCGATACACCCGAAACGCTGGCGCAACGTGTGCTCAGACAGGAGCACAAACTGTATCCGCGAGTACTGAACAAGTTAATAAAAGGAGAATACGTATGAGCAGCCTGACAGACTTCCCGCCGGTGGTCATGGAGACCGACATCAAGGAGTATAAGCTGACCCGACGCGGTAAAGTTCGCGACATCTATGACATGGGCGACCGCCTCCTGTTTGTCGCCACCGACCGCATCTCGGCCTTCGATGTCGTCATGCCGAACGGTATCCCTGGGAAGGGGCATGTGCTCACCGCCATGTCGCTGTTCTGGTTCGACTACCTGAAGGACACCGTCGACAACCACCTGATCACGGCGAACGTCGACGAATACCCGGACGATCTCTGGCCGTATCGCGACCAGCTCGACGGCCGCTCGATGATCGTCACCAAGGCCGACCGCATCGATGCCGAGTGCATCGTGCGCGGCTACATCTCCGGGTCGATGTGGAAGGAACTGCAGGCGGCGCGCAAGAGCGGCTCCCACGTGGTGCACGGCTTTGAGTTCCCGCCCGATTTGAAGGAGTCGGAGAAACTGAGCCGGCCGCTGTTTACACCGTCGTCGAAGTCCGACGACGGCCATGACGAGAACATCAGCTACGAGCAGCTCGAAGATCTGATCGGCAAGGACCTGGCCGCGACCTGTCGCGAAAAGTCGCTGGCGGTGTATACGAAAGCGTCGGAGTATGCCCGCACCAAGGGGATCATCATTGCCGACACCAAGTTCGAGTTCGGGCACAAGGATGGAAGGTTCATCCTGATCGACGAGGTGCTGTCACCGGACTCGTCGCGGTTCTGGCCGGTTGATCAGTACCAGGTCGGCGGCTCACAACCGTCGTTTGACAAACAGCCGATCCGTGATTATCTCGACAAGCTGGACTGGAACAAGAAGCCGCCGGCGCCGGAACTGCCGGAGGATGTAGTGATGGCGTGTGCCGAACGTTACCGTGAGGCCCAGCGACTGTTAACCGGGAAGTAGGTATGACACAAACACACAAGATGAAACGGGCGCTGGTGTCGGTGTCCGATAAAACCGGCCTGGAGAACCTGGGCAAGGCGCTCAGTGAAATGGGGGTGGAGATTCTCTCGACCGGCGGAACACTCAAGCGACTGAAAGATGCCGGCATTCCCGCCGTCTCGGTTTCAACGTTCACCGGCGCGCCGGAAATTATGGGCGGGCGGGTGAAAACCCTGCACCCGAAGGTGCACGCCGGCATACTCTACCGTCGCGAAGTACAGGAAGATGTCGATCAACTGGCCAAGTCCGACTACAAGGGAATCGATTTGGTGGTGGTCAACCTCTATCCCTTCGAGAAAGTACTGGCGCGAATGGATGCTACCGATGCCGAATTGATCGAGAACATCGACATCGGCGGTCCCACCATGGTGCGTGCGGCGGCCAAGAATTTCGCGAGTGTGACGGTCATCACCGATCCGTCGGATTACAACGATCTCATCGAAGAGATGAAGACGGGGGAGGCCTCGACGACCATCGAGTTTCGCAAGCGGTGCGCCGCCAAAGCGTTTACCCTTACCGCTCGGTATGACACGGCCATCGCTGACTACTTCAGCGCCGCCAAGGAAGACCAGGCGACGGTCTTTCCGACCAGGCTGAACCTGCGCTACTCCCATGTATCGTCGCTTCGCTACGGTGAAAACCCGCACCAGCAGGCATCGCTTTATGCCATGGACGACTATCAAGCGTCAACCCTCGTCGGTGCCGAGCAGCTGTCGGGGAAAGAACTGTCGTACAATAATTACAATGATCTCGATTCGGCCCTCGATGCCCTGCTTGATTTCAGCGAACCGTTCGCGATGGTCCTCAAGCACGCCAATCCCTGCGGCGCCGCGGTCGGAAAAGATGTCACCGAAGCGTACCAGCGTGCCTACGAATCAGATCCGTTGTCGGCCTTTGGTTCCATCATCGGCCTGAACAAGCCGGTCGATATGGCATGCGCCGAGCTGCTGCACGAAACGCCGTTCGTTGAATGCATCCTGGCTCCGGAGTTTGAACCGGAGGCGCTGGCGTTGCTGAAGAAGAAGAAGAACCGTCGCCTGCTGGCGCTGCCGAGCATTACGAAGGGACGCATGGCAAACCAGATCGTGTATAAGTGGATTCGCGGCGGTATGTTGATGCAGACAGCCGACGATATCAAGACACTCGATTCGTCACTCAAGACCGTTACTCAAAAAGCGCCGACCGACCAGCAGGTCGCCGATCTGCTCTTTGCCTGGAAGGTGGTCAAACATACCAAGTCGAATGCGATCGTGATTGCCAAAGACAGCGCCACTGTCGGCATCGGTATGGGCCAGACCTCGCGTGTCGACTCGTCGTTCATGGCCGTGAAACGCGCCGGCGATCGTGCCCGCGGCGCCGTGGTAGCGTCGGATGCTTTCTTCCCGATGCCCGATGCCGTCGAGGTGGCGATCGAAGCCGGCTGCACCGCGTTTATCCAGCCGGGTGGGTCCAAAGGTGACGACCAGGCGATTGAAGCGTGCGACAAAGCGGGCGTGGCGATGGTCTTTACCGGCGTGCGCCACTTCCGGCATTAGTTGACACCTCCGGCGTCACACCAATCGTAGCGCAGATCTCGGAGTCCGGCAGGCGCCGGACGGCGAGGTCTGCGTTTTTTCGTCAATGCAAGTCCAGCCTGGATCCCCGCGCTTCGTTCGGCTGACGCCGTTGCTTACCGCTTGCAAACATCGATAGCGCCGCCTATAATAAGTCGTCGCACAGTATTGTCACGGTTGATTTAACAATTGCAAGGGAGGTTGTCATGAGGAAGTCAGTAGTGCTGGTGGCGGTAATCCTGATTGTCGCCGCGGCCTTCGGCGTGTTCGCTCAATCGCACATGATGTCGACTGCCCGGGACGGCGTCTTTATTCATGTTTCTCACGGCAGTGATGATCCGCACCGCGTCCTGATGGCGCTCCAGATGGCGCAGCTCATGTCGCAGGAGCACGATGTCCTGGTCTACTTTGACATCAAGGGAATCGAGGTAGTGCTTTCAGACGCACCGGATCTCACTCATGACGGCTTTGCATCGTCGCACGCGCAGCTTGGTAACCTGGCCATGTATGGTGTCACTGTCATGGCCTGTCCGGGTTGTTTGAAAGCGGCGGGGAAGTCGGCCAAAGACCTGGCGGCGAATGTCCGGGTTGCTGACAAAGACGAGTTCTTCGCTTTCACAAATGGCCGGATCCTGAGCCTCGACTACTGAGGCATTGTTAGAAGTTCGTTAGATTGATCGTTTGGGATTGACTCCACACCGCTTGGACGAAATATTGGCGCCGTAGGATTCGCAGTTGGTATGAAGAAGGGAATGGTGCCTTACGGTGCCTGTGAGGAAGATATCTCGGAGGATTTTAATGAAAGCGATTTTTCTGGGGCTGATCGGTGCCCTGTGTCTGACAGTGGCCATGGGTTGTGACGACGAGGAGACCGTGGTCGGCACCACCAGTGCGACCCTCTTTGTTTTAGATACGGTGGTGACGGCCGACGAAGGGCAGGATATTTCGTTCCTCGTCGCCCTGGATGCAGCCGTCAACCGGGTCGTCACTTTCGAGTACACCGTCACCGGCGTCACCGCCGACAGCGGCGCCGACTTTGCCGTTTCGGCGGCTCGCGATTCACTGCTGCCGTTCGTCACCCAGAAGGTGATCACTGTTTTGGCTGTTGACGATTCCGACCTGGAACCGGGTGCAGATGAAGAGTTTACCTTCGCCATCACCAGCGTGACAAACGCTCAGCTGGGCAGCAACAGCTCGGCGGTCGGCAAGATAGGCGATAACGACGCCATCTTCTTCACCTCCGATATCCAGCCGATGCTCTTCGACCTGAAGTGCGGTACCGGTTTTTGTCACGGCAGTTTTATTAAGAGCGCCGGTATCTTTATTGGCGACTCAACCTATTACGCCCAGAATCCGGGTGTGAGCATGTACGACACCCTGCTTGCCCAGAGCGGCAGCAACGGCCAACTGATCATCCCGAATAATGCCGATTCGAGCACCTTGTACCAGAGCGTTCTGCCCAGCCCGTCGTACGGCGGTGACCAGATGAAAGGGTCAGACGGCAATCCGTTGACGGCTACCCAGATAACCCGTCTGCGCAACTGGATCAACCAGGGCGCACCGTTGAATTGACGTTCATTTCGGACTGCGCAGATAGCAGATAATGACGGGGCGGCGACCGAGCGGTCGACGCCTCGTCGCATTATAATCAGCGACAAGCTAAGTTGTTATATTCAAGGGTTTTGGTAGAAAATGATCGAAGATTGGTCAGGGCTGTTGCTTTAGCCACCGGTCGCCCTGTTCGATAATAAGAATGAGACCCAAAACTTGTTGCAAGCGTACAGAATAACCGTTACCTTGCGCGTAAGCTGGCCACAAAACCGGGAGACGTCGACGCGATGATGAGCAACCGAATACTGGAAATAGTCGTTTTCTTGATGGATTACCTCCGTGAACGCGGTGGCAGTCATTTCGAAACAGAAGACATTTCCAAATCGCTCCGTTCGATGGGCTATTCCGACACCGAGATCACCTCGGCCTACTCCTGGCTGGTCGATCGGTTCGAGGCCGCCCCGGAACAGTACTTCTCCAAGTTCCCCGAAGAGCAGCAATCAACCCGCGTGCTGACCGGCATGGAGCAGGCTATGCTTACCGTTGAGGGTCAGGGGCTTCTTCTGAAACTGATAAATCTGCGTCTGGTCGACGCTGAGCAGTTTGAAGAGGTGATCGACCGGGTGACGGTGTTCGGGTCAAAACCGGTTACGCTGGAGCAGGTTAAAATGATCGCCTCAACCGTTTTGTTCAAGGATCTGGAAGATTTTGATCAGATCGGTGTTTTTGATCCGCCCGACGAACATTCCTATCTGATAAACTGATCCGTATGCAACTGTCAGGCAAAAAGGTGCTGGTTGGCATGACCGGCGGGATCGCCTGCTATAAAATACCGTACCTCGTGCGCTCGTTGCGCAAGGCCGATGTCGAGGTGCAGGTGGTCATGACCGAGGCCGCCACTAAATTCATCACACCGCTCACGCTTGAGTCGATCACCGACAAGCCGGTGCCATTCCGGATGTTTCCTGACGAGCGCTATGTTTCTACCCGCCATATCGATCTGGGGGAGTGGCCGGACCTCGTTTTTGTTGGTCCGACCACGGCCAACTTCATCGGGAAGGTAGCGTCGGGCATTTGCGATGACTTGTTGACCACGATCATCTGTGCCACCCCGCGTCCGGTAATGATCGCCCCGGCAATGAACCCGGGCATGTGGTCGAATCCGATCACACGGCGAAATGTGCAGACCCTGATGCAGCTTGGATACCGCTTTGTCGACCCGACTGAGGGTAACATGGCGTGTGATCATTACGGCGTCGGACGGATGGCCGAGCCGGACCAGCTGTTTGAGGCGATCAAGACGTACTTCGAGGAGTTATCCACAACCAGTGATCTGAGCGGCAAGACGGTCGTGGTGACCGCCGGGCCGACTCGCGAGGCGATCGACCCGGTCCGCTACATTTCGAATCATTCGTCCGGTCGCATGGGGTACGCGCTTGCCGAGGCAGCCGTGCGCGCCGGCGCCAACACCATCCTGTTGAGCGGGCCGACCGGCCTGCCCACGCCGGGGGGAGTGGAGCGCCACGATTTCGTCACCACCGACGATCTGCACAGTCAACTCAGCGGCCTGATGGACCGTCTCGACTGCCTCATCATGGCGGCCGCACCGGCCGATTTCAAGCCGTCGCAAGTCGCCTCGCAGAAAATCAAGAAGTCGACTCAGGTCGGCGATATCGGCCTGATCCCGACTGTCGATATCCTGCGCGAGTTGGGGCAGAAGAAGCGCAACGGCCAGGTACTGGTTGGTTTTGCGCTGGAGACCGAGCAGGGGATCGAGAATGCGCGGCGCAAGCTGACCGAGAAGAACCTCGATCTGATCGTACTCAATGCTCCCGGCGAACAGACCGGCTTTGATCATCCGACCAATCAACTTACGCTCATCAGCCCGAACGGCGAGCCCGAAACGTGGCCGCTCGACGAAAAGAGAGCCCTTGCGGTCAAATTGCTTGATCGCATTGCGTCGATGATGTAGCATCCACTGTGGACTGACCCACACCGTCACGTTGTAACCAGGAACGGGGATGTCGGAATCTATTGAGAACATACGGGCTATGCTGCGTCGTGCCATGACCGCGCAGATGGATCTGGGATATGACGAAATGGTGCTGTCGCGCCCGGCTGACGAGATTATCGCCGCTGCGACCCGCCGGCCGATCCCGGACAACCGCCCTGGCGGCGCGAACTACAAAACGCTCGAAGAACACTACCGGGATATCTGCACCTGCCTCAAGTGTCCGCTGGGGCATTCGCGCAACAAATTTGTCTACGGTGTGGGGCATCCACGAGCGCAACTCATGCTGGTCGGCGAGGGACCGGGCGCCGAAGAAGACCGCAAGGGAGAACCGTTTGTCGGACGCGCCGGCCAGTTGCTTGACAAGATCCTGGCAGCGATGCAGCTGAGCCGCGACCAGGTGTACATCGCCAATATCGTGAAGTGCCGTCCCCCCAACAACCGTGACCCGCTGCCGGAAGAGATGGCGGCATGCACGCCGTACCTGCACGAACAGATCCGTTTGATCCGGCCGAAGATTATTTGTGCGCTCGGTCGCATTGCAGCCCAGAACCTGCTGGATACCACCACGCCGCTGGGTAAACTGCGCGGCCGGTGGCATGAGTATGAAGGTATCCCGCTGCTGGTGACCTATCACCCGGCGGCGCTCCTGCGCTCGCCGAGCTTCAAGCGGCCGACCTGGGACGACATGCAGATGATCATGGCACGACTCGAAACAATTAAGTAGCAACCAGGCAGCAATGGCCTTTCGACCACAGGAAAAACAACCGTCAGTTTCGCATCTGCAGCCGCCGCAGTCGCTCGACGCCGAGCGGGCGGTGCTGGGCGCCATACTCAAGGATGCCGAGGCGCTCAGCCTGGTGCTGGAAGTGTTCGATACACCGTCGAACTTCTACGCCGAGAAGCACCGCGTCGTCTTCCAGGCGGCGCTTGACCTGTACAGTCGTTCCGAACCGTCGGATATCACCACTGTCGCCGAAGAACTGCTCAAGAAGAAGCAGCTCGACAAGATCGGCGGACGGGTCTACCTGGTCGAACTGGCGGAGTCGGTCGTATCGACCGCCAACGTCGCCAGCCACGCCAAGATCGTGCAGGAAAAGGCGGTGCTGCGGTACTTGATTACGGCCTCGAACGAGACCGTCAAAAACTGCTACTCACTGGACCAGCCGGTCGAGTCGTTGCTGGATAAAGTCGAGTCGGCAATTTTCGATATTTCCGCGATGCGCACGCGACAGGGCTTTGTGCCGATCAAGGGACTGATTCGTGATACCCTTGAGAACATCGATGCCATGCAGCTATCCGAGGGCGGGCTGATCGGTCTCAAGACCGGTTTCACCGGCCTCGACGAACGCACCCTCGGCATGCACAAGGGTGACCTGGTCGTCATTGCCGGGCGGCCGTCGATGGGCAAGACAGCCTTTGCGCTCAATATTGCTGAAAGTGTCGCCATTGAAAAGAAGGTCGGCGTGGGAATCTTCTCCATCGAGATGTCGCGGGATCAACTGGTATTTCGCATGTTGTGCGGCCGGGCCGGACTGGATCAGCAGAAAGTCAAGTCGGGCAAACTGAAGGATTCGGAGTGGCAATACCTGACCCATGCCGGTAACGTGTTGTCACCGTCTCCGATATATATCGACGATTCACCGACACTGTCGGTACTCGAGATGCGTGCCAAGGCACGGCGGTTGAAGCGGACTCATGATATCGGTCTCATTATTGTCGATTACATACAGTTGATGCACGCGACCGGTCGACAGGAAAACCGACAGCAGGAAATATCATCGATCTCGCGCGGTATTAAGGCGCTGGCCAAAGAGATCGAGGTGCCGGTCATTGCCATCTCGCAGTTGTCGCGGCAGGTCGAACAGCGCGGCGGCGAGCGCATTCCGCAGCTGTCGGATCTGCGTGAGTCGGGCGCTATCGAGCAGGATGCCGATGTCGTTCTGTTCGTTCATCGCCCGGAGTACTACCTCTCGGCGGACGAACGGCGCGAAGAACAGCAGAAGGCGCCCGAGGATACGGTACTCGGCAAGGCCAACCTGATCATCGCCAAGCAGCGTAACGGTCCGACCGGAACAATCGAACTGGCTTTTGTCAGTCACCTCGTGCGCTTTGAGAATCTCGAGCGCTTCCATCATGAACTGCCGCCCGGAGCATCGCCGGTGGGTGGCGAACCGGATCCTTTCTAATAGCCATGGTGAACACGCTTACAGAACTGGGACGCTGGGGAATCGGCCTCTTTGGACGTGTCGGTGGTATCAGCGTCATGTTCGGACGCTTCATCGTTTCGCTCAAAGATGCACCGAGCTCCTTCGGTTTGATCGTGGAACAGTTGTATGTGCTGGGCGTGAAGTCGGTGCCGCTGATCGGTGTGATTTCGGTCTTCGTCGGCGCCGTCGCAGCCTGGCAGGCGGCCTATCAGTTTCAGTTCATCGGCGCGCCACTAAGCTTCCTGGGGCAGGCTGTCGGCAAGGCGATAGTAATCGAACTGGCGCCGGTATTGTCGGCGGTTGTGTTTGCCGGACGCGTCGGGGCCGGCGTGACTGCCGAGCTGGGGACGATGAAGGTGACCGAGCAGATCGACGCCCTCCAGTCGATGGGCATCAGTCCGATTCGATACCTCGTGATGCCGCGGGTACTGGCCTGCATGTTCATGGTGCCGTTTCTGGTCGTTTTGGCCAATTTCATTGCTATCATGGGCGGGCTCCTGATATCAGTTATCGGCGTGGAGGTTTCAACGGAAACATTCCTTAATGGTTTCCGCGACTCTTTTAAGCTGATCGACTTTATTAATGGCCTGATCAAGGCGCTGGTGTTCGGTACGACTATTGGTATCGTCGGTTGCTACGAAGGCTTCAACACCATGGGTGGAGCACAGGGAGTCGGCCGGGCCACTACCAACGCCGTTGTCGTGTCGATGGTCATGATTCTGGTTTTGAACTTCATATTCGCAGTCCTGTTGTTCCGGTTGTAAGCGTATGAGTGAATCAATTTATCGCGTAGAAAATATCAGGAAGTCGTTCAGCGGCCAAACGGTGCTGGACGGGGTATCGTTCGAGATCTCGGCCGGCGAGTCGATTGTTATCATTGGCCAGTCCGGTTCCGGCAAGTCGGTTATGCTTAAGCACCTGATCAAACTGATCGACCCGGATGAGGGCACCGTCCACTTCAAGGGGAAAGATCTCACCCATATGCGCTCGCGTGAACTGGTAGAGGTGCGACGGTCGGTTGGCATGCTGTTTCAGTCGGCGGCGCTGTTTGATTCCCTGACGGTTGCCCAGAATGTCGGGCTGGGATTGAAAGAAGGGGAGCGGATGTCGGACGATGCCATCGAGGAGAAAGTGCGCGAAAAACTTGATATGGTCGGGTTAGGCGATGCCTACGAAAAGTACCCGGCGCAACTGTCGGGAGGGATGCGCAAGCGCGTCGGCCTGGCACGCGCCATCGCCAACGAACCGGAAGTGCTGCTATACGACGAGCCGACCACCGGGCTGGATCCGATTACATCGGATGTCATCGACACCCTGATTGTCAATCTCAATGAACAGCTGCACGTAACATCGGTGGCGGTCACCCACGACATGAAGTCGGCCTTCAAGATCGCCGACCGCGTCATCATGCTGTACAACGGCAAGATAGAATGTGATTGCTCACCTGAAGAAATGCGCAATACTGATAACGAAGTCGTACAGCAGTTTATTCATGGCAATGCCGACGGTCCGATAAAAGTGCGTTGATGACTACCCAGAAGAAGAAACTCAAGACCGCTTATTTTTGTCGCGAGTGCGGCGCCGAACATGCCCGCTGGCAGGGGCAATGCCGCGAGTGCAGCGAATGGAACAGCCTGATCGAGGAGCAGCTGCCGACCGCGAAGGGCAAGCCGGTCCGCCCGACGACCCGGCAGTCGCAGCAGTTGAAGGATTTGTCGACCGAAACCGCAGCCGGTTTCAAGAGCGGCATCGATGAACTGGATCGCGTGCTGGGCGGTCAGTTGCTGCCGGGCATGACCGTGCTGCTGGGCGGTGATCCGGGGATCGGCAAGTCGACCCTCACCCTGCAGGCGGCCGATGCCTATGCGAAGCAGGGGATGACCGTGTTGTACGTGTCGGCCGAGGAGTCGCTGACGCAACTGAAGATCCGCGCTAATCGGCTGGGGATTTCCGGCGACGGTATCGCCGTGGCCAACGCGACGTCGCTCGAAGAGATCATCGCCCTGATGGAGTCCGACCATCCGACCGTGGTGGTGATCGATTCGATCCAGACTATTGCCTCCGACCTGTTCGATTCACCGCCCGGTACGGTGGCGCAGGTGCGGGAGTCGGCGGCCCGGCTGATAACCCACAGCAAGCAGCATGATACGGCGCTTTTCCTGGTTGGACATGTCACCAAGGAGGGTATGGTGGCGGGGCCGAAAGTGCTCGAGCATATGGTCGATACGGTGGTGTACTTCGAGGGCGATCCAACCCAACTGTATCGCATCCTGCGCGCCAACAAGAACCGCTACGGTTCGGTGGCGGAAATCGGCGTGTTCGAGATGATGTCGAGCGGTCTGGTCGAGGTCGACAATCCGTCGTCGCTGTTCCTGTCGGAACGGTCCGACGGCCACAAGACCGGCTCGGTGGTGTCGGCCATCTGCGAAGGCAACCGACCGATCCTCGTCGAGCTGCAGGCGCTGGTGGCGCCGGCCAATTACGGCAACCCGCAGCGCGTGGCGGGAGGATTCGACAACCGACGGTTGTCGCTCCTGCTCGCCATACTCGAAAAAAGGTGCGGTTACCCGGTGTCACAGCATGATGTCTTCGTTTCGATCGCCGGTGGCCTGAAAGTCGCCGAGCCGGCGCTCGACCTGCCGATTATGGTGGCGATCGTATCGTCGCTTCTGGACAAAGCGGTGCCGCCATCGGTGGTCGTGGCCGGGGAGGCCGGGCTGTCGGGCGAGGTGCGGGGGGTGACGCTGGCTGATCGACGTGTCGCCGAGGCAAAACGCATGGGTTTCGAGATGGTGATCATACCGAAGACTAATGCCGCGCGGCTGCCGGAATCCGGAATTAACGTGCACGGCGCCGAGTCGATCATGCAGGTAATGGACGAGTTGCTGGCGTAGGTTGCAGCTGCATGGCCGACCCCATACTCACGCTCCACACCACCGACCATGCCGCCCGCCGCGGGATGGTGACCGTACCGCACGGTTCGTTTCAAACTCCAGCCTTCATGCCGGTCGGAACATCGGGCGCCGTCAAAGGGACTACCGCCGAGTTGCTCGAACAGACCGGCGCAGAGATCATCCTCGGCAACACCTATCACCTGTACCTGCGGCCCGGGCACGATATCATCAAGAAGCTCGGCGGCCTGGCGACATTCAACGGCTGGAACAAACCGACCCTGACCGACTCCGGCGGCTTCCAGGTGTTCTCGCTGAAAGATATCTCTTTGATCGACGACGACGGCGTCACCTTTCAATCGCATCTCGATGGTTCGCGGCATCGCTTCACACCCGAAAACGTCATGGCGATCCAGCACGCTATCGGCGCCGACATCATCATGGCGTTCGATCAGTGCGTACCGTATCCCGCGACCGAGGCCGAGGCGGCGATCGGCGTACACCGCACCTACGACTGGGCGAAACGGTGTCTCGCTGTCCACGACGAACTCAACAAAATGCAGAAGGAGAGGTTATGCCTCTTCGGGATTGTGCAGGGGTCGGTGTACGAAACGTTGCGGACAGTCTCAGCTGAGCAGTTGGTTGATCTTGACCTTCCCGGCTACGCCATTGGCGGCTTGTCGGTGGGGGAGACGAAGGGGGAGATGGAGTCGATGCTGGCGCACACGATTCAGTATCTACCGTCCGACAAACCGCGCTACCTGATGGGGGTGGGGTATCCGGAGGATATCCTGATGGCCGTGTCGTACGGCATCGACATGTTCGATTGCGTGCTGCCAACCCGCAACGCCCGGACCGGTGCGGTGTTTACGTCGGTCGGTATGATCACCTACCGCAACGCCCGGTATGCCGGCGACGACCGTCCGCTTGACCCGAACTGTGATTGCTTCGTATGCAAGCGCTACTCACGGGCATACATTCGACACCTGTACAACCAATCCGAGATCACCGGCATGGTGCTGGCGACCTATCACTCGTTGTATTTTTACCAGGACTTAATGCGGGAGATACGCACGTCGATTGAAGCGGGTCGGTTCGATGCGTTCCGGAAAGAGTTTCTGGCGCGATATACTGGTGAGGACGACTAACCATCAAGGTAGCCCGCCTTTCAGGCGGGTCTTGTCTGCGGCACAAACACCTATTTGTGCAAATTAAACAGGTAACCGAAGTTGACCCGGAAATCGCCCAGGTCGACCTCTTCGGAATAGGTCTGGAAAACCGCGCCGACCTGCTGCGAGGTGAAATGCATGCGGGAGTCGAGCTCGGTTACGTTCACCTCGATTGAGTAGACCTCGCTCCAGCGCACCCCCAGGCTGATCCGATAGCCGAACGAGTTGTCCAGCGTGACGGCGGCCAGGTTATCGTTGCGCTGCAGTGAGTCGGCCGCGCTGGCGTCAAGGTCAAAGTCGTTGACCGCCCAGATAAGACCGAAACCGGCATAGCCGGTCAGCCGGCTGGTGCCTCGATAGAGGAATCCCTCGAGTCCAAACACCACCTGGTGCATGAAACCGTCCGGCTTGTTTCCCTGCCGGGTGTGGCCGAAGCGGTAGTCGACCGACGGCCGCAGGACAAACGGATGAAAGAGCATCCATTCGCCACGTACCGACATCAGCGGCGTGATCGGCAGCAGTTCGGTGGGGCTGGCGGCGCCGACCGACAGGTGCAGATTGGCCGGAGGCAGGGTATCCTGCTCGACCGGGTTGAGCGGATAGAGGGGGAGCGATAGAAGGCCTGTCAGAATCAGTTCGAGCACGTAATATCCTTGTTGGTAGTCACAAATATAACGAAATAAGCCCTCGATTTGATCACAAAAAAGTTGAAAAGTGGTGACAGAGATGGGCAAATTAGACAAACGACCTTGATGGGTCAGACTGGAGGTCTGCCGCCCACGAAAGGACTTATGGACGAACGAACCTGGCGGGTCTTCTTCGAGATCCATTCCGGCCTCCCGCGCGAAGCGCCGGGGGATGACGACAGCACCCGGCGTGCGCTGAAAGCCTGCGCACTGCCGCCCGCGGCCGGTATCCTCGATATCGGCTGTGGTCCGGGTGCACAGACGATCGTTGCGGCCGATGTCTTCCCCGACGCTCACCTCATTGCACTCGACAGACACTATCCGTTTCTGGTCGAACTGATTCGTCGAGCCGATGCGGCCGGATGCCGTGAAGGAATTGCGCCGTTGCGGGCCGATATGAACATGTTGCCGGTCGCCGACAGGTCGTTCGATCTGGTCCTGGCGGAAGGCTCGGCGTACATCCTCGGGATCGAAAAGGCGTTGACGGTGTGCCGTGACCTGTTGCGCGAAGGCGGTCATGTCGCCTTCAGCGATCTGGTCTGGCTGACCCACACGCCGCCGCCCGAGGCGAAGGCGTACTTTGACAGCGAGTACCCGGCGATGACGACGCCCGAACAAAGAGTCGAGATGATTCGCCGTGCCGGCTTTGAGATGATCGAACAGTTTAGGCTTCCCGATACATCCTGGTGGGATAATTATTACACGCCGATGCAGGAGCGGCTTGACATGCTGAGAGAGAAGTATGCCGGTGATGACCATGCGCTGGCGGTGATCGCCGAATCGCAGCAAGAGATCCATATCCGCCGCGACTACGGCGGCAGTTACGGCTACGAGTTCTTTGTGGCGAAGTTGTAGACCGGAATGTCCGAAGGACGTCCGGCAACAATGAATTGTATGTAATCTGTGGAGTCAGAATCACAAGGGTCCCTGACCCCCGAAGGTGAGAACCCGCTGGAAAAGCGGTCTGCTCCGTCATCCCTAACTCCTTATCCGCCAACAAGAAAAATTACAAACGTGGACCGGGGAAAGCGGTTGACAGTAAAGCCTATACCGCTATATTGACCACTTATTCCGGTTGGTGAATTGATTCACAAAGCCCTGGAATTAAAGCCGAAGACGAAGAGAGATAACAAGATCGAATAGATGGAGGCCGGTCCAGTCATGGCAGATCCGAAGCTGAACAAGAATTTTATCAATGGCGAATGGGTCGAATCGAAATCGGGCGAGACGTTCGAGAATCGTAACCCTGCCGACACCGACGATCTCGTCGGAATTTTCCAGAAGTCGACCAAAGAGGATATCGACATGGCGGTCGAGGCGGCCGCCGAGGCATACGAAAAGTGGCGCCTGGTACCGGCACCCAAGCGCGGCGAGATCCTGTTCAATGTCGCCGCCCGCCTGGTCAAAGACAAAGAGGCTATCTCGCAGGAAATGACGCGCGAGATGGGCAAGGTCATCAAGGAGACGCGCGGCGATACCCAGGAAGCAATCGACATGACTTACTACATGGCGGGAGAGGGACGTCGCCTTTTCGGCCAGACGACACCGTCGGAAATGCGCGCCAAGTTCAACATGACGATCCGTCAGCCGCTCGGGGTTTGCGGTTTCATCACGCCCTGGAACTTCCCGATCGCCATACCGTCGTGGAAAATGATGCCCGCCCTGATCTGCGGCAACACCATCGTGATCAAGCCGGCCACCGACACGCCCAGGTCGGTTGTCAACCTGATGAAGGCCTGTGAGGAAGAAGGGGTGCCGCCGGGTGTGGTCAACATGGTGACCGGTTCGGGTGGCGCCGTCGGTACGCCGCTGATCGAACACGAAAAGACCCGCGTCATTTCGTTCACCGGCTCGACCGAAGTGGGACGCAAAGTCTCGGAAGCATGCGCCCCCAACTTCAAGCATTCCTGCCTCGAGATGGGTGGTAAGAATGTCCAGATCGTGATGGACGACGCCGACCTGAACCTCGCCGTCGACGGTGCCTTGTGGGGCGCTTTCGGCACGACCGGCCAGCGTTGCACCGCAACCAGCCGTCTCGTCGTCCACAAGAACGTGGCCAAGGAAGTCACCCAGATGATTGTCGAGCGCGCCCGCAAATTAAAAGTCGGCAACGGCCTTGATGAGTCGGTCGATATGGGACCATGCGTCAATGAAGGCCAGCGCCAGACGGTGCTCAAGTATGTCGAAATCGGCAAGAAAGAAGGCGGTACGCTCGAGTGCGGCGGTGAAGCCTTGACCGGCGGCGATTATGACAAGGGGTTCTTTGTCCAGCCGACGGTGTTCAGCGGCATCGACCAGAAGATGACCATCTGGCGCGAAGAGATCTTCGGACCGGTGCTCAGCATTGCGGTGTGCGACGATTTCGACCAGGCGATAGAGATGGCCAACGATACGCCGTACGGCCTGTCGGCGTCGATCTACACCCGCGATGTCAACAAGGCGTATGTGGCGATGCGCGACGTTTACACCGGAATCTTTTATGTCAACGCGCCAACCATCGGCGCCGAGACCCACCTGCCGTTCGGCGGCACCAAAGAAACCGGCAACGGTCATCGTGAAGCGGCTACGGCGGCGCTCGATGTCTTCAGCGAATGGAAGTCGGTCTATGTCGACTTCTCCGGTTCGCTGCAGCGCGCCCAGATTGACACTGTGAAACCATAAGTTCAGCTCTGATTGAGGAGACATATGCATGGCGAAGTCCAAACGTAAAATTATCATCATGGGTGCGGCCGGTCGCGACTTTCACAATTTCAACGTCCTGTACCGGGACAACGAAGATGTCGAGGTGGTCGCTTTCACCGCCACCCAGATTCCGGATATCGAAGGCCGTAAGTACCCCAGGTCGCTGGCCGGCAAGCTCTATCCGAAGGGGATCCCGATCCACCCGGAAGAAGACCTGATGAAGCTGATCACGACGCACAACGTCGACGAGGTCGTCTTTTCATACTCCGACGTGCCGTACCAGTATGTCATGGAGCACGCCGCGCACATCATGGCCGCCGGCGCGCGCTTCGCTGTCGAGGGTGGCGAACCGACCATGATCAAGTCGACCAAACCGGTGGTGGCGGTCTGTGCCGTGCGGACCGGTTGCGGCAAGTCGCAGACAACGCGACGCGTCGCCGAGCTGCTGCAGGCGGAAGGGAAAAAGGTGGTGGCGATCCGTCACCCGATGCCGTATGGCGACCTCGCCAAGCAGGCCTGCCAGCGGTTTGCCACCTACGCCGACCTCGACAAGCACAAGTGCACCATCGAGGAGCGGGAAGAGTATGAACCGCACATCGACAACGGTATCGTGGTGTATGCCGGTGTCGACTACGAGCAGATCATCCGTGAAGCCGAGAAGGAAGCGGATGTCATCCTGTGGGACGGCGGCAACAATGACATGTCGTTCTACAAGCCGGACCTGATGATCACGGTCGTCGACCCGCACCGTCCGAATCACGAAATCTCGTACTACCCCGGTCAGAACAACCTGTTGCTGGCCGACATCGTAGTGATCAACAAAATCGACTCGGCCGATGCCGACGGCATCCAGACTGTGCGCGCCAACATCGCCGCGTACAACCCGGATGCCAGGGTGGTCGAGGCCGCCTCGCCGCTCGAAGTCGAAGACTACGAAAAGATTTTCGGCAAGCGGGTGCTCGTCGTTGAAGATGGTCCCACGCTTACACACGGTGAGATGCAGTACGGCGCCGGCGTGGTTGCGGCCGAGAAGTACGGTGCTGCCGAGCTGGTCGATCCGCGTCCGTATACGGTCCGTTCGATCACCAAAACGTTTGAGAAGTACCCGGATATCGGCATCCTGTTGCCGGCGATGGGATATGGTGACCAGCAGGTCAAGGACCTGGAGGCGACGATTGACAAGGTGAAGTGCGACCTGGTGATCATCGCCACGCCAATCGACCTGTCGCGGGTGCTCAAGCTGAAGAAGCCGTACGTGCGGGTGCGCTACAGTCTGCAGGAGATCGGCCAGCCCGACCTGCAGTCACTGATCAAGGAGTGGCTGTCAGGCAAAGGCAAGAAGGCAACGCGTAAGAAAACGCCTGCCCGGAAGGCATAAACACGTTCGGGCGGCCTTTCACCGGGCCGCCCGTTGTCGTTTGAGGATGCAACATAGAGTATTATGTCGATAACGTTGGGCCAGAAGACAGCCGTGGTTGCGCTCGGCGGTAACGCCATTACCAAACCGGGGCAGGAGGATACGATGGCCAACCAGTTTGCCAATACCAGAGCGTCGCTCGACGGTGTGGTTGAACTGGTGCGCAAGAAGTATGGTGTCGTCGTCACGCATGGTAACGGTCCGCAGGTCGGCAACGCCCTGTTGCGCATCGAGCTGGCCCGCGGCAAGGCGCCGGTCCAGCCGCTGGGGGTCTGTGTCGCCGATACCGAAGGCGGCATGGGGTATATGATCGAGCAGTCGCTGCAAAACCGCCTGCGGCAGGAAGACATCGAGCGACAGGTGGTGACGATCATCACCCAGATGCTCGTCGACCCGCAAGACCCGGCCATCCAGAACCCGACCAAGTATGTCGGCCAGTTCTACACCGAGGAAGAAGCTCGCGCCTTCGAAGAGTTGCGCGGCTGGCAGATGAAGAAGGATGCCAACCGGGGCTGGCGACGGGTGGTACCGTCACCAACCCCGCTGCAGGCGATACCGTGGAAGACGATCAAGAAACTGGTCGACGAGGGCTGGATTGTCATCGCCGGTGGCGGTGGCGGCATTCCGGTCTATATCGACGACCGCGGCAACTATGAGGGTCTTGATGCCGTGATCGACAAGGACCTGGCATCAGCAGTGATCGCGCGCGAAATCGGCGCCGATCTGTTGATGATTCTGACGGCGGTCGATCGCGTCGCCATCAACTTTGACACCCCGGAGGAGCAGCCGATCGACCGGATGACAGTCGCCGATGCCCTGCACTATGCCGCGCAGGGGCAGTTCCCGGACGGTTCGATGGGACCGAAGATAAACGCCGCCGTCCGCTTCCTGCAGGAGGGCGGCGACAAGGTGATCATTTGTTCGCTCGAAAATGCGGTCGAGGCGGTGAACGGCAAGGCCGGAACGGTGATAACTCCAGAGTAGGTATGTGTACATTGGCAGCCGAAGCAATCAACGCCATATCACAGCAGGGACGGATCTACGAGGTTGGCGGGGCGGTGCGCGATCGCTTCTTAAAGCGCGATCGTGACATCAAGGACCGCGACTACCTCGTCACCGGGCTGCCGTACGATGATCTGTCGCGCCTGCTGCGCCGGTTCGGCCAGGTCAATATGGTCGGCAAGAGCTTCGGTGTGATCAAGTTCACGCCGTTCCATGACGACGAGCCGATCACCTTCGACATCTCACTCCCCCGAAAAGAGTATTCAACCGGCCAGGGGCACCGCGACTTTCATGTCGCCTTTGATCCCAACCTGCCGGTTGAGGTCGATTTGAAGCGACGCGACTTCACAATCAACGCCATGGCAGTCGCACTCGACGATAACAGGCTGGTCGATCCCCTCAGCGGCATGGCCGACCTCGAGAACAAGCTGATCCGGATGGTCACCGAAAATTCGTTTGTCGAGGATCCGCTGCGGATGCTGCGCGCTGTCCAGTTCGCCGCCCGCTTCGAGTTCGAGATCGAAGAGAAAACGTATGCCGCGATGAAAGAACACGCCGCCCTGCTGGCCACTATCAGTCCGGAGCGAATCCAGGAGGAACTGAACAAGTTGCTGGTCAAGGCAGCCAGGCCGTCGATAGGTTTCCACCTGATGCAGAAGACCGGCCTGTTGCCGCACTGCCTGCCGGAACTGGAGGCTTGTGTCGGCGTCGAACAGCCCGGCGGCTATCATGCTTACAACGTGTTCGATCACATCCTGCACACTATCGACGCCGCCAAGCCGCGTTTGCGGCTCCGCCTGGCGGCCCTGTTTCATGATATCCGTAAGCCCCAGCATAAGCGTGAGGTCGATCAGGGTGCGACGTTCTACGGCCACGACACCGGCGGCGCCCGAACCGCCCGGGCAGTGATGAAACGTCTGCGCTACCCCAACGACCTGATCAAACAGGTAGAGGTGCTGGTCGATCGCCACATGTTCACCACCGATGTGACGGATAAGGGAATGCGGCGGCTGATCCGTCGGGTCGGCCCCGACCTGATCTTCGACCTTTTGGATCTGCGGCGTGCCGATGTCGTGGCGCAGGGGAAAGGGGGCACCACCGAAGATGTCGACGAATTCGAACAGGCCATCCGCGACGAGATCGAGCGCAAGCCGCCGTTCGGCCTGAAAGACCTGGCGATCAACGGTAACGACATCATGGAACTGCTCGACGTCAGTGAGGGGAAGGTAGTGGGCCGGATCCTCGACCATTTACTGGAGCATGTGCTCGATTATCCCGAGAATAATACCCGCGAAAACCTTGAATCACTTGCAAAGGAATTCTATCTCTATAATATTGAACGCAATGACTTAAACAGAGATAAAGGTGCGAACGAATGAAGATTCACGAGTATCAGGCAAAGGAAATTTTCGCCCAATATGGCATCCCGGTGCCGGATGGCGAGGTGGCGACCGATCCGGTTCAGGTACAGCAGTTAGCGCAGAAATACAACCGCCCCGTCATGGTCAAGTCGCAGGTTCATGTGGGTGGACGCGGCAAGGCCGGGGGTATCAAGTATGCCGAGAACCCGGAATCGGCCAAGATCCTGGCGCAGAACATCATCGGCATGGATATCAAGGGCCTGACGGTGAAGAAGGTGCTGGTAACGGTCGCTGAAGATATCATTTCCGAGGCCTACGTCGGCATCATCCTCGACCGCGCGACCAAGAAGCCGGTCATCATGGTGTCGCCGGCCGGTGGTGTCGACATCGAAGAGGTTGCGCGCAAAACCCCGCAGAAGATTTTCAAACTCCACGTCGACCCGATCGTCGGCCTCCAGGAGTTCCAGGCGCGCAACCTGTCGTACAAGCTGTTCCGGGAGATTGGCCAGGTTCGCACCTGCACCACGATTCTCATGAAGTTGTACCGGATATTCTGGGATGTCGATGCCTCGCTCGTCGAAATCAACCCGCTCATCACCAACACCTCGTCGGAGGTGATCGCGCTCGACGCCAAGATCAACATCGACGACAACGGTCTTTTCCGCCAGAAAGATATCGCCGAGATGCGCGACATCGACGCCGAAGAGCCGGCCGAGGTGGAAGCGCGCGAAGCCGGCCTGTCGTTTATCAAGCTCGACGGCAACATTGGCTGCATGGTCAACGGCGCCGGCCTGGCCATGGCGACGATGGACCTGGTTAAACGGTATGGCGGTGAACCGGCCAACTTCCTCGATATCGGTGGATCATCCAACCCGGACAAAGTGATCGCGGCGATGAAGATCATTCTGGGTGATCCCAAAGTACGCGCCATTCTGATCAATATCTTCGGTGGCATTACGCGGTGTGACGATGTCGCCAACGGTATCGTGGCGGCGTTCAGGGAACTCAACCCGCAGATACCGGTGGTGGTGCGCCTGACCGGCACCAACGAAGAAGAGGCAGCGAAAATCCTGCAGGCGGTCAACCTGCCGACCGAGGATACGCTGGACAAAGTAGTCAAGAAAGCGATCGAGCTGGCCGGTCTTGAACCGGAAGCCGCGTAAAGAGGTGCAATCATGGCCGTATTTATAGATAAGAAAACCAAGCTCATCGTCCAGGGTATTACCGGACGCGACGGTTCTTTCCATGCCGAGCAGATGAAAGCGTACGGCACCAATGTCGTCGGCGGTGTCACACCCGGCAAGGGCGGCACCAAGGTGGCCGGCATTCCGGTCTTCAACACCGTCGAAGAAGCGGTCGAGAAAACGAAAGCCAATGCCTCGGTCATTTATGTGCCGCCGGCGTTTGCGACCGACGCCATCAAGGAAGCGGCCGATGCCGGTATCAAGGTCATCGTCTGCATCACCGAAGGCGTCCCGGCCAACGACATGATGAAAGTCTATCCGTACGTGCAGGCGAAGGGCGCTCGACTGATCGGCCCGAACTGCCCCGGCCTGATCTCGCCCGGCTTGTCGAAGGTCGGCATCATGCCGGGTAACATCGTCAAGAAGGGCGGCGTCGGTGTCGTCTCACGCTCCGGCACGCTGACGTATGAAG
>CAZJCK010000036.1:0-34930 GCA_964544635.1 uncultured Ignavibacteriales bacterium | reverse complement strand
CGGTGTGAACAACAGCGGGTCCTCTTTGTCGATGCGGTAACTGTCTTTCTGATACCGTATCACCACATACGCCCGCGCCTGCGCCGAGGCTACCACCGCCAGGGCGTATCCCAGCACGCTGGCGAAGATCACGAACAGCATCACCGCCATCAGGTACGACACCGCGTCACTTTCGCCAGACCGTGCCCACGGCACCACCGAAAAGCCGAAGTCGATACCGGGAAAGATGTTCATTGTCTCGCGGGCGACATCGGAATCGACGGGCAGGTGCCCCAGGCCGGCGCGGATCATCTTATCGAAGTGCCTGCCGCCGAGGATACCGGTCGACCAGCTGATGAACTCCACCGCGCGATAGGCAAAATAACCATACACAAACGACGCCAGCTTGGCGGTGACGAAACCGATCGCGGTGTAGGCTACCCAATGCACCGGGCGCCTGAGTATGGTCGAGAAGGTCTCAACCAGCGCGGTGAACGTTTCCTTCTGGCGCTGTGACGCCAGCACGGCCGGCAGGACAAAGATCGCCGCCAGAAGCACGAAAAAGATGAACACCGTCAGTATCGCGATGACGAAGTTGGGCAGGACGAAGAAGATCGCGTAGATCCAGTCGCCGATCCAGGGAATACGGCTGATCCCGCCGAACAGCGCGAATATCAAGATGACAAATACCAGAAAAAGGGCGATCGACAGCAGGGTCAGGAACATCTGCGGCAACCGCTTGACGGCGAACACAAGCGACCTGGTCGTGCTGACAAACGGATTACCGCGAATCGACTCGATGTCGGCAATGCCCACCGCGCACATCCCGACCATCACGCACAAAATGCCGCCGACGATACCAAGGTAGTACGACAACTCGGCCATTGTCCCTGACAGGTGCGGATCGACATAGACCAGCAGACCGTACACTCGCCAGATCAGCCCTACCTCCTTACCGTCGATGATGAAGGCAACATAGGAGAAAAACTGAAAGACCAAATGCCCGGCCAACAGTGCGATGGTCATCACGGCAATCTTCTTGGCTTTCAACGCTCGGGCCGAGGCCCAGAGAATGTCGCGATAGTCATATCTGAGCGGTGGTTCCATGAAGGCAATGTTGGCTTCGGGGACGGTGTGGTCAAGTTTATTGTGAACGCGGCTCAGATGTGGAATTCGACGATCGATTCGTCGGCCAGCTCAAAACTCTTGTTCACCTGCTGACCGTCGAATTGTGCCGCCTTCCCCCACACTTTGGCGAACTTGAGCTTCTTGACGAAGTCTTTGTGCAACGCCAGGGCGGCATCCTCGATTGTCGCGCCCGGCTTGAGGATGATCGGGTCCTTGTAGTCGGGATCGTGGCCGACCGCCTTGGTGTAGACGCGGATGATCTTCAATGCATCGAACACCGTTCTTCGAAAACGGTCAAGCGAGGCCTCGTCGAGAATCGACGTTGCCACCACCGGAAAACCGGGAAAGAGCTTCTTCAGCGACGCCACCTTCTCCCCCGATTCGTCCTCGTATTCCTTGTGGGCACAGATGACAGTCGGCTTGTAGCTGAAGCGCGGATCCTCCGGCTCTTCAGTGACTTCAGGCTGGAGGACAATTCGTTTCTCCTCCAGTTTCGAGAGCAGGAACTCAAGATCAGGGATCATGGTCTCAGCTTCGAGATCGGCCACCACCACAACCAGGTCGGCGTTGCGAATCAGGCCGGACAGGTAGCCCTCGTACTGTTCATCGGAGATAGGCGGGGTGTCGATGAGCTGGATCTGGACGGTTTCGAAGGGCATCATGCCGGGCATCGGCTCGCGGGTGGTGTACGGCCAGTCGCCGATTTCCGGTTCGGCGCCGGTGAGAGCGTCGAGCAACGACGACTTTCCGCCATTGGGCGGTCCGATCAGGATAGCCTGGCCGGCCCCCTCTTTCTCGATGTGGTCGTGAGCCGCCACCTGCCGCACACCATGCTTGGCGCCGCCGGTCTCGATCTGCTTTTTCAGCTTCGAAATCTTGGCTTTCATGTCGGCCTGGAGCTTGTCGGTACCCTTATGCTTGGGCATCATCCGCAGCAACTCCTCGGCCATGCGCAGCTTTTCGCGCGGGTCACGCTCGGCGTTGAACTCGCGCTCCAAATCGTAATATTGTGGCGGCAGGTTGGCGGGCATAAGAAGAAAATAATCGCCCGACACGGCGATGGCAAGAACGGCCGGAGCTACTTTTTGCTTTGGCCGTGCTTTGTGAGGAGCTTACCGATGGCGGCGCAGACCCGGTCGACATCACTCAGTTTAAGCGACGGATAGATCGGCAGGCTCACCACCCGACGCCCGGCGTAGGCAGCGTTGGGGAAATACTGCTCCGACAGCCCGAGCGCCTCGCGATAGAACGACAGGTGGAAGGCCGGGATATAGTGCACGCCACACTCGATACCGCGCTTCGCCATCTGCTCGATGAAGTCATCGCGCGAAATGTCGAGTCGCGAGGTATGCAGCCGAATGATAAACAGGTGCCAGCCATGAGTGTGGCTCTTCCTGACCTGCGGCACCTCAAGGAAGTCGTCGTACGGCGCCAGTCGCTTGATGTACCGCGCCGCAATCTTCTCACGTTTGGCCTGGTCCTTTTCCAATGACTGCATCTGCCCTGCTCCCAGAGCCGCAGCCAACTCCGGCATATTGGCCTTGTAACCGAGATCGACCACATCGTACTGCCAGCTTGCGGTCTTTTTACGTTCGAGGGTGGTGGTTGTCATCCCGTGACGCGACATGACCTTCATGACCTTGACCAACTCTTCATGGCGGGAAGCAATCAAACCACCCTCGCCGGTAGTCAGGTTCTTGGTTGCATAGGTCGAATAAACAGCCACATCGGCCAGTTGTGCGATCGATTTGCCCTCGTACCGCGCCCCGATCGCGTGGGCGGCGTCTGCCACAAGCGGGATCTTCCGGTCGTCGCAGATTCTGGTCAGGCGGTCGTAGTCGCAAGGGTGGCCGGCGATATCGACCGGAACGACAGCAACCGTATGATCACCGATCTTGCGTTCGACTTCGTCAGGATCGATAGTGAGCGTATCGGGATCGATGTCGGCGAGCATCGGCTGGGCGCCGGTGCGCATAATGGCGCCGAGGGTAGCGGCGAATGTAAACGGTGAGGTCACGACCTGCTTACCCGGTCCGGCGCCGACCGCCGACAGGACCATCTCGAGGCCGATCGTGCAGGAACTGACCGCGACCACCGGCACGCCCAGATATTTGGCACACAGCGCCTCGAACTTCGCAGTCTTCAGCCCGGGCGAAAGCCAGCCGGACTTGAGGCTGTCATTCACCTCGCGACGGGCGGCTGCGCTGATCTTGAGATCGATCAACGGTATCTTGTCAGCGGCTTTTCTTGTGCTCATGAATCAACCGATCATACAACTCCGACATCAAGTCGAGCGAGCGCGTCCACGTGTATCTCTGCTGCACCAGCTTTCGGCCCTGTTCGCCGAGCCGCCTACACCGTTCGCGGTCGTGCGCCAGGTCGAGCATAGCCGCCGCAAGCTGCTCAACATCGTTGGGTGGCACCAACAGACCGTTGTGGTCATGCACGAGTACCTCCGGCACGCCGCCGATGCGCGATGCTATCGTGGGACGGGCGGCGGCTGAGGCCTCCAGCACGGCAACACCGAACGATTCGGACTCCATCACCGACGGCATCACCATAATATGGTGCCTGGCAAGAAAATCAAAGATCTGATCGTTTGGCACGAAACCGACAAAATCTACGTGCTCGGCAACGGCCAGCTCTTTCGAGAGTTGCTGGAGCTGCGCCGTCATCTCACCTTCACCGGCGATCACCAGGCGAGCCTCGGGAAGCTTGTCAACAACGGTGCGAAAAGCACGCAGGAGAATATCCGGACCGTACTTCGGCCGATGCGCCTTGATGAAACAGAATCGTATCGGAGTGTCGGGAGGCGTTGTTGTTTCGTCCGGCAGCTCGACGCCGAACGGAATGACGGTGGTCTTCTGGTCACAGTCGGCCGCCAGCGACACAACGTGCTTCCTGAGTAGATTGGAGGTGGCGCTGATACCGTCGGCGGAACGCAGGACGCGTCGTATCAGCCAGCGTTTCATGCTGTTGGAGGGAAAGTCGATGAGGTCGGCGCCCCAGACCGACACCAGCGTCGGATGCACGCCGACCAGCCAGGCCCACATACCGAAACCGGCGGCGTAGTGGGCGTGCACCAGATCCGGCGCGACTCGACGGGTAAGCTGCTTTACTTTCGGGATATGGGCGAGATAGGATTCACGGCCGGTGCGAGGCAGAACGACCGTTTCGATGTCGTCAAGATGGTCACCGTCCAGTGAGATCACACGCATGTCAAAGCCGCGTGACGCCATGCCGCGTACCCAGCGCTGGACGTGGACCCGGTGCGACCAGCCGTAGACAACAACGCGTTTCCTACTCACCGCTAGCCCCGCCTCCCGGGCCGCTTCCCTTGCGGTCGCGTACGATCCGTTGCATGAGCGAGCCGAGGCCGGCCGCATATGCTGCAACGATAAAAACCAGGCTGACTCCACTGCCCACCCCGACAATGCGCACGGCGGCCCACAGATGGCCGTCCCCGGCAATGACCATTGTTACATACTCGTTGAGGAACCATCCGACAATCCCGGCGGCGACGCCGGCGAGGGCGATGCGCCCGAGAGTGTTGAGGAGCGGGACGGTCAGTTTGGTATCGGTGATACTCAGAATGTAACCGAACATGAGGGCTGCAAAGGTGACCTGCGACAGCGAGGTCGCCAGCGCAATGCCGGGGTATGACATGACCGCCTGCAGCCACCACGTGAGAATAAACTTGCTGGCAAAGAGTACCAGGGTGAACAGCAGCACGGCCTTCTCTTTCTGTCGCGAGTAGCAGGCGCGAATGGAACTGGAGATCACAAACAGTGCAATCACACTGAGGGACAGCGGTCGCAGCACCGAGGCTGTCTGGATCACCGATTCGGCGCCGAACCGGCCGCGCGAGAAGAGCAGGTAGGTAACGTCGGTGGCGCTGATGGCCAGCACCAGTGCCACCGGTACGGCGATGAAAAGCCCCCCGAGCACAGCGCGCGAGTACAAGCCGACGAACGTGGCATCGTCGCTGCGTACTCGCTGATCGGAGAACATCGGGTAGACGACCGAGGCAATTGCCAGGCCGACAATCGAATCCGGCAGGGCGACCAGCACCTGGGCGTAGTTAAGTGCCGATACGATACCGTCACCGAAGGCGGGGGCGAAGTAGCGGTCGATCATGAAGTAGGAGCGGTTGATCAGTTCGACGAGAATGATCACGCCGGCGCCGGCAAGTACCGCCCGCTGGTGTGTCAGGTCGAGCGAGGAACGGTAGTGCCTATCGGGCCTCAGGCCGAACCAGCGAATCACCAGAAACAGGTTCTGCAGGAGAAGCCCGCCGACGAGGCCGACGGCGACGGCGCCGACCGACAATTGTTCCGCCAGCAGGACGACCGCCACAATGGCGAAGCCGTTGTACATGATATAGCCGGTAACGGGGTAGGCGAAGATACGCCGGACATGCAGTGTCGCCCGCATCACCGCCTCGGTAGTACCGAGGATAATGATCACCGCCGTCACCCGACAATAGAATACCACCTGCGCAACTTCTGCGGGACTGTAGCCCGAGGTCCAGATCCGTGTCAGCAACGGTGCCGCGAGTACCACCACAACCGTCAGCACAACCGATCCCAGCAAGAACAGGTTGACCAGCGACCACGGAGAACGATTGTCGGTGTCGTTTCCGAGGTAGCGACTCAAGAACGGGACAAAGACATAGTAGGCGGCGAAATTCAAAACACCGTAGAGCAGGGCGGGAAGGATGATGGCGAGGAGGTACAGGTCGTACGCTTCCGAGGTACCGAAAGCGTCGGCGATGACCACCTCGCGCAAAAAACCGAGCACTTTTGAAATCGCAACCACGCCGGCAACCGACATGATCGCCGTGCGAACCGTGCCCATACCCTCACCTCGCCTTCAGGAACTGTTCAATCGACCGGGCGATAATGTGTGACGGCTTCTTGCCGTCGACCTTCCATTCGACCCCCTTTGCTTCCGGCAGTTCAAAGAGCGCTTTCGTGATGCGCTGAGGGTCAAGATCGACAAGACGGTTGCCCAGTCTTAGAGTCTCGCGCCACTCGGTTTCGTTGCGCAGGGTCAGGACAGGCGTTTTCAGGAAGACCGCTTCTTTCTGCAGACCACCGGAATCGGTCAGAACTGCCCGGGCATGCATCGCCAGTGTCAGTAGATCGCGATATCCGAGCGGCTCGCACCGAATGACGTTCTCCAAAGCATCGATGTTCTTGAGCAGCCGCTGCTTGCGCAGCCGCGCGGTTGTGCGGGGATGAGACGGAAAAATCACGGTTCGATCGACAGACTCAAGTATCTCGACCAACTGCTTCAACCGTTGCGGATCATCGACATTGTGCGCCCGATGTACCGTCAAAAGATAGAACTGCCGCCGTTTCACGTTGAACGACTCAAACAGCGCCGTGTTGTCCTTCAGACCCTGGCGCGTCATCGAAAGCAGTTCGTACATGACATCGCCCGACTCGACGACGCCATCCGAAATCCCCTCACGCTTCAGATTCGATATGGCGTTGGAGGTGGGGCAGAACAACAACGACGAGAGATCGTCGGTCAGCACGCGGTTAATCTCTTCCGGCATACTGCGCACGAATGACCGCAGCCCGGCCTCGACGTGGGCAATCGGGATGTGCAGCTTGGCGGCCGCCAGGGCACCGGCCAGGGTAGTGTTGGTGTCGCCGTAGACCACCACCAGGTCGGGCTGTTGGTCGAGCAGCACCTGTTCGATCCGGGCCAGCATGCGACCGGTCGACTTGCCGTGACTTCCTCCCTTCACACCCAGGTAATGATCAACCTTCGGCAACTGCAACTGCTCGAAAAAGATCTCCGACATCTCATTGTCGAAATGCTGACCGCTATGGATCAGGGTATGGCTGAAGTTCTCGGCCAGTCGCGGAGCAACCACCGCCAGCTTGATGAACTGCGGCCGCGCCCCCACGATCGACATGACATGTGCTTTGCCCTGCATGAACGTACTGCTGCTCGTTATCCGACCAGTCGCTTGACGGCGTCGATGACGGTCTGCTGCTCTTCGTCGGTCAATTCCGGGAAAATCGGCAGCGACACCACCGCGTCGGCGGCCTTCGCCGAGTTCGGCAGTTGTCCCGGCTGGTAGCCAAGATCAGCGAAGCAGTCCTGTTTGTGGAAGGGTACGGGGTAGTAGATTTCGTGCCCGATCCCGGCATCCTTCAGGCCCTGCATCAGTTCGTCACGGTTGGGTACGGCGATGGTGTACTGGTTGTAGATATGAAACGTCGTGTAGTCCATCACCCTCGGTGTCACCACGCTTGACAGACCCTTGAATGCCTCGTCATATTTTTTTGCGTTGGCCTGGCGTTGCTTGCTCCATTTCTCGAGATGGGGCAGCTTCACCAGGAGTATCGCCGCTTGAATGGTGGCCAAACGCGAGTTGTAACCGATGATGCGATGGTAATACTTCGGCCTGGCGCCGTGGTTGCGCAGGATTGCTACCAGGTCGTTAAGTTTTTCGTCGTCGAGCACGATCATGCCGCCGTCACCACCGGCGCCGAGGTTCTTCGAGGGATAAAACGAGAAGCAGCCGAATTGGCCGATCGAACCGGCTTTGCGACCCTTGTACTCGGCGCCGATCGACTGGGCGGCATCCTCGACTACCATCAGGTCGTGCTCCTTTGCGATCTCCATGATCGGGTCCATGTCGGCAACCTGGCCGAACAGGTGCACCGGGATGATCGCCTTCGTCTTTTCGGTGACCGCTTCCTTCACTCTCAACGGGTCGATATTGTAGCTTTCCGGCTCGATATCGACAAACACCGGCGTGGCGCCCAATCTGTGGATGCAACCGGCGGTGGCGAAGAAAGAAAAATCGGTGGTGATGACTTCATCGCCCGGCTTCACACCGGCAGCGTGCAGCGCCAGCAGGATGGCGTCGGTGCCGGAGGCGACGCCCCGGCCGAAACGCACCGTACACAGCTCGGCGATCTTGTCCTCCAGCTCCTTCGTTTCGGGGCCGAGAATGAACTTGCCGTGCTCCAGTACGTTGATCACGGCGGCATCGAGGTCTTTCTTCAGATATTCATACTGACGCGACATATCCAGCAACGGGACAGCCATGACACGCTCCTTCTATTCGTCTTTCCACCCCTGGTTTTCCAGGAGCTGATCTTCGGGCACTTCGCGGAAGACTTTGGCCGGGACGCCGGCGACGATTTTCTTCGCCGGTACGTCGGTAGTCACCAGCGCACCGGCCGCCACGAGGGCGTCCTCGCCGATAATCTTGCCGGGCAGGATGGTGGCATTGACGCCGATGCGGGCGCCCGTCTTCGCAATGATGCCCTTAAAGTTGTCAAACCGCTTCTCGGTGCGACCGATGTAGTTGTCGTTGGACGTCGCCACACAGGGCGCAACGAAGCAGCGATCGCCGATTTCGGAATAGGCGGTGATGTACACGTTGGTTTCCAGCTTCACGTACTTGCCGATGGTACAGAAGTTCTCAATCGCCACACCGCGACCGACGATCGTGAAGTTGCCGACTGTCACATTTTCACGGACCGTCGACAGGTCGGCAATCAACACCTTGCGGCCAATCTCGGCGCCCCGGTAAATGATCACACTGGTGCCGATGATACAATCGCTGCCGATACTCGTGGCCGGCAGTTCCTGGTCTTTTGTCACGGCGCTGTTGGCGGCACGCATCGGCCGTTTACCGATGACGGTATTGTCATCAATGCGGACGTTGTCACCTATGGTAGTACCGTCATGGATTACCGCATGGTGTCCGATCACACAGCCGTTACCGATCCGAACTTTTTCTCCGACCACGCAGAATTCGCCCATGCGGACATCGTCGGCGACTGCTGCCGAGGCGGCTATCTGTGATGTACTCATATACAAATCCTCACAACAAGTAGAGTATGATTGCGTTTGCGGACTATTGGATGTTCACCGGTGCACCGCCGGCCTCGAGCGACTGTTGGGCCGCCTCCAGGATTCGAATGACGCGCTGCGCCATCTCGCCGTTGGCGATCGGTTGTTGACGTTTTTCGACACACTCGATGAAGTGGGCGCACTCGGCGGCCAGCGGTTCAGTCGGCGGGAGTCGCGGAATGAAGACATCGCCCGACTGCATGGCGAGGTACTCACCAAAGTCGCGGTAATCGACGCGCTTGCTTGACACCTTGCCGTAGACCCGCACCTTTTCGGTCGCCGGGATGTCGTCAAACACGGCGGTCTGGCGCGAACCGACCAACACGACGCGTCGCTCGCGATGCGGCGCCAGCCAGCTCGAATACAGGTGCGCCAGCGTACCGTCACCGAAGTGCAGGGTGACAAACACCACGTCGGCATGTCCCGGCTCCATGAAGGCGGCGCCGGTCGCGGTAACCCGCACCGGGTCCTTACCGATCAGGTCAACGGCGAAGGCAACGTCGTTCGGCGTGTACGACCACAATACATTGTCGGTCTGGCGTGAACGCCCCAGACCCGCCCTGGCCGCCTGTATATAGTGGATATTACCGAGGTAACCGTCCGCCAGCTGCTTGCGCAGGTGCTGGACCGCCGGGTGAAACAGCATGATAAACCCGGTCATGAAGATGACGTCGTGCTTTTCCGCAGCCTCGGTGAGTTGCTCAGCCTCCTTCAAAGACAAAGCGGGCGGTATCTCGACAAAGACATCCTTACCCGCCTCCATGGCGGCATGGGCGATCCTGGGTTGATCTTTCGGCGCGATAGCGATGGCGACGGCTTCGATGTCGTCGCGCTTGAAGACGTCGGCCGGATCAAGATGTGTTTCAATGTCGGCTATTTGTTTCTCGACGGCGGCGAGGCGTTCTTCGTTGCTGTCGCATACCACGGCGACCGAGCCGCCGCGCTGCTGTCGGAAGACGCGCAGCAGTTGCTGGCCCCATACGCCCAGGCCGATTATCGCTAAGTTTTTCATTCGTTTCTCCTCGTTCCGTTTCCGCTGGAACGTTTCTTTACCCCGGGCAACCAGCCGAAAAAGGCGGTCATGAACGTCCGGGCACGCCGGTAATCCTCGGGGTGGCGCTGCTGCAGTGTCTCAAGGTAGTGGAACCAGAGGGTCAGCAGGACACCTACAATGACGGCGCCGGCAAAGGCGCCGGCCACGATGAAGGAGCGTCGCGGTCGACTCTTCTCGCGCGGCGGTTCGGCCCGGTCGAGTATCGACAGCGACGGTTCGTCGGCATACTGCTGAATCTTCGCCTGTTCCAGCTGCTGAAGCAGGCTCGAATACAACCGCTCGGCAACCTGAACCCGGCTGTAAAGAACTTCGTACTTTCCTTTCAACGACGGGATCTTCGAGATGGGCAGAGAGAAGAACGAGTTGTCGTCATTGGTGTTCTCCAGCCGATCGAGTTCGTTGCGAATAATCTCACGCTGCTGCCGCAACTCACGAACCTCGGAATGGTCCTCACTGAGAGTTTGTCGCTTCAGTTCCAGCTGTATCTCGACCGAGGCCAGGCGGGTCTTCAGATCGATCGCCTGTTCCACGGCGAGGCGGGACTGCTGCTCGAAATCGACAGCCCGGTTCTCTATCTGAAACGCCTCAAACGCCGCCCGCGCCGAGTCGAGCTCCTCGCGAACCCCGAGCACCCGATCCTGCAGGAACTGGAGATTCTGGCGGGCCCGTTCCTCGACAATGCGGCCATTAAGTTCTTCCAGCTCGTCGACAAAGGCGTTGGCCATCAACGCCGCCGTGTCCGGTGACTTGTCTTCGACTTTAATCTCGAGCAGCCCCTCGGACGTGACACTGAACTCCGTCAGCCGGTCGAGTTCGTCATACGCGTCGAACTTGTGTTCTACGTCGTATCGTTCGATCAAATTGAACTTCTGGATGATGGTATCGGCGATCGTTCGACTGCGCATCATGCGGGCATACACGTCGGACGGCGTGGCCATGACCGGCAGGTCCAGCCCCTCGATCACCGAGACCACTTCGTTCAACTGGTCCAGCCCGGCGACCGGTACGGTGACATTCTTGGGCGGCAAAAGAACCGACCGCGCCTGGTACCAGGTCGGCAGCAGCAGAGAGATAACTATCGTCACAATGGTGACGACGGCCACGAACGACAGGAGAAAGGTCCGACGTCGCGCGATCGCCTCGAGGACTATCCAGAGATTTGAACCGGAGGTCTGGGTCACGGTTGTTCCTCTCTCGATTGCACGGAAACAATGTCACCGTCAAAAACCAGCACATCAGGTGAAACCTCGCTGCTCATGCCGGAAACCCGGTTGGTCCGGGTGAGGCGATTGCGCTCGGCATCGGGCAGAAATCCACCGGCTGCTTCGACGTAGTACCGTGCTGTCTGATCCGGCTGGAGAGGGTAATAGCCGGGATTCTGTACCTGGCCGGTCACCCGGACGTATCCCAGCGCTTCCGGGACCACGACGGAGTCGGACGGTTGCAGTTCCAGACGGTCGTCGGTTCCGGCTGCCTGTACCGGATAGCGATATCCGGCCATTCGTCCGCCGCCGGCCGCACCCGCCCGACGGAAGACAGTCGCCCGGCGCATCACTGCGTTCCTGGTGGCGCCGCCGGCTCGGTGAATTAACTCTGTGAGGGTGAGACCGTCCCGCCAGGAAAATCGCCCGGGTGACTCAACCGCCCCGAATACCGACACAACCGGTTCATACTCTTCATCCACCGGCACGAAGACGACATCTCCCGCCTTCAATTCACTGCGCTGCGCCGGCAGTCGGGTACCGTCGCGGATAATAACAACGCCATCGCCATCGGCGCGCTCGGAAAGGCCGCCGGCGAAGTCGATTAACTGATCGATACTGTCACCGTCTTTCAGCTCTATCTCGGTCGGGCGGCGCACTTCTCCCTGCACGGCGACAACGTTGGTCGAGCGTGACGGTACGTGAATGCGGCTGCCGGCCGCCAGGAACGGATTGGCATCGGCATCGCCGAGCACAAAGGCGCTGACGAGGTCGACGGTAAACGTATCGGACGGCCCAATGAGCTGAATGTTTCGTTGAGATCCATTAATCGTCAGACCACCGGACTGGGCCAGCAGTTCGGAAGTGCGCTGCGATGAATAGGCGCTGTACACGCCGGGATTCTGAACCTCGCCGGATATCATCATGGCCAGACGGAGCGGCCCGGCGACGGAGATGTCGAACTCCTCTACACGGTAGGCTTCCGCGAGCCTGACACCGAGCGACTTCTGCACTTCCGAGAGCATCAATCCCCCGGCCTGAATACGGCCCAGCACCTGGTCAACGACGGAACCGTCGACCATCACGACAAATCGCCGTGACGACAACTGGGCGTCGATAAAGGTGATAATCAGGGTATCGCCGGGACGTACCAGGTAGCGGTCCGGCTGCACCGGCTCGGAGAATGCGGGGGGCTGATCCGTCGCCAGTCCCGGCCAGTCCTCAAGACTGGACTGAGCTGAGACAGAAGCCGCCGCCAAAAGCAGGCTGATCAGAGTTACCAGCACCGCTGTTCGAGCCAAACTGCGCGCATGGGTTGAATAGTACTGTCGATTACTCACAATCGCCAACGATAGCCAATGCCGCTATCCAAGTCAACCGGTAAACCTACCACCCGGCAATTACTTAGGCCCGAATGTCGGGACCGGGATCGGTCCCGACAGCGCGCCTTAAAGCCGTTATTTTCTTGATCCCGTCCGAAAAGGCCGTACCATCTGTCCAGAAGCGACTGGGATGCAGAAATCTATGCTTAATCGTAAAGATCTGTGGATACCGTTGGCGGCGTGGGCCGTGCTCCTGCTGTCGACCATCCTGCTGATCGATCTGCTCGGCGCCAAGTACCTGGTGCTCACGCGCAACCTGATCCAGTGGGACGGCCAGCATTACCTGACCATCGCCCAGCGCGGCTATGAAGTCTATCCGTGTGAACCGGCACCGCAATTCCTGTGCGGGAATGTCGGCTGGTTTCCGTTTTACCCAATGGTCAGCCATGCTTTCACCTGGCTCGGTATTCCGACCGTCTGGTCACTCCTCGTCGTCAGTTGGGGCTGTCTGCTGGCGTCACTCATTTTACTGTATCGCCTGGTCGATCGCCGGTTCGGTGAGTACGCAGCGATCGGCTCGGTGGCGGCGCTGGTGCTGTTTCCCGGATCGTTCTACTATGTGGCCGGATTCCCGTACTCCCTCATGCTGTTGCTCTCATTATGGATCTTCGAGATGCTGGAACGCAACTCGTACCGCTGGCTCTGGCTGCCGGTGATGCTGATCACCCTGACCTATCCGTCGGCAGTGGTGATCGGCCTACCCATCGCGTGGGTGCTACTGAGGCACTGGAAAGAGCATGCGATCGGACAGCGGCTCTCCCTGGTCGGGGCGCTGGCGGCGATACCGGCCGGCCTGCTGGCTTTCGCGGTGCACTTTCAGGTCAAGTTCGACGACTTCTTCTTGTATACCCGGTTTCAGTCTCAGCCGTTCTACGCGCACGAACCGGCTTTTCCGCTGGTCACCATATGGCAGTCGCTTGTCCAGCGGCCGCTGGGCGACCCGGTGGTACTCATCATCATTTTCGTGGCGGCAACTCTGCCACTATTCTATCGCCGGCGCGTACCCATGACCTGGCAGCTGTACATCCTGGGAATCCTGCTGTTCACACCTGCCGCCGGCACAACCGACTGCTATTACCGACACGTGATCGTAGCATTTCCGGTCTTCGTCTTTGTCGGCATGTCGATTGGTAATGGTTGGCGGCGCCGGGCAGCACTACCGTGGGCGATTGCGGCAGTGGTCCTCGATGTGTGGGTATTGATCGACCGGTACGCCGCCGGACGACTTATGTAGCCCCGCTACTGGGTCAGCTCAATGGAAAGCGACCAGGTGACAGTGACAGTGTCGAGGATGCCCTGGTCACGTTCACGAACAAAGGTGATGTCGACGGTGTCGCGCATGATCAGCGAGTCCCCCTGGTATACAGCTCGGATAGTCCCCTGTGGCACCGTTGCTTTGTCGCAATTGGCGCCGACGGTACCGGTAACGGTAAAGGTTATCTGATTGGTTCCGAAGCCACCGATGGTTCCGGTGCTGGTACAGAAGTCGACGGCAGGATCATCGGCCGTCGGAAAGGTAAAGAGCGTGTAGTTCGAACCGTCGACAGCCAGCCGAACTGAATCCTCTTTCGGGAAGTCGGCGATTCCGACCTGTTCGGCCGAGTAGCGACCAAAGAACAACTCGACCGGCGCACTGCTGACCGTTTCGCTGCCGTCGCACGCCACCAGTTGTCCGAGCGCAATCATTAACAAGAACCGATTCAGGTATCTGTTCATATGGTACCCCATAGTACTGGAAGGACGTATCATACCCTCCAACTATCTAACCGTGGCCCGCCTTTGGCAGTTCCCCGGCCTCAGGCCTTATGCGATGCCGAGGTCAGATCGCCCTTTTCGGGCATGCTCTCGTCTTTTTGGGATCGACGGTTGTCCTGGTACTGGACGGCTGCCCGGACGAAATCGCGGAACAGCGGGTGAGCCCGAGTCGGCCGCGACTTCAGTTCCGGGTGGAACTGGACACCGACAAACCAGGGATGGTCGGCCACCTCGACGATCTCGATTAGCCGGTCATCCGGTGAGGTCCCGGCAATCGACAGGCCGTTGTCCACCAGCATCTCGCGATAAGCGTTGTTGACCTCGTAGCGATGGCGGTGCCGTTCCGATACTTCTTCAGTCCCGTACGCCTCGCGCGAGCGGGTGCCGTCGGCCAACACGCACGGATACGCCCCCAGGCGCATGGTGCCCCCCAGTTCCGTCACCCCCTCCTGATCCGCCATGAGATGGATAACGGGATGCTTGAGGTCGCGGTAGAATTCATAACTGTGGGCATCCTTGAGACCGCACACATTGCGGGCGTATTCGATCACGCCGCACTGCATGCCGAGACAGATCCCAAAGAACGGGATCGCCTTCTCTCGAACGAAACGAATCGCCTCTATCTTACCCTCCACCCCACGCTCGCCGAAACCGCCCGGTATCAGCAAACCGTCAACGTCGTACAGGAACTTCTCCGGGCCGCTCTGCTTGATATCCTCCGATGATACCCAGATCAGCTCAACCTGGGCTTCGTTAGATACACCGGCATGCACGAACGACTCGATGATCGACTTGTAGGCATCTTTGAGGTGCACGTACTTACCGCAGATGGCAATCTTGACCCGACGTTTCGGAAATTCGATGCGCTCAATCATCTGCTCCCACTCGACCATGTCCGGCTCGGAAACTTCCCAGCCGAAATGACGGCAGATGATATCATCCAGTTCCTGGTCGCGCAGTTTGATCGGTACCTGGTAGATCGAGGAGACATCCTGCGCCACCACCACATTACTGGTCGGCACACTGCAGAACAGCGAGATCTTCTGGCGGAGCGAATCGGAAATCGGGCGCGCCGAGCGGCAGATCAGGGCATTCGGCTGGATACCGATCGCCCGCAGTTCACGCACCGAGTGCTGCGTCGGCTTGGTCTTGAACTCCCCGGCCGCCGAAATGTACGGCACCAGCGTCACATGCAGGAACATCGTGTTCTGCGGTCCCTGCTCGAGCTGCATCTGGCGGATCGCTTCCATGAAGGGCAGCGACTCGATATCACCAACGGTGCCACCAATCTCGACGATGATCACATCCGGCCGCTCACCAATCGTCTCCAGCATTTTCATCCGGTTCTTGATCTCTTCCGTGACATGCGGGATTACCTGGACGGTAGCGCCGAGGTAATCGCCGCGCCGTTCGCGGGTGATGATCGTATTGTAGATCTGGCCGGTGGTGACATTGTTGGCTCGGGTCAACGACTGATCGAGAAACCGTTCGTAATGGCCCAGATCAAGATCGGTCTCGGAACCGTCGTCAAGAACATACACCTCGCCATGCTGGAACGGGTTCATCGTGCCCGGATCAACATTCAGATACGGGTCGAATTTGACATTACGAACCTTCAATCCCCGCTGCGACAGCAGCAAGCCTATCGATGACGCGGCAATGCCTTTGCCAAGCGAGGATACGACTCCTCCGGTGACGAAAATGTATTTTACGCGATCAGCCATTGATTTTACTCTCCATACCTTTATATACGTCGGCGCGACCAGTTTTCCAAATCTTCAGGTGAATCTATTGACACGGACTTCGACCGGGTAGTTACCACGTGTATCTTCTCCCCCCGCTCCAGCAGTCTCAATTGTTCAAGTGACTCCGCCTTTTCCAGTGACGTGCGCGGCCACGAGGCATAGCGCTCCAGCGCGGCGCGGCTAAACACGTACACTCCAACATGGTGAAGAAACTTGAAATCCTGCCATCCGGGCGGCCCCTTGCCGGCGACATCCCGAACAAACGGCAGGACTGAGCGCGAAAACATGAGTGCCCGGCCTTTCGAATCCGTCACCACTTTCACCACATTGGGATTGGTTAATTCGGCGTCGTTAGTGATGCGGTGGGCCAGGGTGGCGACATTGACCGATTTCTTCTTGAGTACTAGTTCGATGGCCCGGTCCACAGTCTTACCGCCAAGTCCAAGAGTATCTCCCTGGAAATTGACGATGACCGTCCCGCCCAGCCGTTTTGCCACCTCGGCGGCGCGATCGGACCCGGTCTTGTGTTTTTTGGCGGTGGTCATCACTTCAGCGCCAAATTCAGCGGCGACACGCTTGATCTCATCGCTGTCGGTGGCGACGACGACGCGATCGGCGTAGCTCGACTGCTTCGCCGCCCGCCAGACATGGTACAACAGCGGCCGTCCGGCCAGAGGCACCAGCACCTTGTGCTTGAAGCGGGATGAGCCGAGGCGGGCAGGGATGACGATCAGGACACGGGGGCGACTCACAGCAGTTCGTCCCGACCAGTCCGGACACACATCGCCGTCTCCGGTTGACTGAAATGAAAATGGTGCTGGAAAACTGAAGACAGCGCGGCCGGAGAGAAGATCGTCTGGATCTGTACCGAAACCGGTGGCATAGGCCAACATAGTCGAGCCGGCGGCGGGGTGTCAAGCAATAAACCGGCGCCGGATAACTAAAGTCCGGCGGTAGTGTACCGATATGAACAGTACCTGTTGCAAAATGAAACGGACATAAACAAATGACGAAAACAGAGTTTCAAGCTGAAGCGGCAATGCCCCGCGAAATACCGCGCCACAGCGACAGTGCCGCCGCGGCCCCGCACACGCCGGTCACGCTCGACAGTCTCATGCTGGGACTGCAGTTGCGTCGCTGGCTGACCGACGATGAACGCCAGTTCCTCGACAGTTTGGCCCCGGCGCCGTTGCTGGCTTTCCTGGTGCAGGACGGCCGTTACCTGCATCCATACGATGTGCCGCTGTTCGACCCCGAGCAGTTGGACAGTATGCTGGGCCAGACGGCTGACGCCATCTTTACCCAGCGGTACGAGCATGCCACCAACGGCCACACTGCGATCTACCACATTCACTGGGCCAACCTGACGCCAACCCGCGACCAGTCGTTGATCTTCGGGTTGTTCGGACCGACCCATCAGATGTCGTCCCCCAATGCCATCAACCGCTTCTACCGCCTCATAGCGGAGTTGCGGCGGGCATATGCCGACGGCGCCCGGGTGGTCGACCAGATTTCGACATCCCTGGCTGATGATTGCGCCGGCATGGTCGTCGATCGCGACACCGGCACAATCCTGTGCTGCAACGATCACATGGCTGACCTGTGCAAGTGCAGTTCGCAGCAACTGGTGGGACGGAGCATCCAGGAGGTGCGGCTGGAATCCGATGCTACCGGCCGCAACCCGATCAAGATGGAACATGTCGATCAATCGCACTACCATCTCTGCCTGATCCGGACCGGCCGCACCCTGGCGGTGGAAGATGACAACGATCCGGTGATGGCGGCGCAGTTCATGCACGCCATGCGCAACAAACTGACCGGTATTCTTGGCTCTGCCGCCGAACTGGCCCTCGAGCTGCCGCCCGAGCACACGCCGATGCTGGAGTCGCTGCTGTTGGAAGGCAAGCAGTTGTCCGAACAGGTAAACCGTTTCGATCTGCTGCTGACATATCGGAATCGAACGAACCAGGCAGTCGAGGCCCGGCACGAGGTGGCGCTGGCGATCAGCCAACAGTCGGAAAAGATACGCTTTCACGAAGAAACCCATGACAGCCGATCGGCAATCGTACGAGCGCCGTCAGGCGCCTGGAGGACCCTTGTCGCCGCCGTGCTCGACCAGCACCGCTCCGGCCGCGCGCCGTCCGACTTTGATATCGAGATGTCCGGCGACGCGGACAATATCCTGATCACGGTACAGTCGACGGCTGACCGCCGCACCGGCACCAAGCCGTTCTTCGGGCAATATGTGAATCGACTGGCGAAGTTGTTGGGCGTTGACGTGTCGACTGTTGCTGACGATGACAGCGGGCGAATGACAACCGAGATTCGCAGTCCCCGTATCAACTAACCCCGGTGCCGGTTGAGCCGGGCCATTGGTGAGAAAGAGTTGTCGAGAAAGAATAGAGTATGGAAAACGTAAGCGGACGCATCCTGGTAGTGGACGACGAACCGTCGATACGAGATATCATGACCCGCATGCTGGAACGGTATGGCCACACGGTTATGGTAGCCGCCACGCCGGCCGAGGCCCGCGACATTCTTGCGGAGTCGACCATCGACCTGGCCATAGTCGACTGGCACCTCGACGGTGAGTCGGGGATGGACTTGATTAAGTTCCTCAAGCGCAACCATCCCAATCTCGAGGCGATCCTGATGACTGCTTACGGCTCGATCGAAAGCGCCGTGGAAGCGGTACAGGCGGGCGCATCGGACTATATCACCAAGCCGTTCGAGCGTGAAGCAGTAATGATTCGGGTGAACAAGACCCTCGAGCGCTCGAACATGCGCACCGAATTGACCAATCTGCGGCAGCATGTCGCCATGTCCTACGGATTCGACAATATCGTAGGTATCTCAAAACCGATGATGCAGCTCAAGGAGACGGCGGCGCGCATCGCCCCGACCTCGATCACGGTGCTGATCAGCGGCGCCTCCGGGACCGGTAAGGAACTGTTGTCGCGGGCGATTCACTACCACAGCCCGCGCCGCAGCAAACCGTTCGTCGCCATCGACTGCTCGGCCATTCCCGAAGCGCTTCTCGAGTCGGAACTTTTCGGTCATACCCGCGGCTCGTTTACCTCGGCCGTAAAGAATAAACTGGGGCTGTTCGAATCGGCCGAAGGGGGTACCATCTTCCTCGACGAAGTAAACAACATGCCGATGTCGGTACAGGGCAAACTCCTGCGCTTCATGCAGGACTCGGAAGTTCGGCCGGTCGGTGAAACGGAAACGCGCAAAGTTGATGTCCGCGTGATCGCCGCCACCAATGCCGACCTGACCAGCCGTGTCGCCAAAGGAGAGTTCCGCGAAGATCTGTTTTATCGCCTGAATGTCATTCCGCTGAACATCCCCAACCTGGTTGATCGGATCGAAGATATCGAGATGCTGACCCACTACTTCCTGCGACGTATCGGTACTGAAATCCAGAAACCGAAGCTGACGATTACCCGCGACGCCGTCGATCTGCTGCTGTCGCATACCTGGCCCGGCAACGTGCGCGAACTGGAAAATACGCTCAAGCGGGGTGCGGCGCTCTGTCGGAACGAGACGATTGAATGCGACGACATCCTGTTCATTCCGGCCGACGGTATCCAGCCGACTGAGGAGCGTCGAAGTATCACGCTGCGGTCGCGTTCCCGCTCGACCGACAACCGTACCAACCTGCTGGACAATTCGCAGCGGACCACGATCAAGCGTGCCCTCGATGACAATGACTGGAATTTTACGCAAACGGCGCAAGAGCTGGGGATCGGTCGTACCACTCTCTGGCGCAAAGTGAAAAAATACGACTTGAAGAAACCGGAAAACGTATGAGTGAGAACAAGAGCCTGGCAGAGCGTCCGGACGACTCGACGACGCTCCACGAACTGCTGCACCACAAAGATGCCGAGGCCGAACATGTCGGCCTGTTCGTAGAGCTGTGCAGTCGCATGGCCGAACAGTTCGACATCAATCGGGCGGTCCTGATCGTGCGCGGTTCGTCAGCGGACCAATTGACTGCGGTCTCGACCTGGACTACCGAAAGGGTCCGGCGCAGCCTGCGCATCAACCTGCCGAAACAGAAATCGTTGCTGCAGAAGATCATCGAGTCGCGCCTCACCTACACCGACAACTTTGCCTACGCCTTCAGCGGCAATTCGCTTGAAAAGCAGTTGCTGCTGGGTGATGATGCCACCGCCTTCGCCGTGCACCCGCTGCGAGTCGATAACGAAATCGTCGGGCTGGTCGGGTTCGCCGCCGCCAGCGAATCGGCCCTGGCGGCGTTCGATATTGCCGGCCTCAACTGTGACTTTCAGCCGATCGCCGACGCCATCAAGCGCTACCGGAGACACCGGCAGACAACCTCGATCTAACTGCCGCTCTGCTGCTTCTGTTCGCTCCGAATACGACGGATCGCACGGTTGTGCTCAGCATTGGTTTTTGAAAAGTAGTGGCCGCCGGAATTGTCGGCGACAAAGAAGTAGTATTCGGTCTCGGCCGGATCCAGCGCCGCCTTGATCGAGGCCAGCCCCGGCGAATTGATCGGGGTGGGCGGTAAGCCGCGTTTCATGTAGGTATTGTACGGTGTTTCCTTGCGCAGGTCTTTCTTGTAGAGGGGACGGTCGAGGCCGCCCAGACCGTAGATAACCGTCGGGTCGGCATCCAGACGCCAGTTATCACGCAGCCGATTGGAATAAACCGACGCCACCAGCCGTCGCTCGGTGTCGAGCCGGGTTTCAGACTCGATGATCGAGGCGAGCACCAGTACCTCCTCGCGTGTCATGCCCAGCTGGATCTGATCGGGCCAGATATTCATTGTCTGTGTCCGAAACTGTGCGACAAAGGTCGCCACCACCTCTTTCAGGCTCGCCCCCCAGGGTATGAAGTAGGTTTCCGGATACAGGTAGCCTTCCAGATACGGCAGGTCGAACTGGTTCAAGAACATGGTGTCGCTGTTCAGCGCGATCAGGTCGGCCGAGTCGAGTTCGAGGGTCGATTGCAGGATGCTCGCCACTTTCCATATTGGAGCGCCTTCGGGAATCGTCACGCGCAGCTTGAGGATATCGCCTTCCGCAAGCCGATCGAGCACCGACTGAATCGAGTTTTCGCCGGTGAAATCGTAGCGCCCGGGGACCAGCCGGCGATCGACCCCGCGCAGCCGCGCCGCCACCTTGAGACCGGTCTTTGATCCCACCACGCCACTGCCGGCCAGTTTATCGGCGATACCGGAAAATGAATCGCCCGGCTCGATGATTACCGATACCGTCCGCTCACCGATATCTTCAGAACTGGTATACGTAAACCAGATCACGCCGGCGGCAAGCAGGACAAGGGCTGCAATTAGTGCGATCACGTGGCGAAGCATCAGGTGGCCCCCCGATCGGTGTCGAACGACTGTTCGTCGAGAAAACGCTGCAGGATGATGACGGCGGCAAGACGGTCGAGACGTTTCTTGTCCTTGCCGACGCGCTGGCCATGGGCGTGCACTATGTCGGCCGCTTCCGTCGAACTGTAGCGTTCGTCGACTTTGTGTATGGGGCCGTCGAATACAGTCTTGAGCTTCTCGACGAACTTGTCGACCTGGCGACTCAGGTCGCTGGGTCGCCCCGATACATGCAGCGGGTAGCCGACCACCAGGCCGTTCGGTTCATACTCTGCAACCAGGGCACGCACTTTCTCGAGGGCGTCGGTTTCCGACTTGACCTCGAGCGTCGTCACGGCCGATGCGATCAGTCCGGTCGGGTCAGACTTGGCGATGCCGACACGGCGCTCGCCGTAGTCGATAGCGAGAAACGTTTTGTCGTACGATTGTGTCACGCGATAATATTACAAGACTCTCAACACCAACCGCAACAAGAGGCTTGGCCGATCAGGTCTTGCGCTCTTTCTTCTTGGCGGCCGGGAAGAGAATGTTGTTCAGGATCAAGCGATACCCTGGCGAATGCTTGTGCAGGTTGAGGTCGGTCGGCGGATCGTGTACCCGGTGCTGGTAATCCTCAGGATCATGACCGGAATAGAAGGTAAAGGTGCCGCGCCCCAGGTTACCATGGATATACCGCACTTCGTCGAAATTATCCGGTTGACCGAGTATGGTGACATGCTTCTTCAGCAGCGACTTGCGGAAGCCGGTGGTCTGGCCCATGAAACCATCGACGGTGTTGGTGTGGCACTGCACCAGCATGGTCGGCACCGGATCGAGCTTGGCCGAAAATTCGAACAGGTAGAAGAAGTCAACCGGTTCGGCCGGAAAGCGCACCTGGCGATCGGGGTAGGTGTCGATATTGCTGTGGCGGTACAGCATGGGATCGGTAACGATGCGAAAGTTCTCGAAGGCAAAGGTGTTCTCGAAATCGAGTTTCTCCTGCGCTCCGGGATCGACCGGGTCACCGTCAAACTCGCGCGGCACGATATCGACATTGGTAGCGGCCAGCGCGATATCAATCGTCTCCGGGGCCGAACACATGGTGAAGAAAAAGCCGCCGCGCCGAACAAAATCGTGAATCGTCCGGGCAACATCGAGCTTCATATCCGACACCTTGGTATAGCCGAGCTTACTCGCCATCTCTTCGTTGGTGCGAACATCCGCCTGGTACCAGAGCGCCGATCGAAATGCACCGTAAAACTTGCCGTACTGGCCGGTGAAATCTTCGTGGTGGCAGTGCAGCCAGTCAAACTCTTCAAGCCCGCCGGAGAGAACCTCTTCGTCCCAGATTACCTCATACGGAATCTCGGCGTAGGTCAAAGCAAGGGTGACGGCGTCATCCCACGGTTGTGACGACGGTGGTGAGTAGACGGCGACCGACGGCGCTTTCTCCAGTTCGACCCGTTCCATATTCTCGACTTCGATGCGCCGCAGGATATCGGCCACTTGCCCGGAGGTGACACGCTCGGCGGTGACGCCGGCCAGCAGGCACATGTCGAGGATCTCCTGCGACTGGTCCATGAGGAATGAACCGCCGCGATAGTTCAGCAGCCACTGACCTTTGTAGCCCTTTTCGAGGGCCTTAAAGACCACACCGTAGGCTTTGAGATGATCGTTCTGCCCCTCGGCGTCCATTGGGATGAGAATCGACGCCGCCTGCGAGCTGCCGCAGAAGACAAAGAGTAATACCGCTATTATGAAAAGTCGTCTCATAGGTTCTCCATCGGCTGGTAACGTATTTGTTTGTACTGTCCAGGCGGCCGAAAGTTGCCGCTGAACGCCGAGGGCTATTTGTCGAGCTGAAGCGCCGCCAGGAAGGCCTCTTGTGGGATTTCCACCTTGCCGAGCTGCTTCATGCGCTTTTTCCCTTCTTTCTGGCGCTCCAGCAGCTTGCGCTTACGGGTGATATCACCGCCATAACACTTGGCTGTCACGTTCTTGCGCAGGGGACGAACAGTTGCCCGGCTGATAATCCGGCTGCCGATGGCGGCCTGCAGGACGACTTCAAACATCTGGCGCGGAATCAACTTCTGCAGCTTGTCGTTGAGGCGCAGGCCCCAGTCGTACGCTTTCTGGCGATGAATGATAACGCTCAGGGCATCGACCGGCTCGCCATTGATCAGGATGTCCAGTTTGACCAGGTCGGACCGGCGGTAGTACGGCAGGCCGTAGTCGAACGACGCATAGCCGCGGCTGACCGATTTCAACTTGTCGTAAAAATCGAAGATTATTTCCGATAGCGGAAAGGCGAACTGCATGTTGGCGCGGCCGACAGTCAGGTACTCGGTCGTCTTGTACTCGCCCCGGCGGTCGGTGGCCAGCTTCATGATGGCACCGATGTACTCGTCCGGCACCATGATCGAAGACTCGACGAACGGTTCTTCGATTCGTTCGATTTCGCCTACCGGCGGCATCTCCGACGGATTGTCGACGAGGTCCATACTGCCGTCGGTCTTGTATACATGGTATTCAACATTGGGAACGGTGTTGATAATCGTCTGGCCGTATTCACGCGACAGGCGTTCGGTGATAATCTCCATGTGGAGCAGTCCGAGAAAGCCGACGCGGAAACCGAAACCAAGGGCGACCGACGATTCCGGCTGGTAGGTCAGCGACGAATCGTTGAGCTTGAGCCGTTCCAGCGCCTCGCGCAGGTCGGTGAAATCCTCGGCGATGGCCGGGTACAGACCGGAGAACACCATCGGCTTGACATCGACAAAGCCGGTCAGCGGCTGGTCGGCCGGCTTGGCGGTGGTGGTGACGGTATCGCCAATCTTGGTGTCGGCGACATCGCGAATCGAGGCGAAGAAATAACCGACGTCACCAGCCGACAGCTCATCGGTCTTGAACGGCTTGAGGCGCAGGATACCGAGTTCGTCGACATCGTACGTCTTGCCGGTCGAGAAGAATTTGACTTCGTCATTGGTCTTCAGCCGACCGTTGAATATGCGTACAAACGGCATGGCGCCGCGGTAGCTGTCGTATATCGAGTCGAAGATCATCGCCTGCAAGGGGGCGTCGGGGTCGCCGGTAGGCGCCGGGATGACCCGGACAATCGCCTCCAGCAGCTCGCCAACGCCGGTGCCCTGCTTGGCCGAGCAGTGAATGATGTCAGCTTCGTTGCAGCCGAGCAGGTCCACCAGATCGGAGGCCACACTCTCGGGATCAGCATTGGGTAAATCAATCTTGTTGAGGACCGGGATAATCTCCAGATCGTTTTCCATCGCCAGGTAGAGATTCGACAGTGTCTGGGCCTCGATTCCCTGCGAGGCGTCGACAATCAACAGGGCGCCCTCACAGGCTGACAGCGACCGGCTGACTTCATAGGTAAAGTCGACATGGCCGGGCGTGTCGATCAGGTTGAGCTTGTACCGCTTACCGTCGGCGGCATCGTAGTCAAGGCGGATGGCGTGGGCCTTGATGGTAATGCCACGCTCGCGCTCCAGGTCCATCGAATCAAGCACCTGCTCCTTCATTTCCCGGTCAGTGATGGTCCGGGTCATTTGCAGCAGACGGTCGGCGAGGGTCGACTTGCCGTGATCAATGTGGGCAATGATCGAGAAATTGCGGGTCAGTGAAAGATCGGCCATAGTGGTATTGTGCAACAGTCCTCGGGTGTAACGGTTCCTTGCCTGGCCGGTCAATCCGGCAGGCGGGAATATGTGGGACGGCGGTGGAATTGTCAAAATAGATCGGTAATGGCGATGAGAAAACTGATCGGTTTACTTCGACAGGTAACTGCCGAGGCGCTCACGGATCTGGGAAACGTCGATATCCGAGTCGAGCACGCCGTTGTTAGCGATCGAAATCTTCTTGGTTTCTTCTGACACGACAATGACAACCGCGTCGGTCTCTTCCGTAACGCCAATGGCCGCCTTGTGGCGCATACCGTACAGCTTGCGATAGCGTGGATTCGAGGTCAGCGGCAGCGACGCGGCGGCGGCGACAATGTAGTCACCTGAGACAACTACCGCACCGTCGTGGAGCGGCGTGTACGGCGTGAAGATCGTCACCAGCAATTCCCACGACAAGTTGGCCCGCATCTCTTTGCCCGACTCCGAATAGTTGCGCAGGCCGACGGTACGCTCGATCACGATCAGGCCGCCGTATCCAAGCTCAGCCAGGCGCAGGGTGGCGCGGCTGACTTCTTCGAGGGTGCGACGTTCTTCCAGTTTGACGAATTTGCGCAGGTAACGACTCTGGCCGAACTGCGCCAGCACACCGCGCAACTCCGGCTGGAAAACAACGACCAGCAGGATAAGACCGAAGGTCGCGAGGTTGGAAAACAGCCACATGAGGCCCTCGAGCTGGAACCAGTAGGCAACAAAGGCTACGCCAACGACAAGGAGCAGCCCGACGATAATCTGTGCCGAGCGGGTGCCGCGCATAAGTTTCATCACCTGGTACAGCACGAACGATACGATCAGGATGTCGATGACATCCTTCAGTTCGAAGGTGAGGAAATCGTAGGTGAACAGTGTCATCGCGTACCCCTCACCGCCTGCAAAACCTTCAGTGCTTCCACGGTCGGCGCGACATCGTGCGCCCGCACGATCGCGGCGCCGTTGTTAACTGCAATCACCGCCGCAGCAATCGAGCCGCCGAGACGTTCGGCGGCAGGGCGGTCGGCGTCGTGAAGCATGGCGATAAACCGCTTGCGCGAGGCGCCGACGAGGATCGGCAGGCCGAGCGTTTTGAACGCCGCCAGGCGACTCAGAATGTCGAGGTTGTCCTGCAGCCGTTTGCCGAAACCGATACCCGGATCGAGGATCAGTTTCGATTTGTCGATGCCATGCTCGACAGCATGGCCGATCCGTTCGTGGAAGAAGGCGATCAGTTCGCGGACGCAGTCGTCGAAGTGCGGATTCTTCTGCATGGTGCGCGGTTCGCCCTGCATGTGCATGAGGATCGCCGGAGCCTTGCGCTCGGCGACAAGCGGCGCCAGCCGGTCGTCCATGCGGAAAGCAGATATATCGTTGACGATGCCGGCGCCGGCATCGAGCGCCAGCCGTACCACCTCCGCTTTGTAGCTGTCGATTGAAATGACAATATCCGATTGCGCCCGCAGTTGGTCGATCACCGGGATGACGCGCGACAGTTCTTCTTCAAGCGGTACCGGTTCGGCCCCGGGCCGGGTCGATTCGCCGCCGATGTCGATGATATCCGCCCCTTCTTCGATCATTTGCAGCGCCCGCTCGACGCGCTGGTCGACTGAAGCCGCCCGGCCGTCGGAGAACGAGTCGGGCGTGACATTGAGTACACCCATAACGAGCGGGCGTGACAGTTCGAGCTGACGTCCCGGTGCGATCTGGATGACCGGCTTAATTTCTTCGGATCGGCTTAACTTCTGTTTCTGCATGATGATACCTTGGTACTATTAAGCGAACCAGACTGAAGAAAAGCAAGCATCGAGATGCCGGACACAAAAAAACGGGCGGAAAGTCCGCCCGTTTGGGAAAATCATGTCCAGTTTCGCCCTCAGCTCTCCGGTGTCGGCACCGGCTTGGGCGCCTCTTCTCCTTCACCGGCAGCGCCGCCAATGATACGATCAACATCTTCAGAGTCGACCACTTCTTTATCAAGCAACGCCTGCGCCAGCGCGTGCAGCTTGTCGACATTGCCGTCGAGGATAGTTCGCGCCTTCTCTTCGGCCTTCTCGATGATTCTTCGGATCTCTTCGTCGATGATGACCGCCGTCTCCTCCGAATAATCCTTGCTGGTCTGATGCAGTTCGCGGCCGAGGAACGGGTGATCATCCTGCTTGCCGAAGGTAACCGGTCCCAGCTTGTCCGACATACCCCAGTTGCAAACCATGCGTCGCGCCAGCTTGGTCGACCGTTCGAGGTCGTTGCCGGCGCCGGTTGTCAGGTGATTGAAAATCAGCTTTTCCGCCACGCGGCCGCCCATCATGACCGCCAGGCGTGCCTCGAGATAGTCGCGGGCGTAAGTATGGCGTTCGTCGACCGGCAGCGACTGGGTAACGCCCAGGGCCATACCGCGCGGCACGATCGTAACCTTGTGCAGGGGATCAGCCTTCGGCAGGAACTTGGCAACCAGGGCGTGGCCGGCTTCGTGATAGGCGGTCGTTTTCTTTTCTTCGTCGGAGATGACCAGGGAGCGGCGCTCCGAACCCATCATCACTTTATCCTTGGCGTCTTCCATGTCCAGCATACTGACAGCGTCGTGGTTACGCCGCGACGCCAACAGTGCCGCCTCGTTGACCATGTTGGCCAGGTCGGCGCCCGACATACCGGGGGTACCGCGGGCCAGAAGCGACAGGTCGACATCGTCGGCCAGTTTCACCTTCTTGACGTGAACCAACAGTATCCCCTCCCGCCCTTTTACGTCGGGAGTGCCAACGACAATCTGGCGATCGAAGCGACCGGGGCGCAGCAGCGCCGGATCGAGAACATCAGGGCGGTTGGTGGCGGCGATGAGAATAACACCGTCGTTTGACTCAAAACCGTCCATTTCAACCAGCAACTGGTTCAGTGTCTGTTCCCGCTCGTCATGACCGCCGCCCAGGCCGGCGCCGCGATGGCGACCGACGGCGTCGATTTCGTCGATGAAGATAATGCACGGTGCGTTCTTCTTGCCCTGCTCGAACAGGTCGCGGACACGACTGGCGCCGACGCCTACGAACATCTCGACGAAGTCGGAACCGGACATACTGAAGAATGGTACGCCGGCCTCACCGGCAACAGCGCGGGCAAGCAAGGTCTTGCCAGTCCCGGGAGGACCAAGCAGAAGCGCGCCTTTGGGAATCTTTCCGCCGAGCCGCTGAAACTTGGCCGGTTCCTTGAGGAACTCGATAACCTCCTGTAACTCCTCCTTGGCTTCGTCGGCGCCGGCGACATCGCCGAAGGTAACCTTCGGGCGCTCGTCGGTCAGCAACTTGGCTTTACTCTTGCCGAAGGAGAAGAGGCCGCGCGGCCCGCCGCCACCCTGCATCTGGCGGATGAAGAAGAGCCAGATGAGAATGAGAATGACCCACGGGGCGGCCGCTACGAGATAGCTGAAAAAGTCGGGACCATCGACCTTCGCCGTAATCTGCACGCCCTTCTCGCGCAGCAGGCCGACCAACTCGTAGTTGGTATCGGCGAACGGAATCATCGATCTAACTTTGGTAAACTCGCGATTCGATTGCGCCGATGCGAATGTACGCGCCTCATTAAGCGTCGCGTCGACTTTTCGATCGGTAAACGTGACTTCAGAAACGTTGCCGTTTTCCACCTGCTGCATGAACTCGGTGTAGGAAACCTCGACAACGTCGGGATTCAAACCGGTCCAGTATGTCCAGGCGATGAATACGAGGAGGAACAGGGTAATCCAGAAGAAGAGTGAGCGCCCTTGCCCTCGCCAGCCCATTGGCTGTTTTTCTTTATCATCATTACCCCGATCATTGTCGGGGCCGGGATTTCTTGCCAATTCAATAACCTCTATGCTATGGTATCTTAACCTGTCATGCGCCCTTTATACGAAAAATCCACCGACAGGTCTCGATTTTTCAGGCGATTATCCTTCGTCGTCTATTCGTCCTCCACCATCCGTCCAACGAATGGCAGATTCCGGTATAGCTGTGTATTGTCCAGGCCGTAGCCGATCACGAATTCATTGCCGATGGAGAAGCCTTTATAGCGGATATCCATGCGGGAACGGTGACTGCCCGGTTTGTCCAACAGCGTAACAATCTCCAAAGATGCCGGTTCCAGCTTGTTCAGCTCAGCCATGAGAGTCGAAACCGTGCGGCCGGTATCGACAATACCTTCGACAATCAAGACATCACGTCCGGCCACATCGATCGCGTCGACACCACTGAACAGCAGCGTTGCATCGGGAACGGTGCCTTCGCGATACGACGCCGCTGAGAAAAACTCGACTTCGAGCGTCAGTTCGATATGGCGAATCAGGTCGGCAAGGAAGCAGACACAGCCCTTGAGAACGCCGATAACGACGGGTGTGCGTCCGGCGTAGTCGGAAGTAATCTGGCGGCCCAGTTCAGCCACACGCCGCTGAATAGTCTGCTGATCCAGCAGGAGTTCAAACGACTTTTTCGGTGACCTGTTTTTGTTTGCTGACTCCAAGCGTAATCACCTCGGTTGTTCTCTGGTCGACCTTGACCCGGTCGGCAATCTCAAAGCCGACCAGCCATACAATTCCTTTTTCATCGGCGACAACCGGGATCTCATCCCGCAGCACCGGCGGCACCTTCCGATCGGTCAGGTAGTCGCTGACTTTTTTTTGTCCGCGGGCACCGAGCGGTCGAAACCGATCACCGCGCCTGATCGGCCGCACTGTCAGCAAACCGTCGATACGTTCGGCATCGACGGTCACGGTAGCTGAGCGGCGTTTGCGCTCGATTCGGCCGTTGTATCGCCGCGACCCGGTGGCGCGTATTGTCAACATCGGCAGATCAAGCCGGCATATCCCGCCCAATTCGAGGGGATGTGCATACACTGGCTTGGTGGGCCGATAAATGAGCAACTCCTCACCAGTCTGTCGGGCCTCCAGACCGTCGGGCAGACTCAAGCCGCCTCTCGATTGCCGTCCCAGCGCCATCAGACGCAGCACGGTATCGCGGTCGGGCGCCGCGCCCTCGGGCGAAAGCAATGCAAGACAATGCCTTAACACGCGGCGCTGAATGGCCTCATCATAACCGCGCAGTTTCGACAGAGCAAGCCTTAATTTTCCGCCAACCGTCCAGCCCGCCAGTTTGGACACCACCTCGGCCGTAATCTTCACCACGATCGCTTCGCTATCGGCGGCGTTATCGGCCAGATTTTGCAGGGCCCGGTCGACATTCGGGTTCAGGCGCTGTCTGATCTGCGGCAGCAGGGTATGCCGCAAATAGTTACGACTAAACCGCTGGTCCCGGTTGGACCGGTCTTCACAGAAGCTTACTCCCGACGACGAAAGAAATTCGATGATGTCGGTCCGAGTACAGGACAAAAGCGGTCGAACGACTATGCCGCGGCGCGGCTGAATTCCTGCCAGACCGCTCGTCCCGGTACCGCGCAATACCCGAAACAGCACCGTTTCCGCTTGATCGTCGGCATGGTGACCGGTCGCGACTTTGGTGCAGCCCAGTTGGTCGGCCAGCCCGGTGAAGGCATTATACCGGAGCGTTCGCCCCGCCTCCTCGATGCCGACTCCCTGCTCTTTCGCCAGCAGCTTAACATCAGCACGTTCAATCTGCAGCGGCACGTTCAATCCCTCGCACAACTCCCGGCAGAACAGCTCTTCGGCACGCGCCGCCTTCGGGCGCAGACCATGATTGATATATACGGCCGTCAGGTGCAGATGGAACTCCGTCGACAGGCGGTGCAACGCCAGCAGCAGGGCAACCGAATCGGCGCCGCCGGAGAGGGCGACCAGAACATGATCGCCGGATGCCAGCAGACTCTGTTCGCGAATGAATTGTTCGACCTTCGGCAGCATGTGAGATCAAGATAGGGCATGGCCCCAGGGAATCGAGCAAAAAAAAACCGGCCTGCCGTGTGATCGGCAGGCCGGAGTTGATTCACATGGGTACTGCGATTACTGGTAGAAGAAGTAATCGACCATACGGGTCAGATCAAGCGGATCAACTTCACCGGAGAAGTCGAAGTCGGCCATCCGCATGTCGGCGGGCGGTTCTCCACCGACGAACAGGTAGTCGATGAACCAGGCCAGATCGACCATATCAAGTTCACCGTTACCGTTCATATCGCCGGTAAGCTTACCAATGAGCCGAATCTGGTCGGCAGTGGCAAACGTTTCAGCATCGGTGAATGACCCCTCAATGGAGATGCTGATGGCGCTTGAGTCGAAGAACGGCAGTCGCGGATTGATGAATTCCCGCACGTACCATTCGATCTCCAGCACCTTGCCGGTAAAGCCGGGCGCCGAGTCGAGTACGGTCGTGCCGATCGGTACAATAGAACCGTCAATCACCAGGGTTGAGGGATCGATGTCTTCTACGGTATGAACACCATCGGTGATATTGCCGAGGAGGACAGTCCCGATGAACGGATCTATCGCGTTGTTCAGAATCACCGACATTCTCTCGGGTGAGATCTCGGCAATGGCGTCAAAACCGGGATCACAATCCTCGATGGTAATGGTGAATTCCTGGCTGACCGTGTCCTTGCCGTCGGAGGCGAACACCGTCTGCACATAGGTACCGGCCTGATCGAAACTCGGCTCGAAGCGCAACTGCGCCATGTTGCCGGCCATCTGAGTGACCGTCATGTTGGTTGCCAGCGGCTCCACCCAGAAGTCGACATCATCACCGTCGGCATCGGTCGCCGAAAACGAAACCGTGAGCGTATCGCACTCATCGACGGTGGTATCATTGACGGGCCGCAAGACCGGCGGTTGGTTGGCAATCACCTCGAGACTAACCAGCACCGCCAACGGCGAATTGGAGGCATTGGGATCGACTATGAGGATGGAATCTTCGTGGATTCCCGGCGCCAGGCCGACAGCAGATACATCGACCGACACCGACAGCGGCGCATCGCCGCTGGTCGGCGAGACTGTCAGCCAGGCTTCGGAGGTGCCAAGTGTCACGCTGAGTGTCGAACCGCCTCCATTGGTGATTTCGAGCGTTTCGGTCGGCAGTACCTCGCCTTCTATCGCGGACAAGCTGAACGACGTCGGATCGACCACGATCACCGGCGGCGCGAAGACCTGGAAGGTGACCGGCACCTTGACCGGATCGTTGGTGGCATCCGGATCGCTGATGGTGACGGTATCCTCGTAGGTGCCTGGAGTCAGGCCGCCGACCGAGGCGCTTACGGTGATTGCAAACGGGGCGATGCCGGACGTCGGATCGACACTCAACCAGGCGGTGGCGGTTGATACCGTTGGGTCGAGCGTACCGTCACCGGCGTTCGTGACATTGATCGTCAGGGGGGCAGGGTCGGCCCCCCCCGCCACGGCGGCAAACGCCAGACTGACCTGATCGACCGCTATTTCCGGCGCCGCCGGTGTGACTGTCAGGTTGACCGTCACAGTCTGGGGCGAATTGTCGGCATCGGGCGATATGATCACTATGTCGGTGCTGTAATCACCGGCCGCCAGACCGGTCACGTCGACGGTGGCGTCAAACGTCTGTGGCGTCGTCCCGCTGGCGGGTGACAGGCTCAGCCAGGTTTCCGATTCCGAGACATTTACCGAAAGCGGGTCACCGTCAGAGGTAACCTCGAACTGTTCGACCGGCTGGACACCAGTACCGGCTTCGGCGGTAATATTGATCTCGGTGGGGCTGACAACCAGATTGCTGGCGGCGGGACGGTCGGGGTCGAAAATGACGATCGGCTGATCGCCGCCGGTCCAGACCGGCTCGTAACCCTTCGTATTTGCATTGACGAAAACGTAAATAGTACCGTTGCTGTACGTTATAGTGTCAAGGGCAATCGAGTCGTTGACCGTCCATGAGTTGGCTACGAGGGTATAGGTAGCCCAGAGGCGCCGCTCGGTACCGGCCGTCACACCGTTAAACAGTCGGGCGCCGGCGAATAGAAACCGATCATTGGCATTGGTCGTCGCCAAATCGCTGTTTTCATAGAGGCCGATCGCGAGGTCGAAACCGTTTTGGACCAGCGGCGTCGACTCGGCATTCACCATATCAAAGTTGGTGTTGAACCACTCGAAGCCGACGTTGGCGCCTTTCACCAGGTCGTCGTTGTAAACCCAAAGCTCAAGTTCGAGGGTATCCTGCCCCGCCAGGGCGCTTGGCGACTTGGTAATGACAAGCGCGATTGTGTCTTGCGCCGGGCCCAGGTCCTGAGCGAATGCCGGCAACGCTCCAAGACAGAGCAGGACCATCACCGATACGATGGTTGATCGCATAACCACTCCTTCTGTTACGGATCTGATTAGATTGGTACGTTTGATTATCTCTTATTGAAGACGGACTCGGAGAATGCGCGTCTCAAAAGTGCATGTGACGTGTATCCTCATGACAAGGTTTGAATCGTATTCTCTTTGTGAACGGACTGAAGCTATCGCCCCTGCCCAGTCATTAATAGTATAGACAGAGAGGGAAAGCCGGTCAATCGGTTTTTCACCAGGACCACGAGCAAACCAAAAGCTCTTCTCTTGCCCGTTTCCCCGGGTCGCAGCTAAGAGGCTCAAGATCTGCGTGGCGGCCGATCAGGACGACAATGTCCTTCACCAAAAAAACCGTCCGGGAGCCGGGCGCGATCTCCATGTTTCTGGCCTTTTTTTCAGCTCGATAACGATGACCACCACGAGCGCGGCGGCGGCAAGTTGCAGTTTGCCGGCGGGTGCCATAATTCGGATGTTATTTCTGTCCCGCTTCGCGCACCCATACTATAGCCCGGCGCGCACGGCCGCCAATACAAGACTGCCGAGGGCCGATGGTCCGGCCGAGCCCGGCATTTTACTTGACCGTACCGATCGAGATTAGTAACGATACGGACCATGACCAAACAGCCGAGCATGCCAAACCGTCCCTGGTGGCAAACCTTCCTCTACTATCATCTCCCGGCGATCGCTTATGCCGGCCTGATCATCGGATTATCATCGATGTCCAATATCTCCCCCTTGAAGATTCGCGCTATCGCCTTTGACAAGGTGGCGCATTTCATCGAATACGCGATTTTTGCGCTGCTGGTCTTCCGCTCCCTGGCCCATGTTCGCCGGACGATCTCAACGAAGGCAGTGATGATCTCGTCTGCAGTTTTTCTGACTTGTTTTGCGACCCTTGATGAGCTGTATCAGCGATATGTGCCCGGACGGCATATGGATCCCCTTGATCTGACAGTAGATATTCTGGGTGCGCTGCTGGTACTATCTTTGCTTGGGTATCGTCGGAAGAAGCATTTGAACGATCGTCAGGGATAACCCCCGGCAGCGTCCATCGCAGGCTTGACAATCGGTCGAAAGCCGGTATATTGCTTGCGGTTAAGAACATTTGTACTTACCTGAAGCAGGCGTTGGCCGCTTCTCCCTGATAGGTCCAGCAAAGAGGTCGCATACTTACACGTTGGCTACTTCTATGAAAAGCAGAATCGGCGTCGGTCTGTCTCGGCGTCGCATGTTCTTGTGCGAAAAAAAATGACACGGTATCCGTTTACCCCGGCGCATTCACCGGGCATCGGAGCATAGATAAGAGACATGAACATCCACTACCCCGATTTTCCAATATCGTTTGGCGTTTCGACGCCCATACCTACAGACGTTTCCTGGGGGCGATCCCTGGCGGAGGTTTCGACACATGAGAAATAAGTTATTGTTGTTTGTAGTCCTGTCCTGCCTGTTGTGCACCGCCACGGCGAGCGCACAGGATCTTGGCCCGGTTACTGATACCGTCGCGATGATCGTGACCAAATCACCGAGCGCCAACGCCGGACAGGATACCCTGGAACTCCAGATATGGGCATACAACG
>CAZJCK010000035.1:0-35093 GCA_964544635.1 uncultured Ignavibacteriales bacterium | reverse complement strand
ACGTGCGGCTTTGATCTCTCAAATTTCTCCTTCGACATAGCCGACGATTTCCTCCAAAGCTACAGCCAGTGAACATTCTCATATTTTAGAGCCCAGAACCAGGATTGAACTGGTGACCTCGTCCTTACCAAGGACGTGCTCTACCGACTGAGCTATCTGGGCCAAATGACCAAGCAACAAAAGCGGCAGGCATACTCCTGCCGCAAATAGACGCGTATTAATAGGACCGGCCACCGAATTGTCAAGGGATATTTGCCGAAAAAAACGTCTAACTGACCGTTTGGCAACAAGCTTCGCAGTCCCCCGAACCGATCCTGGCCACTCCGGACTGTAAAAAAAGCGGGAGACGAGGCTCGAACTCGCGACCAACAGCTTGGAAGGCTGTGACTCTACCAACTGAGTTACTCCCGCGTGCCGTTCATATTATACAACACCCGGTTCCGGGGCAAGGGAATTTGCGGTTGACGGGGGCGGCGGTTAAGAGCCTACCTGAAAGGTGCGCTACCGCCGGGGTACGAATCGGTCACATGGGCGTGTTTCTAAGCGTGATCACGCTGCGGCTGGATGCAGGCCAGCATTTCCCCCGAAGACTTCCGGCGGCTCAACCTTCAGTCGATGGGTCCCGGAACTCTTCGTTCCGCTTGCGGTGGAACTCGAGATTCCGGGCTGCAAACAACCAGATGCCTCGAAAGAGCCCGTTATGCTGATGGCGAGACGCCCCACTTGAGCTTGCTCGTGAGGAGGCGATAGAAATTGCTTTCGGGGAAGACGATGAAACGGGCGTTGAAATCGGCTCGCCTGATGTGGACAGCGTCGGTGTCCTTCAGTTCGACCATCACCTGACCGTCGAGGGTAAGCCCCCCCACGCCGTGGGGTGAGCGGATGCGGACTGTCAGGTGGTCACTGGGCGACAGGATCAGCGGCCGAGTGGCGAGCGAGAACGACGAAATGGGGGCGGCGATCATGGCCTGGACCGTCGGGTTCATGACCGGGCCGCCAACGGCCAGATTGTAGGCGGTTGAGCCGGTGGGGGTCGAGATGACCAGACCGTCGGCACGGTACGTCACCACCTCCTGATCATTTACGAACAGGTCAATATCAATGAGACGGCTGACCGGGCCGTTGTCGACGACGATATCGTTGAGGGCGTATGGATATTCCGGCTGCTCGGCGCCGTCGACCTCAGCCATTAACAGCATCCGCTTTTCGATCTGGTAATCGCCGCTCACAATCTTGTTGAGCGCTTCGGGCATCTGTTGCGGGGTGAGCTGGGTGAGGAAGCCAAGGGAACCAACGTTGATGCCAAGCAGCGGGGTACCGGAGTCGGCGACCGCGCGGGAGGAAGCCAGCAGGGTACCGTCGCCGCCCATTGTAACCATGACTTCCACCTGCCGGGCCAACTGGTCACGGTGGGCATGCGGCAGGTCAGGAGCTATACCTTCAAGTTCATGGCAGAGCACGACGTCGTTCCCGGTCTCCCTTGCCCAGCCAAGGAGACGGTTGATGGCATCATGGGAACCGGGTCGGTTCAGATTGGCAATCAGTCCAAAGCGCATATATATCCAGCATTAACAGGTCATCGAACAGGCCGCAAGATAGGCTGCGAACAATCAAATGCAAGCAATTGTAAACGTGGAGATATTGGATAGGTGAACAAGAAAAAAGCGGACGGCCCGGTAGGGACCGCCCGCGTTGGAGCCTGGCCGCTCAAGAATCAGTTCAGTGACGACACTTTGGTGACGGGGCTGCCGAGGAGATCCTCGGTCCAGAAGCTGAGGACTTCGCCCAGACCCTCTTCATAGCCATAATGACGGTAGCGGATCTTGCCGTCGGGACCGATCACGACGATGTGCGGAATGCCCTGGACGCTGTAGGCGGCGGCAAGGTCATCATCGCCGAAGAGCAGCGTCATGTCGTAATCATTTTCTTTCATATACTGGGCGGGCTTCTCTTTGCTCCCCTGCTCCCAGACATTGACCGAATACACCTTCACCTTGTCGGTGTTGAGGGCTTCTGTGAATTCGTCGATTTCCGGCATGGCCATGCGGCAGGGGCCGCACCAGGTAGCCCAGAAATCGAGGATCACGACATTGCCTTTCAAGCCGGCGAGGCTGACCTCTCCCCCGTCGACACCGGGGAGCGTCCAGCCGGGGGCGTCCTCGGAGATCCTCTGAGCCAGGGCTTCCTTACGGCGTTCCGGGCGCGACTCATCCCAGTTAGCTTCAACAGCCGTTATGATGGCGTCCCAACCGTCGTTGTCCTGAAGCGGCTTGAGGTCGTCATCCATCGACATCGTCTTCACCTTGTACCAGCCATTTGCAGCGGCCCTGTCAAGGGCGGCGATGGCGCCGGACTCGTCACCGGCGGCGGACTTGAGACAGGCCAACTGGTACTGCACATCGGGATCAGTCTCGCTCCCCGGATAGGTGGCCACAAACTTGATCGCCTCGTCGTACCGCTCGGCCAGCCGCAGCGCCCGGACATAGTATGTACCGACCATCCGGTCACGCTGTTCGGCCTCTATCTGGCCGGCTTCGATAGCCTTGTCGACAACTTCTTCGGCCATCATGCGGGCGTTCTGCCAATCTTCAAGATAGGCATACGTAACGGCGTAGTCTTGTTCCGACGGCCAGTCATCGAGCATGACGTCGGCAGACTTCATCGCCGCCAGGGCATCGGCATACTCACCGGCATGCACCAGGTAGTTCCATAGGAACCGGTGCGCATACGACTGATCGGCGTCGATTTCCGCCAGCTTCTCAAACGCCGAGCGATCGTCGGGCAGCATGGCCTCAAGCTTGTCATTAAATTCACCATCGGCGTTCGCGTTGAACAGGAAATTGATATAGGTTGCCGTCACAAGACGGTACCCATACGGAAATGTGGGATCGAGTTCAATTGCCTTGCGTCCGATTTCAACCTGCTCGACCGGTGTCTCGGCAACACGGCCGTACAGATAAACGTGCATCGCCGACCCGGGATTGTCATTCATCTGCTGTTTGCTGAAGGCGCGTACACCTTCGGTGTCGGTGTTCTCCCAGGTAGTCTGAACGCGCCTGACGACATCGATGTCATCGGCGTTGGTCATGTACTCGCGGCAGAGTTCGGCGATTTCTTCAGGCGATGACGCCTGCATCATTTGTTGCTGGAATGTCTGGAGTGTGTACTCGGATGCCGATGCCTGCGGCACCAGGAGCAGCACTGCGGCAAGGACGATCAGTGATCGCATGAACATTCTTCCCTCCAAGGATATGATGAGTCTCGTTTAGTGATCAGCAATAATACGCAATAAGGGGCCGAAAAGCCCATATCTATGGTACGCGACAGTTCTGATCAGGTTTCAACCACTCATTACAGCAGAGAGGGGATTGTCACAAAAGTCGTTGGGATTACGAGTGATCGGTGCCGGTCATGCGCACCTGTTCGCCCGCTTCACGTTTCTGCTTGCCGTTTTTGCGGAACATCAACTTCTGCAGGAAGGTGCGCGAATCGTCGTCGTCGCTATCATCCGAACGGAGCGGATCGACTACCTTCATAATCGACTTGAGGATGCCGTCGGCATCGAGCCCCAAGTCGCGCAACAGCAACGGTCGGGCGCCATGGACAACAAACTGATCCGGAATGGCCAGAGCTTTGAAGGCGCCCTCGTACTGGTTTTCCAGCAGGTATTCGGCAACTGCCTGTCCGAAGCCGCCACGGTGGGTGCCTTCCTCGGCAGTGATGATAACCGACGACTGCTTGCGAAGCTGGCCGAGCATCTTGTAGTCAAACGGTTTGACGAAGCGGGCGTTGACCACAGCAACATCAACACCCTGTTTGGCCGCTTCTGCGGCGGCGTCGAGGGCGCGCATGACCATGGTGCCGACAGCAATGATGATGACCGGCTTTTCGGAGGTGAGCCGTTCCCATGTCCCCCACTCGATCGGCTGGACATCGGGCAGCAGGTCGGTCGGGATAGCTTCGCGGGGATAGCGTATACCCCACGGCCCCTTCATGTCATGGTTGGCGGTGTAGTGAAGCATGCTTCGCAGCTCGTTGCCATCCTTCGGCGCGGCAATCTTCACATTGGGGACGGCTGCGAGGTAGGCGAGGTCGAAACAACCATGGTGGGTCGGGCCGTCGTCGCCAACCACGCCGGCGCGATCCATGCACATGACGACCGGCAGGTTCTGGATGCCGATGTCGTGGATAATCTGGTCGTAGGCACGTTGCAGGAAAGTCGAGTAGATGGCGAGGTACGGCTTGTAACCGTCGGCGGCCAGACCGGCGGCAAAACAGCCGGCGTGGGCTTCGGCGATGCCGACATCAAAGAAGCGATCGGGATAGGTCTCACCAAACTCGACCAAACCGGTACCGGAGGCCATGGCAGCCGTGATGGCGACGACCTTGTCGTCTTTGGCGGCCATTTCGATAAGGCTGTCGGCGAACACCTTGGTGTAGGCGGGGCGGGCGCCGGCACTCATCTCGGCCTTGCCGGTCACTTTATCGAACTTGCCGACACCGTGATACTTGAAGGCATTGCCCTCGGCCGGTTGGTAGCCTTTCCCCTTCTTGGTGGCGACATGGAGCAACCGGGGACCACTAATTTTGCTCAGATCGTCGAGAGTTCTCACCAGCAGCGGCAGATCGTGACCGTCGATCGGGCCAAAATAGCGGAAGCCCATCTTTTCGAAGAGCATGCCGGGGACAACCAGGCCCTTGACGGAATCTTCAATACGTGAAATCGTCTCGCGGATCTTTTCGCGGCGTTTGAACTTGCCGGTCAGCTCCCAGATTTCGGCGCGCAGCTTATTAACTTTTTCGTCGGCCATGAGGCTGGTGAAATACTTGCTGATGGCGCCGACGTTTTTCGAGATGGACCAGGTATTGTCATTCAATATGACGAGCAGGTCTTTATTCAGTGAACCGGCGTTGTTGAGGCCCTCAAAGGCGAGGCCGCCGGTCATGGCGCCGTCACCGATAACCGCCACTACTTCGTGTTGCTTGCCGGCCAGGTCACGCGCGGCCGCGAAACCGAGGGCGGCTGAAATCGAGGTGGAGGCATGGGCGGCACCGAACGGATCGTATTCCGATTCGTCGCGCTTGGCGTAGCCGGCGATACCGTCGTACTGGCGCAGGGTATGGAAGCGGTCGCGGCGCCCGGTGATCAGTTTGTGGCCGTAGGTCTGGTGGCTGACATCCCAGATCAGCTTGTCGATCGGGAAGTTGAAGATATAGTGGAGGGCGAGGGTAATTTCGACCGATCCAAGATTGGAGGCGAGGTGGCCGCCGGTTTTGGCGACGGTGGAGACAATCATCTGGCGCATCTCGGCGGCCAGTTCGATCATCTGGTCAACACTCAGCTTCTTGAGATCCTGGGGCGAGTCAATGGTTGGCAGATATTTCATGATAACAAGTCCGTAACCTTCTAATGTTGTCTTTGTCCCATATACGTCGCCAGGAGCATCAATTTATTGTCGGGAGTGGTGTCGAATTCCTGGATGGCTTCGTCGATTAGTCGGGCTGCATCGGCTCTGGCGGCGTCCATTCCGACCACGCCCGGATAGGTCGCCTTCTGGTTTTTGGTGTCGGAGCCGACCTGCTTGCCCAGCAGGGTCTGGTCTCCCTCGACATCAAGTATATCGTCAATAATCTGAAAGGCAAGGCCGATTTTTTCTCCATACCGGCTAAGCTGTTCCAGCAGTTTATTTTCAGCGTCCGCCAACAGCCCGCCGATGCGCACCGAACAGCGGATCAAAGCGGCCGTCTTGCGCTTGTGGATGTTGATCACATCGTCGCGGGTGACCGGCCGCCCTTCCGCCTCGACATCGGCAATTTGACCGCCGATCATGCCTTCGGTGCCGATGGCGCGGGCCAGTTCCACAACGGTCTGGATGTTGCCGGTTTCGGCCATGAGCTGGAAGGCGACATCATGAAGGGCGTCGCCGGCCAACACGGCCGTGGCTTCCCCGAATTTGACATGACAGGTCGGCATACCTCGCCGGAGGTCGTCGTCATCCATACACGGCAAATCGTCGTGAATGAGTGAATAGGTATGGACCATTTCGAGAGCAGCCATGGCTTTACAGATGGGATCGTGGTCGAACTCCATGCGGCCGCCGCAATACTCGAAAGCGGCCGAGGCGAGAATCGGCCGCAAACGTTTACCGCCAGCCAGCACGGAGTAGCGCATTGCCTGATGCAAGTGCCGTGGCTCGGTATCGGGCGACGGCAGATACAGCTTCAGCAGGCGATCGACTGTTTCGGCGGTCGTCTGCAGAAAGGCCATCCGGGAGGCGGCAGGAGCTGTCACTATCATTCCTCTGCGATATCCTCGAAGTCGACTTCTTTGGCCACTTCGCTGTCTTTCACAATCAGTTTGATCTTTTTCTCGGCATCGGCCAGGGTGTCATTACAAAACCTGGCAATCTTCAGCCCTTCGGTATAGAGTTCAATCGACTCTTCCAAAGAGGAATCACCCGACTCCAACTGGTCGGTAATCTCCTCGAGCCGCGCCAGAGCGGACTCAAAATCTTTATACTGCGGTTTGTCTTTGGCGGTCATAGTTTGTTCGGGTTTGTCGCTGTTACGGTGGCGGTCACCCGGCCATTGGTTACAATGCTTTCTATCTCGTCGCCAGTCTCTACTTCCTCGATTTTCCGGACCAGGCGGTGATCAGCGCTCAGCCGTGTGACCGAATAGCCACGCTGGAGGGTTTTGAGTGGCGACAGGCTGTCGAGCCGTGACAAGGACAAAGATAGACGGTTGGAGAACTTATCAAAACGGTTTTTCCCGGCAGCGCTGAGCAGCCGAACCATGCCGTGCAGCTCGCCGCGGTGCTGCTCGAACATGGCGAGCGGCCGGGCAAAGACAGTTCTGCTGGTGATGCTGTCGAGCATCTGGCGGCGTTCCCGGACCAGGCCGATGAGAGCTGTGGCCTGGCGGCGCGTCAGGTCGGCAACAAGCGCCTGGGCCTCGCGCCGTGACCAAATGGCCAGCTCAGCAGCGGCCGACGGTGTTGCGGCGCGCAGGTCGGCGGCATAGTCGGACAACGTGAAGTCGATCTCATGACCGACCGCCGAGACGATCGGGATGCGCGAGGCGGCGATGGCACGGACTGACAATTCTTCATTAAACGGCCAGAGATCCTCCAGCGAGCCGCCGCCGCGGCCGATGATAATCAGGTTGATATCGTCACGGCTGTTGAAATACTGGATCCCCTCGGCGATCGTTCTCTCTGCACCGTCTCCCTGTACCTGTGCCGGAAAGAGATAGAGCTGCACACTGCTGTTACGTCGCCGGGCAACGTGGATCATGTCGCGGATGGCGGCACCGGTCGGTGACGTAACAATGCCGACTTTTTGGGCATAATCCGGGATCGGCTTTTTACGGTCTTCATCGAACAGGCCTTCCTTGCCCAGCTTCTCGTGGAGTTGACGAAAAGCAAGTTCGAGCGGTCCGGTCCCAACCGGAACGACTTTTCGACAATTGAGCTGATATTCGCCGCGTTTTTCGTACACGTTGATATCGCCGAAGACCATCACTTTCTGGCCGTTCTTCAGATCGAACTTGAGGGTCTGGCCGACCGAACGCCACAGCGTTATCCGCAGGGAAGCGCGCTCGTCCTTCAGGCTGAAATAGCGATGCCCGGAGTTGTGGTGCAGGAAGTTGGAAATTTCCCCTTCCACCCACACGGCCGGGAAGGTCTCTTCGAGGGTCGCTTTGATGATTCGCGTGATAGCGGTGACCGTATAGGCCTGTGGACGCTGCTCCATGGCTCCGAGTATACGTTCAGCCGGAAAGGTGATGCAACATTAAATGTGTCACTTATTTTACGGGCCGAAGAAGGAGCGGTTTGAACTATCAGGGACGCCGTTACGTTTTGTATAGTAAGCCGAAAGGAGCCATCCATGACATATACCCGCCGCGATTTCGTCAAGACTGTCGGCGCCGCCTCAATCGGTTTGGCCGCGGCACCGCATATAATTATCGGACAAACGACACCGGAAGCGACCATGGTGCCGTTCGGAAATCTGGACTTCAATGTCACTCGATTCGGGCTGGGCGGTCAGGGTTCGATTCAGTGGACGCCCGAGGGTGAGTCGCCGGTCGATATCATCCTCAAGGCCCATCGGCTGGGTGTGAATTACTTCGATACATCAAACATCTACGACCAGAGCCAGTTGCACTTCGGTGAAGCGCTGCGTCGACTGAACCTCAATCCGGCGCAGGCGAGCTACAACGAAAAGGCACGTCGCTCGATATTCGTCGTGTCGAAGTCGCGGCTGCGCTTTTGCAAGGGCGGGGTCGGCAAGTATCGTGGTGGCACCCAGGGAAGCGGTAGGCATGTGCTCGACGACTTGCGTCGCTCGCTGTCGCAGATCTACGGTGATGGCAAAGGGAATTATCCGAAAGGCGCGTATCTCGATGTCATGCAGGTGCACTCGCTTTGGAACATGGGTGAGATCGATGCGATCTATCACAACATCGACAACCCGGAAGCGGACAATGTCGGCTGCCTTGCGGCGCTTCTGGATGTCCGCGACGGTACCAATCGCACCGGCTTGAACCCGAGCAACGAAAAGCTGATCCGCCACATCGGCCTGACCGGTCACTATTCCTCCCCGGTCCTGATGGAAGCGATCCTGCGCGACGATCGCGGTATCTTCGATACACTGCTGGTGGCGATCAACGCCAACGATCGTCGGCGGTTGAATCACCAGTACAACGTCATTCCAATCGCCGCTGCAAAAGGTATGGGCGTAATCGGCATGAAGGTGTTTGCGGCCGGGGCGATGTACGACGTGCCGGCACACTGGACGCAGGGGCCGCACGAAATCGTGCGCAGGGTGGGTGGATCAACGATATCATCGAATGACCTGATAACGTACACCCTGTCAACGCCGGGAGTGAACACAGCCATTATGGGTATCGGGCATATCGACGACGACCCGTCGCAGTGCCAGATCGTCAACAACGTACGAGATGCCTCGGAGGTCGCGAAGCTGTCGACGTCGGAACGTCGCGCTATCGAACAGCGCGCCGGCGAGGTCAAGAACGGCAACACCAATTTCTTCCAGGCCGCGAAAGAGAGCATGACCGGGCCGCAGAATATTCGAATTGAGCCGATACAGTCCGACGGGCGGCGGTATCGCCTGACGTGGGATACGGCGATCGCGGCCGACGAGCCGATCCGCGAGTACCGGATCATTCGCGACAATGTGCGAATCGCGACGGTGGAGCATCAGCCGCAGACAACGTATGCGAAACCGTTCACGTATGGGCTGGCGGTGGACGATGCCGAGTCACACACCGTTACGATTGCCGCGGTGGATGCCGACGACCGGGCGGCAATTTCTGATGAAGTGATTATCCCGGCGGCCGGTTAGCTCGAACCGATCTGCAGTTGGCGAAGTATCGTGTCGGCCATTTTGGCGTTGATACCGGGCAATTCGGCCAATTGTTCGGGGGTGGCTTCGCGGATGCGTTTGACCGAACCGAATTTCTTCAGTAGCGCTTCACGCCTGGCCGGTCCGATTCCTCTAATGTTATCCAACTGCGAAGTAATCGTCCGCTTGCTGCGCACATTGCGGTTGTATTCGATGGCGAAGCGATGGGCTTCGTCGCGCAACTGCTTGAGGAGCATCAAAGCCGGCGACGAACGACTTATCACGATTGAATCTTTCACCTCCGGCACGAACACTTCTTCGAGGCGCTTGGCCAGCCCGATAACAAGCTGATCGGTGAAACCGAGCTGATGCAGTTCCGTTTGCGCCGACGACAACTGTCCCTTGCCACCATCGACGACCACCAGGTCGGGGGCGTCGCGCTTCTCTTCGGCCAGACGTCGAAAGTAGCGCCCGACGACCTGGCGCATCATCTTGAAATCGTCCTGCCCGGCGACTCCCTTGATCTTGAACTTGCGGTATTCACTCTTTTTGGGCTTGCCGTTGTCGAAGCAGACACACGACCCGACCGCGTCGGTCTCCCCGGTGTTGGAGATGTCGAAGCAGACAATACGTCGCGGCGCCTGGTTGAGTTTCAGTTCGTCCTTGAGGGCAGTGACCATCTTGCTGGTACGCTCGGTCTGGTGGCGCTTCTGGATAAGCACTTCGTCGAGCAAAAGCTGCGCATTCCTGGCCGCCAGGTCGACCAGCTTCACTTTCGGACCGATCTTCGGAGTGAAAACACTGATCTTGCGTCCGGCCATCTCCCTGAGATACGCCGCTATCAAATCGAGACCATCCCAATCAAACGGCAGGAAGACTTCGTTCGGGAGGTTTGGCTGCGCATGGTAGTACTGGGCAATGAAGGTTTCGAGAACGGTCTCGTTACTGTCGGTTTCGTCGGCCTGCAGCTGAAAATCCTGGCGTCCGACAAGAACGCCCTCGCGCAGTTGCATGACGACAGCGACGGCAATCGAGTTCTCGCGCGCCAGGGCTACGATGTCGCGGTCGATCATTTCGCCGACGTCGACGGTCTGTTTCATCATCACGGTATGGAGGGCTTCGATCTGGTCGCGCAGTTCGGCGGCCAGTTCGAACTTCATCTCCTCGGCGGCTACCTGCATCTTCTCGGTCAGCCTGTCGATCAGTTTACGCGACTTGCCCGACAGCGCCATGATGACGGCATCGACACTTTCACGGTATGATTCCTCAGACTGCAGCGCTTCGCACGGCCCGCCGCAACGCTTGATGTGATAGTCAAGACACACCTTATACTGCATTCCTTTGGGGTGTGGAATAACGAGGTTGCAGGTGCGAATCCTGAACAGGCGGGTAAGGAACGTGACGGTCTTGCGCATCCGCCTGGCGTTGGTGTACGGTCCGAAGTAGGTGGCACCGTCCTTGTCGAGACGTCGCACGATCAGTACGCGTGGAAACGGTTCGTTGGTGGTGACCTTGATGTACGGAAAATGCTTGTCATCCTTGAGCATGACATTGTAGCGCGGTTTGTACTGGTGGACCAGATTGGCTTCGAGGATGAGGGCCTCGACCTCGGATTCGGTCACCATCAGGTCGAAATCAACCGCCTGCGCCAGCATGCGCCGTGTTTTTCGGTCGACATTGCGCGACGACTGGAAGTACGACCGCACCCGGTTCCTGAGCACCTTGGCCTTGCCGATATAGACAATCTTCCCGGCGGCATTCTTGAACATGTACACACCGGGGGCGTTGGGCAGGGTATCGAGCTTCAGTTTAAGGTCGTCGGTCTTCTTCATAGTCGTACGTCCAGTCGTCCGGTGTTTCCAACCGGTTATTCTATTATACGACGACCGCCGACATATGCGTCAGCCCAATACGGTTCGGCAAGATTGGAGATGATAACGCCCCGCGACGAGGAGACATGGATGAAATCTCCCTCGGTGAGATAGACGCCGACATGCGAAATGTCGCGGCCGGCGGTGTGGAAGAAGACGAGGTCGCCATAATCGAGTAACCGGCGCGTGATCTGTTTGCCGACACGAAACTGGTCGGCGGCGGTGCGTGGCAGATCAGCGCCGTTGAATTCGTGGTAGACCTGCTGGCTGAAGGCGGAGCAGTCGAGAGCCTCTCCCTCTTCGGTGCCGGAACCGTACGGTTTGCCGAGATAGCGCTGCAGAATCATGCCGAGACGCAACTGGTCATTGGTATTCATGCGCGGTTGTTGCCACTCCCGGGCCTCGACAGGCGTTTGCAACCCGCCGGTGCGGTAGCGCGGCGAAGCGGGCGCGCAGGCTGTGATCAAAGCAAGCAGCAATATGAGTGCGGTCAGTCGTTTCATGTCAGGCGAGGATATACCAGGTTGAACCGTTTGCGGTAGTATAGACGGGTGACGGCAAACAGTACAACAAGAAACAGGAGATATCCGGGGAACCACCAGGCGGCGACGGCGGTGAGCAGCAGGATCGGCAGCTTGGTGGCGACAAGATCGAATCTCGGATGAGCCGCGATGAAGGCGCCAAAACCGACAATGGCCGACATCAGGGCAACGTACACCAGCCAGCCGTGACCGGAGCGCCAGGCAAACCAGCTCGCCAGCAGCAACAGGAGCGTGCCGGACAGTCGAACCAGCCAGGCGGGCCAAATGACGGCAATCGTCTTCTTGCCGGTGGCGCGGTCACCGTCGCGATCGGGCAAGGTGGTGAACATATGGATGCCGGCAACGGCGAAGAAGAAGTAAAACGGATTGTCCCAGCCAAGAAGCCCGGCATTGTGTTGTGTCATCTCAGGCATGACGGTAAACGGAATGAGAAAGCCGAAGCTGTAGGCATTGGCGAAGAGGCCGCCGAAGGGACGGTCTTTCAAGCGCGCCGGCGGCACCGAGTACAGCCAGCCGAGCAATACCAGTTGCCCGAAGATGAAGGTGATAAAGATCGACCAGAACGGCCCGGTGGCAAGCGCGAACAGCGAGCAGATGAGCCAGGCGATGGTCAGTTGCGCAACCGTCAGCTTGTCGCTGTCGATGAAACCGAGCTTGTTGTTGATGCGATCGGTTTCGAGGTCGTAGATCTGGTTGACGAAGTACGCGCCGGCGGTAATGAGGGTCAGGCAACCGAGCATGCCGATATCGGAGAGCCGGAAACTTTCCCCCGACAACCGGAGGTGGTAGTGCAGGCTGACGAGATAAATCGACCAGACCGGCAGGTGGAGCATCGGCCGTGCCGCAAACAACCAGTCGAGCAGTTTCACGGGACTACACCTATCGAGTTAGAGTATTATGAGCCTCACGTATCCGTACATAAACGGCGCGGCGAACAAAAGCGAATCGAAGCGATCGAGCACGCCCCCGTGACCGGGGATGATCGACGACGAATCCTTGATGCCCCGCGAACGTTTCCACATCGATTCGACCAGATCGCCCAGTTGCCCGACCAGGGAGCAGCCGAGGGCGAGGATGATGGCGTCGACAAACGTCATCCACTCCGCCTCGGCAAACCGCCACCACCAGATCGCCAGGCCGGCAATGAGTGCGCCGACCAGGCCGCCGATCAGGCCCTCGATCGTTTTGTTCGGTGAAACAGTCGGCGCCAGTTGGTGTGTGCCCAGCCAGGCACCGATACCCATGGCAGCGGTATCGCCCAGCCAGAGAATGGCGAACAGCATTAAAAGAAGATCGCCGCCGGGGAGTGCACCTGAGGCTGCACCGACTTTGTAGACGAAAGGATAGAGCAGCGCGATGTAGGCGACACCCCAGAACAGGCGCGTCGTGGTTGCAAAGAGTTGTGATGGCTGCCGTCGCCCGACAGCGTACGACAGCGAGGTGGCCAGGAAGAATCCGATCAGGACGGTCAGTCGGATCTGGTCGGCATGCGGGGCGGGGCGGACACGGTCGGGGCCGCCGAACCGTTCGGCGAGAACCGAAATGACAACCAGGGCGATGGCGAACCAGGCTATCGGATGGCTGAAAGAAATCTGTTCGGCCTTGAGGTATTCCCACATGGCCAGAACGGCGAAGATGCCGACCATGCCCAAAAGCCAGTCACCGCCCTGGTAAGCGATCCAGAGGATGATCGGAATGGCCGCCGCAGCGACCGCAATTCTGGCCAGCAGGTTACGATCCATGCGCCGCCGCCGGTTCCTTCAAACCACCGAACCGTCGCTCGCGACGTTGATACTCGAGGATCGCCTCGAATAACGCGCTGCGACCGAAGTCCGGCCAGAACATATCGACCACGTGCATTTCGGTATAGCTGGTCTGCCACAAAAGAAAATTGGAGATGCGCATTTCACCGGAGGTGCGGATCAGGAGATCGGGATCGGGCAGGTCGGCGGTATAGAGAAAACCGGAGAACAGCTCTTCGTTGATATCCTGAATGTCGAGGACACCGGCTTTCACGGCGTTGGCGATAGCGCGGACGGCATCGAGGATCTCGGTACGTCCGCCGTAGTTGAGTGCGAGGTTGAGCACCAGACCGCGGTTGTCGCGCGTCTTCTCGACCGCCTTGGCCAGCACTTTCTGACGTGATTTTGGCAGACCGTTGATACGTCCGGTGGTGATCAGCTTAACGTCGTTATGCATCAATTCGTCAAGCTCGCGCAGGGTGGTGCGGGCCAAAAGCGACATGAGCGCCGCCACCTCGGATTTGGGGCGTTTCCAGTTGTCGACCGAGAAGGAATAGAGCGTGAGGTACTTCACGCCGATCTCACCGGCCGCCTTGACGACTTCTTTCACCGCCGCCACCCCGGCCTCGTGGCCCGCATTGCGCGGTTTGCCGCGCTGGGCGGCCCAGCGACCGTTACCGTCCATGATAATGGCGATATGCACCGGTACGGGGGTCGGTGTAGACTGGATATGGTCTTTCAATTGTTGGGCAGTGCTGGCCATAGCGAGTTTAGTGTATAGACCTGTGCCCCGATTGGCAAGGTCAAACGAGTTTTAGAGATCGACGGTTATATCCGACAGCACCGTTTCGATGCGATAATTTTCAGTCTGGAAAAAGCCCAGTTTGGCCCCCTGCTCCACCACCGTATCGGGGAAGAAGACGCCCTGCACCTGGGTGAAGCTGTACGATTTGGTGAGGCGCTTGTAATTCGGGATATTGGCATAGGACAAATGCAGGCCGGTCAGCCAGAAGTAATTGCGGTCGATGTTGGCAAAACCGATCGGCCGTGGATCCTCGGCGTCGGGCGTCTCGAAGCCGATCGCCAGATCGCCCTGCCCCGGATCGTTGGGGAAGAAATAATACTGGTAGCTGCTGTCGAAGACATTGGGGATCTCCCAGCTCAGCACCGTCTCGGCCCGCTCGGCCGGCTTGACCACCCGGCTCGAATCGAGTTCGCCGAAGCTGTACCAGTAATCGACGATGCCGGAATCGACCGTTGTCGGGGTACCGTTGGCGTCGACCGCCCGGTAACGGGTAGTGGCGCGATAGGAATAGCTTATCCCCTGGGTCTGCGGATGGCGGCTTTCGAAGGCGTGGTCGGCCTGCTCGACATAGTAATCCAAGACCGGATCATCGTCGTCACTGAACTCCTGGGCAGCGCCGATCGAGGCGGCTAAGAAGACCAGCAGCAGGAAGATAGGCCAAATTGGGCTCATTTTATCGTATTTTTTTGATCGTCTCATGTCTCTTCCTTATACAGCAATGACCCAATTTGGCTGCGGCTCATTCGGCCGTGAACTGCCACACCACACGACGTAATCAATCAATTGCTACTGCCCGGCACGGAGCGGCGGGTTGTTTTGTATCTGAATTTTGCGGCGCCTTGTCAAGGAGGTAGAACTATGCGTGTATTCGACGTACTCAAACAGAAAGATCGCGGCGTGATCACCACCACTACCGGTACCGGTATCACTCAGGCGATGAAGGTGCTGATCGAAAACCAGATCTCCTGCCTGCCGGTGCTCGATGAAGAGGAGCGGCTGGTCGGGATCATCTCGGATAAAGATATCTTCCTGGCGATTCATCAGAATACGGGGAATTTCGCATGGATGACGTGCGGCGACCTGATGACGACTGATGTCATCATCGGCGTTGAACACGACGACCTGCGGTATATCGGTTCGTTGATGACGCACAACCGGATCCGTCACATTCCGATTATGGACGGCGACAGGCTGGTTGGGTTGGTATCGGTTGGTGATGTCGTGAAGATGACGATGGATTCGATCGAAGTCGAGAACCGGTACTTGAAGAACTACATTACGGGGCAGTATCCGGCGTAAGACGATTTATCGTAGGTCAGGTTCCTCGTGAACCTGACAGGTTGGCCAGTTGGCCATGCGGTACAACCCCGACTATTCCATCATCTGGACGAATCTGTCCAATCGATGGGCTTACCGTTTTCTCTTGGCTGTTATCCTGAGCACCTGCGCCCAAACTGCATTCTTCTCATCCTTCTTGCCGCCCCCCTCGCTCGCGGCAGGGGTATGTACGGAATTGCTCCACCTGATCAAAATGAATGTTGATCAGTGTATCTATGCAAAGAGAATCAGATGGGGCAGACGGAGCTTCGTCGAGCAACATGGCAGCCTCACAAGGCTGAGGCTGCCCTACGGAAGAGGAGACTGCTCTGCGGGGCAATGGTTCCGCAGCGCACACAAAAAAAACGGGCGGCGCTACAGGAGCGTCGCCCGCCAGATACTGAAAAAAGCCGACCGGACAGGGAGGTCTACACCTCCATAACTTCTTCTTCCTTCTTCGCCAGCAAGTCGTCGATTTTTTTGGTGTGATCGTCGGTAATCTTCTGGATCTCGTCGTGAGCATCCTTCTCCTGGTCCTCCGAGATCTCGGACTCCTTCTGCATCGCTTTGACCCGATCGTTGGCGTCGCGACGGATATTGCGACAGGCGATGCGCCCTTCCTCCGCGATATTCTTGCAGTGGCGGACCAGTTCTTTGCGACGTTCCTCGTTGAGCGCCGGGATGGGGATACGTATCAGTGCGCCGTCGGCCGACGGGTTCAGGCCGAGGTCGGCTTTCTGGATCCCCTTGATGATATCGCCGACGGTCGACTTGTCGAACGCCTGCACCACGATGAGTCGCGGTTCGGGTGCACTCACAGTCGCCACCTGGTTGAGCGGCATGGTGGTACCGTAGGCTTCGACGACCACGGTATCGAGCAGGTGAGGTGATGCTTTCCCGGTGCGCACTGAGGCAAACTCGCGTTTGATGGCGTCAACCGACTTGTCCATATGCTCACGAACTTCTTTGTACAGCGCGTCTAACATCTTCCCTTCCTCCTATGGCAAGAAAATCAAATTGGCTATGTGATGAGGGTGCCGACATCCTCTCCGGTGATCACCCGCATCAGGTTGCCGTCCTTGTTCAGGTCGATGACACGCAGGGGGATCTTGTAGTCCTTCAACAGCGACACGGCCGTTGAATCGATGACACGGAGGTTCCTGGTCAACACATCCATGTAACTCAAACGTGGAAAGAACTCGGCATCGGCGACCTTCTTGGGATCAGCCGAATAGACACCGTCGACATTGGTCGCCTTGATCAGCAGTTCGGCGCCGATCTCCATGGCGCGCAGCGAGGCGGCGGTATCGGTTGAAAAGTAGGGGTTGCCGAGTCCGGCCGCAAAGATGACGAGGCGGCCCTTTTCCATGTGACGGATAGCGCGACGTCGGATGTAAATCTCGCAGAAGGCTTCGATGCGCACCGCCGACATGACGCGGGTGTAGCAGCCCATCTGTTCGAGGGTGTCCATCATGGCGAGTGAGTTCATGACGGTAGCGAGCATGCCCATGTTGTCGGCGACGACCCGGTCCATGCCGCGCTCGGAGGCGCGCAGCCCCCGAAAAATATTACCCCCGCCAACGACTATACCGACTTCAACTCCAAGATCGCGAATAGCTTTGATCTGTTCGCAGATTTTGACGACGGTTTTGGAGTCGATCCCGAACTCCCGGTCGCCCATGAGGGCCTCACCGGAGAGTTTGATCAGGATACGTTTATGAGCCGGTGCCGCTGGCTGGGGGTCTGAATCCATGATACGTTATTCTCCCAGGCGAAAGCGTGCGAACCGCTTGATCTGCATGTTTTCGCCGAGCGATGCGACCGTTTCCTTGACGATTTCTTCCACCGTCTTGTCGCCATCCTTTACAAACGGCTGCTCCAGCAGGACGATCTCGGAGTAGTACTTGTCGATGCGACCGTCAACGATCTTGTCGACGATGTTCTCCGGCTTACCGTCCTTGAGCGCCTGGTTGCGGTAAATTTCGCGTTCTTTTTCGATCAGGTTCTGGTCGACCTCTTCGCGCGACACGCATACCGGGTTGATGGCGGCAACGTGCATGGCGATATCGCGGGCAAACTCCTTGAACTGGTCGGTACGGGCGACAAAGTCGGTTTCGCAGTTGATCTCGACCATTACGCCGAGCTTGTCGCCGGGGTGGACGTAGGTGGCGATGATGCCTTCCTTGGTGGCGCGGCCTTCTTTTGAGGCGGCCTTGGCGATACCTTTTTCGCGCAGGACAGTTTCTGCCTTGTCGGTATCACCGCCGGCCTCGGCCAGCGCCTTCTTGCAGTCCATCATGCCGGCTCCGGTTTTTTCCCGAAGCTCTTTAACCATTTGGGCAGTTATTTCCATCGGTAGTGATCCTGTATCTATTGCAAACGCTCTACTTATTCAGCTTTCGGTTTCTCTTCCGTCTTCACTTCGGGACTGGATGATTCCTGCTCATCTTCCGACGTCGAGTAGGTGGTCGTCGGCGCCTTGCGATCGGCCTCGGCGGCCGCCTCGAGCATCTCCTGCGAGATACTCTGGTTGGCTTCGATGGCGGCCTCGATCAGTCCCTTGAGCAAAACGCGGATCGACTTAATGGCGTCGTCGTTGCCGGCGATCGGGAAGTCGATCGGGTCGGGGTCGGCGTTGGTGTCGACAATACCGATGATCGGGATACCGAGGCGGTTGGCCTCGTTGACCGCGATGTGCTCTTTCTTGGCGTCGACCACGATCACCAGGCCGGGTAGCGAGTTCATATCTTTAATGCCGGAGAAGACACGGTTGAGCTTCTCGGCCTGGGTCATAATGCGGCCGCGCTCTTTCTTGGTATACTTCTCAATGGAACCGTCCTGAACCATCTTCTCGATATCTTTGAGTCTTTTGATCGACTGACGGATGGTGTTGAAGTTGGTCAGCATACCGCCGAGCCAGCGCTCGGTGACATGGAAGGCGCCGCAACGCGGAGCCTCGACATTGATCACTTCCTTGGCCTGTTTCTTGGTTCCGACGAAGAGGATCGGGCGGCCACGCTGGACGACTTCGCGGACTTTCAGCTTGGCCTGGTCGAGCGCATTGACCGTCTTCTGGAGATCGATGATATAGATGCCGTTGCGGGCGGCGAAGATGAACGGCTTCATCTTGGGGTTCCAGCGCCGCGTCTGGTGCCCGAAATGCACGCCGGCTTCGAGCAACTGTTTTACCTGAGGTGACAACATGTTTGTCCCTTTGGATAGAATGTGTTTATCGTTGTCCCGGCATCGACTCCGTTCGTTACCCGATCGGGCACACTCGAACAGATCCGCCGGGACTGTTTTATTTTCCACGCCAGGCGTGGAATGGTTGTCTTAGCGCTTCGAGTACTGGAAGCGTTTGCGCGCCTTCGGCTGACCGTACTTCTTCCGCTCCACTTCACGCGGGTCGCGGGTTAGAATGTCGTGCTTGCGCAAAATCGGCCGCATGTCGGGATCGATATCGCACAAGGCACGAGCCACGGCCAGACGGATAGCGCCGGCCTGCCCGGCGACGCCGCCGCCGCGCGCTTTGCACATCACATCAAACCGTTCGACCTGCTCGGTGAGCGTCAGGGCCTCGCGGGCGTGATTTACCAGCGTTTCGCGGGTCAGGTACTCGAGAGCCGGCTTACCGTTGACGGTAAAGTTGCCGGAACCGGGTGTGACTACGGCACGAGCGGTAGATTCTTTGCGGCGGCCGGTGGCGCCGGTTTTCTGCTTGTCCATACTGCGTTCGTGTCTTCCTACAGTTTCATTTCTTTGGGCTGCTGGGCCTGGTGCGGATGCTCCGGACCTGAGTAAACGTGCAGCTTCTTGATCATTTTGCGGCCGAGCCGATTCTTCGGCATCATCCGCTTGACAGCCATGTAGATCGCGTCCTCGGGCTTCTTCTGAAGCTTTTGGGCCAGCGTGGTCTTCTTCAGGCCGCCGGGATAACCGGAATACCGGTAGTAGGCCATTTGGATCGGCTTGTTGGCGCCGGTCACCCGGACCTTATCAGCGTTGACAATAATGACATGATCGCCGGCGTCGAGGTGCGGCGTGAAAGTGGGGCGATGCTTGCCACGCAGGACAGTCGCTGCCCGGACCGCCGCCCGGCCGAGGATCTTGTTTTCAACGTCGATAACCCACCAGCTCTTCTTGTTCGGGTCAATTTTGGGTATGAATGTTCTCATATCCTGTATCTTCTTAAGTGTGCGTTATTTCCCAACGTACAGAGCCAACTAATATAGGCGGAAGTTTTGGCTTGTCAAGGCGTTATCGGAAAAAATGAACAGATCGTCCAGCCTCACCGTCCCGGCGTAAGTAATTGAAACGGCTGAAGATCGGGCACATTCACTGGATTGAGCCGACAGCGGCGAGGGCAACAAATAAGTCGGTCGATGCTTCAGTTCATGTTCTGCAGACTCTCGTCCCTGATAGCCGGTATGGGTTTCGGTAACAGACCAACGCCCCGCTCGCATGAGCAGGGCGTTGTTGTTTCGACCTTAGTCGTACCCTATATCTTGCCGACCAGGTCCATGCCCGGCTTGAGGGTCTTGCTGCCCGGCTTCCAGGAGGCGGGGCAAACCTCTCCCCCGTGCTCGCGCACGAACTGGGCGGCCTGAATTTTGCGAATCAGTTCGTCCGATGAACGGCCGATCGAGTTGTCGTTCACTTCGTACGACTTCAGCGCACCGTCGGGATCGATGATGAAGGTGCCGCGAAGGGCCAGGCCTTCCTGCTCGATCATCACACCGTAGTCACGGGAGATCTTCCCGGTCGGGTCGGCGAGCATGGGAAACTCGATCTTCTGGATCGTTTCCGAGCTGTCGTGCCAGGCCTTGTGACAGAACGCGGTGTCGGTCGAGGCACAGAGAACCTCGACACCAAGCTCCTGGAATTTCGCATAGTTCGCGGCCAGCTCGCCCAGCTCGGTCGGGCAGACGAAGGTGAAGTCGGCCGGGTAGAAGACCAGCACAACCCACTTACCCTTGTAGTCGGACAGGCTGACCTTTACGATGTCGTCCTTGTGATAGGCGTCGCAGGTGAAATCGGGGGCCGGTTCATTTATTCTCGGCATACGTAAGTCACTCCTCTTATTGCACTCTCTTTGTCCGTTAACAGTCGTTACAGAGTGTAATAAGTGCATAAGAAAGGTCAATGTTCCCTCATCTCTCGGTCAAATTCAGATGGCGGCCGATTTGTCCGATACATGAAGTAACGAAAGAATTGAAGACGAGGAGAGTTGACGATGGAGACATACCTGACACTTTTTGAACAGGCGGTCCAGAAACAGGCCGACCTGGTTGGTACCGAGATGGCGATGGAGCAGGCAAAAAAGGCCGGCCTGGGGGTATCGCGGGACGGCCACATAGTCAGTTGCATGGGCAATCCGCAGATCGTCCTGCTCCGCCTGATCAGGTACTTCACGGCCGGCGGCAACCTGCAGGCGCTGGTCAGCTGCACACCGCTGATCAATGAACTGCTGAAGAATCTGCCCGATGAAGAGTTGGCGGAAATTCGCCGGGAAGCATCGGAAAAAGCGACTCAGGGCTGATTTCTTGATGCAGCCGAGGCTTTCAGCCGAAGCTTGAAACGGCGATCAAATTTCCCGCGATAGGAGCACTTGCCGCATGAGGCCATGCGGATACGCTTCTGTCGCGGGTATTCCATTCTACAACCGGGGCATTCATAGATATAGCGAGCCGGGCGTCGCAGGGTGGGGTGATACTGCGCTTTGACGCTGGCACCAATCCGTTTGGCCACGCGCTTGAAGGCGGCGTCGTGGCGGAAGTGGATGATGTGGATCATCTCGTGCTTGAGAGTGTCGGTAATATCATCAGGAAAGACTTCGTGGTATTTCCGCCCGATCTTAATGAGCTTCTCTTTAAGATAGAAGGCGCCGGCGGCCAGCATCCTGTTAGAGTACTCGATCCGGACTTTCGGCAGCTTACCGTCGAAGTACAGCCAATTGTAGCGGTCAAACAGGCGGTAGAGCTGATCGACAGTGGGCAGACTCCCCTTCTCAATGACCGGGTCAAGGTCGATAGAGACAACCGGCGCCTCGGACTTTGCCTGCCTCACCTTATGGACCTCCTCGGCCAGGCGGGTGTGCATGGTCGCCGGGGCGGGCGGAGTCAGGTTCTCCGGTTCAAACAGGTCGAGATTGAGCGCCGCTATTGCTTTTTTCTGACGTTTCGATTGGGCCATATCGGTATAAGAGCGGGTGGACCCGCCGATCCTTCCTCACTGATAATATCGGACGGTATCCGGCCGGACTGCAATCTCAACTTCGGCCGCCGTCGGTTACCCCTTTGTCACTGATATACTTACTGACCAGATCTCGCGGCGTGATGTCGAAGGCCGGATTGTAGACTTTCACCACCTCCGGAGCGGTACGCCGTCCAAACCCCTCAGACACCTCGGCAGCCGCCCGTTCCTCGATGGCGATATCGTCGCCGGCAGCAATGCTGTCGTCGAAGGTCGAATAGGGCGCGGCAACATAGAACGGTATGTCGTGATGTTTGGCCAGCACGGCCAGGCTGTAGGTGCCGATCTTATTGGCAACGTCGCCGTTTTTGGCAATTCGGTCGGCGCCGACGATAACACAGTCGATCTTTTCCTGGCACATCAGGCTTCCGGCCATCGAGTCGGTAATCAGCGTAACGTCGATCCCCTCTTTCTGAAGCTCCCAGGTGGTCAGGCGGGCGCCCTGCAGAAGGGGTCGGGTTTCGTCGGCATACACCTTGATCTGTTTGCCGCCATGGTGAGCCGTATAGAGTGCGGCGGCAGCGGTGCCGATGCCACCGGTGGCGAGTGCACCGGTGTTGCAGTGGGTCAGGACAGTGGCGCCATCGGGGATCAGGACGTCGCCGAAGGCGCCTATCTTGCGGCAGAGCTCTTTGTCCTCGTCGTGGATGCTTCGCGCTTCACCAAGAGCGGTGGCGCTCCGCTCATCATCGGATAGACCGTCGATTCTCTTCATAACCCGGTCGACTGCCCAGGCAAGGTTAACCGCCGTCGGGCGGGCCTCCCGGATCATCCTGGCGGCACGCCGGAAGCTGTCGTCGTCGATTTCGCTTTGGGCGGCCAGGGCAATGGCGTAGGCGCCGGCAATACCGATAAGCGGGGCGCCGCGCACTTCCAGCCGCTTGATAGCGCCAACGATATCCTCAAAATTGTCGGTTTCGCGGTAGTTTTCTTCAGTCGGCAGGGCGGTCTGGTCGAGCCAGCGCACCCGACCGTCAACCCAGCTTATGGGCGCAAACGAAAGTTGAATCTGATCTCGAGTCGATATGCCCATCGCTTCATTACTCTCCGATGATCTGGACGATTACTCGTCGGTCCCGCGGCCGGTTGTCGAACTCCAGGAAGACGACCTGCTGCCAGGTACCCAACAGCAGTTTGCCGGCCGTAAACGGTACGGTGATGTCGGGCCCAATCATGGCCGAACGGAGGTGCGAAAAACCGTTGCCGTCACCCCACGTTTCGTCGTGCTGGTAGCTGCGGTTTGAAGGTACCAGCTTCTCCATCAGCTCGGGGACATCCTTTAACAGTCCCGGCTCATATTCGATGGTGGTGATTCCGGCCGTGGAGCCGGGGACGAAGGCTGTCACGGTACCGGCATTGAGGCCGGCTCTTTGGACGGCAGTACGGAGCTGGTCGGTCAGGTCAATGATGTCGCCCGGCCCCGAAGTTGAGAGTTTGATTTCCTGAGTATCTACCATGTTAGCAGCTATGGCTACTTATATTTATAGCGCTTTACTTTCTTCGTTGACGTCTTTTCCAATTCCTGAACTTGTACATCGAACGACGAGATCCGTTTGTAGTCGGCGATATGGTCATTGAGGTTTTTGACAATTTCGCCAATGACAGAGCGGATCTTATCGTTGTCGGGATTATCCGGGTTGATGTCATAATCCGCCGCAAGGTGTTCCATGTCCGGGACAATAAGGGCACAGACCTCTTCCCCCTGCTTGCCCTTGCGGCTCCGTCCGAATACGACCACCTCGGAGATCAGGTCGGTCAGGCCGATGAGTTTCTCTTCGATCTCTTCGGGGTAGATGTTTTTCCCGGCGGCCGAAATGATGAGGTTTTTGGCGCGGCCGGTGATCCAGAGATGGCCGCGCTCAAGCCGTCCAAGGTCGCCGGTAAACAACCAGCCGTCGCGAATCAGCCGTTCGGTCTCTTCGGGATTGTCGCGGTAGCCGGGGGTTATCGATTCGCCCTTGACGATTATTTCGCCTATCCCCTGCTCGTTTGGCTCGTGTATTTTGACCTCGAGGTTGGGCAGGGGTGGACCGACTGAGCCGAAGATGATATTGTTGGGACGGTTGGTTGAGATAACCGGTGAGGCCTCGGTCATGCCGTACCCCTGGAAGAAGCGAAAGCCGAGGTAGCAGTAGAAAGCGGCTATATGGGGCGGCAGGGCGGCGCCGCCGGAGACGAATATTCGCAGCGAATCCATACCGGCTTTCTGCCTCAGGCTGCGAAAGAGTGGACGTCCGATCTTCACTCCCGCCTTCCAGCTGACCGCCGAAGCGGTCTTGAGCACTTTGACGACGGTGCGCTTGGTCAGGGGGGCGGCCTCGATGCCGCGTTGGATCGAGTGCGCCATCTTCTCGTACAACAGCGGCACGCCACACATGACAGTCGCCTGGTTCCGCTTGATATCCTCGATCACGTCTTTGGATTTGTATGAACGGGCGTAGACGATCTGGGCGCCAACGGTTATCGGCAACAGGAAGCCGACGGTTGCCTCGAAGGTATGGTGCAGCGGTAACAGCGACAGGAAGACATCGTCCTCACGGATCTCGATTGCCTCTCGGATGCCTTCGATGTTTGAAAGAATATTGCGGTGCGTCAACTGCACCGCTTTGGGCATACCGGTGGTGCCGGAAGTGTAGATGAGCGCCGCCACCTCGGCCGGTTCGACCGATTGACCGTCATCGGCATCGTCGACATCGTTCAGCTGCCAGTTCCGTCGATCGGCGCGGTCGAAGGAATACCAGGTAAACTGGTGACCGATATCGGCGATCAACTCCTCCCCCCGTCCCGACGTAAACAGCGTTTCGATTTTGGCGTGGCCGATGACATAGCTTATCTCAGATGGCCGGAGGTTGATATCAATCGGCACAACTGTACCGCCTGCCGCCAGGATAGCCAGGTATACGATCGGCCATTCGGGCCGGTTCTCGGCCAGCAGGCCGACTTCGGAGTGGCCGTCACGGACGACGCCGGCAGCGCGGAGACGTTGGCTGAGACGATCAACCTCGGCCAGCATGCGGCGGTAGGTGTACTCTTTCCCCTGACCACCTTCGCCGCGCAGGGCGACCGTATCGCCGCGGCGACGGGCTGTTTCGGCAAACGCCTGGTAGAGACTGGCGCCGGTCCGGGTCTGTGCTGGCATTGTTACGGCCATATTATAAGATGTAAAGAGGAACGGTCGTTGCGCAACCGCATTCGGGCAGAAAGGTAGATGATGGCGATAGATTCAGATGTGTATTTAGGCAAAAAGAGAACCGCCGGGCACGAGGCCCGGCGGTCAGGAAGTGCATCAAGGGATCTTGCAATCCCGTGTCCTGCTTTTCAACTATTCGGTAATCGAGACCGATTCCGAAAGCGTGATGAGGCCTCGCGGGTCGGTATCGACGACCTTCACCGTCACCTTGCTGGAGTTGTTCGCGACCCACGTGGAATCGGGGGCCGTGAACGAGAAGGTGGCTTCACCGTAGGAGTTGGTGGTCGGCGAGGCGCCGGTCACGGTGCCGCCGGTGGCGGTGACGTTGAGCGCGTGATTGCCCAGGGGGTTGCCGGCGCGGTCGCGGATGTAGACCCAGTAGGTCGTCTGCTGGCTGTAACTGAGCGACACTTCGCCGTCAATCTCGGAACCCTTCGAATACGCCTGGCCGGTGGCCAGCGGAATCGGTACGGTTACGGACGCACCGCTTGAGGTGTAGCAGAAGACATTATCGATAGCGCCGATGCCGTCATCGGTGGTACCGACCATCGAGTAGTCGCGCGACAGCACAGTCGAAGTGATCTTGAGGCGCGCGGTAGCACCGCTACATCCATCACTGAAGCTGCCGTTCTCAACGTCGAGGAACGAGCCTTCGGCTTTGACCCCGGTACCGTTGATCACCGGATTGCCGTTCACGTCGAGCGCCTCCAAATAAAGGTAAGCTTCAGCGCCGCTGGCGGCCTCGATAGAGGCCGGAGCCGACAGCACGTTGAGAGTGACGGGGAACCAGCTATTGTAGAAGGCGGTCGAATCGCGGACCGTGCCGCCGGCGGTCTCGGCATAGACCCAGACGAGACCGTCGTCAGTATCCTCGGGTGCCGACATCCAGAAAGTCTCGACGCGACCCTCGAGGTCACGGGTACGATCTTCGTGAGACTTGACCACACCTTCGTCACAGGTGAAATAGACCGCGGTCATATCGGTGACCGGGTTATTGTAGATGTCGGACACGATGGCGACGATGTGGTTTTCGGCATTCACTATGCCGAGAGCCATGATGTTACAGGTGTCGACGCCGACGGTAATGTCGTGCGGCGGACCGGCGGACACCATCAGCTGGGTGGCATTTGAAATAACGGTGTCGGCAGTGGCGCGGATACGCATCGTACCGGAAACGGTACCCGACGAAATCGGCATCGTCGCCACACCCTGGCCGTTGGTGCTGACCGTCTTGGTCGGCGTAGCGCCGTCGCCAAGATGCTCGCCGCCACCCGGGCTGTCGAGGATACTGAAGGTAATCGGGATGTTCTCCTGTACCGGGTTGCCGTTGACGTCATAGCCCCGGGCATACAGGTTGGCGGTTTCAATGCCGCCGGTGGCGCGGACAACGAGATTGGTGGTATCAGTCCAGAGATAAATCGACGCAATTTCGGTCGACGGCCTCAGGAGTACCGGCACTTCCGCCCAGCCCAGGTAGCCTTTGCGGTTGACGGTGGCACGGATGTACGAGGTGGCGGCGTAGGTACCGCTGACATAAGTAAACTGGGCCGTGCCGTTGCCGCCGGTCACGTATATGGTCGTCGGGATATTACCCAGCGGATCCCAGACACCGTTCTCAATATGCTCGGCATCGAGGTCGTCGTAGCCCGGCGTGAAGAAACCGTTGGTGTCGAGGTCGTTGAAGCGTTCTCCGGCGATCAGGATGATCAGCGTAGAGTCGGGCGCCGGGTTGCCGGCGGCATCGTACACCGACACCGTACCGGTGGCGGTATCTTCGCCGTTGGCCAGCAGCATGGTCGGGGTTAGCGAAATATTGATGGTGGCGTCGCCGCCGGTTGAGAATTCATTGATCTGCACGCCGGCTGTCGCCACCTGGTTGGTGGACGACACGGTGGCGCGAATCGTGGCTACCGACTCGGCGCCGGAAGCAGTGAAAATCGTGGTCGCCGTACCGTCGCTGCTGGTCGTGTCGTAGCTGCGGGAGAAGGAACCGGCTGAGGCGGGTTCGACGGTGAAGTGAATCTCCATGGCGGAGACCGGGGAACCTTCTTCGACCAACACGGCTTCGACAAGCGTCGTAGCGCCGGTCGTGATAGTTGTCTGGCCGACGGTGACACTCACGCCGGAGGTACCGCCACCACCGCCGCCACCATCGGTCGCGGGAGAGTCGGAATTGGTTGTCGAGCTGCAGCCCGACATGACAAATGCGGCCGCGCCCAGCATAAGCAGGGATACGGCGAGCCATCCGAAGTTTTTCGGCGTACGCATAATCACTCCTGTATTTTGTGAAGACTGCTGTTTATTCAATCTGAATTTAGACCTCTGCTCTACTGTTATTATCGGCCACATCCAGAGGAGTTTTAGAGACAAAAAAGGCCCGTCCATCATTTGATGGCCGGGCCTGAATATCGCAACATGCATGGTAGCCGGATTACGGGGTGTCGGTCTGGGCAAGTTTCTCCTCGACCACCGTCGGCGTCACGAAGATCACCAGATCGCGCGTTTCCGTACGCGAATTGGTGTACTTGAACAGCCGGCCGAGCAGCGGGATATCCTTGAGGATCGGCACGCCGACCTCGGTGTCGACTTCGTCCTCGGTGGTCAGGCCACCGATGACGGCAGTCTGGCCGTTGTTGACGATCACGTTGGTCTCGGCGTTGCTGGTGTTAATGATAACACCGTTCGGATCGAACTCGTAGGTTGACCGCTCCGGGATCAGGTGCATGAGGATCCGATTTTCGGCGGTGATGTGCGGGGTAACCCGCAGGATGGTACCGACTTCTTCGAATTCGATGACGACGTTACCGGCTTCGTCGAACTTCTTGATCGGCACCTTCTGCCCCATCTGGATCTTGGCTTCCCGGTTATCAACGGTGGTGATCTCGGGGTGTGCCACGATACGTCCCTTACCCGTCCTGACAATGGCCTCGACAACCGCCGTTGCCGACCAGCCCTTCTGGAGGGCGGTGACGGAATAACGACCGATGGCGTCGGTCACGTTGTCGGCGTTGACTTCGCCACGTTGCGGATAGGCGAGGCCGGACTCGGTAGTGTAGGTACCTTCGACCGACCAGTCGACACCGAGTTCGGTAAGGTCGCTGTTGAAGATTTCGAGCAGCTGGGTCGAGATTTTGATCTGCTGGGCCGGCTGGTCGAGTTGTGAGATGAAATCAATGACAACCGGGATATTGGACGGTACGTCTTGAATGATCAGCGAGTTCGACTGCTTGTCGGCCGAGACCTTACCGCGAGCGCTCAGGAGCGATTCGACGGCGGCGACCAGATCCTCGGCGGCCGAATTGGCGATCTTGACAATCCGTGTCACAAGTTCGACCAGCTCACGCTGCTCTTTCTTGTGTTTTTCCATTTCGCTTTGCTCTTTGCGGAAGTTTTCCGCGGTGAGCACGCGGACGTACCCGCTCTCTTCATCGACGATTTCCAGCCCGTAGGTCCGGGCGATGATCTCCATCGCGGAGCGCCACTGGACATCGGCGAGCTTGATGGTCACGGTCCCCTCGACTTCCGGGGCGATGACGACATTGACGCCGCCATAATCAGCCAGGAAGGTCAGCACCGAGCGAATGTCGGCCGACTGAAACTGCAGGTTTTCAATCGGCTCCTGCGTGCCGGCGTTGTCGTTGGCGACCAATGCCGTCATGGGTATGACGAGCAGTGCCAACAGGCTCAGGGCGAGCAACTGTCGTTTGCCGATTTTCCACAACATCTTGGTATTACCTGCCTTTCACTTATTCAGAGTCGAGGCGGAGCGCGACCGTTCGGCTCCAGCCGTATTCAAATATCTGGAAGTAGACTCGGTCGGCTTCGACCCGGAGGACAACGCCGCGTTCGACCTTGTCGCCCGATTTCAGGATATAACCATAGCCGTCCTTGTCCTGGAACAATGCCCGGTTACCCGGATCCGGCGATTCGATGACACCCACGAGCCGGAGCGCTTCGACGTTGGGCACGCGTTCGTGCACCGGGCCGTCGTATGTCTTCGAATCGTTAATGAGCGTTTCGAACGGATCGCGGTCCCGACCGGCGCCGTATTTAATGGTCAGCCGCTTCGGGAACTCGACCACCATGGTGCCGGCAATCTGCTTGGAGCGAGCCGGGGTGCGGCGGAAACGCGAGGTTTCCGGGGCATCCGGTTCCTGCTTCGGGGCCGGCTGCTGAGTGGTGGCAAGAGTCCTGGGCTGTTCGGCCGGTTTCGGCTGAACCTGGGCCGGAGCCGGGGTCGGCTGCGGCTTCTCGGGAGCAGCGGTGGTCTTTGCCTGGGCCTTAGCCAATTCGGCATAGCGGGCGGCCTCGGCCTGTTTGCGCGCTTCCTCCTTGCGCACTTCGGCAAGCACCTCCGGATGAGCCGTCGGCCCATACACCTGACCAGGCTTCAGTTGCACCGTGGCCGACTTCGTTGTCTGCGGCTGCGGCGCGGCTGCTACCTTTGGCTGAGCCTGAGGTTCGGCCTTTGGCTTGGCGGCCTGCTTTGGCGCCGGGTCGGCAGCCGTCAACGAGGCCTGGCGATCCTGCTCGATCTTCTTGTTCGTACCGGCGGCGTTTGGCTTCTCAGCCTTCGGCTGCTCCGCCCGGGCCACCGTGGCCGGTTTAGCCTGAGCCGGCGCTGCCGGTTTGGCCGGTACATGCGTGCGGCTCGTCCAGGTGGTGAAAGGCTTGCCCGACGGATCGGGGAAGAACACCTTGACCTGGTTGCCGGCGGCGTCGACACGATAGATCGTCTCGCCGTTCATATCGAAGACGATGCGCACCACCCGCTCCGGGTCAACCGAGTACTGGCTGGTCCGGATCGTCTGGATTGGGCAGGGCGGCAGGTCGCCGAACGACATGGCGCCGAGCTGATGGACCGAGGCGACGAGGTCGACGATGACGCGGAACGGCTTGCCGTCCTTTGCCTCGACCGTCTGGTGCGCCACCTGCACCGGCCCGCTGACCTGGATGGTCGCCACCGTATTGCTGTTCTCGTAATCGAGTTGAATGCCTGTCACACCGGCGGAGAAAGCCGACGGAGCGGCGAGGACGGCGATTACGATTAAACTGAGTACTGTTCGTAACATCGTTGCCTCACCTCCTACAGTGTGATCTCGGCTAAGTGTTCGCTTGCTTTCACAAAGTAGGTCGACAGCATAAACTTGGCGGTGACCGTTTCTTTGCGTTTGGACAGGTCTTCCAGCTTCTCGACCTGGGCCGCCGACTTGCTGATCGCCAGTTTCTGCGCCGTAATCTCAACGTCGGAAACGTTGGTGATGAACGGGAAGTTGGCGACGTAGCTGATGAAGCGGCCGAAGTCATGGTAGGTGCCGGTGAGTTCGACCTCGAACGACACTACATTATAGAAGCTTTCGGACTTGATCGGCTGAGGGTGCAATCGCTTGATCTTGGTACCGGTCTGGGATGAGGCGTTGTGCAGCTGCGCAAGGAAGTTGGGTATCCGTTTTTCCTCGGGCAGGAGCGACTCGATCTCATTGTACCGGTCGACCAGTTGCTCGTACTCCATTTTGAGCGCATCAAGCGATTTGGCTTTCAGCTCGACGGTCTTGAGGTTGGTCGTGATCGTTTCGAATTCCGTTTCTTTCACTTCCAACTGGTCGGAATACGGCGCAAACAGCCGCGAGTACCAGAAGTAGACCACGATCAAGAAGGCCAATCCCCCCAGGACGAGTTTTTGTGTTTTGGAATCCTTCAAATCCATGATTCACTCACAATCCTAGTTGAGGCTCCGGTGACTCGTGGTGTTCGGCTTGGCATCGGTGGCACTGGTGCCTTCCGCCTGCGCCACCAGTTTGCGCAGGTCTTCGTCGGACAGGTAATGCAGATTGCAGGTAACGACGAAATTGTATGCCTTGCTATCGTCAAAGGCGACTTCGTCCGACGAGACCAGTTCGACCTCATCGAAGTAATCGCTGTTCATCATATTAATCATCAGTTTGGCCAGGGCGTTGAGACTGAAGGCGTAGCCTTCGAATTCGACGCTGCGAACATTGTCCTCGGCCTTGGGTGGCTGTGACGCCTGGGCATTGGCGTTCTGGCCGCTCTTGTTGGCCTGGTTGTCGCCGGACTTGTTGGCGGCCGTGGCGCCGGCCTTCTCCGACATGTGGCCGAGCCAGACGAACTGCGGCACGGTGCGGGCGATATCCTCGAGGATGCGTACCCACGACGAGCGATGCGCATCGAGGCGTTCGACGGCGGCGACGCGATCAGTAATCTTCTGTTTCACGTCGAGCAGACCGTCGACCAGCCGTATATCGTCTTTGAGCATCTGGGCGCGCTGCCTGGCGCGCTGGATGTTCTCGTCGAGTTCGGCCAGCTGGCTCATCTGGTAAAAGGTGATCCCCAGGAGCACGACGACGACGGCGGCAGCGCCGGCCACGATATAGAGGCCGGATTTGCCAAAGCTCAGATTGAGCGTCCGCTGGCGGTAATGCTTGGGAAGTAGATTAATTTCTATCATGGCTCATCACCTTGCCTTTCGCATCGCCAGGCCGACGGAAACAGCCAACAGGGGCGCAACTTTTTCCGGCTGCAGGTACTGGAACAGTTCGGGATCGTAGTCGATGTTGCGCAGCGGGTTGGCAATTTCCAGGGGTACGCCCAGTTTGGACTGGAGGAACTCAGGAATGTATGGAATGAGGGCTCCGCCGCCCGAGAGGACGATCCAGTCGACATTGTCGCGCTTGGCCTGCGACTTGAAGTAGGAGAAAGCCAGCTCGATGCCGGAGATGATCTCGTCGGTCGACGAAATGATCGTCGCCTTGAGCATGTCCTGGTCGATCGAATCGGTCATATCCCCTTTGATCGCCTTGTTGGTCAACTCGGGATTGAGACGGAATTCCTTCTGGATGGCGTTGTATACCTCGCGGGTGCCGGCCGAAACGTCGCGCGTCGAATGGTACCGTCCCTCGACGATGTAGGTGACGTTGGTAACGTCGTGCCCGATGTTGACCAGGGCGGTCGTGCGGGTCGGGTCCATTTCGTAGTTGTACTCGTAGGCGTTGTAGATAGCGAGGGCGTCGTCGTCGACCACCACCGGCTTGAGACCGGCGTCTTCGATCATCGACAGGTACTGGTCGAGATACTCCTTGCGGGCCGCGACCAGCAACACGTCCATCTTGTTCGCTTCATCGTCAGTGTTAATGACGTGGTAATCGAGGTTGACGTCGTCGACGTCAAACGGGGCGCGCTGTTCGGTTTCGAACAGGATCGCCTGCTCTGCCTCGGTACCGGTCTTTTTGTCGATGGTAAAGCGGTCGGTTATCACACCGTGTCCGGAGATCGACACAACGACATCCTTGATCTTCGGGTCAGTCTGATCGATGAGCGACTGGATATTGAAGATCAGGGCGTCGCGGTCGCGGATTTCGTCGGCGACGACGACTTCGGGAGGAAGTTCGCGCACGCCGATGGCGGACACTGAAAAACCGGCCTTGGTGTGGTCGAGTTTGACCAGCTTGACCGAATTAGCCCCGACATCAAGACCTACCGTGGTTTTGCTTCTGTTGGAAAACAACATCTGCAGCTCTTCCGTATAAGATGTGCCAGATTTTTTTCTACTCTATATAGTCTTCTGGTTGTATCGGCAGATCTGATCCCGATTTAACACGGTTTATCAAAAATTGCACTTTGTGCCGGTACTGCTCGATACTGTTTGGGCACGCTTTTGGCGGGCCGATCCGTGGTTACTCTGCTATTGTCGGCGACGAGGGTCCGGATACTTAGGGAATTTGTGCACAATAGAAAAACGCCCTCGCCAGAAGGGCGAAGGCGTTCGGGGGGGATTTAGGATACTTTTAGTAATAATAGGTCGTTTCCTGGACCTTCCCGGTCGAGCCTAACACATTGAGATTCATAATACTTACAGCATGATCGGCATACCCCATGACATCGACATTACCGCCACCTGAAAAACTGGCCGAACCGTTCGGCTCAAAAATAATCGTGCTGTTAGCGCAATCAGTGGCCAGGTAGTTGAACATCGACGGCAGAGTATCGATGCTGATGACCGAATCGCCGCTTTCAAAAGTCATCGACCCGGGGTTAATCAGGTCCTGGAAGTAGGTGATGGTTCGGTCGTTACCGTCAATCTTCAGGCCGTGCGGCAGCTTGTCGGTGATCGCCTGGGATCGGGCGACCTTAAACGTGGAAATGATCTCCTTGTTCTTGCTGCGGAGTTGCATCCGCTCATAGGCGATGCCCATTCTGGGCGCGGCCATGGCCGCAACGATACCGACGATGACCACCGCTGACATCAGTTCGATCAGGGTGATACCGTGCTGCGATTTGAGTCGAAACTTCTTCATAAGGTATCCTGACAGCATATAGTTGCGATTCAGTCTGGTTGTCCCCCGATCTGGGGGCTTCATCCGACAATTCGCAGTAGTACCAAGCATAGACTGTGCCCTGCGCCGGTTTAAGGCTCCCCCGGACCGCCGAAAGCCTCCCCAAACGATTAGAAAACAACAGCTTACAGTAACTCAAGAATGGCCACACCGGCGCCGGCGCCGGTGTGAGCACTCAACGAAAGTGTGGGAAAATTCCCATATCAATGGCGATCGGGCAAATTTGTATTAGATTGTTCTTTCGGATTAGAAAATCGGCGCCGGTCCACCGTCTACCTGGTAGAAATACCTGCCCAATCGGCCGATGAGAAGAGCAAACCTGGAGGTTCCTTTCAAATGTCCACATATCGTCTGTCAAGCTGCATGCTGTTCAGTGCTGTCTGCCTGCTTTGTGTTGTGTCGGGGGCGACACTTGTCGCGGCGGAGCCGGGCACGTCTTTTGTCACGGCCGATGCCGTAACTCTCGACAAGAGCAATCCCGTCCTGGCGGCGGGGGCGCGATCGTTCTTGAGTGAGCGGGACGGCGACACCGCCAGCGTATGGGTCTTCTTCACTGACAAGGGGCTGGCGAGCAAAGGCCAGTTTGACAGTCGAGCAGCCGCGGTAAGCATCCCGGAGAAGGCGATGGCGCGGCGCGCCAAAACCGGCGCCGACGAGGTCTTGTTTGTCGATCTGCCGGTTAATCAATCATATGTCGACCAGGTGATCGCGGCCGGGGCAGAACTGCGGCGTACGACCAGGTGGCTGAACGGCATGTCGGCGAAGATACCGACAGACCGTCTTGACGACATCGCCGCCCTGCCGTTCGTGCGCGAGATCCGTCCGCTGGCAACGTTTCGCCGGGAGCCGATTGAGTTTTCGCCCCAGCGACCGGACTTCGTGCCGGAGGTGTCGATGCAGCCGGATGTGCTGAACTACGGCTCGTCGTTCAATGCCCTGTCGATGATCGGGGTGCCGGCGGCCCACGAACAGGGGCTGCAGGGTGAAGGGGTGACGATATGCATGATGGATACCGGCTTTCGCAAGTCACACGAGGCGTTCGCCCGGCATTTCAGCGACGGCCGCTTTCTGGGTGAGTACGACTTTGTCTTCAACGACGGCAACACCGCCAATGAGCCGGGGATCGATCAGGGCGGTGCCTGGAACCACGGCACCCTGATATGGGGCGCCGTTGGGGGTGAGAAGGATGGCACGTTGTACGGCCCGGCCTTCCGTGCCAATTTCCTTTTAGCCAAGACCGAAGATATTCGCTCGGAGACACTCGTCGAAGAAGATAACTGGATTGCTGCCCTGGAATGGGCTGATTCGCTGGGGGCGGACGTAACGACGACGTCGCTATCATACTCCGACTGGTACACGGCGGCAGATTACGACGGCTTGACGGCTCCCATTACCCTGGCGGCCAACACGGCGGCGGCGCTCGGTATCGTGGCCTGCAACTCGATTGGTAACAGTGGTCCATCACCAACATCGATGGGCGCGCCGGCCGATGCGTTTGACATTATTTCGGTGGGAGCAGTAACGGCAGCCGGCGATATCGCCAGCTTTTCGTCGCGGGGTCCGACGGCGGACGGTCGCATCAAGCCGGAGCTGTGCGCCCAGGGGGTGGGCACATTTACTGCCACCAGTGGCAGCGACTTCACGTATGGTACGGC
>CAZJCK010000034.1:0-35381 GCA_964544635.1 uncultured Ignavibacteriales bacterium | reverse complement strand
TGAACTGCTGGCGCGGCGCATCCTCTGGCTGTTCGGCGTCATTACGCTGATACTGCTGCTGATTGTCGGGCTTACTTCCGATGCCAATATCCAGATGCAAACGGGCCAGGACGCTGAAATGTCGATGGCCGACCTCAATAAAGCCCTTGGCAATCCGATGATGTCGGTCTTTGCGGCTTTCATCTCGATACTGACATTCCTGGCCGTCGCCTCATGCTGCGGCATCCTCCCCAACATGTTCAGCCGCGGCCGGGCCGAGTTCTACCTTTCCAAGCCGCTTTCTCGATTTGGCCTGATGTCCAAAAAGCTGATCGCCGTCTGGCTCATCTACGGGGGCACCGTCGTTGTCGCCGGCGGTCTGGTACTCGCCGCCGTCTACGCCGTCCACGGCAATTTTGGCGCCGGTGTGCTCTGGATCCTCGCCTTCGAACTGATCAGCCTCGCCATCTGGCTCAGCATAGTTGCCCTTGTCGGCATCCTGTCCGGATCAACGGTCGTCACTTTCATGGCTATATTCATCACCTGGGTGTTGCAAAACCTGCTCCGCCTGCGCGAACCATTTATCGAATGGATTGGATCCAAGGCGCTGGACATACTGTTAACAGGGTTATATCATATTACACCGAAGTCATCGGAAATCGGTGACCTGGCGATCGAGGTTGCGGCCGGACGTCCTGGCCTTGACTGGATGCCCCTCTGGTCAACGCTCGTCCTCACTGCCGTAATCTACGCCGTCGCCATAATGCTCTTTCGGCGTAAGGACTATTAACTTTGTTAACGAACGGATAACCATATGAACGACCGCGTACCGACTGAACAACTCCTCGAACCGCTGCGCATCGCTCTTAAGCTGGAGCATGAAGGCCGGCAGTTTTTCCTGGAAGCCGCCGAGAAGACCAACAGCGACCTGGCCCGGCAGACGTTCGAGTTTCTGGCAAAAGAGGAAGACAAGCACATCGAGAAGATCGAGAGATTCTATCAGTCGCTCGAGCTCGAAGGCGACAGCGACCAGCTGCCGGAAGTCGAAGAAAGTACCGCCGAGGACCGTCTCGCCGAATTCAACAACAAGCTCTCACAAATCCGTGAAACCTACAAGAGCACCGACTCCGATATCGAGGCCTACAAGATGGCGCTCGAGTTCGAGAATGGCGCCGAGGACTTCTACGAGCAAAAGATGCTTGAGTCGAGCAACCCGCGCATCAAGAAGATGTATCAGTGGCTGATCGACGAAGAGAAGATGCACGGCCGCCTGTTGAAGTCCTGTCTCCTGTTTGCCGAAGACCCGGCCGAGTGGTTCAAAACCCGCAAGTAGCCGTCTGAATCACCCGGCATCTCAAGCCCCTTGAAAAGTCGTAGCCCGAAATTTCAAGCCCGGCGATTGCCGGGGGGAGAGTTCCGGGGTTCGCTTGCATACAAAGAGCACCGGAAGTCCCGGCGGGACGTTCCGGCCTGCAGGTGCTTCTACGCCGCCCTGGCGGAGGAACGGGGAGCGACTGGCGTTTTTCATAGATCAACTTTTACGACAATAGCCTTGCGGCCGTGATCAATCCGGCATAGACTACCTCCAATAACAAGGAGGTTCGCCATCAAACAGATAACTGCAGGAACACTTATACTGACCATAATCGCAGCCCTTCTCTTTGGCTGCGGCCAATCCGGCGAGGAACGAATTGTCGATGTCGTCGCCGAAGACTTTGCATTCTTCTTCACCGATACCATTCCGTCCGGCTGGAACACCTTCAAGTTTAAGAACGCCGGTCATACCGAGCACTTTTTCCTGCTCAGCCAGTTGCCCGATTCGATCTCTTACAGCACCTATATAAGCCGGGTACCGGAGGCGTTTCAAACGGTCCATGACTCCCTCGCCGACGGCATGGCACGCCAGGATGCCATCAACCTGTTGCTCGAGCTGACGCCGCCCTGGTACTTCACCGATGTCCGCCAGATGGGTGGCTCCGGCATCATCAGCATGGGCGATTCACAAACCGTCACACTCAACCTTCCGCCCGCTACCTATGTCATGGAATGCTACATCAAGGAACAGGGTACGTTTCATTCAACCCTCGGTATGATCGATTCCCTCGTCGTCACTGACGCCGTCTCCGAAACACAGCCTCCCCGCCAGAACATGACCATCACCCTCACCAATACGCAACTGACCACCTCCGGTGAACTCTACAAGGGGCGCAACGTCTTCGCCGTCAAATTCCAGGAACATCCAGCCGTGGGCCTCGGCAACGACATACATATTATTGCCGTCGACGACGACACCGAACTCGACTCCGTCGTCGCCTGGCTCGACTGGATGAATCTCAAGGGCATGCAGTCGCCCGCGCCGACATCGTTCTTCGGCGGCGCACAGGAGATGCCGGTTGGGCATACGGCCTACTTCACGGCCTTGCTTCCCGCCGGCGAGTACGCCTTTGTGTCGGAGTCGGTTACCGGCCGCGACCTGTTCACCCGCTTCACCATCGAGTAGAAAATCGCTCCGGGCAGCCTGAGCCGTGCCAGGCTGCCAAGCGGTTACCACCCGCGGATTGTGTCAGCGTAGCCCGGAATGTCAGGGCACGGCTTGCCCGGCCAACCGTCCTTTCGGGTACCGCATTGCCCGGCGCAGACGGGCGGTGGCTGCCACTTTCTCCAACCGCCCTTTACACCGCCTCGACAACCATCTATATTCCCACCCGGTAACACATACTGACCCAACCGCAGGAGAAGATCTATGACCCCGTTCGATTATCTCAAGCAGACCGAAAAACAGCGCATGGACGAACTGTTCGAGTTCTTGAGATTCCCCTCCGTATCCGCCCAGCCGGCGCACAAAGACGACCTCGTCGCCTGCGCCAAATGGCTTGAAGCCCACCTCAACAAGATTGGCTTCGCAACAAAGATCTACCCGACCGGCGGCCATCCGCTCGTCTACGGTGAGTACATGGTTGACAAGAAGCTGCCGACCGTCCTGTACTACGGCCATTACGATGTCCAGCCGCCCGAACCGTTCGACCTCTGGAAAAGCCAGCCGTTTGAGCCGGAAGTACGCAACGGCTACATGTACGCCCGGGGCAGCGCCGATGACAAGGGCCAGGTGTTCGCCCACATCAAGGGCCTGGAGGCGGTCATCAAGGCTACCGGCACCCTCCCCGTCAATGTCAAGCTGATGATCGAGGGGGAAGAGGAGATCGCCAGCGAGAATCTTCCCAGATTCCTGAAGAAGAACAAGAAGCTGCTCAAGGCCGACATCTGCGTTGTCTCCGACACCGCCATGTTCGACAAGACCACCCCCGCCGTCACCTTCGGCCTGCGCGGCCTGGCGTTTGTCGAGGTCTGGGTGCACGGACCCAGTCGCGATGTCCACTCCGGTTCCTATGGCGGCGCCATTGCCAACCCGATTAACCAGCTGTGCGACATGATCGGCAAGCTCCACGACAAGAACAACAAGATCGCCATTCCCGGCTTCTATAAAGACGTCAAGCCGATGACCAAGTGGGAACGCAAGCAGTTCAAAAAACTCCCGTACAACGAAAAGGCGTACGCCAAGTCGGCCGGAGTCCCGGCCACTCATGGTGAGAAGGGCTACTCGACATACGAACGCACCGGCTCGCGCCCGACCCTCGACGTCAACGGTATCACCGGCGGCTACCAGGGGGACGGCGCCAAGACGATCATCCCGGAATGGGCCTACGCCAAGATCACCATGCGACTCGTTCCTAACCAGGATCCCGACGATATCTGCAACAAGATCGAGAAGTATCTCAAGAAGATTGCGCCGAAATCGGTGACGGTTAAGGTCAAGAAGCATGGCGGCGCCCGCGGTGTGGTCGTGCCTACCGACGGACCCTGGCTGGATGCCGCCGCCAAGGCGATCAAGAAGGGCTTTGGCAAGGAGCCGGTCTTCATGAAAGAGGGCGGCTCCATCCCGGTCGTGGGCGAATTCAAGGAGCTCCTTGGTATCGATACCCTGCTGATCGGTTTATGCCAGCACGACGACAACATTCACTCGCCCAACGAGAAGTTCCGCGTCCTCGACTTCGAGCGCGGCTGCAAGATCGGCGCCCAGCTGCCGCTCGAACTGGCTGCCGTGGAGAAGTAATGGATCTGGGTATCAAAGGCAAACGCGCACTGGTAACCGGGGCCTCGACCGGCCTCGGTTATCACGCTGCGCTGGAACTGGCGCGCAATGGTGTCGAGCTGGTCATCAACTCCCGTTCCGACCAACGACTCGCAAAGGCGGCACAGCAGATCACCGACGAAACCGGCATCACCCCGAAAACGGTCGCCGGTGATATTTCTCAGCCCGAGATCATCAGCCGTGTCATCGATGCCGCACTGCCGGTCGACATCCTCGTTTCCAACGCCGGTGGTCCGCCCCCGGGACGCTTCGATGCTCTGGATGAGTCGCAATTCGAAGATGCGTATAACATCGTGCTCCAGTCCGCCGTCCGTCTCACCCGCGGTGTCCTGCCGCGCATGCTCGAACGAAAGTGGGGGAGACTGATTTACATCACCTCGATAGCTGTCCGTCAGCCCGAAAACGACCTGCTCTTGTCCAACACCTTTCGCGCCGGCCTGACCGGCTTCATAAAGTCGATCTCCAACACCCACGCCGCCGAGGGCATCACCGCCAACTCCGTTCTCCCTGGCTACACATTGACCGACCGCCTCATCGAACTGGCCGACAAGCGCGCCGGCGCCGCCGGTAAAACTCGCGACGAAGTGCTTGAACAGTTCGCCGCCAACGTTCCGGCGGGACGGCTTGGTCGGCCGGATGAACTGGCTGCGCTGATCGTTTTTCTCGCCTCGCAGCGTGCCGCCTACATCACCGGCCAGGCGATTCTGTGCGACGGTGGCGCGGCCAAGTCGCTGTTATAAATGGCCACCACCCCGCCGCCACCCACCCCCGGGCGCCATAGCGACGGTCTGACAATGGCCGTCATGGTGCCGGTCATGCTCCTGCAGCAGTTGCTCGGCGCCCTGACCTTTCCTGTGGCCAAGTTCGGCCTCGACGAAATCCAGCCCTTTGTCTTCGCCTTCTTCCGCTTCACCATCGCATCGACATTGCTGCTGCTCATCGTCTGGTCGCGCAAACGCGAACCGAAAATCGAACGTCGCGACATGTGGCGCATCTTCGGTCTCGGGCTCATCATCATACCCTTTAACCAGGTCGCCTATCTCGTCGGTCAGTCGCTCACCGGCGCCGGTCACGGTTCTCTGCTGTTCGCGATCACGCCGATCTTTGTCGCCATCCTCGCGGTCGTCCACCTGGGGGAACGCCTTCGCTTGCGACGCGCCGTCGGTATCGCCATCGCCGTCACCGGCGTCATTATCATCATGACCGCCGGGGCTGTGAAGATCTCTACCGAGTATCTGTGGGGTGATCTGATCATCCTGCTGGCCGTCGTCGCCTGGGCCTACTACACCGTCCTCGGACGTCCCCTCGCCCAGCGCTACGGCGCCCTCCGCGTCACCGCCTACGCGCTCTCCTTCGGGTCGCTCCTGTACTTTCCGTTCGGCCTGTGGCAGGCGAGTGTGTTTGAGTATGCAGCGGTCCCTGTCGTCGCCTGGGGCTCGGTGCTCTATGTCGCCATCGGCACCTCGATCCTTGCCTACGTGCTGTACTACTGGATTCTCAAACAGTGGGAGGCCTCGCGACTGGCGGTCTGGCACAATGTCCAGCCGGTCATCGCATCGCTGATCGCCTATTTCTGGCTGGGTGAACCGCTCGGTTGGTCATTCGTCATCGGCGGCGCTGTCGCCATTGGCGGCGTCTTACTCGCTGAACTTTGATCTCTAAAGACCCAGGTTGTCGAGCAGTTGCGAGTTGGGAAATTCGCGCTGCAGTTGCTGCCTGTGAGGTCGACCCAAGTCCTCCCGGCCCATGTCTCGATATAAACGAACGAGTTCAGCCAGGAGCATTTCACGATGATCCGGATTTGCGCGTTCCAGCGCACGATCGAAATAGAAGACAGCTGAATCGAGTCGACTGGTACGAGCGTATGCAATGCCCAGATTTAAAACATGATCATACTCAGTCGGATCAAGTTGATACGCCCGCCGAACATGATCAATGCCACTTGCTGTTTGTCCTCTCTCTATCATTGCGATTCCAACGGCGGTGTGCGCGAGCGGTAGTTGCGGGTTCAACCGTACCGCGCGCAACCCCATGTCGATTGCAGAGTCGTGCCGGCCCATACGTTGCAGCATGAACGCCAGGTTGGCAGCAAACCCGGCGTCGCGCGGGTCGTACTCCACTGCAATGCGGTAGTAGTATGCCGCCGAATCGTAATGCCTGTCTCGCGCGAAGTGCTCCGCGACATTACTGGCGGCTGCTGATGACGTTGGGTCTGCCTCCAGCCGCCGACGAAAGTACGGTAGATCCAATTCAGTACCAGGCAGTACCTTCCCAAGAATAACACCCCACGATAAACATCGATAGGCATCATGATAGTCTTGCGCGTAGTGCGGATCATGCCACAAAACCAAATTTAAGTACGATATAGACCTGTCAACTGAGCGCTTCTCCAAAACGTTGGGCACAATCAGAAACATCACGAGTATTACCGCTGCGCCGATCCATTCCGGACGCTGCACTGACGGCAGGCTCTGGCGGTACAGCCTGATGGCCAATAGCGTCGCGGGTATGCCGAAGAACGATAACAAGTCCCAGTCTCGCGCCGCTCCCAGTGCCGGATCGATCCAGAAGCTGGCGAGAAGCGCGAGCCCGGCGGCCAGCAACAGAATCCGGTCGGCGGGAGACTCAAGAGACTGCAACTGTCTACGGAAAAGCAGCCCAAGACCACACGCCAGCGCCACCGGCGCCACCAGCACAACCATATTGAGCAAGTCAAGCAGATGATAAGGCGATACCGCCCAATAGTGCGTGTCCTCAGTCGGCCAGGGCGGCACGAAGAATTCTCGCACTCCGGCCACTTCGGCAAGAGTCATCAAACCGTACGACACAGCCGCTATCCACCCCAGGGTTCGTAACGGCCGATGAAAGAGCCTGCCGGTCATACGGTGCCTCAGGTGTACCAGCAGCACAAGCAACAAAATATGCCCAAGCAACATGTGGCAAGCGGTCGTCACAATCGCAAGCAGCCAGGCCGGCCACATCACCTCATTGTCAAGTCCGCGGAGAAGAAAAACCAGAGTCCACAGATAGCCCACAAACGCCAGCGTGTAGTTTTCGGGATAGCCGAAGAACAGGACGATGCCGCCGCTCGTCAGAGCCGCAAGAAAGAACAGCAGCCTGTCAGGTCGCTCATCGGTTAGATGCGACACCAGCCGGGTCAGTGCCACCATGCCAAGCCCGCCGGCGATGGCGTTCAACGACGCCAGCCCCGCATGCGCCGGCTGTGCCACCGCCACCGTCACAAGCTGGTACCAGCCATACGACACCAGCGATGTCAGCGGTTGGATCGCAAACTTCAGGCCGGTCTCGAGAACCCGGCCATTGCGAATATCCTCGATGATCATCAGGCTGTCGCCGTAGACTACCGTCGAGACATGAAACAGGTAGAAGACCGCTGCCGACGCTGCAAACAGTGCTGTGCTCCCAAGCCACCGTGAACGTACCAGGCGTTCGAGAGCTGTCACCACCTGAACAAGGAAGTGACCGATAGTCCGGGAGACCGGTGGCAGCATCAAAAGTAGCGCCGCAATCAGGACAAAGTAAGCGTAGGGTAGCAGTGTCCAGTATGACGCTCCCCATCGCAGATGCAGCGGCAGCAGGCTGAGCAATCCGAACAGAACTACTACCAGTACGAATGGCAGTATGCCGCCGACGCCTTTATGCCCAGCATTCTGGTCCTTTGCTGCTTTCGCCTTCACCGCTGCTCTATCTTTGCCTGTAAATCATTGATCAACGGCGAGGCGGGAAAACGACGCTTCAGTTCGTCAAGATGCCCCCGTGCCCTGCCTGTATCGCCCATAATCAACGACATCGCCACCTGCATGGCAAGAATTCGCTGCAGCTCCGACGGCGCCGCCGTCTGCTTCGCCTTCACGAGATACGCATACGCCGAGTCGGCCTGCCGCAACGATGAGTACATCAGCGCAATCTGCATCGCCCGCCCCCCATCAGTTTCCGTCAGCTGCTGCAATCGCTTGAGGTAGAGCAGCGCCCGTTCCGCCTCCCCTCGCAGGGCGTGAGTGCCGGCAAGGTATTCGATTAACTCGACATTCTCCGAGCCGGCCGCCACCGCCCGCCGCCCCAACGCCAGCACCGAGTCGATCTGATCAAGCTGCATCATGCCAAAGGCGTGACGCTCGTACGACAGCGCCGTGCCCGGTTCCCGTACATGTGCTCTATGGTAGTACTGCACCGACGAATCATACCGCTCCATGTGATGATATGCCTCCGCCAGGTTCTGCAGCGCCCGGGGATTGCGCGGCCTCACTGTGAGCCGACGTTTCAGATAGGGAATCGCTGCCTCGAAATGTTGGTATTGTATCGTGATCGTCGTCGCCCACGCCTCCGCCCGCGCGCCATCCTGATAGGTCACCTGGTAGTGGGGATCATCGCTCAGCAAGCGGTTCAAGCGCGCAAACGACTGCTCGGCGGACATCTGCTCAACGACCCACGGCGCTATCATCAGCAGTCCCACTGCCGCCGCCGATGGCGCCAGCATTCGCAGGCGGTCGGTTGGCATGCGCTGCGTCACCCGCCAGCCACCGTACAGCGCCAGCGGCATGCCGAAGAAACTGAGCAGGTCAAAGTCGCGGACCGCCCCCAGTTCCGGATCAATCCACACCGCCGCCAGAAGCGTGAATACCGTCGCGGCTTGCAGCACACTCCGGTGCAGCTGATTGACATTGGACGGTGGACGTCCAGCCGCCAGCCAGAATACCAGGCCGACGCTCCCGTGCAGCACCAGCAGGTTGACGACATCGACAATATGACCGGGGGAGAAGAGCCAATACAAATTGTCCTCGACCGGCCAGGGTGGTACGAACGGTTTGTTCAGCCCGGTCACCTGCAATGCCACCACCACCACCATCGAGCCGATGACCGCTGTCCACACCGCGGCGCGTGTCACCCGAATCACCACATGCCCGGCCACCCGGGACAATACCAACGCCAGCAGCGCTGTCAGCAGGAAAGGAAACGTGATCAAGTGAAGGAAGCAGGCCACGAGGCCGAGCCCAACGGCGATCGTTCCGGCATGACTGTCTTGCCTCGCCCGCAAGGACCAGTACAGCGTCCACAGAGCCATCGCCAGCGCGGGCGTGTAATTTTCCAGATGCCCGAAAAACAACAGCACCGCCCCGCTTGAAAAGGCGGCGAGGCTGATGGCGACTCGCTGCGATGTTTCCTTCGCCACCACCCGACTGATCGCAACTATTGCCCAGCTTGCGACCACGCCGAACAGCGCCACAATCGCCGAGAAGCTCGCCATCACACTCAAGCCGGTCAGATCGACCACGATCCGACTGCCGACATGCATCAAGCCGATCGTGCCGACCTGCAAAAGGTACTGCCCCTGCAGAATCGGAAACACTCCGGTGCGAATCTCACTGATAATCGACGCCGCATCGCCGTACAACAGGCTGCGCGAACGCAGTAGAAAGAAGATCGTGAACAAGACAAGACTTCCGGCAACTATTCGCGCTGTTTTGCCGGTAAGAATGCGCCCCGCCATAGCCCCGATTCTCGCTGCGACCGCCGACAGGCCGGCCGCCACCGGCCGCAACTGCGCCAGAACCGCCAGCGCCATCAACGACAGCCCGACAACTACCGGCAGCGCCGCAATTGCGTTCGTCGCCCACGTAAGCCGCGACGGCCACAACAGTCCGAGCAATGCCAGCGCAATCAACGATGACAGACCAAACCGTACGGCGCGCCCGGTCGCCTCAGTCGGTTGCTGCTGGACGTTCGGCTTCGGCACCTTTGCTCCTGTGCTGTGTCGTCAACCGCACATTGGTGCGACCGGAAGGATCAGTGACCTTCCCAACTCATGAAGTTGCGGTACTGTTGTGAATCGCCGAAGGTATCGGGCGAACGCAGGTAGTGCAGCACACCGTCAATCATGTGGATGTGGTTGCGTTCCTCATTGGCGATACGGTCGAGCAGTTTCTTCTTTTCCGGATCAGTCTCAGCTTGTGCTTTCTCGCGGTAAAACTTCTCCGCCTTCTCCTCGATACGCAGCGCTTCTTTCCAGACCTCAGCCTCGCCGCCGGAGAACATCTTCTCCTGCCGGCCGTCCGCCATCTCCTTGAAGATGTTGCGAATCTCGCTCAGCGTCTGGCTGCTCCGATCCATCTCCTTCACCGCCTCGTCATAATGACCGTCACGCATCTTCTTGAAGAAAGCGTAGTGGCGCTGCTCTTCTTCGGCCAGCGACAGCAGGATCTTCATCAGCTTGTCGTCGGTTTCATCCGCCGCCTGCGTCTTGTAAAACTGCTCGCCGTCAAGCTCCATCTGCATAGCATATTCAAGTATGTCCATCGTTACCTCCAACGGTTACGACATGGTGTTTCGTTACAGCTCGGTCGACCGCAGATTTTCGGCCGAGAACGAGTTCTCCAGCGAATCATCGGTAAACACGCCGTCCTTGCGAATCAAATTACCGTCGAACCAGATCTCGCCGCCACCGTATTCCGGACGCTGGATCAGGACGAGGTCCCAGTGAATCGACGACTGGTTGCCGTTGGGCGCTTCATCGTAGCACTGGCCCGGCGTGAAATGGAACGACCCGGCAATCTTCTCGTCGAAGAGTGTGTCGCGCATCGGATCCTTGATGAACGGATTGACCCCGATCGCGAACTCACCCACGTATCGCGCCCCCTCGTCGGTATTAAAGATCTTTTCGAGCTTCTCGTTGTCGCCGTCGCACGTTGCCTTGACGATCTTACCGTTCTCAAACGTCAACGAGATATTATTGAATACCGTCCCCTGGTACAGCGACGGCGTGTTGTAGCTGATCGTACCGTTGACCGAATCGCGCACCGGTGCGGTGTACACCTCGCCATCGGGGATATTCCGCTTGCCGTCACACTTCACACACGGGATCCCCTTCAGGGAAAACGTCAGCTCGGTCCCCGGGCCTTTGATCTCGACCTTCTCGGTCTTTTCCATCAGTTCAAACAGCTTGTCCTGCGCCTTCGACATTTTGGCATAGTCGGCGCAACAGACCTGATAATAGAAATCGGAAAACTTCTCCCACGACGTTTCCGCCAGCTGGGCCATGGCGTTGTTCGGGTAACGCAGCACCACCCAGCGCGTTCTCTTCACCCGTTCTTCGAGGTGCACCGGCTTGTAGAAAATACTGTTCTGCTTGTCCATCTGCTCCGACGGCATATCTGCCATGTCGAACGGGTTGTCCGAGCCGCGCAGCCCGATATAGGCATCGGCCCGAGTCATCAGCTCCAGGTGCAGCTCAGCCGCTTTCTTGAACTGGTCGTCGCCGGCCGAACGGACAAACTGCCGCAACAGCGACTCGTCGTTGTAGTACCAGAACGGCGTGGCGCCCCGTTCGGTGGCGAGCTGGATGATATCCTGGGCCAGGTCGAGCGTGTCCTTACCCTTTACTTCGAGGTACAAGACCTCGCCCTTTTTCAGTTCGATTGAATAGTCAAGCAGCTGTCTGGCCAGCACTTTATTCCGGGGATCTTTCATGTCGCATGTCCTTTCTGTTATTGAGCGCTCACTGGCCCTAACATAGGCTATTTGCTCCGCCGGGGCAACTGTCACCGCAACAACCACAAGAGTGAACAACCGCTCCGGCCGCACGTTATATCAGTGCTATGGCAAACCAACAGGTGTACATCGGAACCTCCGGGTTCAGTTACAAGGACTGGGTAGGCAACTTCTACCCGCAATTCGTCTCCCAGAAGGACTGGCTCCGCTACTACAGCTCCCAGTTCAACACGGTCGAAATCGACGCCACCTTCTACGGCCTCCCCCGCAAGGAGGTGGTCGCCCGCTGGCGTAACAATGTCCCCGACAACTTCATCTTCACCGCCAAATTCCCCCGTACCGTCACCCACGAAGGGACCGACAGCGAACGGATCGCTGCGGCCGGGCAGTTCGTCGAGGTGATGGCAGAACTGGCGTCCAAGCGCGGCCCCATGCTTATGCAGTTCCCGTACAGCTTCAAGCCCGACCGTATCGATTTCCTTGAAAAACTGCTCGACTCTCTTCCCGACAGCGGCCCCACGACGGTCGAGATCCGCAACCGCAACTGGCTCGAGGTCGACCGCCTGTTCGAGATTCTCGCCGCCCGCAAGATTGGCTTCTGCCTCGTCGACCATCCCTGGATGCCCCGCTCCGACCAGGTGACCGCCGATTACAGCTACCTGCGCATGCTGGGCGACCACAAGAAGATCGAGGAAGATTTTTCGTGGATCCGCGACGACAAGGAGGACGCCCTGCAGCACTGGTCAGAGCTGATCAGGCGCTTCTCGCAGGACGGGAAGACTGTTTATATCTACTTCAATAACCACTTTTCCGGCCACGCCCCCACCACCGCCCGCCGCCTGCTCGAGTTGCTCACATAAAGTGCCGGTTTAACGCACGTTTGCAAATGCTTGTGCAACAGATCTATAGCTCCGAGCGATTCGTTGCTTGCAGGCAGCCCAACCAGCGCGTAGAGCGGCCAATCATGGACAGTCATTGTAACTATTTTGCACTCCCGAAATCGTTAAGCCACCCGTCTCCATGCCGATAAATTTACAGAGGAGAATGCCTGAGTGAGACTTGGGCAGCTTGCTTTGGCCTGACACGATATGGAGTCTCGTTTCATCGCCATCGGGGGCAGTGTGAATATGAACAAGAAGCTCGAACAGTCTCAATAAAAGAGGGTCGGGACAGATGGAAACGAATTTGAAAGATGTAGCACAGGATCAGATTGGTGCCTCAGCCGACGAGCTGTTGCAACTGGTCTCGTTCAAGATTGGCTCCGAGGAATTCGGCGTCGACATCCTGAAAGTCCAGGAAATCAACCGGATGGTTGAAATCACCAAGGTGCCGCAGGCTCCCCATTATGTCGAGGGCGTCATCAACCTGCGTGGCAAGGTCATCCCGATTGTCGACCTGCGCAAACGGTTCAGCCTTGAAGTCAAGGAACACGACAAGAACACCCGCATCGTCGTCGTCGATATCGGCGGTAACATCATGGGCATGGTCGTCGACTCGGTCTCCGAGGTCCTTCGCCTGCCGTCCAACACCATCGAGCCGCCGCCGGAAATCGTCACCGGCATCAATTCCGAATACATCAAGGGCGTGGCCAAGCTTGAAGATCGCCTGTTGATCTTCCTCGACTTGTCGAAAGTCATCGATGTAAACGAACTGGCCGGCATCGCCGGGTAAAATCACGCGCTCAAGATCAGGCTTACGGGGTCGGGCACCTGCCCGGCCCCTTTTTCATGTCTGAATTTCTATGTCCGCCTCTTCAGCCAGCTTTGGAAACCTCCGTAGATCCGCGAGCGTATCCAGATCGTCCAGACGGTCCAACAGCGCCACCGCATAGCCATTGGCGGCGGCAATGTCGAGGGTTGTGGCCAGCACCCGCGGACCTCCCCATGGGGGCCCCTCAAACAACGGCCGCAGCAGCTTCTTCATGCCGATGAGGTAATAGCCGCCATCGGAGGTCGGCCCGAGTACCAGGTCATGATACACCAGCGCCGCAAACGCTTTGTCAACAAACTCGGCGCTCAATGCCGGCACATCACACCCGATCAGTATCGCCGCGGCGCACCCCGGCTCATGCAACAACTGGTCGAGGGCATACAGCATCCGCTCCCCCAAATCGTCACCGCGCTGCTCAAGACAGCCCGTGAAACCGGCATACTCCTGTTCAAATAACGTCACTCGATCTCTCGGTGTGACCATCGCAAACGTCTCAAACTGCGCCTGTCCCGTCATCTCCCGGTGCACCTGCTCCAGCAGCAGGCGATACAGCCGCAGGGCCGCCTCATCGCCCACATCGGCCGCCAGGCGGGTTTTCACCTGTCCGAGCGACGGATATTTGGTCATAACTCCAACCGCTCTACCGCCCATATCGATCCCTCAGGCTGAGACCGGAGAAGTAGGCGTACCCGGCCGCAAACGTCGCCAGAAACGGTATGGTGAAATACAGCTGCAAGCCTGCCGCCAGCAACAGCGCCGCTGTCGAATATACAGCCAGCCCGATCTCCAGTACCGTTGCCTTGCTTACCGGTTGACGGTAATCTCCTGGAATGGCGCGGTGCTCTCGGTCGGTCGAGCCTGATTTGGGCGTGCGAACGAACGACGTTACCCGTCCACTCAGTGCCGACAGCAATGCCCTCGTATTGTTGACCGCCAGCGCAATCCCCAGCGAAGTCAGGAACGGCATAACGAACAGGTCGCGGGCGCCATCTCTGTGTTTCTCGGCACGGTACGCCAGCGAATAGAACAGCGACATAGAGCCGGTCCCGGCGATGAAGATCGGCAAGTCGACCACAAACAGTTTCCACAAGCCGGCATCGAGGCGCACATACAGGGCAGGTATCAACAGCAACGACAATAACAGCAGGGCCGGCGGCACCAGCTTACTCGAAAAGTAGAACAGCGCCGCGATCCGCGTCGGTAACGGCAGTGGCGACCGCAATATTGACGGCAGGAGCTTGATGCCCGTCTGCACCGCCCCCTTGCTCCAGCGATATTGCTGCGACTTGAACGCCGTAATACTGTTCGGCAGTTCGGTTGGTACATCGTACCGGTCGTCGTATATGAACTTCCAGCCTGCCAGTTGCGCCCGCATCGACAGGTCGAGATCTTCCGTCAAGGTGTCATGGTGCCAGCCCCCCGACGTTTCAATTGCAGAACGGCGCCAGATCCCGGCTGTCCCGTTGAAATTGAACAGCAAGCCACCCAGAAACCGTGCCTTTTGCTCAATGTGAAAGTGGGAATCGAGGAACAGCCCCTGCGCCCGGCACAGCAGCGACTCATTTCGATTTAGAAACGACCACCGCGTCTGCACCATACCAATCATACTGTCGTTAAAATATGGTACCGTACGCATGAGAAAGTCCGGCCGCGGCAGGTTATCGGCATCAAACACGGCCACGAATTCGGCGTTGCTTTCCTTCAGGCCATTCGCCAGAGCACCTGCCTTGTAACCGGAACGGTCCCTGCGATGCACATACTGTATCCGACTGTCGCCGGCAACCTGTTTGAGATACCGTCGGATCAGCTCGCTGGTGGCATCCGTCGAGTCGTCCAACACCTGTATCTGCAACCGATCCCCAGGCCAGTCGAATTTTCGAACTGCTTCGATCAATCGAAGTGCCACCCGACGTTCGTTGTATATCGGCAGCTGCACGGTCACGGTCGGAAATTCTGTCCGTCCCATCTCACCCGCAACCGGCTTGATCACCCTGTTCCGGCGCCGCAGGTACAGCCCGATCAGCCAGTAGAGGTAGACCCCCTGCAGGGCGACAAACGCCAGCAAGCCGAAGTAGAGTACAATGAAGAGTGTCGTCATGTCAGTTTTGCCGCGCGAGTTGTCAGGCGCCGGTACGCCATCCAGCCGAGGATTCCGTAGAACGGCAAGTACTCGATCCACGCAAAGTATGGCCCCACACTCCATGCCCCCACCGTATAGTATCCGATCAACACGTGATATGACAGGAACACGGTTACCGTCAGCACCAGGAAGGCGGCATTACGATTGATAATCAGGAACGGCAGCAACCAGACCAGGTACCATGGAAACAGCGCGGCCGTGAAGACGACATACGCTCCATACACCATGAACATGGTCGGCAGCCGGTCTCTGCGGCGACGACCCCAGGAAACGACCAGCGCCACGAGGGCGAACGCCACGGCACAAATCGTCCGCGCTACGCCCGCCGGCATGAACGACGCAAGCAAATTGAACACCGAACCGTTGAATTGCCACGTTCCGAGGTAGGTCCAGAGCGAACCAAACAGGCCGGTCCCTGCGGTTACGATAAACGGCAGGTACAGAAGCGCCGACACGACTGCTATAGTCCCGACGAACCGGCCCCGATCCTTCCAGTCGTACCCGAACAACAAGGGCAGTCCAAAGAACAGCGCCGGCAGCTTGATCATCGCCGCCGCCGCCAGCCAGACTCCCGCCTGTACCGACTGCGGCTTCGTCAGCGAACTGTTCAACAGAAACAACAGGAGGAATGGCAATGCCAGGATATCGACATGGCTCGATATGATGAATTCAATGAACACCAACGGACAGAACAGGTACACCAGCGCGGTCCAGCGGGGGAGATGCATCTCTCGCACAAACCGTAAGATCATGAGAGCCGTCAGCAATTCGAACAGGAAGGCCAGCAGTTTAAAGCCGAACAGCGAATCGCCGCCCAGTTGATACGCCAGGGCAAACAGGTACTGGCTGAGCGGCGGGTAGATGGTCGGCAGCCAGGGATGATTGATTTTGGGATAAATCGCTTCATCTGCCAGCCCCGAACCTTCAAGCTCCTTCGGGCTGACCGCGAACGGATTCATGGCATTGCTGACCAGCTTGCCCTCCCACACATACCGGTATACATCGTCCGACAACCAGGCCTGTTCACCGGAACCGACTGCCACCACCAGGCGTGCCGCAAACGCCAGTATCAGCAACGTTATCCAAAGGTTGTTGGACGATTCCAGGCTGTACCGGGTCCGATTCGCCACCCAGAGCATGGCCAGCCACGCCCCCCCCGATGCTATGGCAAGAGTGATGAACCACTTGATACTGTCGCCGGTGATTTGCTCCGTTCCAAGAGTAAAGAACGAGATGGTGACGAGCAGCCCAACCACAACTATCGCCAGAATGATCAGAAGGCTTTTCATCTGACGGCTACCTCGCGAAAGATCAGGTAGAGAATCTTGGTGCCGGCGCGAAACGACCCGGTAACTGTACCCGAGATCTTCGATTCACCGATCCGCTTGCGATACCGAACCGGCAGCTCCGCCGTACTCATCTTGTTGCGCGCTGCTTTGATCTGCATTTCAACGGTCCATCCAAAATTGCGGTCCTGCATGTTCAGTCGCTTGAGGGCATCGAAGCGTAACACCCGAAATGGTCCCAGGTCGGTAAAGGTCGTTCCCCAGAACAGCCGGATCAATCGCGTTGACAACCAGTTACCGAACCGTGCCACCGGCGGTAACGCCGCCCGTGATTCGGGACGTATCATCCGCGAACCGATGACCATGTCGTGCCCACCGTCTATCAAGGCATCCAACAGCAGCGTTGCTTCCTCCGGGTAATCGGAGTAGTCTCCATCGATAAAGAGCACGATATCGGTTTCCTCGGGCAGCGCCTGCATACCCCGCAAACAGGTCGCACCATAGCCGCGTTCCCGCTCAATTGTCACTGTGGTCCCGGCTCTTTCAGCTATGGTCCGGGTACTGTCATGCGAGCCGTTGTCGGCCACGATGACACCATCAACCGCTTCCGGCAGATCCGCAAGCACCTGCCCGATCGAGGCTTCTTCATTGAGTGTCGGAATGATGACTGAAACAAACTGATCGCGGTACACGTCGGCTACAATTCACTGCAGGTCGTTAAGCGACCAGTCATAGTCGCGGTAGGCGATTTCCCAGTTACCGCGCGAGGTTACCACTGCCCGCAAGCTGTCATCGGCATAGGTGATGACAAAGCCGACAACCGCCCGCTCTGTCTGTGACAGTCCCTCGGTATCGTGGGCCGGTTGAAACTGGCCTACGAAGTCCTCACCGAACCAGTCGAAGATCTCGGTGACGGTCATAACTCCCGATGCTGAATCGATCATAGTCCGCTCCGGGTCGTTCACGAACCGCCGTGCCATCCGATCCAGCTGTACATCAAGGCTATCCCCGATATATGGCACCTCGGCCAGCGGCGGACACCCGATCGAGGCACAATTGACGGCGAAGTGTATGCGGGCGTCCTCGAACACCGGCCTGAGTATGTCATGCTCGATCTGGTCAAGCGTCACCGTTCGTCCCGCCACCGGCCAGGTCGTGCCGGTCCAGACCCCATCAATCTCCTTGATCGACCTGACCGGATGATGGTCGATAATCGAGCGCAGCGTGATGGCATTGTAGGCGTTCAGCCACAGCGCCATGCGATCCTGGCGCGACATCGTCTCGTACCCGCCCGAATCCAGCGAGGCGAATCGTGCCACCGTGGTGTCCAGCGGCGCCCGGTTGGCTGCCAGCCATTCATAGTCGACCAGTTCACCAACAACGCTGCTGTCGAGCAGACGGGCATAGGTTGGATACGATGCGTCGAACGACGCTTCAATCTGAATTTCTGTCTGCGTCTTCTGAGTTGCGCACGCAGCCATAAGCAAAACCGCAGCACACGCTGCCAAGAGAAGTCGGTTCACACAAGCACTCCCTGCTGATCAAGCGGCGCGGGGGAAAGGTTATCTGGACGATTCGGCTGAATCCTTCGCCTTGCCGGTCATCGGCACAAAGCGAACCGGGATAACACTGCGCCGGGTTATCTTGTCACCGTCACGTCCAATTAACAGCAACTCCTGCCAGTCGGTTCCAACCGGCGCCACCATCCGGCCGCCCTCAGCCAGTTGATCCAGCAGCGGCTGCGGTATCTCCGGCGGCGCGGCCGTCAGCAGGATGACATCGAACGGCGCCTTTTCCGGCCAGCCGTCATAACCGTCACCAATGCGTACCTCGACATTGTCATATCCCAGCGCCGCCAGCACCGAATCGGCCTGCTCGCCCAGCGGTTTGACGATCTCGATGCTGAACACGCTGTCGACCAGCTCGGCCAGCACCGCCGCCTGGTAGCCGGATCCGGTGCCGATTTCGAGCACCCGGTCCGACGCCTGTACCTCCGCCAACTGCGTCATCAGCGCCACGATATACGGCTGTGAAATGGTCTGATCATACCCGATCGGCAACGGGCTGTCGCTGTAGGCGTAGTCCTGGTACCGCTGAGGCACGAACCGATGCCTTGGCACCGTGCGCATCGCCGCCAGCACCGCTTCATCGGTAATATCCCGGCCTTCCAATTGACGTTCGACCATTGCCTTGCGAAGCCCGGCGAAGCTGTCGGTCGTATGCGAGCGATCCTGCGATTGTGACGTACACGCCGTGACACCCAGCAAGAGGCCAGCCGCAAGCGTTGTCGCACCAACCAATACCTTGAACTGCTTCATATGCCCAATATGGGCGCAAACGGCTATGCCACAATGACTAAATGGACGAAATGTCCCTAAAAAACATTACCCTTCACGACCAAAAACGCCTATAGTGTCATTACTTACGATCGGACACGAGCCGATCGGCAACTACCGACACCCACATCCGTAACAAAGAGACATGAGCAAGTACAAGCTGATAGGCACAGACGGCAAACAACTCTATTCCTGGCTGCTGGAGCCGGGCAACTATACGATCGGCCGAAAGAGCGACTGCGACTTCTGTATCAACAACTCAACCGTTTCTCGTCGCCACGCCGAAATGCTGGTGACCGACGATGGCGGCAGCCTTAAACTGGTTGACCTGGGCAGCCACAACGGCACGATCGTCAACGGCCAGCGGCTCATCGATTCGATTGGTCTGAACAACGGTGACCGCATCCTGTTCGGCGAGTCAGAATTCAAAATCGCCGGCGCCGAGGAGCAAACACCCACGGTTGGCGGACGTTCTACCGCCCAATATGCCGACCACGACCCGGAAAAGTCGGTCTTCCTTTCGATCAACGAAGTGCGAAGGCCACTGCCGGCTAAAGTCACCGATCTTCCCGAAGTGCTCCCGACCATCTTCGAGATGGCCAAGGTACTGGTTCTACCCGAACCGCAGGAACGCATGCTCGAACATGCCCTCGCCCTGATTGCCCGCGCTATCCCGGCCGGCCGGCTCGCCGTCCTGCTCAAGCCGGAGGGCGCCAAGACAGCCGGCCCCGACGACCTGCGAACGGCTGCAACAATTCTGCCTGACGGCAAGGATCCCGGCTCGTTTACCCTTTCGCGCACGATCGTCGACGATATCCTCTCGAACAAGACTTCGCTGGTTGTCGTCGACGCCAGGACCGATCCGCGTTTCGCTCAACAGGAATCGATTATCATGTCGGAAATGCGTTCGGCCATGGCGGTGCCGCTCTTCGATGAAGACGACGTTCTCGGCATCCTCTATGTCGACACTACCAATCCGATGCACCGTTACACCGACGACTACCTGCACCTCCTGGCAACCTTCGGCAATATTGTCGCCTCGCGACTCAACAACTTCCGTCTGCTGGAGGAGCGACAGGAAAAAGAAATTATCGAGAACGAACTCCGCCGCGCCTCGGCCATCCAGAAAAACCTGCTGACCAAGTCGCTGCCGTGCCTCGACGATTATTCGGTCTTCGCCCTGCAGGAGCAGTGCCGCGCGGTCGGGGGAGACCTGTACGATCTGACCGTTCTGCCCAATGGCTCGCTACTGTTTATCCTCGCCGACGTCAGCGGCAAGGGTACCGGCGCCGCCCTGCTCATGTCCAACATCCTGGCTTCATTCCGCATTCTCTATACCGCCGAGGTCTTCCAGGTTCTCGACGCCGTCAAGAAAGTAAACAGCCAGCTCTTCCAGTACAGTGCCCCCGACAATTTCGCCACCCTTTTTGTCGGCCTGTTGGAGCCGACCGAACACCGCCTCACGTTCATAAACGCCGGGCACAATCCGCCCATGCTGATTCGAGCCGACGGTTCCATGACCGAACTGGAGGCTTCAGGCCCCATGATTGGTGCCTTCGACTTCTCGATGTGGAGCGAAGCCAGTATCGACCTGAACCCCGGCGACACCCTGGCCGTATTTACAGACGGCGTCACCGAGGCCGAGCGCGGCGAGGAATTGTACGGCGAGGACCGACTGGAGACCTACCTGTCCGAAAACCGCACCAAAACACCGAGCGAGATCGCTACCGACCTGGTTGCTAAAATCGATGAATTTATTGGCGACGGTCCGCGTACGGATGATATAACTTTGCTGGTCTTGAAGCGGGAGAAGTGATGTTTTCTGTCGGACAACTGGTCGGACATTTCAAGATCGTCAAAAAAATCGGCGAAGGCGGTATGGGCGCTGTCTACCTTGCTGAGGACCAGAAGCTGGGTCGCAAAGTCGCTCTCAAAGTTCTTCTGCCCGAATTCTTCGACAATGCCGAGCGCTCCGAGCGGTTCACTCGCGAGGCCCGCACGGCAGCGCAGATCAGTCACGCCAATGTTACCGGCATCTACGAAATAGGCGCCTCCGCTGACCCGGAGTCCGACGCCGACCTGCAGTACATCGTGATGGAGTATGTCGCCGGCCAGTCGCTGTCAAATTACATTACCGACAAGTCGCCCGATATGAAAGAGCTGGTCCGCCTGGCCGAGAAGATTGCCGACGGTATCTCCGCCGCGCACAAACTCAATATCGTCCACCGCGATATCAAGGCCGACAACATCCTGGTCGACGAAGACGGTCAGCCGAAGATTCTCGACTTTGGCCTGGCCAAGCCGGTCGATGTCATCCAGTTCGAGGGTGACGGCGACAGCACCAATACCGTCTCTCAGGAACTGACCAGGGCTGGGAAGATCATGGGTACGGTCTCCTACATGTCGCCCGAACAGGCCCGTGGCGAAAATGTCGATACCCGCTCCGACATCTTCTCCTTCGGCGTTCTGCTCTATCGCATGGTTACCGGTCGCTTCCCCTTCAGCGGTGACACTCAGGTTTCAACCCTCGCGAAGATTCTCGAGGTCAGGCATGAGTCGCCGCGGAAAGAGAACGACCAAATACCGTCGGAGCTTGAACGTATCATCGACAAGTGCCTGCAGAAGGACGCCCAGGATCGCTACCAGGACGCTCGCGATCTTGCCGTCGATCTGCGCGCCCTCCGCCGCCAGTTCGACAGCGGTATGACCGACAGCATTTCCGGCGTCGTTACAGCACAGACGGCGACGCCGCAGGGGAAGTCGTGGATGGGCTGGCTCGTTGCCGCTGCCATCGTGATCGTACTGGGCGCGTTTTTCTGGCCCGACTTCAAGTCCGGCTTCGTTGACGGTGTTCTCTCCGGCGGTCGGGTTGAAGCCGGCGAGAACAATCTCGCTATTTTCGGCTTCGCCAACAAGACCGGCGACGAATCGCTCGACTGGCTCACCACCGGCCTGCCGGAGATTCTCCTGACCGATCTCTCCCAGAGCGGCTCGATGGCCCTGATCGGCCAGGAGCGACTGCTCGATCATGTCGGCCGTAAGGAGGGGATTGACCTGTCGCACGACCGCCTGACTGCCGCCGCCCGCGAACTTGGCGCCACCCAGGCGCTCTCCGGGTCGTTCTTTAAGCTGGGCAACCAGATTCGAATCGATGCCCGCCTGGAAGACTTGAGCAACGGCCAGATCGTGTTCGCCGAAAAAGTCGTCGGCGACGATCCCTTCACCCTTGTCGATTCGCTGACCGCAAAGATTGCCGTCTCGCTCAACATGACCGAGGCGATGGCGAGCAACACCAGCGTTTCGCAATACACCTCATCCTCGCCCGAAGCCTATCGAAACTACCTGCGCGGGATGGACCTGTTTCTGTCCGACCGGTACGACGAAGCTATCGATGCATTCAAAAAAGCGCTCGAATATGACTCCACCTTCGCCATGCCCTACCTTCGCATAGGTATGACCCATGTCTTCCATGGGCGCCAGCAACAAGGTCAGCCCTATTTCGAACAAGCGGCCGAGTTTGTTGACCGACTGCCGGAACGCGACCGCAAATTGCTCGACATCTACCTCGATATCTGGAACCGCCAGCAGTTCAGCGCCGCCTTCGACAAGATGGAACGCTTCGTCAAGCAGTTCCCCAACGACAAGGAAGGCCGCTCCATCATGGGCCTCCTTTACGGCCAGCTGGCGATGGATTCCACGCGCGCCTTCGCCCAGCTTGATACCGCCCTCATGCTCGACGAAGACTTCGTTCTCGCCAAGGGTTTCTATGTCCAGCTGCTGCGAGAGTACGATCAGATCGACCGGGCCATCGCCTTGAGCGAGCAAATCGCCGAAGAACAGCAAGGATCGCCGATCGCATATTCGACACTGGGGCGGCTCTACCAGCAACGTGGTCGTACCGATGATGCCAAACAGATTTATGGGGAAATGCTGGCGCTGTTTCCTCAAAATCGTACGCCCTACGAAGCCCTCCACTACATCTACATCGACACCCGCCAGTTTGATTCCGCTCTCGTCATAGCCGAACGCATGAGATCAGCCTTCGCCGATGACCCATTCGACCTGGCGCAGTACAACCATATTCGCGCCAACCTGGCGAATTGGTCCGGGAACTTTCGAACCGGACTGGATTTCCGACACAAAGCCCTTGAACGAGCGAACGAGTCGGGCGATACGGCGGCCATCCGAAGTGCCTACGGTGCGCTTTCCTCCTACTACCAGCGCTTCGACCAGCTCGACAGTGCGCTCTACTATTCAAAACTGGGTTTCCGACATTCCGATGTTTTCCAGCGACTGAATTACCCGCTCCTGGTGGTCGAGATCGATCCCGGCCAGGGCGACTATGTCCGGCCCATCATGCAGGAGGCTATCGCTGACAGTAAGGCCATCATTCCCGAGCAGATGTGGCCGTTGATGGACGGTATCTATGAAATGTTCGAGGGGTTTGCCACTGCCGACACCGCCCGGCTGTTGTCGGGTCTGGAGATGATGGCAACAGCGCAGCGTTTCAACAATACCGGGAATAACGTCGAGTTCGCCGAGTTGCTTGTTCTCTCCGGCAACTACCAGCGCGGGCTTGAGTTCATCGACAAGATTATCGGGGGAGACGATCGATCCTCCAACGCCTGGTACTACTGCTACTGTCACTATCTTGCAGGGCGCGCCCACCAGGGTCTTGGCCGGACCGCCAAAGCGATCGAACACTTCGAAGAAATGCTTCGATATTGGAACGATCCCGAAATCCTGCTCGACGAGATCAGCGACGCTAAATCACGCCTCGCTTCCCTGCGCGGCTGATCGTACCGCAGCAGCTCTCCACTTTTAACCGTTGTGCCGCGTCGGGCGCTCCGTATATTCGAACCATGCCCCGGCGGATCGTAACGTATGTGCAAGAGTTCGGAGCGAGTCTGTGGATCCTCTCCGCCGGCTGGTTTGCCAGCGCTCTCGGGTTTGGTATCTCCCTGACCTTTCTCGCGGTGTTTCTCCACGAACGGTACGGTATGTCGGCCACCGATATCGGTCTCTTTTTCGGTGTCATGGCAATCTCCCGGTCCATTTTTCAGGTCGTCGGCGGAGAGTTGTCGGATCGCATGAATCGCAAGACACTGGTCGTCTTTGCCCAGTCGATGCGCAGCCTCGCCTTTCTCTCACTTGCCATCGGCATCTGGCTTGACCTCGGTGTCTTTGTCGTCGGTGTCAATCTGGTTTTCATCGCCGTCTTCGGCGCCGCTTTCCAGTCGACGGCCAACGCTCTCGTATCCGATCTCTTGCCGGAATCGAAACGTCTCGACGGCTACGCCATCGTCCGCGCCGCCGGCAACCTCGGCTGGGCCGTCGGGCCGGCCATGGGCGGCCTGCTGCTCGACCGCTTCAACTACGCCACCCTCTTCGTCCTGTCCGGCGTCGTCCTGATCATTTCAGCCTCGATCTTTCACTTCTTCTTCAACACCCCCGAGACTACCAAATCGACCGACCGCTTCAGCTTCAAGGACCTCGCCGACGTTCGCAAGGACCCGCGCCTGCTGCGTCATGTCCTTTTGATCTTCGCTCTTTACCTGGTGGTTGCGCAGCTCATGTCCACTCTTGCCCTCTATACCGTCGACTGGGGAGGGATCTCCAAGATCGAACTGGGCTGGCTCTACACCATAAACGGCCTGCTGGTCGTTGCCCTGCAGATCCCGGTGGTGCGCATGATGGGGAAGATGCGGCTGACGAGCCAGCTTGCCCTTGGCGCGATTTTTTACGTCGTCGGCTACGGATTCATGGGCTTCGCCGACTCCTTCATGTTCTTCGCAGCCCTCATTGTCGTCGTAACCAGCGGCGAGGTGATCATGTCGCCCGCCTCGCTCACCCTGACCTCGCGCCTTGCGCCCGCCGGGCGCATGGGTCGCTACATGGGCATATACGGTTTCTTTGTTTCTTCAGGATGGTCGCTTGGACCACTGTATGGCGGGTCGATACTGGACGCTCTTGCTGGCCGGCCGGTCGCCGCCTGGGCGGTCATCGCATCGCTGGCGCTGTTTGCGTCGATTGGGTATCTGTGGTTTGGTCGGCGCTTGCCGGACGAACTGAACCTGCGCAAGGAGACTACATGATCAGCATGAACTTGCCGATCTGAGTACTCCCGTCGTCAGCTTCGACGACATAATAATACAACCCCGATGCCGCCGCCTGGGTGTTCCGTGTCACCAGGTCCCACGTGGCCACCGACGACTCAAGGTCGCCGGGCGCCTTGTCGTGCACGATCTCGCGCACCAGGTCACCATCCAGCGAGAATATACTGATCCGGCACTTGTACGGCAGGTTGGCGAAGGTCAACAACCGCGCCCGCTCCTCCGACACACTGCCGTCGTTGATCTCGAAGCCGCGCCCACGGTAGCTGCCGTCGTTCACATACGGATTGGGATACACGTACACATCGAGACCCTTTGCAATGACGGTGTCGGCCGGCACCGTTGCATATTCCCGAAAGATGTTGTTCAGGGGCGACGATTCCAGTGCCGGCAGACCCGAAACCGGCGAACCGAAGTCGAACGCGGTTACCGCCACATGGTGCGGTATGGTCGACAGCAGCGAACGCACTACAAACTCGTACTCGTAGTACTTCGGCAAACCGTCCTCCGTCAACTCATCGGGGGACCAGAAGTCCGGGTTGGGATCAGGCTCGGTTGCATCGGGATACACTTTTCGAATCTGGCCGGGATTGGTCAGATCCGACACGTTGTAATCCTGCGGCTCGAAGTAGAACGTCGAGTCACCCAGGCGCAGCGGACTCGATCGCGTGAATCGCAGCGGTTCGAAGTCGTCGCCATACAATACCCGAAGGGAGTCGAGCGTGTAGGGAATGTCAGTCAGCACCCAGTCGAGTGATCCTCCCGCGTTGTTTCGGAGTACGTATCGATTGTAGTCTTCAAGGTCGTACGACGAAATCACCGACAGCGCCGTGGTCTGGTCTTTCCGACCGTAGTATACCCGGTAACCCTCGAAATCGACCACGCCGCTGAACACGTCCGGCGTCGTCTCCGACAAATAGCCGTTCCACCGCACTACCAGCTCACCGTCGCGCGGCAGGATCTTCACTACCGGTGCCGGCGGCGGTCCGGCGCCCCGGAAGTCCGGCACGCCATCCCCTTCATAATACGTCGTGTCGGCCTCACTCACTTCATACACCGGGATGATGGTGGTATCAACACCGTCGATGATCGTATCCACCCGCACGAGCGTTGAATCGAACGCGCACACCCGGAACTTGCCGCTGTAACCGTCCCCGTCGGTATCCACGCCCGGGTTGTCGTAGATCCACGACGCCCATCGGGCGTTCGACGCCAGGTCGTCGAACTCGAGCGCGTTGTAGTACAGGTCCGGGTTGTTGGCATCGAACAACTCCTCAAAGTCGGTCGGGTCGACATGCACATTCTCGCCGGCCACCCAGGCAAAAGAGATCGGCAGGCGGTCCCCCGGCTTGATATCAAAGGCGCCGAACGAGAGCAGGTAGCGGGTATCGAATCCTCGCGCCACCGTCGCGGCATCGGTCGGCGGTGCGCGCCAGCCGGCGAACGACTGATCGACCGCCGTGTAAATCAGGTCATAGTCGAACTCACCCTGCTGCATCATGTAGTACTTGGCGGCATCACCCCGCGGCGTCCCCAGGCGTCCTTCCGGAAAGGCCCGGAACGGCTCCTCGCCGGTTCCGCGACGGCGCGGCCCGAAATCCAGTTGCGGCTCCGACGGGTTCCAGATCCACCAGTTGTAGGCATACTCCGGCTCCGCCGCCGGTGTCCGTACCACCCGCACCCCGACCGCACCGCGGATCGACTCGTTGTTCCATTCACCACCCTCGGGATCGCCGTCATTGTCGGCGTGGTAGGCAATATTCACGGTGTCGAGAAAACCGCACCCTTCCGCCGCCGGATGCGTGGGGTAGAAGCCGACGATATCGTCATTCCAGCCGGTCGGGTTGTTGCGCGACGTATGAAAGGCGTCGCCATCCACCCAGATGCCGATATACACATCCTCCAGCTCCTTGAAGCCGATGTTCTGCACTTCATAGTCGAACAGGATGATGTCCTCGGCATAGGAGTAGCTCCAGGCCATCGATGTTTGATTCACCTTCACCCGCAAGGGCACATGATCGCGCCCGTCGATTGGGTCGGAACCGACCAGCAGGCTGTTGGTCAACGTGTCGGCGTACTCGGCGATAATGTCCTCTTCGGATATCGCCTCGGAAGAAAAGAACCGACTCTGCTGATCGATCGACCGATACTGCAGGTTTCCCAGCGGCGGCGCATCGGCATAGAACTCGGTGGCGTTGTAGAAATCTTCGTTGCCGGTCGATACCAGGGTATCACGTCCCACCCGCGCGCCGATCCAGATCGCCGCCACCCAGAGATATACATACTCGGTGTTCTTGGGGAAGATGCAGCTGACGATCGCCTGGCCTGTCAGCGGATCGGGTATACTTTGCCCCTGCGTCCCGAATGTGCCGTTGTTGGCGATTGCCAGTTCAATATTGCCGCGCTTGTGCACCCCGTACTCGACAACCGGCAGTTCCGCCGCAGCGCGACGTTGCAGCCGCTTTGTGAAATCGCGCGCCGCCTGCGTCTTCGGATCAAACGCCTCGGCGCCGACCGACTGAAACATTAAAACTGAAAGAAGGGCCGCCCCCACGATTTGACGGGCACGGCCCTTAATTCCCAACCACAAAGTCATGATGTCCACCGCGATGCCTTACATGATAAGCATCAGCTTTCCTATTTGCGTTTCCCCGGTGTCCAGATTTTCCACCGTCCAGTAGTACAGGCCCGAGACCGCCAACTGCGTGTTGCGCGTAATCAAATCCCATTGCGCCCGGCCCGACAGCGGATTGTCCGGGTCGTTGCTCCAGTCATGGTTGATCTCACGGACCAGGTCGCCATCGAGCGAGAAGATGGAGATCCGGGCGCGGGCCGGCAGGTTCTGGAAAGTCACTTGCTTGGCCCGCTCCTCAGACAACAGTCGGCCCTCGCTGCTCAAACGTTCATAACCCCGGTCAAGATACTCGCCATCGTTCAAATAGGGATTGGGGTAAACGAATACCTCGAGGCCGCGCTGATCAACTTCCGATGCATTGGCGTCGGTATAGGCGCTCACCGATCCGAGCGTGACCGCCGACTCCAGTGACGGCAATCCCGAAACCGGCGACCCGAAGTCGAACGCCGTAACATTGATCCAGTAGGGAATAGTGGGGAGGAGCGAGTCGACATAAATTTCATACTCAAAGAACTTGATGAAACCGTCATCAGTCGTGTCCTCGGCCGTCAGAATGTACTCGCCGGCCAGATTATCGAACTCCGGCTCTTCCGCTTCATCAAACACCTTGCGGATATCCGTCTCAACACCCAGTTCCGACACATTGAAGTCCTGCTGCTCGAAGTAGAAGACGGAGTCCGGGAAACCTTCCACCCGGAAAGGATTGTTGCGGCTGAAGCGCAGCGGCTCGAAATTGTCACCATACAGCGCCTGTAGCGAGTCCAGTGTGAACGGAATCTCCTTCAGCGAGAAGTTCAGCGGCTGACCCGGACGTGGATCCAGGGTGTACCGGTTGAAGTTCTCGCGATCGTACGACGCCACGACCGAAAAGCTCTGCGAACGATTGTCCAGTCCGAGGTAAACACGATAGCCCTCGAAGTCGGCCTCGTTTGAGAATGGATCAACGGCTGTCTCCGACAACAGACCGTTCCAGCGTATACGCACCGCGCCGTCCAACCCCGCAATGCGCAAGGCCGGCACACCCTGGTCACTCGTCCAGGTACCGGGCGGCGGCGGGGGAGAGGCGCCCCGGAAATCAGGTACGCCGTCACCGATCCAGAAGAGGGTATCACACGTCGCCAGATCGGGGATCGTCGTCGTATCGATTACACCGCCATCAAGGGTATCAATCTGAAGCAGGGAATCGGCGCAGCACAGACGGTAACTCCCGCGAGTACCGTCGTTATCGGTGTCGACCCCGGGGTTGTCGTAAATCCACGACGCCCAGCGCGAGTTCAGACCGAGATCAAAGAAACTCAGATTGTCGTAGAAGAGTTGCGGATTATACATGCCCGGCGCCAGGTTGTTATTCCAGTTCTCGGGGTCCTGGTGCAGGTTGCTGCCGGCAACATACGCCAGAGAGATCGGCAGGCGATCACCCGGCTTCACTTCAAACGGTCCGAACGACAGGAGGTAGCGGGTATCGAGCGCCCGACTGATCTGTTCGGCCGACGGCGGCGGCACTTCCCACAGGGTATCGGCCGACGTAATCGAGCCGGTAAACGCCTGGTCAAAATCGTTCTCACCATTACTCAGTACGTAGTACTTATTGCGGTCACCCTCCGGTGTGCCACGACCACCGGTGCCGAAGTCACGAGGATTACGCTTGTGACGCGGTCCGTAGTCAAACTCGGCCGTACCATTGGAAATCCACCAGTTATACGACACACGCAGATCCGGATTGGGTGTGCGCACGATCCGCGTTGCCGTTACATTCGGCGACGATTCCTCACCGAAACTGCCGTCAGCCGGATCACCGTCGTTATCCGCCAGCCAGGCGATATCGACGGTATCTTCATACATACAGTCTCCCTGCGGCAGGGTGAATGTCTTCAAAAAGCCGGTGATGTCGTCCTGCGCATCTTCGAACGAGCCTTCATCCCCGACGTCGCCGTCAACATATACCCCCATGTATACTTCCTCGAGAGTGCGGAATCCGATGTTGCGAATCTCGTAGTCGAACAGGATAAAGTCTTCAGCGTAGGCGTACGACCAGGCAAACGAGCGCTGCTGCACGCCGATGTTGAGCGGCAGGTGGGCGCGACCGTCAATGTTGTCCGTACATTCCTGATTATGACCCGGCACCAGCGTGTCGGCATACTCAGCAATAAAATCCTGCTCGGAGATTGCCCCTTCGAAGACCTGGGGGTTCGAGGGGTCGGTTATTGATCGATACTCGATGGCGCCAAATGGCGCTGTCTCCGGCACGAACTCCGGATCGCGACACCCCGCCCAGCCGTCGGCGCCCACCGAAACCAGCGTGTCGCGACCGACCACCGCCCCGATCCAGAACGCCGCGCCAAACAGATACGATCGATTGGAGCCCTTCGGGTACTCGGCCGACTTGATCGGGCCGCCGGTGATGCAATCCTGCAACAGTCCCGACACAAACCCGGTACCGAAGGTACCGTTGTTATTAACGGCCAGGACGAGCTGGTTGATGTTATGGCTGACGACACAATATTCGGGATTTTGAGCCGATTTCAAGCCGAGTTGCCTGCCCTTGTTCAGCCCGTCGAAAGTTCGTGCCTCTGCGGTCGAGCCCGCAACCAGCAGTACAGTTGCCACCACCAGGGCAGCAGACAGCACATTGCCCCGCCTGAGAATCCCACTCATACTACTCCCAACCTGTCACCACGTGAACAGAGATGCTTACATGATCAGCATCAGCTTGCCGATTTGTACCTCGCCCGTCTCAAGATCCTCAACTGTCCAGTAATACAACCCGGACACGGCCAACTGGGTATTTCGCGTGATCAGATCCCATTCGGTGCGACCCGACAGCGGATCGTTCGGATCACCCGACCAGTCGTGCACGATCTCGCGCACCAGATCGCCGTCAAGCGAGAAAATCGAAATCCGCGCCCGTGGCGGCAGGTTCTGGAAAGTTACCTGGCGTGACCGATCCTCGGACCGCAGGTTACCATCCTCATTCCTCAACCGCTCAAAGCCGCGGTCGAGATACTCACCTTCATTGAGGTACGGATTCGGATAGACAAAGACGTCCAGGCCGCGATCACGCACCTCGGAGGCGGTGGCGTCGGTGTACGCATTGTCGGCGCCGAGCGTGACTGCCGATTCCAGCGACGGCAGGCCCGACACCGGGGAGCCGAAGTCGAACGCCGTCACGTTTATCCAGTACGGGATCGTCGGCAGCAACGAGTCGATTTCATACTCGTACTCGTAGAACTTGATGAAACCATTTTCGGTCGTGTCGTCGGGTGCCAGGATGTACTCGCCCGTCTGCGGATCAAGCACCGGCGCTTCGGTAATGGCAGGAAACCGCTTGCGGATCTCAGTGTCAATACCCAACTCAGACACATTGAAATCCTGGCGTTCAAAGAAGAATACCGAATCCGGGAAGCCCGGCAGACGGAACGGGTTGTTGCGGGTAAAATTGAGCGGATCGAAATTGTCACCATAGAGTTCACGCAACGAATCGAGAGTGAACGGAATATCGACCAGCGAGAAGTTGATCGGGTTGCCCGGCCGCGGATCAAGTGTCCAGCGATTGTAGTTCTCGCGATCATACGACGCCAGGACGGAATAGCTCGTCGCCCGGTCGTCAAGCGCCAGATAAACCCGGTAGCCTTCAAAGTCGGCCACGTTCGAGAACGGATCCTCGGTCGTCTCCGAGAGCAAGCCGTTCCAGCGAATAGTCAGCGCATTCTCGCTACCGATGATTCGCAGCGCCGAAACACCCTGTTCGTTCTGCCAGGTGCCCGGTGCCGGCGGCGGCGACGCACCACGGAAGTCCGGCACCCCGTCACCAATCCAGTACAGCGTATCACAGGTTGCCAGATCAGGTACCGTCGTCGTGTCAATCACGCCACCCTCAAGCGTATCAATCTGTAACAGCGAATCGGTGCAGCACAGACGGAAACTACCGCGCGAGCCGTTGTTGTCCGTATCCACACCCGGGTTGTCGTAAATCCACGACGCCCAGCGGGAGTTGATACCAAGGTCGAAGACGCCAAGATTGTCGTAGAAAGCCTGCGGATCATAACTCAACAGATTATTCTCGAAGTTCGACGGATCCTGGTGAAAATCGGCGCCGGCGACGTACGCCAGCGAGATCGGCAGACGGTCACCCGGCTTGATTTCAAAGGGACCGAACGACAACAGGTAGCGGGTATCCAGCGAACGGCTCCAGATCAGCGCATTTTCCTGTGGCGGCAGCTCCCACAGGGTGTCGGCCGACGTTATGCTGCCGGTAAAAACCTGGTCGTAATCGTTTTCACCGTTGCTCAGCACATAATATTTGTTGCGATCACCCTCGGGTGTGCCGCGGCCGCCCGTGCCGAAATCGCGCGGGTTGGCTTTATGGCGAGGACCGAAATCCTGACTGGGCGTACCGTTGGATATCCACCAGTTGTACGAAACCGTCACGTTGGGATTCGGCGTACGCACGATTCGGGTGGCCGTCACGGCAGTAGCCGAGGCCTCCACGAAATTGCTGCCCTCAGGATCGCCGTCGTTATCAGCCAGCCAGGCGATGTCGACCGTATCCTCAAACTGGCAACCACCCTGCGGCAGGGTAAGAGTCTTCAGAAAACCGGTGATGTCATCCTGTGCGGCTGCGGCGTCTCCTTCGGGACCAACATCGCCGTCAACATACACGCCCATGTATACTTCTTCGAGCGTCCGGAAACCGATATTCCGTACTTCATAGTCGAACAGGACGAAATCCTCGGCGTAGTCGTACGACCAGGCATACGAACGCTGTTCGATCGCAATGTTGAGCGGCTGGTGAGGACGACCGTCGATCACGTCCTGGCTCTGGTCGTTTGCCCCCGCGATGATGGTATCGGTATACTGCGCTATGTAGTCTTCCTCCGATATCGCATCCTCAAATTCCGGCGACGTTGGGTCGGTAATCGACCGGAATTTGATCTCGCCGAAGGCCTCGCCTTCATCGGGAACCATCTCGCGCGTTGCCTGCCAGCCGTCGGCGCCCACCGACACCAGGGTATCACGACCGACCACCGCGCCGATCCAGAACGACGCCGCAAAGAGATAGGTCGTATTCGAGCCTTTCGGATACTCTGCTGACTTGACCTCAGTGCCGGTCAGGCAGTCAATTAACTGCCCTTGCGAGAAGCCGGTACCAAACGTACCGTTATTATTGACCGCCAGCACCAGCTGGTTTACCCGGTGGCCGACCACGCAATAGAAAGGCGCTGCCGCCCTGGTCCGGGTTCTCGATTTATACTTGTCAATGTCTGCATCCGAAGTTCGGCCGTGTGCCGCCGAAACGGCGAGCAGGGCAATCAGGCCGGTACTGAACAGGGTAATCCAACGTCGTGATCTGCGTCCCATGATCCTCACACTCTATGGCTTTTCCGTTACTTATCACCACATAAACGAATTGCCCGAGACAATCGTTTAATGCCATCCTGCGGCAAAATACGAGCTTGCCAAAGATGGAAACTACGCCCTTTACCGGTTGCAGGCAAGTGATTTAATCAAAAAATGAGACAATGACTTAGCCCGATTCGACCTGCCCCTTCACCACAAGAAAACGGCGCCGACAGCGTGTAGCTGCCGGCGCCGGCATCGACTTTTGAAGGTCCGGATTACTGCGGTTCCGTGAAGGCGTCCGGCGGCACCGCCTCATTGAACGCAATCGACTTGGTCTCAATCGTCATGAGCGTCTGTCCATTCATCTCGCGCGTCACCGTCATCGGCACCGTCACACCGTCAACCTCGCTCAGGTTGCTCTCGGACTGCATGATGGTGCCCGGACCGGCCTGGGTCTCACCGTAGTACGATTTGGCAACGATCGCATGGGATGCCGGGTCGAGCCCCAGCCGCACGATCTCGTCACCCTCATCGTCAAGCAGGACAACAACATCGACCGTCTTGCCGGCCATTTCGTCAGTGCCGACATACAGCGCGCGATAATACGGATCATCCAGCGACTGGAAGATCCGAATGGTATTGCGCATGTCGTCCTGCTTGCGCTCCGCCAGCGATTCCTCGCTCATCGGGCCGACCGGCATCCCCGGCTGCGGCGTTTCCCAGCCGGTGTTGCCGGATCGGATGGCATAGATTTTCTGCCCCATCACGGTGACCACTTCGCGTGACTTGTCGGGCAGCACCGCCAGCGACTCAAACTGCAGCGGGAACGGCCCGTTCGGTGTCTGCACCACCAGTTCACCCGAACGGTGCACCGATTCGATCTGGTCGAACGCCTGCTCGCCACCGTGCGCCTGGGCCGACTGTTTCAAGAGCTCCATCCCCCTGGCCAGCGCCTGGTCGGTAATCTCCAGCTCCTGCTTTTCTTCGGCCGATGGAATGGTGATATCGATCGTGTCAACCGCCGTCGCCAGACCGGCTTCGGCCAGGCCCATCTCGAACTCATCACCGTTTCCGACCGCCAGGATATGCAACTGGTCAGGCTGCAGGTTGTTCTTCGCCGCCGTCATGACATCATCCGGCGTCACATTCTGCACCTGTTCCTGGACCTTAAACAGGAAGTCCTCCGGCAGGCCATAGTAGTCGTAGTTCATCAGGCGGTTGACGACCTCCGACTTGGTGTCGAAGTTGAACACGAACGAGTTGAGGTACCCGTCCTTGGCCATCCGCATCTCATCCCCGGTCGGCGGCGTTGTTTGCATACTCTCGATTTGCTTGATGATCTCCTTGGCCGCCTTGATGGTCGTGCCCGATTTGGTCGACGCAAACGCATAGAACAAGCCGGGATAGCCGATATTGGCACTGTAGACGCCGAAAGTCGCGTACGCCAGGCCTTCCTTCGACCGCACATTGTTGAACAGACGGCTGCCAAAGCCGCCGCCCAAAATATTATTCATCACGATTCGGTCGGCATAATCGGGATCGGTGATCTGGCCACCAATGTGCCCGAGCACCACGTTGGACTGGTTTACATCCGGCTTGTCGATGTAAAACGCCTTGTTGGCATGCTCATAGTCCACGTCCGACAGCGGCGGTACCGGTTCGCCCCCCTGCTGCCAGTCGCCAAAGTACTTCTCCAGGAGCGCTATCAGTTCCTTCTTGTCGAAGTCACCCCAGATCGACATCTGGATGTTCTGGGGATGGAAGTACTTGCTATGGAATGCCACCAGGTCATCGCGGCTGATCGCATTGATCGTCTTATACTCTGTGTGGCGGGCATACGGTGACTCCGAGCCATATACCGCTTTCCGGAACTCCCGGAAAGCGATCTGCTGCGGATCGTCGTTGCGTCGCGAAATCGACGAACGTGCCTGCACCCGCGCCAACTCCACCCGGTCTTCGTCAAAGGCCGGATTACGAAGAATTTCGGCCAGGATCTTCAGGCCCAGGTCCATATTCTCGCTGAGCACATTGACCCGCGCCGAACCGGATGACAGGCCGATCGATGTTTCGACCGATCCACCGACCGCCTCCAGCGCCTCATCGATTTCATCGCCGGTCCACTTCTGGGTACCGCCGGTCCGCATCACGGTGCCGCAGATCGAGGCCAGGCCAACCTTGTCGCCCGG
>CAZJCK010000033.1:0-35622 GCA_964544635.1 uncultured Ignavibacteriales bacterium | reverse complement strand
CTGGTAGACTGCGAAGTCGCCGACATCGTCGCCGTCGAGGTCGGCCACCGCGACGATTGCTTGATCATCCAGGTATCCGATATGCACCTGGGTGGGGGTAAAGTTGCCGGACTGATCATTCTCCAGGTTCCACACCGTCCCCTGTTTGCAGCCGACCAGGATATCGACATAGGTGTCACTGTCGAGCTGGCCGATAGCCAGTGACTTCGGGCCGTTTTCGGTCACCACTTTGTGCCGGGTAAAAGTGGAGTCGTGGTTATTCAGATGAATCCACACGGTATCGCCGACCGGATGGCCGCTGGCGATATCGAGATAGGAGTCTTTATTAAAGTCGGCCACCACGACATCGCTGGCCGAATGTCCCCAGTAATAGACATCGACCGAGTCAAAGGTACCGTCGCCGACGCCATAAAAGATCGACAGTCCCATGCTTCCAGCGGCCAGGATATCGACCGCACCGTCACCATCGAGATCACCCGTCGTAACGTTGTACGGATTGTGCGATGCCCCGGTCGAGTAGTCGGATCGATTGCCGAAAGTACCGTCGCCGTCGTTCAACAGGACAGTGATCGAACTGGCGGCGTTGTTGGCGGTAACCAGGTCGGCGTGGGTATCGCCATTGAAGTCGCCCGAGGCGATGGCGATCGGGTATGAATCGACATGGTAGTTGGCCGATGCCTCGAAATACGGCACACCATGGACCGACGATACTGCCAGGCTCATCAACAGGCAGAGCGCGACAGTGAGTATTGGACGTTTGTACATAGCTGCTCCTCTTTTTAGCCGAAGGATAGTATTAGACTTCTAAGTCTCTAATCGGCCATCCACGCCGGAAGCTTGAGCGCCTGGTCCGTTTTTGATAACGGCTTGGATGACAACCGCTTGGCTGCTCCGCAGGCCTCCGGTTGACCCCGGAAGCCAGTGAGGTTCTGTAGCTTGTCGTTTCTTGGCGGGCGTAAAGGAAACCAGCACTGCGGCGCAGACAGTCTTGCGACGTAATGGAAGTTGCTGCTCGCGGCCGAAGTGTTGTGTCCGATTAGCCGGACTACCGAGCCAAATGTGACAGAGAAGGTGAGAGGCTCGTATCTTAGCGGGTTGACAGCAACCGGTCGACTCACTTGGCAGTGGCGGTTCTCTCCACGTAGTCAGATTGCAGGTATGGGATTTCTTCCTCAAGAAGGAAACGTGCAACTCCCAGAGATCATAGACGTGCAGATACCGGCTTACCGTACGCGGCGGCGCATCGGAACGAGGGATTGTTTCAAGGACGGCTGTTGTGCGCATCCTGTGGTCTGCGACGAGTGAACATCGCCATGCTCTGTGAAACAAATCAATTGTTCACTGCGTAAACATGGGCTATCTTGACTAGGTTGCGCCTGGTGCCACGGTGGTTGTGCGGCGCTCATGTTCTCACGTATCCCGGTATCGGAACCACACCCGATAGCCATGCGGTCCAGAAGGCTGGTCGGACTTAAACTCTTTACGCATTGGAGAGCGCCATGCTACGATGCTCAACGGAGACGGTTTCCTGGCTCCTGGCGGCAGTAATGCTGGTTCTGGTCGTCGGTTGCACTGATGATGATAAGGGGCTCAACTCCAGCGCCGTGCCGATAGTAACGACCTCTGCGGTTACGAACATCACCCAGACGACAGCTCAGTGCGGCGGCGAGATTACCTCGGACGGCGGGACTATTGTCGTTGCCCGCGGGATCTGCTGGAGTACAAGTGCTTCCCCGACGGTTGCTGAGAGCAGAACAACCGATGGCATTGGTGCCGGCACCTTTGCCAGCAATATGACCGGTCTTACTGCCGGTATCGCCTATCATGTCAGAGCCTATGCCATCAACAGCACGGACACCGGGTATGGCGCCACGAGGTCCTTCACCGCCAGCCCGGTAACGGACATTGACGGCAACGTGTATCAAACAGTCACGATCGGAACGCAGGTATGGTTGAAGGAGAACCTGAAGGTGACACATTATCGAACTGGCGACCCGATTCCGAATGTGACCGACGAAGACGGGTGGTTCGCCCTGACCTCCGGAGCCTATGTCGACTGCGTCAACGATGTGAACAACGCCGCAGTCTATGGCCGACTGTACAACTGGTATGCGGTGAATGACAGCCGGAATATCGCGCCGGTGGGCTGGCATGTGGCGACCGATGATGAGTGGAAACAGCTTGAGATGTATCTTGGCATGAGCCAGGCCGACGCGGATACGACTTTTTATCGCGGTACCGTGGAAGGTGGGATGCTGAAAGAAGCCGACACCGTACACTGGCTTAGCCCTAATACCGGAGCCACCAACGCCAGCGGCTTCACCGCGTTGCCCGGCGGCATACGCTCGTTGCTGGGTTTCGAAATGGTGGGGTACGCCGCCAGTTTCTGGTCCTCCACGGCGCGCGAAAGTGATGACGCCTGGAGCCGGCGCCTGAATTACATGAACTCACAGGTCAACCGAAGTGCCCGCTATAAGAAAGACGGCTTGTCGGTGCGCTGCATTCGGGATTAGACGACTCAGAGTTTGTTCGATAATTGGGGATACGCGGCGCGCCCGAACGAGGCGCCGTTCGCAACGGCGCAAATATTGCATAGCTAATTGGGCGCGTTCAGAGCTGGGAATCGGTCAAGGTGCTGCTCCGACTGTTTCCGTGAGCAGACCTGACTCTTCCCGATTTTCGGAACCATCTCAACATACGGGATGGCAGGCTTCGTCTATTTTTGCCCGACTCCCTGGTTTCCGAAAGCAGTCGTGCGATCAACTCTTCCACAGGAATGATCTCGTTGACCCGGTGAACATTGGAGCCGGCAAACGCAAAACCGCTGGCGAAACGTCCCTTCTTCGCACTCATTAAAGCATGGGCGATGCAAAACGGGGAGCTTTTGTAGTCGCACGTAATGATACAATGGTACGGACAATTGAACGGTTTCCTGGCTCCGCCATTGACATCATCGAGGTAGCGATTGCGGATGGCCCGCCCCGGCATGCCAACCGGGCTTTTGATGATTACGACATCTTCCGGTTTGGCGTCGATATAGGCCTGTTTAAACGATATGTCGGCATCACATTCGTTGGTTGCGACAAAGCGCGTCCCCATTTGTACGGCGTCGGCGCCCAAGTCCAGGAAGGCACGGATGTCCGCGCCGGTGTAGATGCCGCCCGCGGCGATCACGGGAATGTGCCTGCCGGGATGACCTGTATACTTACGTACTTCTTCGACAACCTGCGGTACCAGTCTTTCGAGGGCATAAGCGGGATCGTCAATCTGTTCTGTTGAGAATCCCAGATGACCACCGGCCTTCGGACCCTCCACCACGACCGCATCGGGCAGATAGTCGTATCGGCTCTGCCACCTTCGGCAGATGAGGCCGGCTGCTTTCGCCGATGAAACGATGGGCACGAGTTTCGTAGATGAACGTCCCTCGAGATATTCCGGTAACTTCAGGGGTAACCCGGCTCCGGAGAAGATCACGTCGATTTCTTCATCAATTGCCGTACGCACGAAGTCGGCATAATTGGAGAAAGCGACCATGATATTCAGCCCCAGGATACCCTTGGTCAGCGCTTTGGCTTTGCGGATTTCGCGTCGCAAGGCACGGAGATTTGCTTCAAGATAGTTGGAGTAAAAATCAGGCTCAAACATGCCGATGCCGGCAGCTGCAATTACGCCGACGCCGCCTGCGTTGGCTGTTGCCGCTGCCAGACCCGAGAGTGAAATACCAATACCCATGCCACCCTGAACGATGGGAATACGAGCTACCTTATCACCGATTACGAGCGGCTTCAGGCAATTGGGAGTAGACAAAAGAACCTCATTAAATCAGGTAACTGATATGCAGTGTGTTCAAACACGGCGCGGAACGTACTATGCTCTTACTCACGAAACTCGAATTCGCTCCAAATTCGGTGCGGCGGTGCCGTCGGTGCAGGGGGGCCCCCGGCTGTCTCTGGATCAGCGCCTGCCGCACATCCAGTCATTAAACTACCGAATGAAGAGCGGCAGTTCAAGTATAATCAACCGATACGGACGGCCGACAGATGTGTTCTCTGGAGGGGCCGCCCCTGAACTGAAACGTCGGACGGCCTAAACGGCCGTTCTGCGGCCGATCTCAGGCTCAGCGGATTCGGGTACGGCGCACCGCGCTTTTTTCTGTACACCATGCCATCCGGGAGGCGTATATTCCCTAAACTCGGAAATCCAAGGACACTGTCCCCCCGGACATCACTGCATTTGTGGCTTGCCGTCTGTTGAGACATACGACCGGAAATGCACCCGGGGAAGAAAACCAGGCAATCGGAGGAATAGAAATGAAGATAAAAGCGTATGCCGCCCACAAGCCGGGGGGGAAGCTCGAGCCATTCGAATACGACCCGGGGCCGCTCGGCAAGGACGCTGTTGAAATCGACGTTGAGCATTGTGGTATCTGCCACAGTGATCTCAGCATGCTGGACAATGAGTGGGGGTTTGCTCAGTACCCGCTGGTGCCGGGGCACGAAGTGGTCGGCACCGTTGCGCAGGCCGGCGACAGCGTGACCAATGTGCAGGTTGGACAGCGGGTGGGGCTGGGCTGGCATTCCGGCTACTGCATGACCTGTTCAAGCTGCATGAGCGGCGATCACAACCTCTGCGCCAACCAGGAAGGCACTATCGTCGGTCGCCACGGTGGTTTCGCTGACAAGACACGGGCACATGCCGCGAGTGTTCTTCCCCTGCCGGAGGGACTTGATGTCGTGAGCGCCGGTCCGTTGTTCTGCGGCGGCATCACGGTATTCGGTCCCATGGTGCAGTTCAATGTCAAACCGACCGACCGCGTTGGCGTTGTCGGTATCGGTGGCCTGGGACACATGGCGTTGATGTTCCTGAATGCCTGGGGATGTGACGTGACCGCCTTTACCTCGAGCGACTCCAAGAAGGCTGAAGCGCTCAAGATGGGGGCGCATCGGACGATCAATTCGCGAAAGCGGGAGGAGCTGGAACAGGCGGCCGGCCAGTTCGACTTCATCATTTCCACGGTCAACGTGAAGCTCGACTGGAACGCCTACCTGTCGGCACTCAAACCCAATGGTCGCCTGCACATTGTGGGTGCAGCGTTGGAACCGCTGGACATTGGGGTCTTTTCGCTGATTATGGGACAGCGCTCGGTGTCGGGTTCTCCCGTCGGCAGCCCGGCCAACATCGCCCGGATGCTTGAGTTTGCAGCCCGCCACAAGATCAAACCGATCATCGAGACATTCGCGATGGAGAAAGTCAACGAGGCGCTGGACAAACTGAGAAGCGGCGACGTTCGTTACCGTATAGTCCTGAGCCGATAGCGGGCAAATACTCCGGCAAGAAAAAAAGGAGACCGGTTTAGAACCGGTCTCCTCAATAGCTACCCCGCCCGTTGGGGCGGGTGTATCTGCCTGTGGCTGTTGGTCCGCTTAGCGGTAGTTGTTACCGCCGCCCCGGTTGCCGCCCTGCGGCCGCGGCTTTGCCTCGTTCACATTCAGGGCGCGACCGTCCAGCTCCTGACCGTTCAGGCCGCTGATGGCAGCCATCGCTTCGGTCTTGCCTGACATCTCCACAAACGCAAATCCACGCGGCTCGCCGCTGAACTTGTCGGTAATAATATTCACTGTGGAGACTTCGCCAAAGGCTTCGAAAGCCTGGCGTAATTTTTCTTCCGTCGTGTCGTTCGACATGTTTCCGATGTAGATATTCATAACTACACTCCGTCGTTGCTTATCCCGAAGCAGGCCGTGCTTTAGACGAACCGGCAACTTCAAGATGAAGAAATTAGGTGCGCACAATTGCGCGAGTAATTCGAGATTAAGCTTTAGCGGAGGACTGTGCTTTTAGACCAAGGCTTCGTTAAAGGCCGAACTCAAATTGTTTTCAGCTCTGGAGTATATCAGTACGTTGGTCGGAAACCAACGACTATTCAGGTGGCGCTTCGTTTTATTTTCCAGGGCGGATCGGCCCGGGGCAGCTAAATAACGACCATTATTCGGCGGCGGCCTCGTATAAGTCGTTGTGCTGCATTGTAGTGCCCGGCAGCTTCGGGGTCGGCATCATCTGTCGCCGGGGAGGTGCGACCAGAGATGCTGACCACCGGCTGCTGCCGTCTTGACCGACGTTACTTGTCTTCGTTTTCCCGGTGGTCGATGATCTGCGTCAGCCAGTCCTGGCGACGCTTCAAACGGTCGAGGTCGGCCTCGAGGCGGGCCTTGTCGTCCTCGGTTTCCGCTTCGCTCAGGAGTTGTCCGGTCGCCTTGTGATTCTCGATGACTTCAACCAGCTGCTCTCTCAGTTTTTCAATCGATGCAGCTTCGTCGGCTTTGTCAAACACCACCGCCTCGGCCTTTTCCTGCTCCGGTGCCTCGGTCGGCGCCACCGGGACGGTCGGGATGAAGTTGTCGTCGGGCTGGAAGGCGCGGGTGTTCATGAATGTGGGAGAAACGATTTCCACGCCGCCGCTGTGCAGGGAATCAAGCATCGCTTCCCGCAGTCGCGAACGTGCCGAGAGCAGGTGTTTTACCTCGGTGAGCAGGCCGGAGACACGGTATGCAACGGAGAAGTTGCCGAGATCGATGATATGGACAAACGGTTCTTCGAGGCCGGCGTCGCGGGCCGCCTGCTGCAATAAGTCGCGGATCCTGGCGTGAGAAATGTCGTACCCCAGGGTAACCTCGGCGGTGACCATCGTTCCGGATGAGCGGACCACTTCCACCGGATTAGTCACCAGAAACAGGTTGGGCAGGGTGGTCAGGTCGCGGTACTCGGTTTGAATCTCGACATGGAACAACCCTCGTTCGGAGACTCGCCCGAAGTGATCACCGCAGCGGATGAAATCGCCCAGGCGGAATGATCGGACAGCGCGCAGCATCATGCCGGCCATCAGGTTGCCGACAAAGGTCGTGGCCGACAGGGCTATCGCGGCCGACAGCAGGATACCGATCAGGCTCAAGAGCTGTCCCCGCGTGTTCTCCGAAATGGGCAGCGACATGATGATCGCAAGTAGGCCGGCGAACGACACCAGTAGCAGGGTCATTTGTATGCGGGAGCGGCCGTCGGAGGTGCCGAGGACTCTCCGGTCAAGGATCAGTCGTACGCCGGCAATGACGGCAATGACCACCGCCAACGTGATGATGGTGGGTAGGAATGCGTTCAGTAATTCGACAATGTGATTTAGAAGCTGAGTCATGAAAGCGCTTGTCCGGTACTGTGGTACCAACAGTATACGTCAGCTACACATTGTCGGGCAACAACCGTTTGTGACGGGGCCCGAACGCCTCCACAAGTGCCTCGACGTCGTGAATATTATAGCGTGGCACGGAGCGAGACATGAAGCGGCTGGCCCGGTGCTCCGAATCGGGAGGCAGGCGACCGCCTTTTTGTGCGGCGGTTCGGGACGGGTATCGCGGGGCGGTGCGCTGTTTACTCGGCCAGTTGAAAGACCTGCTCGACCGGGACATTGAAATAGCGGGCTATTTTCAAGGCAATGACGGTGGACGGTACGAAGCGTCCAACTTCTATAGTGCTGATCGTCTTGCGCGACACGCCAATTTCCCGGGCCAGATCGCTCTGGCTCATACGATGCTCTGCGCGGAATACCCGAATTCGATTGTTCAGGGGGGCGCTCATGCACATTCTTCCCTGTTGTAGGACCGGCCGTCGGCCAGGTTCAAACTGAAGTAAGTGATGCTGTAAACCAGCAACATGAAGGCTGCGACCATTTCTCCTGAATGGGTCAGGGATATTTCCTCCAGGCCAAGCAGGCCGTTGCTGCCGAAGACCCGGTCGAATAATTGAATGAGCAGTACAAAGGTGGCGGCCCACGATACGCCGGCAGATTTCAGTACCAGCATGCCGTTATAACTTTCGATCTCCGACGAACCGGCGGCGCCGGTTCGAAACTTGCGAAATACCAGGACAATCAGCCAGATTACTACCGCTCCAAGGGCAAGTTTGGCTATCCAGTCCAGGGGATCGAGAACCTCGGATTGGCCGATTCCGGCACGAAAAGCGTCGATGAGCAACAGACCGGCAAACGGAACAGCGGCGACGGCCATGAGGGTGTAGATTCGGTCCTGCAGTTCAGCGCGGTTGTGAAGATTACTCATAAAAAATTTCCATTTCCAGGCAGTTTACTGCCCATATTGAGTTGTTTTCGTATCATACCGATACCTACGGGTATCATAATTGGAAGTTTCAAATTTGTCAAATTGAATTTCAGCCGGGGTGGTCATTCGGTTTCGGGATACGTTGATCAACAGGCTCACAAAAGGGCCTCTTTGTTACCGGCGGCCGCGAGACGACATGATTTCGGCGTGCCCGAAAGCCCTTCACAATTACCCGGACATTGCGCATATTACAGCGTAGAAAGGAGCGAGACATGAAGCATGGTATCTGTTTTATCTGTCTGCTGGTCGCGCTCGTCTTCGGTTGCTCCGATTCCGTCACCGAACCACCCCCGCAAGATCGCACCGTACGAGTCCCGGCCGAGGCATCGACTATCCAGGCCGCAGTTGATTTGGCCGAGAACGGCGATACGGTACTGGTGGCTGCCGGCGTGTATAGCGGCGACGGCAACCGTGATATCAATCTTGGCGAGAAACGTCTGACCCTGCGCTCCGAATCGGGGCCGCTGGCGACCACTATTCTGTGCGGCGGTTCGGGGCAGGACGGTCATGTGGCGTTTACCGGGTTTGGTGATCTGCCGATAGAAATCGACGGCTTCAGCGTGCGGGGCGCTTATTCGTCGCAAGGCTCGGTAATGAACCTGACCTCGACATCGCCGACTGTACGCAACTGCATCTTTGACGGCAACATCGGTACGGTCAGCGCCGGGGCCATTCGCTGCAAGAACGCCTCACCAATATTCATCAACTGCACGTTTGTTCGTAACAGCGCGCCTGCCGGAGCCGCAATTTACGTGCTGGCCGGTTCACAGCCGCGTTTCGAGAACTGCATTATTGCTCACTCCGGCGGCGGCGGTGCGGCGATCGAGGCCCATGGTGGCGGCAGCGCCGAGTTGCTCTGCTGCAACCTGTACGGCAACAGCGGCGGCAATTACACCGGCGTGGTGGCGGCGCAGGGCGATACCAACGGCAATATCAGCAGTGATCCGGGATTCTGCTCCGATGCCGAAGCGACCCTGGCCTCGGATTCCCCGTGCCGACCGTCCAACAACAGTTGCGGCGTGCTGATCGGCGCGACCGAAGAATCCTGCGGCAATTAAGCCATTGTATCAATCGCAGTAACGATATCAATTGACCCTGCCTTCGGGCGGGGTTATTCTGTTGACGGACACACCGTCCAGCTATCGGCCGTCAAACCGACACCTCGACATACGATTTGTTTATGAACGATCACGATTCGCACAAACCGCTCCGTCAAAACATCCGCATGCTCGGCGACATTCTTGGTGACGTGATAACGTCGCTCGAGGGCAAACCGGTACTCGACATGGTTGCCCGTATCCGGGAGTTATCGCAGCAGGCGCGCACCGGCGACACCAGGGCGCGCCGGCAACTCATTGCAACTATACAGAGACTCGACAACCGCACTCTCATGTTGATGGCCAAGGCGTTCAACCAGTTTCTCAATCTCGCCAACATTGCCGAGCAGCAGCACCGGGTGCGACGCCGTCGCGAGTACCGTCGCTTTTCCGATCCGCAACCGCAGGTCGGGTCGCTGGAGGAATTGCTGCCGCGGTTGCGCGAGGCGGGTGTCTCGAAAGACGATATTGTTTCGCACTTGCTGGCTACCAGTATCGACTTTGTTCTCACCGCGCATCCGACCGAAACCCAGCGACGCACCATGATACAGAAGTACAATGAGGTGGCCGATATTCTCGGACGTCTCGATCGCGCCGATCTGACGGTTGAGGAACGGCGCTGGAGTGAGGAAGCGCTGCACCGCATCCTGTACTCGGCATGGCAGACTGATGACTTGCGTTTTACGAAACCGACACCGGTGGAGGAGGCACGGTGGGGTTTTACGGTCGTGGAACAGACATTGTGGGACGTGGTCCCGGAGTTCCTGCGTCACATCGACCTGGTACTTGAAGACAGTATCGGCGAAAAGCTGCCGCTGGATTTCAGCCCCATTAAGTTTTCCTCGTGGATGGGTGGGGATCGTGACGGCAACCCGAACGTGACGGCTGAGGTAACGCGTGAGGTGCTGCTCTTGGGCCAGTGGGAGACGGCGGCGCTGTTGATACGGGATCTCGAACGGCTGCGTGCGGAACTGTCGATGGCGACCTGTTCCAAAGAGCTGCGCCGGCGGGTCGGCAAGGTACGCGAACCCTACCGGGTGCTGCTGCGGGACGTTATCGACAGGCTGAAAGCCGACCGGGCACACATCGAAGCCGTGCTCGACGGCAAGCGCAAGCGATACCAACCTTCGTTTGAAACTCTCGACGATCTGAAAGCGCCGCTCAGGCTGTGCTACCGGTCACTGATCGATACCGGTATGGAAACGGTTGCGCGCGGGCGCTTGACCGATATCCTGCGCAAGCTGGCCTGCTTCGGTCGTTCATTGTTGCCGCTTGACATCCGGCAACACGCCGGGCGTCACACCCAGTTCCTCGACAACCTGACACAGCAACTTGACCTGCCTCGCTACGGTTCGTTGTCCGAGTCGGAGCGACAGGCATTCCTGACGAAGCATCTGGAGTCGGCGCGACTCCGCCTGCCCACGGGGTTTCCTGACAACGATGAAGACCGTGAGCTGCTGGCCACACTGCGACTGATAGCGTCGCAGGATGCATCGCTGTTCGGCGCCTACGTGATCTCGATGGCGCAGGCGCCGTCGGATATTCTTGCGGTATTGTTGCTCCAGAGGCTTGGCGGCGTGAAACAGCTGATGAGGGTGGTTCCGCTGTTTGAAACCCTCGACGATTTGCGTTCGGCCGGGGAGAGTATCGATCGACTGCTCAGTGTAAAGTGGTATCGGTCCCAGACCGACGCCATCGAAGTGATGATCGGCTATTCCGACTCGACCAAGGATGCCGGTTTCCTGGCGGCGTCATGGGCGCAGTACAAGGCGCAGGAGGCGCTGACCGAAGTGTGCGGGCGGCATGGCGTACGTTTGACACTCTTCCATGGTCGCGGGGGAACGATCAGTCGGGGCGGCGCCTCGGCACACCAGGCGTTGCTGTCGCAACCGCCGGGTGCGGTCGACGGTGGCCTGAGAGTTACCGAGCAGGGTGAGGTCATCCGCTTTAAGTTCGGTTTGCGGGGCGTTGCGATGCGATCGCTTGAAGTGTACATGTCGGCGGCGCTGGAGGCCGGTTTGCTGCGACCGAAGAAGCCGAAAGCACAGTGGCGCCGGTGGATGGAGACCCTGGCCGAGCAGTCGACCGCTGCCTACAGAGCGGTGGTGCGGGGCAACAAGCGGTTTGTCGAGTACTTTTACCAGACCACGCCGATACGCGAGTTGACCGAAATCGCCATCGGCAGCCGACCCGCCAAGCGCAAAGGCGGCCGGGCGATCGAAGATCTCCGCGCCATACCCTGGGTGTTCGGCTGGACACAGGTGCGCCTGATGCTTCCCGCCTGGCTCGGCGCCCACGCCGTATTCGAGGATGGTCGTGTCGACAAAACGCAACTCCGCGAGATGCTCGACAACTGGGTGTTCTTCAGGAATGTCATCGGTATGCAGGAAATGGTGCTGGCCAAGACACTGCCGGACATCACTGAATGGTACGAACAGAACCTGACCGAGCAGGCGCTGCACGGTTTTGGACAGGAGTTGCGCGGCTATCTTCGTGACGTTACCGACGGCTGGCTGGAGCTGACCGGCAAGGACGAACTGTTGACCGATTCGCCGGTTATTAAGCGTTCCATCGCGGTGCGCAATCCGTACACCGATGTATTGAACATGCTGCAGGTCGAGGCGATGCAGCGCTACCGTGCAAAGGGGAAGAAGGACATCGACCTGCGTACGGCGCTGCTGTTGACGATTGTCGGTATCGCCGCCGGCATGCGCAATACCGGATGAGAAACAGCCCGACGCCTGAGGCGCCGGGTTGCAATTCAAAGTTCTCCGCACTGCAATCAGGCTTTGGTCGCAGACAGTCGATAATGGCCATCTTGCAATTTACGATTCCGACATATCAGACCGTTGTACCAGTACTGCGCCTCTTTTTTTAAAAAGGTAAGAGGTACCCATTTGAAAGCGTTACCGACGGTGCCGGGGCGTTTTAAGTCTAACGTGTGTAAGCGCTTAGGCGCCGACGTGCGCATCGTGTCAACCCTGAGACAACATGCCAGGCGGCGATAGCTCAGTCGTCCACATGGCGTGGCGGCGCGGGTAGCTCGACCGGCTTGACTTTTGTCAATGACGTTTCCGGCGCGGCAAGCGAAATTGTTCGCACCGGAACATCCCGGATTCGTTGTAAGAATCAAAGCCGGGAAGAGTGTAAGGAAGTTGAAACGGAAGAGTATCCTATGAGTGAACTAAGAGAGAATGCCAAGGCCCGTCGCGAGGTGCTCAAACACCTTATCCTGCAACTACACGAGGGAAAGGCGCCGGACGAGGTGAAGACGCAGCTGGTTAAGTTGCTGGGACGGGTACCCTATCACGAAGTAGTCGAAGTGGAGCAGGAGTTGATTGCTGACGGTGTGCCGGCCGAAGAGATCCTGCGATTGTGCGACCTGCACTCTGAGGCCATGCGCGGGGCAATGGAGGCGGCGGATACCGACGACGTACCGCCGGGACATCCGATTCACACGTTTAAGAAAGAGAACGAAGCGCTGGCCGGCGAACTGGAGTTGACCGACAAGTTGTTCGCCGAGATCCGCCAGATGAACGACGATGCCGACGCCAGCGAGCAGGTCGGCCAGCTTCGGGTACGCTTCAGCCGACTGTCCGACATCGACAAGCACTACAGCCGCAAGGAAAACCTGCTCTTTCCATACCTTGAACAAAAGGGCATTACCGGTCCGCCGACGGTCATGTGGGGCAAAGATGACGAAGTGCGCGAAGCAGTCAAGAATGCGCTCGAGGGTCTGCAGTACCAGGGGACGGTTTCGGCGGGTGACGCCAAGGGTCTCGTCGACCTCGTCCTGCAGCCGGCGACGGAGGCCATTAGCGAGATGATCTTCAAGGAGGAAGAAATTCTCTTCCCGATGTGCCTCGAAAAACTCGATGACACTGAATGGTATGCCATCTACCAGCAAAGCCCGCAGATCGGCTTCTGTATTTATGATCCAATCGACACATGGCGACCGGATACCACGTCAGGCACGTTCGACGTACCCTTCGAGCCGGAAGAGGAACCGGAGCGCGTGCAGTTTCCGAGCGGCAGTTTGAGTCGCACCGAGATGGAGAAGATACTCAATACCATACCGTTTGACCTTACGTTCGTCGGCGCCGACGACCGGGTGAAGTATTTTACGCAGGGGCGGGAACGGATCTTCGAGCGCAATCGCGCAATTATCGGTCGCAAGGTGCAGATGTGTCATCCGCCAGGAAGTATGCACATCGTGCAGAAGATTGTCGATGACTTCAAGTCGGGAGCGGCCGATCACGCACCGTTCTGGATAGAGTTGCACGGCAAGTTCATACACATCGAATATTTCGCGGTTCGCGACGACAAGGGTGAATACCTTGGCACCCTGGAAGTGAGCCAGGACTTAACCGCGAAGCGCGCCCTGACCGGCGAGAAGCGGTTGTTGTCGTACGAATAGGGATCGCCATGAGTGATGAATCCAAACTGCTGATCACGCCACAGACCAAAGTCGGTGAGCTGTTAGAGGCGTACCCGGAGTTGGAAGCGGTGCTGATCGACATCGCACCACCGTTCAAAAAGCTGCGCAACCCGGTGTTACGGCGTACCGTCGCCCGGGTGACCAGCCTGGCGCAGGCGGCACGGGTCGGGAACGTGTCGGTGGAAGCGATGGTGCGACGGTTGCGCCAGGCGGTGGGCCAGCCGGAGTTCTCTGACGTCGCTGCGACAACATCGCAAGGTCCGTCGGCCACCGAGCCACCGTCGTGGGTAGACACCGACGATATCGTTGCCAGGCTTGACGCCCGGGCGATGATCGAACGTGGCGAACAGCCGATCGGCGTGGTGTTGGATGGATTGAAGAACCTCGCCGCCGGCGCCATTTTTGAACTGGTCACGCCGTTTGAACCGGCTCCGTTGATCGATAAGGCGACTGATCAGGGGCACGAGGTCTGGGTGGCACAGGCCGGACCGGGTGAGTTCCACACTTATTTCAGGGGGAAGTGACCGCCGGTTTCGGGCCGGGACGAAGCAGTTGCGCAACGGCGGATAAAGGCTTACGTTTTCGTTTGAGTTCGTGGCCTCCAACCTGGAATATGCAATAGAGTGAGTTTCCGATCACATCTGAACCGTATGCTCGCCCGCTGGGGGCTGGTTTTTGAGCGGTCCATGCCGGCGGTACTGCAATCGCAGTCGCGGCTGACCGCTTGTTTCGACCAACTGCTGCGGGCCGAAATTTATCGCAACGGCGGCCGCTTTCATTTTGTCCAGATTGGCGGCAACGATGGTGTCACCCGGGCGGACGATCTCATATCGTATGTCCGCGAATTCGACTCAAGCGGCATAGTCGTGGAACCGCAGCCGGATATCTTTGACAATCTCAAGACCAATTTCGCCAAGTATGACGATATCGTGCTGTTGAACAAGGCGGTGCACCGCGAGAAGAGGCGCATGACGCTATACCGCTTCAACCAAAGTGCACTCGAGGGCCGCAACGATCTCCCGATCTGGGCGCGCACCAACGGCATCGCCAGTTTCGACAGGCAGCACGTGCTCGATCATGCCCACAAGCTCGGCCTGGGCGGCGACAGTACCGAAGAGGTCGAGGTTGAGTGCATCACGCCCGACGAACTGATTGCGCAGTGTGATGCACTCCCGGTTTTGCTGAAGATTGACGTTGAGGGGTACGACTTCGAAATTCTCGATGCCATCGATTTTGAACAGTTTCGTCCGCCGATTGTCCGCTTCGAGAATCTGCACATGGCCGGGGATCAATACCGGGCGATTATCGACAAGCTGTCGTCGCACGGCTATCGGTTCATCGCCAACCGGATGGACACGACAGCCTGTGCAAGTTCGAACCCATTGCGATAGTTCCGGGCCGGCTATGACCGGGGAGGCTCTTGTCGCAAAGCCAGGCCGGTAACTCCAGTCAGCAACGATACCAGGCCGATAAAGAACACCGGCCCGCCCAGCCAACGACCTGCATGGAGGCACACCACGAACAAACCGAGAGCGATGGCATACGGCCATGGCGGCAGAGTTTTGTCGTACAAAAGATGTACCATCAGGAGGGTGACTGCCGGCATGACAAACACGAAGTGGTGGGTTTCCGACATCGGTGAAACCAGCAGCGTGGCTATCAGGTACAGGTGAATGGTCCAGGCGCCGGACGCGCTGACTGACCTGGAGATGGCCAGACGATCGATTACGACCAGAGCGACAACAACAACGACGGCAGCTGTGAGAGTGTCGCCGGGGAGGTCTCCGAGGGCAGGAAAGAAGTCCAGAAGTACGCCGTGAAGTGTGTAGGGTATCTGGTCCCGGGGAGCACCGGTTGCCAGTTTGCCAAGTACGAAGTGATCGACGTACTGGCGGTAGTAAGTGAACAAGTCCGCCCCGGCCGACAAAACCGGGAGTACACAGAACAGGCCGAAAAACAGTATGGAGAACAACAGGCACTTGAGACGGAGTCGGAGCGCCAGGTATACGAGCAGGATGAGGGGAACCAGTTTGATGGCAGCTGCCGCACCCAGTGCGGCGGCTGCGGGAACAGCGCGACCGTCGCGATCGTACCTGGCAAAGAGCAGACAGAGAAAGACGACTACAAAGTTGACTTGTCCGTTTAGCAGGTGATTCTGTATCACGTTGATCATGAACAGAAGAGCCAGCACAACCGGCGGAAGCAGGTACGTATTCCACCTGAGATTCTTCTGCCGGCCCGCAACATTGGTCGCAATGACAATCGATCCGAACATCGCCGTTATGTTACCAGCATACCACAGGAGATTCGCCAGCCAGTAGGGCAACCATGTCAGGGGGATAAGGACGAAAGCCAAAAACAGCGGGTAGGCATAGGGAAAGGGCGAGCCGGTCTGGTATGGGTCTGTTCCTTGTGCGAGCGCTTCTGCCGACAGCAGGTAGGTGGTGAAGTCATAGCCTCCATCTCGGTATGCCTTCCCAAATGCCTGGACCATGAAAAGGACAAGGACGACGCTTATCAGAATCGACGCGGCCAGGCGCGTATGGCGATGTTCGGTAAATGAAATGAGGGTCTGTCGGGACATCTCTTCCTCGAAGTATGCTTGCTGCCGGTAGGACGATAGGTCTTTTAAGCTCAGCGACACAAGCTCTTTGTGGGAGAGATGATGAACAGCGGAAGATCAACTTGGTGCGGCACCGGGCGTTGCGGTCGGCGCCGTCGAGTTATAAGTACGCCGCAGGTACAAAAAAAGCAGGGTTGATCACATTGACCAACCCTGCCGAAATTCAGTCACGCGGCCTAAGCTGCGGGCTTGAATGACTGCCGTGGCTTAGTAGACGTTCCGGTAGTGGTTGCCACCGCTGCGGTTACCGCTCTCGGTCCGCGGTTTGGCCTCACTGACAGTGAGGGTGCGACCACCGAGATCCTGTCCGCTCATGCCGCTGATGGCGGCCTGGGCCTCATCCTTGCCCGGCATTTCGACAAACGCGAAACCGCGCGAGTCGCCGGTTTCACGGTCGGTGATGATGTTGCAGGTGGATACGCTACCGTAGGCCTCAAAGGCCTCGCGGAGTTGATTTTCGGTCGTGTTAAACGACAGGTTTCCGATGTAGATGTTCATTCTACACTCCAATAGTTTGCTTCTCTCGGCAATGCACATAGAGTGACTGCAGCAGAGGCGAAATATATCTGCGCACGATTGCGCGATTCGTTCGAGATTGCGATTGTCGGAGAGTTGTGGGTTAGAACAAGACTGCGATAGGATCGAACTCAAATGAATAATGACGCTTGACTATACGGTAGTTGTCGGCAGATTCCTACATAAATCTCTCTTTATGGTCGATTATTTGGCTGCGGGGATGGTGGTGTGCGGGTAAGCTGTTGCGCCGCATGGGGTGCGGGTTTCGAGATGATGCCGCTATAGTCGGTACATCAGTTCCGCCCGGAGCCAGGCGTAGCTGTCGGCGCCGTCAAAATAGAAGTCGCCCGGCGCGAATCCTTCCCATAACAGGTGCCCCGACCAGCGCCGGTCAAACGTGTACATCAGCTTGCCGATTACCAGATTGCCGCGGGTGGCGCCGCTGCCGCCCGGGAACGGCGCGGGCGTGCAGTCGGTGCGGGGCGCCCGCAGGTGATGGTAGTCGAAGCGCATGGTTGCCGACGGCGACAGCGCAAACTCCAGCCGTCCGTTGATTGACAGCAGGTTGCTCCACCACGCCACACCCTCCTCCCGTACCTGTGAGTATATGTACGACTCGCTCCACTTGGGCCAGCGGGCGAACACCGGGTCCCACGCTTCATAGTCGTCGGTTGCCTGCTTGTCTCCGGACAATAAGATAACGCCTCCCTGTACCAGTCGCGGCAGGAAGCACCAGTCGTGCGACCAGGCCGGACGGTACCGTGCATAGCCGTAACCGCCGAAGGCGAGGCGGTCGGCGTCGCCGCGCGATCCGAACTGCACGGCAGCCTCGGCAACCGCGCTGAAATCGATGCTGTGAAGCAGTGGCGAAGCGATGCGTCCACCAATAGTGTTGATACTTGATGCAAACGGCACGGTGCGGTTGGCGTGCCGATACTTGTGTACGAAATAGGCGTGAATCTCCCGTTCCGACCAGTCGCCGACAAAATAGGCACCGGCACCGGTTTCAGTCTGCTCGACCAGCGCCTGGTCCTGATCGTGTGCGACTGGTAACCAGGCATCGGTTTCTTCACCGTACATGAAGAAGCCGATCAGGCGATGGTGGGCGCTGAGATGCCAGTCGACGCGCGCGGCATCGAAATAGATCGAACGGGAGCCGTCCAGCGGCGAACCGTCCATAACAACGAAGCCCTCTCCCAGCATGATATTCTGGCGGCCGAGGATGGCGCTGAACGGGAGGTCGCCGGGGCGGTTGAGTCTCAGGAGGAGCTGGTCGACGAATATTTCGTCGAAATGAAAGTCGATGGTGGCCGGTTGTACATGGTAACGAAACTCGTTACCGAACTGCAGGTTGAGAGTCAACTGCGGCATCGGCGCCCAGGCGGCGCCGAGTTGTGTGCGGTGGCGTGTGAAGGTACGCGATTGACCGGCGGTTTCGTCAAGCGTTATCGCGTTGTCCCAGGTGGTGAGGCGGAAGCGTTCGGTGAAGGTGACGGTCCAGCGGTCGTTAATTGTCGCGGCTGCCGCTGGTACCGACGAGAGGATGAACAGCAGTATGATCAGCCTGCGGGCGGCCTTCAAACCGGTTTCTCCGTACCCTGGCGGACCGGTATGAGGGCACTGAAGAGCGGCGTAAGCACGAGCGAACTGATCATGCCGAGCGTACCGGCCTGCGGCGAGGCGGTGCCGGTAAAATACAGCCCGAGGCAGACAGCCAGGCTGATAACCGATGCGAGTATCGCGCCCGCCTTGTTGACTCGTCTGCTGAACAGTCCCCACAAAAACGGCCCGAGAAAGGCGGCGCCGATGGCGCCCCACGAGATACCGAGGATACTGACAATAGTGGCCGGTCGGGAGTAGGCCAACACCACCGACAATATGACAATTGTCGTACTCGACAGGCGCATCAGCAGGGTCAATGTCTTGTCCGATGCCGTTCGATTAACGAATCCTGCGTAGAAGTCTTTCGCAATCGCCGAGCTGGATATCAGCACCAGTGCCGCCAGCGTCGACATCGAGGCGGAGAGTATCAACAGCAGGATGAGTATCGACAGTGCTTCGGGTATGATGCGGGTCAGCAGCTCCGGCATGAGGGCGTCGAAAATCGGCGCACCGTCGTGGAAAGCCATCGGCGTTTCCTGCGGTGAAAGGAAGAACCGCGTGGTGGCGCCGGCAAAGTAGCCGATGCCGGTGATGATGACGGCAAACACGGTGGAGGCGACCATGCCAATCCGTATGGCGCGGTCGTCACGAATAGCGTAAAACTTCTGGACCAGTTGCGGCATCGCCATCGGCGCCACGCTGGTCAAAAAGACAAGGCTGAACAGCGGCCACCAGCCCGGCGGTCCGACCGGCGCGGTCAGTTTCGGATCGATAGCCGCCATACCGTCGGTAATCGTGGCCAGGCCGTTGCCGGCGTCGATGATACTCCACAGCAACACGCCGACGCCAAGTATCATGATGATGCCGAAGATCATGTCGATGATGGTGATCGACTTGTAGCCGCCCAACACGAGGTAGATGGCCGTGAAGCCGCCCATAAGCACCAGGGCCAGGGTGTAGTCGATACCGAAGTTGGAGCGGAAGAGATACGAAAGACCCATGAAGACGGCGGCGGTGTACGGTATGAAGAAGACGAAGATGCATATGGAGGCAAACAGCTTGAGGAATGAGCTGTCGTACCGTTTCTCGAAAAACTCGCCGATGGTATGCACGCCGTATTCGACCGACATCCGCTTGATGCGCGGGCCTAAAAGCCACCAGACCAAAAGCACGCCGACGAAACTGTTACCGATGGCGATCCATAACCCGGAAAGCCCGAAGCCCCAGCCCACTTTGCCGGCGAAACCGATAAAGAGGACCGCCGAAAAGTAGGCGGTACCGTAGGTGAAGGCAGTCATCCATGCGCCGACCTTGCCGCCACCGAGGAAGAAATCGGCAAACGATTTGGTCCGGCGCAGGCCGGCGATGCCGACGGCGACGATCATCAGGGCGTAGGCCGCCAGGACGATTACTTTCAGGGTCATGTGCACCTCCCACGTTGCTGTGACTACCGGGTGTAAATCAACAGCGGGCAATGTACGAAAATCGACCGATCAGTGCAAATTCAAGTCCAAAGAATGTGGCGAAGCAACAACTGTCGGTCCGGCTTGTCGGAACCGTGGTCGAATGAACCTGTTAGTACCATTAAACAGTCCAGTCGGTTATCCATCCGGAAAATCTCACCACTTGATTGCAATGACGCTGCCGGTTGGCTGCCATGGGAGTGAATCTGTATGTTTGGTCGTGGAATTAAGCTCTTTACGATATTCGGCTTTGAAGTCAAGATAGATCTCAGCTGGTTCATCCTGGCGGTGCTGATTACGTGGTCGTTGGCCGCCGGCCTGTTCCCGCAATACTACGAAGACCTGCCGACCTCGGCATACTGGTGGATGGGCATCGGCGGGATGGTTGGCCTCTTCATTTCCATCGTCCTGCACGAGTTATCACATTCGCTGATGGCGCGACGGTACGGGATGCCGATGCGCGGTATCACCCTGTTCATCTTCGGCGGGGTCGCGGAGATGACCGACGAGCCGAAAAGCCCGAAGTCGGAACTCATGACCGCCATTGCCGGGCCGATCGTGAGCGTGGTGCTCGGCCTGGTGTTGCTTGCAGTCGACGGAGTCATGGGTGATGCCTGGTCGCGCCCGGTACACGGCGTGATCGCTTATCTCGGGTTTCTCAACCTGATCCTGGCTGCCTTCAATATGTTGCCCGCTTTCCCGCTTGACGGTGGCCGGGTGCTGCGGTCGATCCTGTGGAAATGGAAAAACGATTTGCGCTGGGCGACCAGATTGTCGTCGCGCATCGGCTCCGCCTTCGGCATCGGGCTGATCGTGCTGGGCGCCGTCGATTTCTTTGCCGGTAACCTCGTCGGTGGTCTGTGGCTGGTGCTGATCGGACTGTTCTTGCGGTCAGTGGCGCAGCAGTCGTATCAGCAGTTGCTGGTACGTAAGTCGCTGGAGGGGGAATCGATCGAACGGTTCATGAAACGTGACCCGGTCACCGTGCCGTCCTCGATCTCGCTCAAGGAATTCATCGAAGACTATGTCTACAAGCATCATTTCAAGTTCTACCCGGTGGTGGAGGACTCGAGGCTGGTCAGTTGTGTCAAGGTCGATGCGGTGAAAAAGTTCGATCGGGGGCAATGGCCGCAAAAGACCGTGCGCGACATTGCTACCGACTGCAGCGAAGACAACATGACGTCTCCCGATACCGATCCAGTCAAAGCGCTGGCCAAAATGCGCAAGACCGGTAACAGTCGCATGATGGTGACGAAGGGAAATGAACTGGTCGGCATTATTGCCTTGAAAGACATGCTGGAATTTCTGTCGCTGAAGATAGATCTTGAAGAGGCCGGCTGACCGGGCCGTCGGCGTCTTCCCCAGAACCTTCCCCGGGGCAATCCGGTTACAGCAGTCGGCAGGTCGCCTGGTCGATGACAAATCTTCATTGACAAAATGGGCTAAAATTGTATAATTAGCGGCTTCATCTGCATGATTAACCCCTGAAAGCTTAATCGGTAGACTGACCTGAAATTGCTTACCCTGCAGACAGTTCTGCAACGAGAGGTGTAGATAGATGACCGACATCACGCATATTCGCAACCTGGCCATTGTGGCCCATATCGATCACGGTAAGACCACCCTTATTGACTCGGTGTTCAAGGCCACCCGGACGTTTCGTGACAACCAGGTTGTCGCCGAACGGCTGATGGACAGCAACGTGCTGGAGCGTGAACGGGGTATTACCATTCGCGCCAAACACTGCACCGTCCAATGGAACGAGTACCTGATCAATATCATCGATACGCCCGGTCATGCCGATTTTTCCGGCGAGGTGGAGCGGGTACTGTCGATGGTCGACTCGGTTCTGCTTTTGGTAGACGCCAACGAGGGGCCGATGCCCCAAACGCGCTACGTGTTGATGCGCGCCCTCAAACTCGGGCTGCGGCCGATTGTCATTGTCAACAAGATCGATCGTCCCGGCGCCCGCCCCGATTTCGCCCTCAACAAGACGTTCGATCTGTTTATTGATCTGGGGGCGACCGATGAGCAGGCTCATTTCCCGGTGCTGTACGGATCGGGCCTGGACGGCTGGTTCGTCAACAACCTGGATACCGATGAGCATGTCGGCATGGATGCGTTGTTTCAGACCATTGTCGACGAGGTGCCGCCGCCGCAGGGGGATCCGGAGGGCGAATTTCTCATGCAGGTCAGTTCGCTGGACTGGAATGATTATATTGGACGTATCGGTTGCGGCCGGGTATTGCGCGGCCGCCTCAAAAAAGGGGATGAGTTCCACCGAATGGTAACCCGCTGGCGGGACGGCGCAGCGCGGGGCGGCGGCTTTGACGTGGTAACGTCATCCCGCGAACAGGGCGTCCATATGTGGGTGACCCGCGGACTGACACGAGTCGAAACCGACGAGGTGTCGGCCGGCGATATTGTCTGGATCGCCGGCCCCGGCGATATCGCTATCGGCGACACCTTCTCAAAAAGTGAAGATGCCGCCGCCGCTCTCAAGCCGCTGGAAATCGAAGAGCCAACTCTTTCGATGTACTTCCTGGTAAACAGCGGACCGTTCTCCGGCCGGGAGGGAACCGCGATCACGCTGCGGCAGCTCAAGGAGCGGCTGGAACGCGAACTGCGTGTCAACGTGGCGCTGCGCATGGAGGACATGGGTCGGGCCGACGGCGTGAAGGTTTCGGGCCGCGGTGAATTGCACCTGGCCATCCTCATCGAAGAGATGCGCCGCGAAGGCCTGGAATTCTGTATCTCCCGGCCGGAAGTGATCACCCAGGTTGATGAGCAGGACAATGTGCTGGAGCCGATCGAGCAGCTGACGATCGATGCTCCCGAAGAGCACCAGGGTATCATCATCGAAAAACTGGCGCGCCGCAAAGGCGAGCTTTGCTCGGTGGAAAACGCCGGTACCAACACGATCCGGATCGAGTTCGAGATCCCGACGCGCGGTCTTATCGGCTACCGCTCCGAGTTTCTGACCGATACCCGCGGTCTTGGCATCATGGCGTCGCGATTTATCGGCTACGGTGCGTGGCGCGGCGCCGTGATGGCCCGGAACAAGGGTTCGGTCATCAGCATCGAAACCGGCACTGCTACCGCTTACGCGCTTGAGGGCCTGCAGGAGCGCTCGGCGATCTTTATCGAGCCGCAGGAAAAGGTATACAACGGCCAGATCGTGGGTGAAAACTCGCGCAACATGGACATGACCTGCAACCCGACCAAGCGCAAAAATCTCACCAACCACCGGTCCTCGACCAAGGACATCGGTATCAAACTCGATGTGCCGCGACAGATGACACTGGAGCAGGCCATGGAATGGATTCGATCGGACGAACTGGTTGAAGTGACGCCGCAGTCTATTCGGGTGCGCAAGGCTGTGCTCGACAGCGATGAGCGCAAGCGAGTTGAAAAGAGACAGGCGGCTCTCGACGAAAGCAGCGGCAGCCTGCCGTCACGACTCTCCGCGTAGCCTCACTGCCGGGCGCTGACTGCGTTCGGTTGCGGCTGAATCGTGGCGCTACAGCGGCCGTCCGGCGACTTGACGGAGCGCCAACGTGGGCTTATGTTATCCAGAATCACATCACCGTGGATCACCAACCGTAAGGACCCATATGCACGCGCCCCGCAACGACTTCGATTTCAGCCCGCCCGCCCTGAGGGAGATCTCCCTGCGGGTGGCATCGGTTGACTATCATATCATTCAGGGAAGCAGCGCGGCATTTGCCTGGGCACAGATCTCCGATGTTAGTGGTGCCTCGTGGGACCTGGCGTACCTCAACTATTCGGGCACCACCAGCTTTGCCAACAGCAGTTCGTCATACGAGTATTACTCCACGCCGGTGCGGCGGGTGTTCTTCAAGAATGCCGGCACTCATACGTTCTATTTGCAGGCGAATCTGTGGTACGGTAACTCGGCCGGCGTGGCCGGCACAGCCATGGACCCCTCCTGGCTCCAGGCCACCTATTACCCGAGCAGCTACGGCACGGTGCAGACAATCGCCGGTGTGCCGGGTGATGACCCGTCTGCCACCACCACCACCGTTACCGATCCCCAAACCAACGAGGGCCGGACGGCGTATCTGATCGATCTGTCGTATTACGAGCGCAAGGTCGAGCAGGCCCGAATGGCCGAGCTGGAGGCGGAGAACGCCCGTTTTCGGGCCGAACGGGAACTGATGGAGGCACGGCTCCGGCAGCAGGTCGAGGCCGATCAGCGGTGACGGCCGCACACAGAGCTCTGGCTTTAATTATCGCCCCCGGTCAGATCTGACCGGGGGTTTTTGCTGCTATTTGGGATGCTATCCTCGGTAATGGAAAACGGATGAGTGCCGATAAGATACTATAAATGTACATTTCATCCGGGAGTTATGACGGAAAATGGGGTGTGCCTGATCTCATCAACAAGCGAGCCTTAGGTTGTTCTATCTTGGTTTAATACAAAACGTGGCCCTGCTGGTCGCGCTGGCGGCCGGACTGCACCTGCTGGCACAGAAACTCGAAGATCACCCGTTTCTGTATCGCCAGGTCGGCGCGATCCTGTTCGGTCTGGTCGGCATCATCGGCATGATGACGCCCGTCGAGCTTGTTCCCGGCGTGATCTACGACGGCCGCTCGATCATATTGAGTCTGGCCGGTCTGGTCTGCGGGCCGTGGGCGCTGCTGTCGGCTTTGATCGCGAGTTTGTACCGTGCGTATCTTGGTGGTGCGGGTACTGTCGCCGGCATTGCGGTGATCGTTTTTGCAGCCGGTATCGGCATGGCCCTGCACTATGTACGTCAACGCAACGCAGCCTGGTCCCAACCGATGCGTCTCTGGCTGGTCGGACTTGTCGTCAATGCCGGCGTGATTTTCGCACAGTACCTCATACCTGGTATCGACATCAAACATATGCTGATTCAGGTCGGCCCGAGTATTTTGGTGTTCTTCCCGATTGCATTTCTGGTGGCCGCACGCTTCTTCATCGACGGCGAGCGCCGCCAGAAGTACGAGCGGGCGTTACGGGAAAGCGATGAACGACTGGCGCTCTCCATCGAGGGAGCCGATTTGGGCACGTGGGACTGGAATATCATCACCGGTGAAACCGTCTTTAATAACCGCTGGGCGGAGATGATCGGCTATCGACTTGAGGACATCGATACCAATGTCTCCTCATGGGAAAAACTCATTCACCCGGACGACCGGGAGTTGGTGATGCGGGTGCTCAATGATCATCTCGAGGGCAAGACTGATGGTTATGAAGTGGAGCACCGAATGCGGCACAAGTCGGGAGAATGGGTGTGGGTACTGGACAAGGGGCGGGTGATCGAATGCGCCCCCGACGGTACGCCGCTGCGCGCCTGCGGCACGCACCTGGATGTAACTGAGCGCCGGCGTACGGAAGAAGCCCTGCGGGAATCCGCACTGCAGCTCAAGGCCGCCATCCAGGGTGGCGTCGTGGGCCTCTGGGATCTCAACCTGGTCACCGGGGAAGCCTACATATCGCCGGAGTACAAGCAGTTGATGGGATTTGACGATGACGAGTTTCCCTCGACGCTCGAGGCATGGAAGGAACGGGTGCATCCGGATGATATCGAAAGCGTCCTTCTGGAAATGCAGCAATCTGCTGAGCAGGATCGACAAGGGTACGCCGAATACCGGCTGTGTCACCGTGACGGCAATTACCGCTGGATGCTGGGCCGGGCGACGGCAATCAAAGATGCATCGGGGCAGCCGGTCCGTCTGGTCGGCTCGAATATAGATGTTACCGCGCGCCGGCGCGCCGAGGAATCGTTGCGCCAGAGCGAGGAGCGTAACCGCGCCATGCTCGAAGCACTGCCCGACCTGCTGTTCCGGCTGGACCGTCAGGGGCGGTTCCTCGATTTCCATTCAGCCGATGAAGCGCGGCTGGCGGTTCCGCCGAAGGGTATTATCGGAGAGAAAGCCGACACATTACTGCCGACACATCTCGCCGAGCAGATGCAAGCTATGATCGACAAGACGCTCGCATCCGGCAGTATGCATACATATGACTACACGATGGAGATCAATGGCCGCGAAGAGTTCTATGAAGCCCGCATGGTGGTGTGTTGCAAGGACGAGGTGCTGGTCATCGCTCGGGATGTCACTGATCAGCGCCAGGCCGAAAAGTCGCTGCGGCAGTGGAACGATCGATACCAGGAGATGATTGACACGGTTATCGAAGGGATCGGTTATGCCGATGAACGTCGCGTGCTGCAGTTCTGCAACCAGGCGTTCGCCACTATTCTTGAAGCCGCGTCGCCGGATGATTTGATCGGTCGATGCCTCGTTGACTTCCTCCCGGAACGTGAAAAAGAGATTATGTTGAAGCATTCGAAGCGACTGCGCCAGGGTGAGGTTGTTCGGCGTGAGCTTGACATTTGTACCTGCAAAGGAACTGAGAAGACAGTTGAGATTTCTGCCGCCGCCCGGTACAACGAATCGGGTGATTTCGCCGGCTCATTCCTGGCGATGAGCGATATCACCGAAACGCGGCGTTTGCGTGAACTGCAATCCAGGGCCGAGCGGCTCGAGACTGCCGGCACCATAGCCGGACAGGTAGCCCACGATTTCAACAACCTGCTGGCGCCGATGCTGGCCTATCCCGATTTCATACGCGAAGATCTCCCGGCCGATCACCCGGCCATCCAATACCTCGATCAGATTGAAAAGGCGGCCGAGACCATCGCCGATATCAACCAGGACTTACTTGCCATGGGGCGGCGCGGTCATTACAACAAGGAAGTGCTCAACCTGAATGCAATTGTACGGCAGGTGTGCAGCGATGTTACCGATCTTCCCGACGCCGTCTCATTTAACCTCGATCTTGCTCCGGAGCTGATGTCGATCTATGGTGGCGGCGCGCAGATTCATCGGGTAATCAGCAACCTGCTGCACAATGCAGTAGACGCATTGCAGGGCGCCGGCGAGGTGACCGTTCGAACCGAGAATTACTACGTCGACGAGGAGACACTGGTATACGGCCAGGTGCCGAAGGGAGAGTACGTCAAGCTCACTGTCACCGATAACGGCTGCGGCATACCCGAGGACATCGTACAGAAGATTTTCGATCCGTTCTTTACATCAAAGTCGACAAGCAAGCAACGCGGTTCCGGTCTTGGCCTGAGTGTGGTTGATGCCGTTATCAAGGATCACGATGCGTTCATCGATCTCGAAACCCGGACCGGTGAAGGGACATCATTCTTTGTCTATTTCCCGGTAGCGCGCCAGGAAGACCCGGTCGATGTTTCCGAATCGTACGTCGGTGGCGGCGAGAAGATTCTGATTGTCGACGATGATCCGATGCAGCGCGAGGTATCGTCTCGACTGCTGGAACGCCTCGGCTATATTGTGACGACTGCCGACAGCGGCGAAGCAGCGGTAGAGACTATCCGTCACGCACCCCATGACCTGGTTATTCTTGATATGATCATGCCGGGCGGTATTGACGGCGCCGAGACATTCCGCCGCATTCGGGAGATTCATCCCGATCAGAAAGCAGTCATCGCATCCGGTTACGCCGAATCGGAACGAGTCGCCCATGCCCAGAAGATGGGTGTGGGTACCTATGTCAAGAAGCCGTTCGGCGGCAAGACCATCGCCGCCGTCATCCGCGCCGAACTTAACCGTCGTGTCACTGAAACGACGGCATAGGCCGGCGTCGCGATCTGTTACTTCCGTTTTCATATAGAAATGTGATTGCCCTCACGGTGTTACCGTGTAGATTGATGGAGGGGTCGAATTACATTCGTTGCGAACGGAGGACAGTGTGGACACGAGCTACAACAAGATGATCTGGGGTCAGTACGGTGCGGCGCTCGACATGCTCGAGAACGCCATTGACATGTGTCCTGAGGATCTCTGGAGCGCCGAGGCACAGTCGCCGTTTCACGAATTCTGGTACATGGCCTATCACACCCTGTTCTGGGCCGATCTGTTCCTGTTCGGTTCGATAGATGGCTTCCGTCCGCCCGAGCCGTTCGGCCTGGAAGAACTCGATCCGGCCGGCGCCTTCCCAAATCGCAAGTACGATCGGGCTGAACTGAAGCACTACCTGGTGCACTGCCGTGAGAAAGCGCAACTTACGTTTGCAGAGATGACAGAAGAGCAGGCGGCGCATACGTTTGACACCCGTTGGGGGGCGCTGACATTCCCGGAGCTCCAGTTGTATGCCATGCGCCATATCCAGCACCACGCGGCGCAGCTCAACCTGATCCTGCGGCAACAGGCTGACCAGGCGCCCGGCTGGGTCGGGCGGGCATTGTAGGTCCATTTTTTCAGTTGACGGTGTGGTTTGGGGTCCGCTATACTCTGGAGCATCCCGGTGACGTCGAGCCACCGGCCACAGACGTTTTGCCGTCTATCATCGGACACGACGCGCGACTGTAACTGTCACATGCCAATCGAAGGAGAGAGACGATGCTGAAGAACATTCTCGGGGTGATCGTCGGCTACATAGCCATGTTCGCTTTTGTGTTCATTACTTTTACCGGTGTATATTTCCTGATGGGAACCGAGGGCGCTTTCCAGCCCGGCAGCTATAATGTATCGACAATGTGGGTTCTCGCCAGTATTGTACTTGGATTTCTTGCCGCCATACTGGGCGGGTGGGTCTGCGCTGCCATTACGAAAAATCAGAAGGCGGCCATGGCACTGGCCGGCCTGGTGCTGGTGCTTGGTGTCCTGCTGGCCATACCGACGCTTTCGCAGGAAGCAGGCGGCGTGCGCACCGGCGATGTTGACAACATGACGGCTATGAACAGCGCCAGACAGCCGTCCTGGCTGGCCTTCCTCAATCCACTCATCGGCGCCGCCGGCGTGATGCTTGGTGCAAAGCTCAAGAAGTCGCCGGAGCAGGCGGGCTCCGGGCCGCGGCCGGAAATGGCGTAGCGACTTATTCGAGACCACATGTGGATATTGCGGCCGGTGTCTTTGCTGACACCGGCTGTTTCTTTTTGTAGCCCGGCATTTTTTACAATTGCCTGATGCTGCTTATGTGGCACATTCGGTCGTTAACTTTGTTGTCCATAATGACAACAAACTGTACGACTCTATGTCAGCCTTCAGGGAGGTAGCCGTGGTACTCGAAGAAATCTCAACCGAAGAACTATCCAATCGCATCGGCCAGGGGAAAACGAAGCTGATCGATGTCCGTCCGGTGGCCGCCTACAACGGCTGGCGGCTCAACAACGAGCCGCGCGGCGGCCATATCCCGTCGGCGATCATGTTTCCATCGCGATGGGCCGACCGTGAAGAGTTCCGTGGCTTGCTTGACGAGAAGGGGGTTAAGCCCGACGACGACCTGATCGTGTACGGTTACGACGTCGACACCATCCGCTACATGGCCGACAAACTGGTGGCGGCGGGATATCGCAACATGGTCATGTATACGCAGTTTGCCGAGTGGTCGTCCGACGATAACCGTCGCATCGACCGCCTCGCGCGGTACCGTCACCTCGTCTACCCGGAGTGGCTGAAAGGCGTGTTCGACGGTCGCACGGTGGAGCATCCGCCGGATGGGGAAGTTGTCGTCTGCCATGCTACCTACGGCTACCGCGAAGACTACGATCTCGGTCACATCCCCGGCGCCATTCACCTTGATACGCTCGACCTGGAAACACCCGAGACCTGGAACCGTCGCACGCCGGGGGAGCTTGATGAATCACTGCGTAAGGCAGGTATCAGCAGCGACAAGACGGTTGTCTTGTATGGACGTTTCTCTGAACCCGACAAGTCTGATGAATACCCGGGGAAACGTGCCGGCCATTTAGCAGCGATTCGTTGTGCGGCCATTCTGATGTATGCCGGTGTCGAGGATGTGAGAGTACTCAACGGCGGGCTGCTGTCGTGGGAGGCGGCCGACTATGAAACGACCGCCGAGCCGAGAGAGCCGACACCGGTCGACGCGTTTGGTGTCGATATCCCGGCGCATCCGGAATACATGGTTGATACTCCCGAGGCGCGAGAGTTGCTGGCGGCCGACGACGGTGTGCTGGTCAGTGTGCGCAGCTGGGAGGAGTTTATCGGCAAGGAATCAGGCTACAATTATTTCGACCGGGCCGGGCGGATTCCCGGCGCCGTGTTCGGCAATTCCGGCAGCGACGCCTATCACATGGAGAACTATCGTAATCTCGATCACACCCTGCGGGAGTACCATGTCATCGAGGCGACCTGGGGCAAGAGCGGCATCACGCCCGACAAGCACGCGGCGTTTTACTGCGGCACCGGCTGGCGGGCGAGCGAGGCGTTTTTGCACGGCTGGTTGATGGGCTGGCCGCGGGTATCGGTGTATGATGGCGGCTGGTTCGAATGGAGCAACAATCCGGAGAACCCGGTCGAAACGGGCGAGCCAAAGGAGGTGTGAGGGGGTATACATCTGGCCATTTGACAAATGGCCCTGGCGGTCGTCTATTGTACAAGCGATGTGAACACGCACAGTTGATTGCGGCTGAAGGACGGGTGAATCCATGAAAAATCTCATACTCTGTTTCTGGGCAATGCTGCTCTTAAGCGCGCCCGTTTATTCGGCCCGCAGTAAGGACGACAGTATCCCACGGGCAACTGCCGAGGAAGTACTTGAGACTATGCATCGCTCAAGACTTGTATATGTGATTGAGACTGTAGAGACTCTCGCTTCCAAACCGCGAAAAGTGTATAATGAAGAACTGTATTTTGACGACAGTGACATCGCCCAGCCGGTTAAAACCCTCCAACTCTCGGACTCCGCCAGGGCGGTTTCCCGGGCCGCCTTCGAGGCCTTCGATTCGTATCGGTACTATGAGCAACTGACACTCCTACGACAGTTGGCCGATGAAGCGCCCGAATTTCAGCAGTTTCACCTGTATATGGCATACACGTTCTTGATAATTGGTGAGCTTGATAGCGCCTTTCATTATAGTCGGCTGGCGATCGAGCGTAACTTCACGTACTATCTCGGCCACTGGAGTCTGGGAATGTGCTATGTCAGCAACCGCATGCTCGATAGCGCCATCACGTATCTTACCAATGCCCACACACTAAACAGAAACCACGCCGATATCTACGATATGCTCCGCATGTCGCGCCTTCAGGCTGGAAGAGGATTCAATGAGTGGGAATTTCGTCCGACGTACGATCTGGATCGAATCGGAGATACCGTTTATGTCCGAACACCGGAGCGCTGGTTCTGGTATGCGACCATTATGGCGCTGTGGCACTATGAACCGGGGTATGCCGACAGTATGACACTCGGCGAAGATATTGGCGTTCCGCCGGAACGTCATTTAGTGGCAGTTCACAATGCCATCTCACTTACGGTGGAAGCTAATCTGGGACATCACTATCGATTGCAGGAAATATTCGATGCCGGTTATTTCGTTCCCTTCGTACAGTACGAGATTTGGGCGCCGGAACTTCCCATGATTCTCATAGGCCTTCCCAGAGAGGACTTCTACCGTGTAATAGAGTATGTCGACCGCTTTCACTGAAGAAGGCACACGGAACTGCGATCAGCCGCGTATCAATCCAGCGCCCGGATGACCTTGCTGACAGCGTTGGTGTCGTTCATGACATAGAAGTGAATGCACGGTACGTTGGCGTTCAACAACTCCTCGCACTGCTTGATACCCCACTTGACGCCGATCTCCGAAACATGTTTCGGATTGGCCGCCACCTCGTCGGTCAGTTCCTCCGGCAATGAAATGTGGAAGTTCTTCGGCAGCGAGCGGAGGTGCCGCTTCAAGTTGAAGATCTTCAGGCCGGGTATGATCGGCACGGTGATGCCGGCGTCGCGGCAGACCTTCACGTAGCGGAAGTAGTCTTCATTGTTGAAGAACATCTGGGTGACGATATAGTCGGCGCCGCACTCGACCTTCTTCTTCAGGTATTCGATGTCGGACTTGACGTTGGGCGATTCGATGTGCTTTTCCGGGTAACCGCCGACACCGATGCAGAAATTCATGGGGCTGGAGTTGGCGATATCTTCAAGATACTTCCCCTGTTTCAGGTTGCACAGCTGCTCGACCAGGTCGGAGGCGTAGCGGTTGGCGCGATTGCCGTTGCTTGCCAGCCCGGAGTAGTTGGTCTCGTCGCCGCGGATCGCCAGCACGTTGTGAATACCAAGGAAATTCAGTTCGATCATGGCATCCTCGGTCTCTTCCTTCGAAAAGCCGGAGCACAACAGGTGGGGGACGGTGTCGATGTTGAAGCGGTTCTGGATGATACCGCAGATGCTTATGGTACCGGGACGTTTCTTGCGGATACTGCGACGGATGGTACCGTCATCAAGTTCTTCATATACCGCCTCAGCGCTGTGACTGGTAACGTCGATGAACGGCGGGTCGAACGGCAGCAGTTCCTCGACGATATCGAGAATATCCTTGGCGCTCTTGCCGCGCGGTGGCGGGATGATCTCATAACTGAAAAGCGGCTTCTGGGCTTTTTCCAGGTGTTCTATAACGTACACGACTCAATTCCTCATTCAATTCAATCCGTTTGGCCGATCCGATTCCGAATCGTTCAGGCGCCGACCGATTCCGGTTTATCGGCCGGGTCGTAGGCCAGGTTGGGCGCCAGCCATTTCTCGACCGCCTCGACCGCCATGCCCTTGCGGGCGGCGTAGTCTTCAACCTGGTCGCGGTCGATCCGACCCACCGCCAGGTATCGCGACTCCGGATGCGAGAAGTAGTAACCGGATACCGAGGCGTTGGGATGCATGGCGAAGCTGGAGGTCAGCTGTACGCCAATCTTGTTCGTTGCATCCAGTCGATCGAAAAGCGGCCCCTTTTCCGTATGGTCCGGACAGGCCGGGTAGCCGGGAGCCGGCCGTATCCCTCTATATTCTTCGGCAATAAGCTGGTCGTTATTGAGTTGTTCATCCGGGGCATACCCCCAGAACTCGGTGCGGATGCGCTGGTGCAGGCGCTCGGCAAACGCTTCGGCCAGCCGGTCGGCCAGCACTTTGGCCATGATGGCGCCGTAATCGTCATGCTGCTGCTCGTACCGTTGCGCCAGCTCCTCGGCTCCGACACCGGTGGTGACCACGAACAAGCCAAGGTAATCCGGCTTGCCGCTGTCTCGCGGCGCCACGAAATCCGACAGGCAGAGATTGTGACGTCCCGGCGACAGCTCGCGCTGCTGACGGAGGAAGTGGAAGCGGCGGTCGATACTGTCGCGCGATTCGTCGGTGTACACCTCGACATCGTCCCCGACAGCATTGGCCGGGAACAGGCCGTACGCCGCACGCGCGGTCAAGAGCTCTTCTTCCTCGATCATCTTGAGCATGGCCCGGGCATCGTCGAGCAGTTTCTTCGCTTCTTCGCCCACTTTGTCGTGCTCGAGGATATTCGGGTAGCGACCGGGCAGTTCCCAGGCCTGGAAGAAGGGCGTCCAGTCTATGTAGCTCTTCAACTCCGAAACAGGATAGTTGTCGAGGACCGATACACCTTGCTCCTTTGGTTTGGGCGGATCGTAGCTGCTCCAGTCGAACTGCGGTCCGGCGCTGCGCGCCTTGTCGAGCGGGAGTATGGTGCGACGGGTCTGTTTACGGTCGTGCTGGTGGCGCATCGCTTCATACTCCTGCTTGATGCGCTCGGCCAGGGCCGGGCGGTTGTCCTCGCTCATCAGCTTGCCTACGACCGGCACGGCGCGGGAGGCATCGGTGACATGCACGCAGATACCGTTGTACGACGGTGCAATCTTCACCGCCGTGTGGATCTGCGATGTCGTGGCGCCGCCGATCAAAAGCGGTTGCGTGAACCCCTCACGTTGCATCTCTGCAGCGACGTGCACCATCTCATCGAGCGACGGTGTGATCAGGCCGCTCAAACCGATAATGTCGACATTTTCTTCCCTCGCAGCCTTGAGCAGCTTGTCGGCCGGCACCATCACGCCGAGATCGATGACTTTGTATCCGTTGCACGTCAGGACCACGCCGACGATGTTCTTGCCGATATCGTGTACATCCCCCTTGACCGTCGCCATCAGCACCACGCCCTTCGACTGCGACTGTCCCTCCTTCAACTTCGCTTTCAGGAACGGCTCCAGCATGGCGACACCGCGTTTCATGACGCGGGCCGACTTGACCACTTGCGGCAGAAACATCTTACCGGCGCCGAACAGGTCTCCGACAACGTTCATGCCGTCCATCATCGGTCCTTCGATGACATGCAGCGGCTCACCCAGTTTGTCGAGCGCTTCCATGACATCATCTTCGATATACTCGGTAATACCGTGTACAAGCGCATGCTCGATCCGCCTGGTTACATCCTCGTCGCGCCAGGCGGTATCCTTAACACTGACTTTCCCCGTACCTTTGACACGTTCGGCCATTTCCAGCAGACGATTGGTAGCGTCGCAACGGCGGTTGAGAATGACATCTTCAACCGCCTCGCGCAGGTCGGTCGGGATGTTGTCGTAGATTTCGAGCTGGCCGGCGTTGACTATTCCCATGTCCATACCGGCGCGAACGGCGTGGTAGAGAAAGACCGAGTGCATCGCCTCGCGCACGACGTCATTGCCGCGGAAGGAGAACGACAGGTTGCTCACGCCGCCGCTGATCAAAACGCCGGGGAGTTCGGCTTTGATCGTTTCAACAGCGCGAATGTAATCGACGGCGTAGGTGTCGTGCTCTTCAATGCCGGTGGCAACGGCGAAGACGTTCGGGTCGAAGATGATGTTTTCAGGCGGGAAGCCGACCTTCTCTGTCAGCAGCTTGTATGCCCGGCGGCAGATTGCCACTTTTCGCTGGTAGCTGTCGGCCTGGCCCTCTTCGTCAAACGCCATGATGATGGCAGCAGCGCCGTAGCGACGGATCAACCTGGCCTGTCGCAGGAAATCCTCTTCACCTTCCTTGAGCGAGATCGAATTGACCACGCCTTTTCCCTGTACGCATTTCAGCCCGGCCTCGAGGACCTCCCATTTCGAGGAATCGATGACGATTGGTACCTTGCTGATTTCCGGTTCGGTCGCCACGAGGTTGAGGAAGGTGACCATCGCTTCTTCAGACTCAAGCATCGCTTCATCCATGTTGACGTCAACCATCTGGGCGCCGTTCTCGACCTGTCGCGCGGCAACCTCGAGCGCTTCTTCATACTCGCCATTCTTGATCAGCCGGGCGAATTTGCGTGAGCCGGCGACATTGGTACGTTCGCCGATGTTGACGAACAGGCTGTCGGGGCGGATGACCAGCGGTTCGAGTCCGGAGAAGCGGGGGAGGTCGTCGGGCTGCGGCACCTTGCGCGGCGGCACACCGGCGATCGCCTCGGCGATCGCTTTGATATGCTCCGGGGTGGTACCGCAACAGCCGCCTACAATATTCAGGTAACCGCTTTCGGCAAAGTCGCGCAGCACTTTGGCCATGTAGTCCGGGGTATCGTCGTATTCACCAAACTCGTTGGGCAGTCCGGCGTTGGGGTAAATCGTGGTGTAGCAGTCGGCCTTGTCCGACAATTCTTCGATATACGGTCGCAGCGCCTCCGCGCCCAGCGCGCAGTTGAGACCGACACAGAGCGGTTTGCTGTGCTCGACCGAAATCCAAAAGGCGTGCGTGGTCTGGCCCGACAGGGTGCGGCCGGAGGCATCGGTGATGGTACCGGAAAGCCAGATCGGCGTGTCGAGATTACGTTCTTCGAGCAGCTTCTGGACTGCGAAGATCGCCGCCTTGGCGTTGAGAGTATCGAAGATTGTCTCGATCATCAGGATATCGACACCACCGTCGATCAGCCCTCGCGCCTGTTCGGTA
>CAZJCK010000032.1:0-35743 GCA_964544635.1 uncultured Ignavibacteriales bacterium | reverse complement strand
CAGGCTGCCCAGTATGATAAGTAATCGTCTCATGCCAACTTATACGGATTTTTGCGATGTCAGTTCGACTGCTGTGAGGTTTCGACTTCGTCGTCGGACTGGGTGAACAGGGTGTCCAGGTAGGTCTGGTCGACGAGCACTTCGCGGGCCTTGGAGCCGTCGAACGGTGACACGATTCCGGCCTGTTCGAGTTTATCGATCATACGGGCGGCCCGTTGGTAGCCAATACCGAGGCGCCGCTGCAGGAGCGAAACCGAGCCCTGGCGCTGCTGAACCACCACCTGGCAGGCTTCCTTAAAGAGCGGGTCGTTGAGATCGACATCGTCGGCATCGCTGACCTCGCCGGTCCCCTGGGAGATCGACTCCATCGTGAGCATCGGGATCTCCTGCGCTTTGATGAACTCGATTATGGCGGTGCTTTCATCACTGGAGAGCCAGGCGCCATGGACACGGACCGGTTCGGGCTGGCCGGGCGCGAGGAACAGCATGTCGCCATTACCGAGGAGCTTTTCAGCGCCGTTGGCGTCGATAATGGTTCGAGAATCGACTTTAGATGACACCTGGAAGGCTATGCGGGCCGGAAAGTTGGCCTTGATGAGGCCAGTGATAACGTCAACCGACGGCCGCTGTGTGGCGAGCATCAGGTGAATACCGACCGCCCGCGACATCTGAGCCAGGCGCGTGATCAGGGTCTCGACCTTGGTTGAGGTGGCGGACATCATCAGGTCGGCCAGTTCGTCGACAACAATTACCAGGTACGGCAGCTTCTTCTCTACAACCTCCTGCTTGTCATTGAAGTCGACGATATTGCGAACCCCGGCGTTGGCGAGCTTACGATAGCGGGCTTCCATTTCGGCGACGGCGTCGGAGAGCACCCGCTCGGCACGTTTCGGGTTGGTTACGACGGGTCGGGCCATGTGGGGGATGCCGGCATAAACTGACAGCTCGAGCATCTTCGGATCGATGAAGATGAACCGGACCTGGTGCGGGTGGAGGCGGTAGATGAGTGATGTGATGAGCACGTTCACACAGACCGATTTTCCCGAGCCGGTAGCGCCGGCGATCAGGAGGTGCGGCATTTTGGCCAGGTCGACGACAAATGGATCGCCCGATATTGTCTTACCCAGCGCCAGCGGCAGACGTTGATTGGCGTCGATGTATGCCTGGGAGCCGATAATATCGCGGGCATAAACCATCTGCGGGTTGCGGTTGGGGATTTCGATACCGACGGCAGCTTTGCCGGGGATCGGGGCGATGATACGGATGCGCTTGGCCTTCAGGGCAAGGGCCAGGTCGTCGGACAGATTGATCACCTGGTTCACCTTGATACCGGTGCCCGGCTTAAACTCGTAGCGGGTGATGACGGGGCCGGGGTGGGTCTCGATTTCACCGTCTATCTTCACGTTGAACGTCTCAAGGGTATCGGACAGCATGCGGGCGGTGAACTTGAGTTCGTCGTCCTTGACCGCCGACGAAGAGTGCGGGTTTTCGGACAGGAGATCGAGCGACGGGTACTCGTAGTCGATATCGCCCACCTGCACCTTTTCGGCTTTCTTGTGGATAGTGGTCTTGCGCGAGGCGCGTTTGCGGCCTGGTGCCTCCTCGGCCGGTTCGTCGAGAGCGCCGTCGTCGGGTTGCTCGTCAAACTCCTCAATGTCGTCAGGAGCGAGATCATCGCTACCTTCTTCCCCGTCGTCGTCCTTGTCGCGGCTGAACAGGTCGGCGGCCCATTGGAGCGACAAGAACTCTTTGATTGGGCCGAACGCTTTCAGGTACCGTTCTCGCAGGTTGAGGTTCCTGGGCAACTTGATCTGCATAGCGAAGAAGGGGTTAATCGACGTATAGAGCGCGATCAGGATCACTACCAGTCCGGTCAGGACGATATAGGAGCCGGTCTCCCCCACCACCTGGACCGAAAGGCCGGTCAGTTTTTCGGCGATGATGCCGCCGGCGTAGTCAGTGTTCATTTCAAGTTCGCGGGCGGCGACGAGATGAATGTTGTAGATCATGGTGCCGACCAGCGAGACAACGAAGACGAGGAAGCCGTTTACCTCGAACTGTTCGAACGCTTTCTTGGAGAACAGCCGGGCGCTGATGAGGATCAGGCCGAACGGTATGAAGAAGGCAAGCCAGCCTATAATAGTGAACGAGAAATAGGCCAGATAGGCGCCGATCAGGCCGCCCTGATTGCGGTAGTCGAGGGAAAACGGTGACCGGTTAGCATCGAGCTCCCCGGTAATGCGGGCATCGTCGATACCGTTGTGGGTCACCAGCGCGACCAGCATGAGCAGGCCGATCAAGAGCACGATCAGGGCGAATATCGAGCGCCGGCTGGTGTTGTTTTTCGTTCGTCTCTTACGTCGTTTGTGCCGAGCCATATGCGTCCAAGCTGAGGCGATTTACGTTCAAAAACAATTAAAAACGGGCAAAAAAACGGCAGGGGGTTTCCCCTGCCGTTCGCGGCGGACAGTCTGGTTTACCGCTTATTTTTTGACAGCTTCTTTCAGGTTCTTACCTGCGCGGAAGACCGGCACTTTAGTCGCCGGGATCTTGATCTCGGCGCCGGTTTGCGGATTGCGGCCGGTGCGAGCTTTGCGCTGCGAAATGTTGAAGGTGCCGAAACCGGCGAAGCTGACCTTGTCGCCTTTCTTCAGTTGATCGGTGACGCCATCCATGAACGCCTGGAGGGCTTCGGTGGCCTGTTTCTTGGTGATGCCGGATTGGTCGGCCATGCGGGCAATCATTTCTTCTTTAGTCATGCACAATGCTCCTTCCATGAGTCTTGATTACTGTCGGCCCTGAATACAGGGTCTCCGTACGTTGGTTTCGCTTATACGGAACAGCGTCGGCGTGAAGGTGTCAACCAAAACTCATCAAAAAATGGCTGAAAAGCCGCACCAGTTGGGGCTTTTCGCGGATCAGAAGCCGCCGATGGTGGAAGATGAGAAGGAATCGTAGTTGTTGTCGAGCTTGATTTCGGGAATGCCGGTAACATATAACTTGAAGCCAAATCCGGCGTTAGAGCCAACCGGGACCCACCAGAGCGAACCGGTCCAGCAGTGCAGTTTGCGGGTAATGCGAACCTGGTTGTGGATGGTACGGTCGCGGCGGAAATCGTAGCGCTGCGAGTATGAAATCTCGGTCAGGGGGGTCAGCCAGAATCCGAGCGTGAAGGCGACAAAGCTGGTCTTGTTGTAGAAGCCGACATGCTTGCCGGACTCCGAAAAAGAGTAGCTGATACTGGCATTCCAGCCACGGTTGCCGCCGCTACCGGCGACCGGTGGTGCGGCACTGCCGCCGGCCGGAAAGGGGCTGGCGGTGTCGACCTCGCGCGGTGAGGTGACGGCGAGATCGTCGAAGATTGATGTCCGGCCGCGCAGCGACATGCGGGCGTTGAACTGGAAGTTGGTTATATAGGGGCTGAGCAGGTCGGGTTCGTTGGTTTCCGGTTTGCGAGGATCGTAAAAAGTGTGCGACGCGGAACCGTCCAGGCTGATCCGCGGGATGGCATTGGAACGAAACGACGTACTCAGGCCGGACAGGGGGCGGAACTCCCGCTCAAAGTCATAGCTGAAGCTCGATGACACCGAGAGCAGCTCGATGTTCTGCTCGACGCCGCCGCGAAGGAACTTGGATTGAAGAACGTTCTGCAGACCGAAATTCATGGTCTGGCTGCGCCGTGAGCCGGTGCGGGGAGCGAAGCCGGCCAGTTGTTCGTGTTTGTTTATGTCGGGTGAGAAGGAGTAGGTCACGGTCGGCGAGATGACATGGCGCAGGCCGATGAGCGGACCGATATTCGGGTAGACGGTACCATAAAGGTCGGTGCGAAACTGCATTGAAGCGCGCCACGAATAGGTGCGGTACCAGTCGGCCTCGATGCCGCGGGCCTGCGACTGATCGGTTTCGAAGACGCGGGTCCAGATCTCGCTGTACGATACGTTCGGCGTGAAATTGAAGTATTCCAAAAGCGTAAGGCGCGGCAGGGTCACCGACGGATTGTGGGTGATGGTCGCATATTTCTTGCGGCTGCGGAAATCGAGGGTGTCGATGATTTCGTTTATGGTAGTGTCGGCGACACCGAGGGTGTCGACGTTTATGATCGTATCTTCTGCCGCCACAAAGAACGAATCGACCGTGATGCGTTCGTTGAAATTGCGCACGCTCGGCGAGTAGCGCAGGGTGAACGACTGGTACCAACGAGTCCGCTTGCGACCGTTCTCATCGGTGTAGCTGCTGCCGAAGGGATAAATGGTTGGGAGCGAGAGTGAGGCGGTCGGGAGAATGTCGGTGCGCTTTTCGGTGTCGAGATTCTCGGTATGGCTGAGGTTACCGGAGAGCGAGATCGAGTTGGAGAAGCGTTTGCGGAAGGTCAGTTTGGAGACGAGTTCGCGGTCAAGACGTTCGTTCAGATTCTGCGAGTAATCGCGCACGAACTGGTTGTCGGACTGAAACTGACCGTAGGCGCTGATGTTGAAGGTACGCGATAATTGGTGGTTGTAGTTTCCCTCGATGCTCCAGCGGTCGGGTTTGATCTCGGTGGCGCTGGCGCGATCGTAGTTGGTCTCATTGGCATAGCTGCCGCGCAGTTGACCATCGAGCACGTACCGCTTGCGGAAGTTCACGGTCGAGTTGAACTTGAGGGTGCGTCGAATCTCATGGTAGTCGAACGATCCCTGCCAGTCCCAGTACTCCGATGCCGCCCAGTAGTAGCCGACATTCTGCACGAAACGTTCTCCCTGTTCGAACTTGCCGAAAGAGAACGGCAGGATACCGGAGTGACGTCCCTTCTTGAGCGGGAAGACATAGTATGGCAGGACAAAGACAGGCAGGCGCTCGATATAGAGGACAACCGGCCGGGCAATCAGCTTGTTGTCCTGCATGAACTTCATCTTGTCGGAATGGAAATGGAAATGGGGTTCGTCGGCATCGCAAGTGGTGTAGCGGCCGTCGTCGACATAGAAGATATTCTTCTGCTCACGATACAACTGGCTGCCGTAATAGTAGCCTTCCTGATAGCTGGACTTGGACTGGACGATCCGCCCCTTTTCGGTTTCGATCGAGTAGGTGACATAGTCGCCATAAACGACCTCGGCGCCATCCTTGAGTATGACGGGAATATCGTTTGGTTGCAGGCGATGGGCAAAACTGTATTTGTCGGGAAGGGAGTCGCGGGCGACCTCAGCGGAAAAGGCTTCGATGGTGCGGTCGTCGGTAGCGAACAGGACATGCTGTGCCTGCAGCGAGGCGGCGCCGGATTCAAGCGACGCACCGTCGGCCAGCGAAATCAGCGAGTCGGCCAGGGCGTAGTGGATATAGCGGGCGCTGTAGTCGACGGTGTCGACCTGGTAGACGATACTCGTGTCCTGTTGAATCTGTTTCCCGGACACATACGTGCCGATGGAGTTACCGACAACGGTCACCGATTGCAGCGAGTCCTGTTGCAGCTGGAAGACGATGGTGTCGCCGGATACGGAGTTCTCGGTGAACTCGGTTCTGTCGAGCGAGGCCGGGTAGTACCAGGAGAAGGCCTGGCCGAAGGTGACAATGCTGTCGATGTTACCGTCGGTGAAGTCCATCTGGATGTGTTCCCCGAGGAGTATGGAGCGGTCGATGGCGGTTGAGTCGACATCGTCGTCAAGCTCCTCGTCCCCGCCCAGGGTCGCTTTCGCGGAGTCGGAGACAAAGACCTGCCTGATGCGGCCTTCGTCGAACTGCACCTCGATCACCTGGCCAATGATGCGCGAATTGCCCCACATGGCGGACGGACCTTCGGTGAGGATCAGCTCACTGGTTTCGTCGTAGAGCAGGGCACAGTCGGAGTTGGTGGTGATGTCCTGGGTGTTGATAATGACGTCGCCGATCGCTTCGGCACGTTTGGTGTCGGGAAAATAGTCGATGCGGTTGGCCAGTACCTCGGTCATGCCGACGGTGTCGGGATAGCCGATATACATGAGCGGTCGTTCTTCCATGTAAAAGTAGCGATCGGACCGCCGGAAGCGGGCGTGGGTGCCGAGGGCGTACAGCGAATCGGCGTAGGACCAGAGCTGGACACGCCGTCCGCGAGCCAGAATGATCTCGCTTTCGAGGTCGTAGTGTACCGAGTCGGCCTTGAGGAGGTAGCGCTGGTCGTCGACGATGACATTACCTTTCAGGCGCACTTCTTCGCCTCGGATGCCGATGGCCGAGTCGCAATAGATGATACCGGAATCGGTGGTCATTTCGACATTGCCGACAAAGTAATGAACCCAGCGATCGTCCTGACGGAGTGCTTCCCATTCGTCGGCCTTGATCTCGTGGCCGCCGTCGAGTTCGAGGCCGATCGCCGGCGGCGCCAGCAGCAGCAGTGACAATATGAAAAGCAAACGTTCAGGCACGCAGCAGCAGCTCCTTCAGGAGTGCGATGGTCTTGTCGAGGTCGGCGTCGTCGAGGCCGCCGACCTGCCCCATCCGTTCACCGCCACCGCCGCGCAGCGACATACCGGCGCAGAGTTGCCGGACCAGCTCGCCGGCGGGGACGCCGGAGGATGGTGCGGTGGCGACTACGAGGCGATTGGCCGCATACAGTCCCGCAACGCCGCCGGTGCGGTCGGCAATCATCGGCGCCAGCTGGTTGAGCGTGGCAGCTTCGTCGTCGTCGATACGCGAAAAGCTGAAGGCGAGCCGTCCAATGTGCTCGATTTCGTGGCTCATCTGTTCGGCGCGTATCGGCAGCAGTTGTTTGCGGGCGGCGTTCAGGTCACGCTTCAGTTCGGAAATCTGGTCCGAGAGTTTGGAAAAACGTTCAGGGAGATCGTCGACGGCGCAGGTTAAATCACGGGAAAGGCGGTCGGTGACATCGAAGCGTGTCCGATAGTCGTCGAGTGCCAGTGCGCCGGGTAGAAACTTGATGAGGCTGTTGCCGCGCAGCTTCTCGGTGCCGATCAGCTTGATCAGGCCGATCTCGCCAGTGGCGGCAACATGGGTGCCGCCGCAGGCGGAATACTCGATGTCGTCGATCTGGAGGATGCGCACCTCGCCCTCGCGCCGGAGCGGTTTGCGCAGCGGCATCTTGTTGGCTTCGGCAGCATCGACGAGGTGTATCGTTGTCGGCAGATTCTGGAGTACGATCTCGTTGGCGCGGTCTTCGATGGCGCGCAGGGTGTCGTCGGTAATCTCTTTGGCCGGCAATTCAATTGCGCAGTAGTCGTCGCCGAGGTGGACCGAGACGGTGACAAGGTCGTAGTCGGTGGCGGCGACATTGCTGATAATATGCTGTGCGGTGTGCTTCTGGCGCTGGACGCGGCGGTAGGCGGCATCCACTTCACCGTGGATCGTATCTCCGAGCCGCCCCGGCTGCTTGTCGGTGACGTGGACGACCTCGCCCTCATCGTTCTCAAAAACATCGAGAATCGTCTCATTGCCTAACAGTCCGCGATCGTGCGACTGGCCGCCGGAGGTTGGGTAGAAGGCCGAGCGGTTCAGACGGGTATGCCAGCTGCCGTCCGCTTCGCGGACGTCGGTGATGGTGGCATCGAATGCCGTCAGATAACAGTCGCGGTAATAGAGTCTTTGTGTCATACCTTGCTACCGGTGGCGATGGTGGCAGCGCCTCCTGTTTTATACACGCGTGTCGCCGCTCAGGATGCGGCGACGCTGTTGATGAGCGAGCCGACGGTCTCGATGCGGACTTCGATAGAGTCACCCGGTTTCATGGGGGCGATTCCGGATGGCGTGCCGGTGGCGATCAGGTCGCCCGGTTCGAGGGTCATGATGGAAGAGACATAGCTGACCAGGAACGGGATTTTGAAAATCATCTGCGAGGTGCGGCCGCTCTGCTTTGTTTCTCCGTTGTGGATGCCTTCGACGAGGATGTCGGAGGCATCGAAGTCGGTGATAATTTCCGGCCCGACGGGACAGAAGGTGTCGAAGCCTTTGGCGCGCGACCATTGACCGTCGGCCTTCTGCAGGTCGCGGGCGGTGACATCGTTGACACAGGTGTAGCCAAAGATGTGGTGCCCGGCCTCGTCTTCGCCGACATTTTTGGCGCGTTTGCCGATCACCACGCCGAGTTCGGCTTCGTAGTCGACCCGTTCGGAGACGGTCGGGTGGATGATCTTGTCGCCGGGCGCGATGATGGCGGAGGGTGGCTTGAGAAAGATGAGGGGGCGTTCAGGGGCTTCGTCGGCTGAGTACGACGCTGCAACGTGGGCATGATAGTTCAGGCCGATGCAGACGATTTTGGTCGGCGTGGCCGGCGCTAAAATGCTCACATCGGCGCGCGGCCAGCGGTCGGTGGTGGGTGAACCGCCGAGATACGGTGCGTCGGTGAGGGCAATGATGTCATCACCGTCGACCGTTCCCCACCAGGTGCGATTCTGTTCGGGTATTCTGAAGCGGACGTAGCGTTCTCGCATGGCGCAAACTCTCCTCTCGCATTTTCTTCGCATTTCGGGACAAATAAGGTGCGGCGGGCGGTTGGGGCAACCATTAAACCGATGTCAGATCTGCTTGGTTTGCCATTTGCCGCGGGCAAACCAGGCAACGAGGACGATCGACTTGATTACGCTGGTGATGGTCAGGGTCCACCAGACGCCGTTGACGCCCCAGTCGAGGCCGAAACAGAGCCAGTATGCCAGGGGGATGCGCAGCAGTGAGCCGGGGACCTGGATAAGCATGGGCGGGACGGTGTCGCCGGCGCCACCGAAGGCGCCCTCCAGAACGATTTCGACCGCCATGGCAACCTGGGAGATACCGAGGATGATCAGGTAGTCGACGGCAATATCGATGACGCGTTCATTGTCGGTGAAAACGCCGGCGATCTGTTCCGGGAAGACGATAAAAATGATCGACATGACGAAGGTGATGGCGACGCCGACCCCGATGGCGCCCCAGGCGCAGCGGGCGGCGCGGTCCGGTTTCTGAGCGCCCAGGTTCTGGCCGACCATGGTGGCAGCGGCGAGTGAAATGCCAAAGCTGATCAGGTACGAGAATGATTCCATCGAGTTACCGATCCCCATGGCGGCACCGGCCTCTTCGCCGTAGTGGTGAACCACGCGGATGAGGAACCAGTAGACGCCGACAAACACAATTTGCTGCGAGGACATGGGCAAGCCGATGCGGCCAATGCGGATGAATGTCATGAGACTCGGCCTGGGTCGGAAGAGGCGTTCAACTTTGTAGCCGAGCTTGCCGCTGATGACGAGAGTCAGCACCGTGACCAGACCGCACAATTCGGCGATGCCGGTGGCGATCGAGGCGCCGGCAACACCGAGCTCCGGGAAGGGGCCGATACCGAAGATCAGGAACGGGTCGAGGATGAGGTTTATGAGGACGACCGAGGCGGTGACAAGGGTCGGGGTGCGGGTGTCGCCGGAAGCGCGGTAGACGGCGTAGACCGTGTGATTGATAAAGAACAGCGGCGCGGCCAGGAAGAAAATTCGAAGATAGGGAACGGCGTAGGCGGCGGTATCGGGGGCGGCCTTCATGAAACCGATCAGGGATGGCGTGACAAACCAGCCGGCGATCATGACCAGTACGGCCAATATCACCGCCATGGCGAGGCCCTGCCGGATGAAGTAGCTGACTTCGTCGAACTGCCGGGCACCGATGTAACGCGACACCAGGGCGGTAATGCCGACCGAGATGAGTGAGATGATGGCGAAGACGGTCCAGATGACGACGCGCGACGAGGTGATGGCGTCCTGGGCATGAGCGCCCAGCCGACCCACCCAGTAATAGTCGGTGGTCGAGAGAGCGAACTCCAAAAGCATGCCGAGCATGACCGGCCAGGCAAGGCGCAGGACGGTTGTGATGATCGGGCCTTCAGTTACCTGGTCGGCAAGTCGCTGGCCGCGGATGTTGGTCGATTCGGTACTCACCTCTACTCCATTTCGTTGACCAAGAACGTAAAGCTATGCCGCGAATCAACGCCGTTCAAGCTATTAGATGGGGAATGTGAGGGGCGAATGTTACGGCGCGATGAGCGCCAGATATGCGTCGACCGACAGCGTATTGTCGGTGCCGCGGAGCAAAAGATCCTGCCACGGGTAGCGGCTGCCGAAGCGCAGGTAATTCTGTACCAGGTAGCTGCGGGCGGAGCGGTTGTTGACCATACCGCCGTAGTGGCGGTCGACGTAGGCGCCGATCTGGGCGGCGATGATGCGGGCAAGCAGGTGATCCTGGTGCGACAACGGCCGATGCAGAAAGTCCGGCTCGATCAGCCAGGCAGGCATGGCGGTCTCTTTGGCGACGGGGAGGTAGGTAGTGATGCTGTTCCAGTAGACTTCGGACAGGTTGCGCTGGGGATTCTGGTAGGCGTTGTACTCGAAGTCGATCTCGCCCAGCAGGCGTCGGACGGTGAGCAGTTCCCGTTCGCGCTGGGCGGCGATGAGGGCGTCAGCGAGATTGGCCGGAACGTTGGCGATGTCGGTCAGCCAGGCGCGTTCCATAGTGAGCTGCCGGAAGAGTTGAACGAAAGTGAGCCGCCAGTAGCGCGGAATGGCGCGCGCGAACAGCCGATTGTCCTGCGTCACCTGCGATACCAGCAGGGCCTCGGCGGCGGCGCCCAGGAGCATCCGCATCGATTCGAAGTCGGGCGCCAGATTCAACAGCACCCGGATATCGTAGTCGGAATCGAAGACATAAACGGTGGCGTGCCGATCGATCCCGTCGTACGAGGTAAAGTCGAAGTAGATCGGCAGGCCGTCGAGATCGACGCCGATACCTCGGAAGGTGCGGTCAAGAATGGCGACCTGTGAGTCGACCGGAAAATATCCGGCGACCCGGGCGTAGGCGGTCTGGCCGGCCGTTTCGGCATCCCATAGTGAAACCTGGTTGGCGCCAAGGCGACGTCCAAGATCACTCGTGACGGTGCGGGTAGCTTCATCGGTAGCGGTCTTTATACTGTTGAGCAGCGACTTAAGGCTGTCGCGGGAGATCGGTGAGGAGCCGTCGAGCAGGCCGACCGCGCTGTTGAATCCGATCGTTTTGGCTTCCTGATCGCGAGCACGAACGAGGCGCTGCATGAGGTCTTCGATTTCGTCGGCAGTGGTCATGACCAACCGGCAGGCGGCGAGGCGGCGTTCACGGTTCGACTCGGTGTTGCAGAGCTGGCGGAGTTCACCGACCGTATAGCGTCGGCCTTCGAATTCGATCAGCGTGCGATCGAAGAAGTCGACGACACTGTCGCGGATATAGCTGACGCGCGAGGTGATCTCGAGGCGCTGTAGCAGCGCCATTTGGCGCAGCAGCTGGGCTTTGCGCTGGTCCTCGCCGACCGCGACCGTCGCGTCGGTTTCCGGCAGGGCGGCAAGTAGCTCAGGGTCACCGAGAAGATACCGCTTGAGGCCGAGGAAGAACTGGAGCGAATCGGAACGTCCCGTTGCCTCCTCCCACTCTTCCTCGGTCAGACGTTGATCCAGAAAGAGGAAGCGCTCAACAGTCTGGTCGACGGTGGCCTGCTGAGCGACAGAAGAGACGGCGACCAGGGCCAGTATGACGAGCAGGGCAAACCGTTTCATTCGCTTTCCTTCTCGGTGGTGTCGGCGAAGTAGGACAGGGCCATGGCGTAGCCGTAGTAGCCGAGACCGGCGATGGTGCCGCTGCAGATGGGAGCGATGACGGAGTGGCGGCGGAATTCCTCGCGGGCATGGATGTTGGTGAGGTGGACCTCGATGGTTTCGAGGCCGACGGCAACGATGGCATCGCGCAGGGCGATGCTGTAATGGGTCAGGGCGCCGGGATTGATAATGAGGCCGTCGGCGTCGGCGGCATTATCCTGGACGAAATCGATGATGTCGCCCTCATGATTTGACTGGAAAGTGACCAGCTCGACACCGAGATCTTCGGCGAGGTCCTGCAGTTGCTCGTTGAGCTGATTGAGGGACTGGCGGCCGTAGATCTCTGGTTCACGGGTGCCGAGGAGATTGAGGTTGGGGCCGTTGACTATGAGGAGTCGCACCATATTATCGCTTATTCCTTGCCGTATATTGCGTTATCGCGCTTTCGCAAGCGCGTCGCACCGCCGTCCGTGACGGTGAGTCATCTATTAAAGGGCGGCCCGGCGAGTCAAGCAAGATAAATTTCTGGCCGCGGCGACTGCGTTTCTTGTCTAATTGCATGGCATCGAGCACCTTATCAACAGGTATCGACCGTTTCGGCAACATGTTCACGCACTGTCGGCAGATCTCTCGATAGTTACCCAGGAGTTTTGCCCGGGACGGTTTGAGGTCGATCGACAGCTCGCACATGGCCAGCAGGCCGATCATCACCGCTTCACCATGGAGCAGCCGCCCATAACCGAGCGCCTTTTCAATACCATGTGCGAAGGTGTGGCCGAGGTTCAGCAGCATGCGGCCGCCGGATTCACGTTCGTCACGTGAGACAATGTCGGCCTTGGTGGCGGCGGAGCGCCGGACCAGACTGCGAATGTTGGCTTCGCTGAGCTTCTCGGTATTGCTCAGGTACTTGCCAACATCGGAGAGCATCGGTTCACCGATAAGGCCGGCGTACTTGACGACCTCGCCCATGCCTGAAAAGAAATCGCGATCGGACTGGGTGGTCAGGAAGGTGAGGTCGTTGACAACAAATGACGGCTGCCAGAAGGCGCCGATCAGGTTCTTACCGCTTGGGTGGTTGATACCGGTCTTGCCGCCGATAGCGGCATCGACCATGCCGAGCAGGGTGGTGGCGACCACTCCCCAACTCAGGCCGCGCAGGGTGGTGGCGGCGGCGTAGCCGACGAGATCGGTGGTCACACCGCCGCCGACGGCGAGGATCAAGTCGTCGCGCGCGACCTTGTGCGACAGCATGAAGTCGTACAGCCTGGCCAGCGTGGCGCGTGACTTCGCTTTCTCCCCTGGCGGTATGACGAATTCAATGTGCTCGCAACCGGATTGCTCGAGCATGACGCGGACTGTTTCGATATGCAGCGCGAACACGTTGGCGTCGATGAAGGCAAAAACGCGTTTGCTGCCGGCGTGCTTTTTGATGAGTTGCGCGGTGCGTCGGGTCGTACTGGTGCCGACGACAATCGGGTAGCTGTGAGACGCCGTAGTTACCGTTACGTCAGCCATCGAGCGCCTCGAGTTTGAGGATGACCTGGTCGACAGTCTGGGCGACACTCTTCGTGGTGGTTGAGACCGCAATATCGGCTCGGCGGTAGTTGCTCATGCGACGGTCGAGCAGTTGACGGATACGTGCCGCTTTGCCGGCTGCAGTCTTCCCCGTTTCGAGGAGCGGCCGGTCGGTGCGGGTCTTTAGTCGCCGGTAAATTTCGCGGCGGGCACAACTGAGGTAGACCGTACGGCCGGTTTGTTGCATGATGTTGCGATTGGCCGACGCTTCAAAGGCGCCGCCACCGACAGCTATGACCGACGGCGGGTTGTTTGCCGCGCGCGCGATGGCATCCTGTTCTTCGCGCCGGAAGTGCGGCTCGCCGAAAATTCTGAAGATATCCGGAATAATCATACCCGTAGTCTGAGCGATAAGATCGTCAATGTCAACGAACGGCCGCTTGAGACGCTTCGCCAGTTTTGGACCGACGGTTGACTTTCCGGAGCCGGAAAAACCGATCAGGTAGATATGTAGGTCAGTCTTAGTCACGAGAGAAAATGTCGTCGGCGACAGCCCGGGCGTCAACCTCAATCGAAGTCCACCACTGAAATGATGCGACTGCCTGGCCGACCAGCATGAGACCCCCGTCGACAGCGATGTGGCCGGTGCGACGGATACCGTCGACGACCGAGTTGGGGCGGTTGTAATTGAGGTCGTAGTAAATGGTAGCATCGGTGAACTGGATGCGGTCGGGCAGGGGTGACTCGTCGGGATGGTTGTAGCCGCCCAGCGGGGTGCAGTTGACGATCATGGCGAATTCGGTATTGTCGGAAAGCTCAGTTGCTGTAGTCAGGCGGTTGCGCGGGAGGTTCGGTTGCAGTTTACGTTCAAAATCCGCGAGTTTGTCCGGATCGCGACCAAGGACAAATGCCTGGCCGACGCCGAGTATTTTCGTGAGGGCGTAGACCACGGCGCGGGCGCTGCCACCGTTGCCGAGAATGAGGACGCGGCTGTTCTTGAGTCGTTCCCACTGCGATTCGAGGGGCATGAGGAAACCGTCGACATCAGTATTGCCGCCGACTGTCTTGCCGTGGCGGATGCGTATGGAGTTGACGGCGCCGATGGCGCGGGCGGCGTCGGTGAGATCGTCGACAAGCGACGTGACGAGTTGCTTGTGCGGGATGGTCACCGACAGGCCGTGGTAACCGGTCCGCATGGCGGCGAAGCGGACTTCGATTGCATCGGCGTCGAGGTCAATCAATTCAAAGGAGCCGGAACGGTTGGTGCGGCGGAGGATGGCGTCGAAGATGTCGGGCGATATGGAGTAGCTGATGTTGCGACCGAGAAGGCCGAAACGGAAGTCGACCGAATTCATTGGGCTATCTGCTTGAGGAGATCGAAGAATGACGGGCAGGAGATACCGACCACAGAATCGTCGTCAAGCGTCGACGGCCCGACCGCAAAGAGCGAACCGATAGTGAAGGCCATGGCGATGCGGTGGTCGCCGAAGCTCCTGATATCGGTGCCGTGGACTTCCCGGGCGCCCTCGATGGCGAGGCCGTCATCGAGCAGCCCGACTTTCACACCCATCCGTTCGAGGTTGTCGGCGGTGGCCTGGAGGCGGTCGGATTCCTTGACACGCAGCTCGGCGGCATCGCGGATGACGGTGGTACCGTCGGAGAAAGCGGCCATGACGGCAATGATGGGGACTTCGTCGATAAGAGCGACGGTGTGGTCGCCGGTGATCTTGCGGGCTTTGAGGGGGCCGCCGGTTACGGTGACAGAGCCTCGCGGCTCCCCTGAGATGGTTTCTTTGCCGCTGATTTTCACACTGCAGCCGATTGCCTTGAGGTGATCGAGGAAGCCGGTGCGAGTCGGGTTCAGGCCGAGGTTATCGATAGTCACCTGTCCCCCGCCGATAGCGGCAGCGGCGAAGAAGAAGGCGGCGGTGGAGATGTCGCCGGGGATGTCGACCTCTCCCCCCTTGATCGACGTGTTGGCGGCGAGAACAATCTCGCGCTTGAAATCTTCGGGCATGACGAGACGTCGCTTGCGCGGATCGCGCGGGTCGTCCTCGTAGACCGGTTTTATATCACGAACCTGGAGGTCGCCACCGAGGGCCCGGATCATGTGTTCGGTGTGATCGCGAGTGAGCATATCTTCGCGGATGGTGACACTGCACCTTGATGACAGGCCGGCCAGCAGGAGGCAGGACTTAACCTGCGCCGACGCGACTGGAAGTCGGTATTCGAACGGCAGCAGCTTGTTGCCGCGGATGCGCATGGGGAGATGGTAATCGTCGGCAAACAACTCGGCGCCCATGGTGGTGAGTGGTTCGATGATCCGCTTCATCGGGCGTCGGGACAACGATTCGTCGCCGGTCAGGGTGACCTCGATCGGCAGGCCGGCAAGGATGCCGGAGAGGAGCCGGACAGTGGTGCCGGAGTTACCGCAGTCGATCATTTTGTCGGTGTCGACGGTAACTGTTTCGGGTGGTGTGAGTAAGAGGTGATCGTCGCGTTGCTCGACCGTCACACCCAGTGATTGCGCCGCTTCCAGGGAGCGGGCGCAGTCTTCGGAGTCGGGAAAGTTGCGGATAGTGAGCGGTTCCGTTGCGAGGACAGACAAGAGGGCAGCGCGGTGAGCGACCGACTTGTCGCCGGGGACCGTCACATAACCGCCAACCTGCCTGACCGGTTTCAGTTCAGTGGTCACGACAGCTTTTTCCCAATCACCGGCGCGATGGTGCGCAGGCTTTTCATCAGATCGTCCCACTGCTCGAAATTGAGCGACTGGGGGCCGTCGGAAAGGGCGTTGGCCGGGTCGTGATGCACCTCGAGGAGGAGACCGTCAGCCCCAACCGCCATCGAGGCGCGCGACAGCGCCGGCACTTTGCGGGCGCGACCAGTACCGTGGCTTGGGTCGCAGATGATTGGCAGGTGGGAGGTGCGCTTCACAAACGGCACGGCGGAGAGGTCGAGGGTGTTGCGGGTGTGATCGGCAAAGGTGCGGACACCGCGTTCGCACAGGATGACGCGGCGGTTGCCCTCGGACATGATATACTCGGCGGCCATGAGAAATTCTTCGAGGGTGGCCGACATGCCGCGCTTGAGGAGGACGGCGCACTTTGAGCGGCCGGCTTTCTTCAACAACGAGAAGTTCTGCATATTGCGGGCGCCGATCTGGATGATGTCGGTGTATTGTTCGACGAGCGGCAGGGTTTCAGTGTCGATGGCTTCCGTGATGATGCGCAGGTCGAACTTTTCGCGGGATTCGGCGAGTATCTTGAGACCTTCTTCGGCCAGGCCCTGGAAGCTGTATGGGGAGGTACGCGGTTTGTACGCGCCGCCGCGAAGGATACGGCCGCCGGACTCGGCGACTTTTTCGGCAATACGCATCGTCTGGTCGCGATTCTCGACGGAGCAGGGTCCGGCCATGATGACGAAATCGTCGCCACCGATCCTGACACCGCCGACATCGACCACCGAATCGTCGGGGAAAAACTCCCGGCTGACCAGTTTATAGGGTTGGGTGACATGGATGATATCCTTGACACCGTGTTGGGCGAGGATGCGGTCGGCATCGACCTGCGCCTTGTTGCCGGTGACACCGATCGCGGTGCGCTGGGCGCCGGGAATAGGATGTGCGGCCAGGCCCATCTGCTCGATTTCTTTACATACCTTCTCCACCTGTTCTTTGGTGGCAGAGGCTTCCATGACTATCAGCATATGTCGTTATCTCCCGATAGCAGGCCATACGCCCGCATCGCAGTTACATTTCGTTCGGGGCTTCAATCCCGAGCAGGTACAAGCCTTCGGCGATAACCAGTTGAACGGCCTTCACCAAAGCCATACGTGCCCGGGTTAACGGTTTGTTGTCGGAAATAATCTTGTCGGTTTTCCCGGTATCATCTTTGCGCTGGTAGACTTTGTTGTAGGCCGCGGCCAGCTTAATCAGGTGTGCGGCGATCATGTACGGATCGTACTGCCGGGCTGCTTCGACGATAATCTGCGGGAAGTCGGCCAGCAGTTCGATGACCCGGCTTTCTTCCGGCTGGTCAAGCAGTGCAAAATCGATGTCGGCGTTCGGGTCGTCGCCAAAGTTACGCAAGAGGGAGCAGAGCCGGGCGTGGGTGTACTGCAGGTAGGGGCCGGTCTCTCCTTCGAAATTGAGGACGTCGTCCCAGACGAAGTTGACATCTTTCTGACGGCGGACCGACATCTGTGAATAGATGACGGCGCCGATGCCGATCATTTCGGCGGTATCGTCGGGGTCGCGCAGGTCGGGGTTCTTCTCGGCGATCTTGTCCTTCGCCAGCGCGACCGCTTTATCGACGACATCCTCGAGGAAAATAATCGTACCGGCGCGTGAGGCCATGGCCTTGTCGCCGAACTTGACCCAGCCGAAATCGACATGTTTTACGCGTCCGGTCATACGAGCGGTCTCAGGAAGTTTTTCGGCATCTTCAAGTTTGGCGATAGCGCCGAAGCACTGCTTGAAGTGGTCCGATTGCGCGGCGCCGACGACATAGAGTGATTCTTCGAATCTGTAGGTCTCCCAGCGCCAGATGAGGCCGGCGAGGTCGCGGGTGGCGTAGAGGGTGGCGCCGTCGGATTTGCGCAGAAGCAGCGGCGGCAACTGGGGATCGTCGAGTTCGACCACTTCCGCCCCCTGTGACTCGGAGGTCAGGTTAGCTTTCTCAAAGCGCTCGATGACAGCGTCCATCTTATCGTTAAAGAAAGCCTCACCGGTGACGAGGTCGAATTCGATGCCGAGGCGTTTGTAGACGCGCTCGAAGTCGGCCCAGGAGAGGTCGCGGAAGCGCTGCCAGAGGGTGCGGGTTGCCTCATCGCCGTCTTCCAGCTTCTTAAACGCTTCCCGGGCGCGGTTGTCGAGGGACGGATCGTTTTTGGCTTCTTCGTGATATTTGACGTAGAGCCGGTAGAGTTTCTCGACCGCGTTGTCGGACAGATCGAGATCCTGTCCCCATTCGCGGTAGGCGACGATCATTTTGCCGAACTGGGTGCCCCAGTCACCGAGGTAGTTGATTCCGACGACGTCGTATCCGAGTTTGGTGAAAACGCGACGCAGCGAGTTGCCGAGAATGGTGGTGCGGAGGTGGCCGATACCGAACGGCTTGGCAATATTGACCGACGAGTATTCGACCAGCAGTTTTTTCTTCAGGCCGATGTCGGTGTTGCCGTAGGCGCGTTGTTCGGTGATGCAGGCGGTCACAGTCGTGCGAGCCTGGGACTGGAAGTCTACGGCGGTATTGATGAAGCCGGCGACGGATGAAACGCTGATGAGCCTCTCGCGCGCGGGCAGCGACTGCACTTTGCTGTTGACGCTATCGGCGATGGTCGCGGCGATATCGGGTGGTTTGGCTTTGAACAGGCGGGCGTAGCGGAAGACCGGCAGGGCAAACCGCCCCATCGTGGGGTCTTTCGGTTTCTCGAGATGGTCGGCGATGAAGTCGGGGTCGAAGATCTCCTTGTCCCCCAGTTCGTTGTGGGCGTCCGGATAGTGTTCGCGGAAAGCCGCCGCAGCCAGTTCTGCAAACTGGCGCTTGAACGGATCGGACTGTATCGCTGTCGTCTTGTCGCCGGCGGTCGTGTTCATCATGGATTCCCGTGTTCTACGTTCCCGTCGCGTGGCGCCGGGAGTGGTAAGCGGTCAATGTATGGCATGGCGCCGTTCGATTCAACAGGAAACAGCGGGAATATCAGATTGCTTTGCGCACGTTCGAGAGGAACTTCGCCACGGAGTCGACCGCAGTTTTGTTGTCTTTGGCAGCGCGCATCAGCTTGATGAGGGCGGAGCCGATGACCACACCGTCGGCGTACCGGGCCATCTGCCGGGCCGTCTCGGGAGACGAGATGCCGAAACCGGCGACGAACGGCTTGGTCAGGCTGTGCTTGAGACGCTTGAGGTACTTTTCCGTAGTCGGGCCGAACGTTTTGCCGGCGCCGGTGACACCGGTAACGGTGACGGCGTAGACGAAATCGGGCGAGGCCTTGTCGACCGCTTTGATGCGCTTATCGGAGGAGGTCGGGGCGACGAGGAATATGGTCGATACCTCGTGTTTGCGGGCGGGTGAAGTCAGTTCCTTCGCTTCATCCGGCGGCAGGTCGGGGATGATCAGGCCGTCGACACCGGCCGAGTGGGCGTCGCGGACGAACCGTTCAACGCCATACGTCCGAACCGGGTTATAGTAGCCCATGAGCACGATTGGGGTGTCTATCTTTGTACGGATCTTCCGGACGCGGTCGAGTATCTCGGCGAGTGAGATGCCGTGCTTGAGGGCTTCGAATGAAGAGTGCTGAATTTCCGGACCGTCAGCGAGTGGATCAGAGAAGGGCATGCCGATTTCAATGATATCGGCGCCGCTGTCGGCGGCGGAGCGAACGAGGCTGTCAAAAGTGCTGCGATTGGGATAGCCGGCAGTGAAGAACGGAATCAGCAGTTTGGGCCGGTTGTCCTGCTTCAGTAGTGCTCCGATCCGGTTGTTGCTCATGTCTTCCTCTCCCCCATCACGATGCTCATATCTTTGTCACCGCGCCCGGAGAGGCAGACAACAATCCGTTCGCCGGCCCTGAATTCGCGCTTCTTCTTGATGATGTAGGCGAGCGCGTGTGAGGTTTCGAGGGCCGGGATGATGCCTTCCAGACGTGACGTCAGCTTGAAAGCGTCGAGCGCTTCGTCGTCGGTAGCAGAGCGGTATTCGACGCGTTTCAGGTCGTGTAGGTAGGAGTGCTCGGGCCCCACACCGGGGTAGTCGAGGCCGGCGGAGATCGAGTGTGGCAGAATGACCTGGCCGTCATCGTCGTAGATCAGGTAACTCATTGAACCGTGGAGAACACCCGGCTTGCCTTTGGCCAGCGTTGCCGAGTGTTGGCCGGAGCGGAGACCGTGGCCGGCAGCCTCGACACCGATGAGGCGGACCTCGAGGTCGTCAACGAAGGCGTCGAAGATGCCGATGGCGTTGGAGCCACCGCCGACACAGGCGATGATGGAGTCGGGCAGTTTCTTCCATAGTTTCCTGGACTGGTATTTGGTTTCGCGCCCGATAATCGACTGGAACTCGCGGACGATGAGCGGGTAGGGATGGGGGCCGACGACGGAGCCGATGATGTAGAAGGTATCCTCGATGTTGGTGACCCAATCGCGCATGGCTTCGCTGGTAGCGTCTTTCAGCGTCTTGGAGCCGGACTCGACCGCGATAACGTCGGCGCCCAGCAGGCGCATCTTTTCGACATTGGGGGCCTGGCGCACGATATCTTCGGCGCCCATGTAGATCACACACTGCATACCGAAGCGGGCGCAGACGGTGGCGGTGGCCAGGCCGTGCTGACCGGCGCCGGTCTCGGCGATGATGCGCTTCTTCCCCATGTGACGGGCGAGGAGTATCTGGCCGACGGTGTTGTTGATTTTGTGAGCGCCGGTGTGATTGAGATCTTCGCGCTTGAAATAGATGTCGGCGGTTTTGAGGTGTTCGGTCAGGCGTTGCGCGAAGTAGAGCGGCGTGGGGCGGCCGACGAAGTTCTGGAAGTAGTGCAGGAGTTCGTCTTTAAACGGCTTGGTCCCGGCGATCTTGCGAAACTGGTCGTGCAGTTCGTCGAGGGCGTACATGACCGTTTCCGGGACATACCGCCCACCGTAATCCCCGAAGCGGCCGCGTTTGTCCGGGCCGCGCTTTATCTTATTTGCCATAGCGCAGGTTGTTACAGACGGTGAAGAAGTTCTTGAGTTTCGGTTTTGACTTGGTGCCGGGCCGGCTTTCTACACCGGAGTTTACGTCGACGAGCAGAGGATTGAAGGTGTGGACCGCTTCGGCGACATTGTCGGCGTCGAGACCGCCGGCGAGAACGAGGTTGGGCGGCAGGGCGCCCCGCGCCTTGGCCCAGTCAAAGGTCTGGCCGGTGCCGCCCCAGGAGTCTTTGGAGGCGTTGTCGGCGAGAATAAGATCGGCGCGGCTGCGGGCCAGATCGGACCAGCGCGTACCGTCGTCGACACCAAACGCCTCAATGACCCGTACCCCCTGCTTCTGGAGTTGCTTGATGGCCATGCGATCGATACCGCCGTGGATCTGGACGTACTGGAGGTCGAGTTTCTCGGTGGCCTTCAGCATGTTGTCGGCGGTTTCGTTAACGAAGACGCCAACCTTGTCGACGGTGACGGGAACTTCGCGAACAATGTTGAGGGCTTCCTGGCGCGAGACGAAGCGGGGTGACTTCTTGTACAGGATGAGGCCGATCATGTCGGCGCCCAGTTGGCTGGCGAGTTTGGCGTCCTGCGGGCGGGTGATACCGCACACTTTGATCTGGAACATGCTCACGATTCGATCATCTCCTTCAGCAGTTTCGACGGATCGTCGCTGCGCACCAGGGTTTCACCAATGAGATACGCAGACAAGCCGGCGTCTTTGAGGCGACGAATGTCGCCCGGTGATTCAATACCGGACTCCGCCACTGTAACGACAGAATCGGGAATTCGTTCGGCCAGCTTTTCGCACGTTGACAGATTCACGGAGAAGTCGCGCAGGTTGCGGTTGTTGATGCCGATGATGTCGGCGCCGATATCAAGGGCAATATCGAGTTCGGCTTCGTCGTGAACCTCGACGAGGGCGTCGATGCCTACCTCGCGGGCGACATCGAGCAGCCGACCGGCGCGTTCACGGCCGAGGAGGGCTACGATGAGCAGGATGGCATCGGCGGTGCGATAGCGGGCGTAGTAGATCTGATAGGGGTCGATCATGAAATCCTTGCAGAGGACGGGCAGGCTGACGGCATTGCGGGCGTTGGACAGGTTTTCGAAACTGCCGTAGAAGTAGCGCTGGTCGGTGAGGACAGAAAGGGCAGCGGCGCCACCGTTCTGGTATTGCTCCGCCAGGGCGACAGGATCGAAGTGCTCCGACATGATGCCTTTGGACGGGGAGCCTTTTTTGATCTCGGCGATGATGCGGATGCCGGTATGCGAGAGCGCCGCCTTGAAGTCGCGGCGGGGGTCGGTCGGGCGCTCGCGCAGGATCTCAAGGGGCAGCTCGATCTTGAGCTGCTCAACTTCGATCCGCTTATTGGCGGCAATCTTTTCGAGAATATCGATCAATGGAAGTCCTCGCGGGCAATTTCCCATCTGCGTGATTCACTGCTGCGGTACTCAATGTTGCGGAAAAACCAGTAATAGACAAGTGAAGAGATTACGTAGAGCGCGATTGTGATGTCCATGGTGAGGGCATAACCGAAGCGCTCGATCAGCTCGCCACCGATAGCGGCGGAGAACATCCATGACGACGTCCAGGCGACGGTTAACAGGGCGTTGACGAGGCCGTGTTCGTGCTCCTCGGTCAGTTCGAGGCCGAGGTTGTGGGTGATCGGCACGCCCATGTTCATCAGTCCGCCGCGCAGGACAAAAGCGACGACAACCAGCGGCAGCACGTAGCTGTGGGCGAGAATGAGCATGAACGGTATGGAGGCGAGTTGGGTCATGACGACAGTACGCACTAAACCAAGACGTGAGGCGAGGATTGGGCCGACGATGGAGCCGGTGAAGGTACCGATCCCGAGGATGGCGTAGTAGTCGCCGATAGTGTCGGCGGTGAGGCCAAAGCGGTCGCGGTAATAGAGGTTGAGGAACGGAATGATCAGGCCGGCACCGAGACCAACAATGAAATTCGCAAAGGTGATCTTGAAGTATTGGCGCCAGCGCTGCTTGATGATGCCGAGTGAAACGTTGAGCTGGCGTTCTTCGGCCGACGGCTTGGCGGCTTTGATCAGGGCGAAAGGTACGAGAGACAACAGGCTCATGGCGATTCCGAGGTAAAGCGTATAGCGGTAGCCAAGGACGATGTCGCCGGTCCAGCTGCCGAGGAGTTCGGCCGTGCGCCCGGCGAAGAACGAGCCGACCATGCCGGCGAGGACCATCATACCGAACGACATCGAGAAAACGTGGGTGCGTTCGATCTTCCCGGTGTTGCGCATAAAGAAGGGGCCGCCGGCGACACGGTAAAAAGCGAAGGACATGCCGGACAGCAGCGAGAAGGTGAGCAGGAGATAGAATTCTTCGGCGGTGGTAATGAAAAAGCTGAAAATGGCGAAGAGAACCGACGCCGTGAGCAGGATCGGCTTGAGGCGGACGCGGGCGATGAGGATGGCGGCGGGAATGGCAATAATCGTCATCCCGACAGCACGCATCGAGAGGACCTGGCCGATATCGCCTTCGGTAAAACCGAGGTCGCGCAGGTAGAGGTTTAGCAGGAGCACGAAGACGTGGAAGTTCAGGCCCATCAGAAAGGAGCCAAAAAGATAGAGTCGGATGTTGCGTGAGAAGAGTTTTACGGCGTCGAGGTATTCCCGCACCACCCCCAGGGGGCCGCGGTAACGTGATTCGGAAACAACAGATTTGGTGGCGGCGTCTTTGTCGGTAGTATGACGGCTCATAGTGCTGAGGCGCGCGATCTGTCCACCCACTGTTGCAGGAGAGTGCGGGCAGCGCCGGAGTTTATGGCGGCGAGAGCGCTTTGGACACCGTCCCTGATCGACTCTGCCTTGCCGGCGACATAAATCATGACACCGGCGTTGAGGGCGACCGCGGAGCGAACGCCATTCTTGTGGCCGTCGAGCAGTTGTCTGAGGATGGCCAGGTTGACCTCGGCATCGTCGCCGGCCAGTTCGTCGGCGGGATGTGTTTCGAGACCGATATCGGTGATGTCGAGTGTTTTGTCACTCCGGCTCTTCGCTGTGACTTCGATGTAGTCGGTAGGCGCAGAGATGGAGAACTCATCGAAACCGTCGCGGGAGTGCGCAACGATGACGTGTTCCGAGCCGGTCGCCTGGAGAACGTCGGCCATGAGAGGCAGCAGGTCGCGGGAGTAGACGCCGATGACCTGGCGCTTCACGCCGGCAGGGTTGGTCATCGGGCCGAGGATGTTGAAGATAGTGCGGACACCGAGTTCGCGACGGGGTGTGACGGCGTGTCTCATCGCGGGATGGAACTTGGGGGCGAAGAGGAAACCGAAGCCGACGTCGTTGATGATCTGGCGGCAGTGGTCAGGGTCGGCATCGATGCGTCCGCCGGTCGCTTCGAGCAGATCGGCCGAGCCGCACTTGGAACTGACCGAACGGTTGCCGTGCTTGGCGACCGTCACCCCGGCAGAGGCGGCTACGAGTGAGGCGGCAGTGGAGATATTGAAGCTATGGGAACCGTCGCCGCCGGTGCCACAACCGTCGACGGCGTTTTTATCGTTGAGTGTGATGCTGTTGGCGTGCCGGCGCATCGACTCAACAAAGCCGGCGACTTCTTCGGCCCTCTCCCCTTTCATTTTCAGGCCGATGATCAATCCGGCCACCTGGGCGGGGGTAGCCTCGCCGCACATGATGTTGTCCATGGCGTCGCGGGCTTCCTTGCGCGTCAGGTCTTCGCCGTGGGTCGCCTTTTTGATGTATTCCTTGATGATCACAGCGTATCCAAAAAGTTTCGCAGCATGCGCTTGCCGTCGGGCGTCATGATCGATTCGGGATGATACTGCACGCCGTAGAGCGGCATCGTGGTATGCTCGATTGCCTGTACCACACCGTCGGCCGATTCCGCGGTAATCTTAAACTCCGTCGGTATCGACTGGCGGTTGAGCACCAGCGAGTGGTAGCGGGTGGCGATGAACGGCGAAGGTACACTCTTAAAGAGCGTCGAACTGTCGTGGGTAATGGCCGAGGTCTTGCCGTGCATGAGCGATGGCGCATAGTCGACTTTGCCGCCAAATACCTCGCCGATTCCCTGGTGGCCGAGGCAGACACCGAGGATGGGGACACGTCCGGCCATTGCCTTGATCAACTCGTTCATGATTCCTGCCTGGTGGGGCCGACCCGGCCCCGGCGACAACACGATCGCGCGTGGTGCGAGTTTCTCGATGTCGGCGACCGTGAGCTCGTCGTTGCGTGCTACCTGGACATCGGCCCCCAACTCGGCGAGGTACTGTACAAGGTTGTACGTGAAGGAGTCGTAGTTGTCGAGCATGAAAGTCATATGTAATCGTCTCCGATGACTGCTTCGACCATGGCGTGGGCCTTGTTCTCGGACTCGCGGAATTCCCGGGCCGGTTTGCTGTCGGCGACAATACCGGCACCGGCCTGAATTACATAGCGGTTCTTGCGTTTGACGAGCAAACGTATCGCCACGCAGGCGTCGAGGTTACCCCAGAAATCGATATAGCCAATGGAGCCGGCGTAGACGCCGCGACGCTCCTTTTCGAGTTCGTCGATGATCTCCATCGCGCGCACTTTGGGTGCGCCCGAGAGGGTACCGGCGGGGAAACAGGCGTAGTGCCCCTCGATGGCGCCGATCTCTTTTTTCAGTTGTCCGCTCACGATTGATACGAGGTGCATAACGTGGGAGTAACGTTCGACCATCATCTGTTGTTCAACTTTCACACCGCCCGGTCGGCTGACGCGTCCGATGTCGTTACGGCCCAGGTCGAGGAGCATGGTGTGCTCGGCGACCTCCTTTTCGTCGTTGAGCATGTCGAGTTCGAGTGCTTTGTCCTCGGCGGCATCTTTGCCACGTGGCCGGGTGCCGGCGATGGGGCGATTCTCGATCCGCTGGTTTTCGATGCGCACCAGCATTTCAGGGGAGGCGCCGACGACGGCGTCGTCACCAAAGGTGAGCAGGAACATGTACGGCGACGGGTTGATGCGCCGAAGGCGGCGGTAGACCGAGAGAGCGTCACGCTTAGAGTCGACATGCCACGTTTGTGAAATGACGACCTGGAAGATGTCGCCCTCGTAGATGTATTTCTTGGCCCTGCGCACCATCGTCTCGAACTCCTTACGCGTGTAGTGCGGTTCGAGCCGGGTGCGCTTGCCCTTGGGAAGTGGCTTCTGTTTGGGGAGCGGTTTCTTGAGACGGGTCTCCATATCGTGGATGGCCTTCCTGGCGTCGGCGTATTTCTGTTTAAGGCCCTTCTTCCCCTTGTCGTGCAGGATATTGGCGATGATCACGATTTCCTGCTTGGAGTGATCGAAGGCGACCACCTCGCGGAAGAGGCCGAGCCGGAGATCAGGAAGGCCGATCAGGTCGGGGTTGTTGTCGGGGAGCTCCTCAATCCAGCGGATGGTATCGTAGCCGAAATAGCCGACAGCGCCGCCGGTGAAGCGCGGCAAGTCGTGGAGCGGCACCGGTTTGTATTGCTCGAACAACTCTTTCACGAACTCAATCGGCGAGACTTCGATGGTGCGGCGCTTGCGGTTCTGGATGAGGGTGACACCGTCGTTGGTGCCTTCGATGACGAGAAACGGATTGAAACCGAGGAAGGAATAGCGCGCCAGGGTCTCCCCTCCCTCGACCGACTCGAGGAGGAACGACTGTTTGCTGCGACCACGGAGTTTGAGGTAGGCGGACACCGGGGTGTCGAGATCGGCCGGAATCCGTTTGTGCAGGGGGATGACATTCCCCTTATTGTTGAGCTTCTGAATATCGGAGAGTGTCAGCACTACAGGTATATCGTCCCTTCAGCGACCAGCTCGACCGGCCCGGTCAGTTCGATGAGGTCGGTTTGTTCGTTCCAGTGTATCTCCAGCGTGCCCGGTTCGAATTCGACGCTGCAGGTGCGCTCGGCCTGACCCAGCATGACAGCGGCGCAGACAGCGGCAGCGGCGCCGGTTCCAGAGGAACCGGTCGGGCCGGCGCCGCGTTCCCACTCGGCCACTTTTATCTTCTTGCGCGTCACCACCTTGACGAACTCGACATTGGTCCGTTCGGGGAACGCGGGATGGTGTTCGATTTCGTAGCCCAGTTCCTCCCAGTCGAAGTCGAAGTTGTCGACGAACAGGACACAATGGGGATTGCCGACCGAGAGGCAGGTGACCGGGAAATCGAGACCGCCGACTGTGAGGGGGGTGTGGATGTGGTGGGGGGCGCTGGACTTCATCGGCACCGATTTGGTTTCGAAACTTGGTTGGCCCATGCTGACGCGGACCGAGAAAGTGCGGTCATCGGAGTCGAGAATGTTTGTTTCATCGACGGAGTTGGCGGTTTCGAACGAAAAGTTTCGCGTTCGGCGATCCTTGCGGTGGACGTGGGCGGCGGCGATGCGCAGGCCGTTGCCGGATTTCTCGGCCCAGGAACCGTCGGCGTTGTAGACGTCGATTTTGCAGTCGGCAGTGTCGGATTTTGAGAGATAAAGGATACCGTCGGCGCCGATACCTGCGTTGCGTTCGCAGGCATGAATCGCGAAATCGGGGATTTCGTCCTGCTTTAGTCGTGCGTCCTTAGCTTCCAGAACGAGGAAATCGTTGAGGAGGGCATGGTATTTGGCGAAGGCGGTTTTCATGAGGGTGTATGTAGGGGAAGATTCGAGGTTGGGCAATAAAAAAGGCGGAGTGACGAGCCCCGGACGGGGTACCCGCTGACGCTTGTGATGATGTCTTTGGTGGTATGAGGCTTGGGCCCCGGGTCAGCACCCGGGGAGACCAGAGTTATGCCTGCCTCGAAGAAATGCGTTGATCGATCGAATAGGGGCCGGGGCCGGTGATCAAGAGAAATAGCGAGCCGAGAAACATCGCGAAGTCGGTGCGGGAGGCGTGAGCCATCGACCAAAATCCATAGCTCGACAATTCGCGGACGTTCAATCCCCAATAGGCGTTGCCCAGGAGGATCGGGATCTTGGTGGTAACGATTGCTGTCAGCATGACAATTCCAAGCATCAAGGCGCCTACTCGCGTCAACAGACCCACAAGGACCATCAGGCCGGCTATTATCTCGACACTGCCGACAAACGTCGCGAGAATATCGGGCGCCGGCAGACCGATCGACTCGAATCGTCCTGACCCCCGAACCGCCGGATAGAGAAACTTCTGGATGCCTTCAGAAACGAAGACCGCGCCCACAGCGAGACGTATGAGCAGAGTTGCGCTTGGGGCGGTGGTTTCAGTCAGGCGAGTGAGGATGCCGGGTTGGCTTGAGGGTATCGGCATGGGGGTAGTATCAGTGATGAAGCAGATTATGTAAAGGGAAAGTATGCAGCGTTCCACAGTCGGGTTTCTCGTCCGCCGGAGGCGAACTCGGAACCCCGACCTGCGAGTTAAAGGGCTCAGCTGGAGGTGGGGCACCTCGGCCGAGTTTGTATTTAGCGCTTTGAAAGACGGCAGGCTCCCGGGGCGGAGCCTGCCCTACGCGGAATTTGGCGAGAGCGTCAGTCGCGGCTACATGTTCTCTTTCAGCAGAGCGCCGAGGCGGGCGATGCCGTCGCGGATCTGGTCGTGAGACGCCGTGCTGAAGTTCAGGCGCATCGTGTTCTCGCCACCGCCATTGGGAAAGAACGGCTCGCCGTAGACATACGCCACCTTCTTCTGCACCGCTTTTGGCAGCAGTTCTTTCGCCGATACGTTCTTCGGCAACTCGACCCAGACAAACAGGCCGCCCTCGGGATGAGTCCAGGTCGCCTCCGACGGGAAGTGCTCTTTCATCGTTTCGAGCATAACGTCGCGCTTGGCACGATAGTCGGCTCGGATCTTCTCGATATGCGGCTCGAGCATGCCGGCTTTGAGGTATTCGTAGCAGACGTACTGCACGAAGGTGTTGGTATGAAGGTCGGTGCACTGTTTGACCTTCTCGAACTGCGGCATGATCTGCTTGGGACCGTTCATCCAACCCAGCCGGAACCCGGGCGCAAGTACTTTCGAGAATGAACGCAGGGCGATCACTTCGTCGCCGCCGAACGACTTGAGGGTGGGGATACGTTCACCTTCGAAGCGGACATCGCCGTACGGGTTGTCGTCGACAATAGGGATATCGTACCGGGTGCCGAGTTTTACCAGATCGATGCGACGCTGCTCCGACATGGTGATGCCGGTCGGGTTCTGGAAATTGGAGACGGTATAAATGATCTTGGGGCGGTACTTGACAAGTTGCTTTTCGACTTCGTCGATGATCATCCCTTCGTGGTCCATCGGCACGGTCACGTAGCGGGCCTGGTAGTAGTTGAAGGCCTGGAGGGCGCCGACGTAGGTAGGATTCTCGGTGAGGACGTAGTCGCCGGGATCGATAAAGGCTCGGGCAACCAGCTCGAGGGCCTGTTGCGAGCCGGCGGTCATGAGGATGTTAGCGGCATCACTCGGGGTGCCGCGCCTGGTGGCGCGTTCGGCCAGGATCTCCCGCAGTTCTGGTACGCCCATTGAGAGGGAGTATTGCATGCACTTGGGGCCGTGGGTTTCGATCACCCGCGACATGATCCTGTTCAGATCGTCGAGCGGGAAAAGTTCGGCGGCGGGCAAGCCGCCGGCAAACGAAATCACCCCAGGCTGGGATGAGAACTTGAGAATTTCACGGATAATAGATGTTTCCAGGTCGATGACATGCGGTGCAATTTTCCAGCGATCGACTCGGACCTTATCATTCTGGTCTACCAGCATTGCACATTCCTCCAGCTACCTTGCTGCTCCTTGTTCTTACCTCTTCAAGTATAATCCGCTTTGCGACTTAAGACAAATAGAATGTGAAGAGTGTAACGAGCTGACGCTGCGCGACACCAATACGCTGTGAGTGTTAAGTAGCCTTATAGCAAAAAGATAAGGTGCATCAAAGGACGTGCGCCGAATTTTCTTCGGCGCACTCAGTTGGGGCTATCTTTGGCGACTACAGGTCGTAGTAGAGTTCGAATTCGTACGGTGTGGGGCGGACGCGGATGTGGGTGACATCGGAGCGCTTCATCTTCAACCAGCTGTCGATGAGGTCCTCGGTGAAGACTCCCCCTTCGAGCAGGTACCCGTGGTCGTCGCGGAGGGCGTTGAGGGCGTCCTCGAGGGTTACCGGGAGTTGATGAATCTTCTCGAGCTCTTCGGGCGAGAGTTTGTCGAGGTTTTTGTCGAACGGCTGGCCCGGGTCGATCTTATTCTTGACGCCGTCAAGCCCGGCCATCAGCATGGCCGCAAAGGCCAGGTACGGGTTCATGGTACCGTCGGGAGGACGGAACTCGAAGCGCATCTTCTCCGGTTCGCGCTGGTAGCCGGGGATTCGTATGCAGGCGGTACGGTTGCCGACCGAATAGGTGCCGGCGACCGGCGCCTCGAAGCCGGGGACGAGTCGTTTGAAGCTGTTGGTCGACGGATTGGTGAAGGCCAAGAGCGAGTCGACGTGTTTGAGGATGCCGCCGACGTACCACTTGCCGATGTCGGAGAGACGTCCGGGGCCGTTTTCGTCGTAGAAAACCGAGCCGTTGTCATCGGCCAGGTACTGGTGAACATGGAGGCCGGAGCCGGGTTCGTTGAACAGCGGCTTGGGCATGAAGGTGGCCGATTTGCCTTTGCGGAAGCAGTGGTTTTTGACGACGTACTTGACCAGCATGGACTGGTCAGCCATGTGCAGCAGCGACGAGAAATCGGTCTCGATCTCGTGCTGCCCTCCCCCACCGACTTCGTGGTGATGGTACTTCAGTTTGACACCGATCGAGTCCAGGATGGCGCATATTTCACTTCTGAGGTTGAAGGTGCGGTCCATCGGAGGGGCAACATGGTAGCCCTTCTTGTAGGGGATCTTGTAGCCGAGCGACTCATCATCAGCCGCTGCCTGCCACTCCGCCTCGACGGAGTCGAGGTAATAGAAGGCGTTGTCGGGTCCCTGGTAGAAATTGACTTTGTCGAAGACGTAGAACTCGAATTCGGGGCCGACGATCATTTTGTGGCCGGGGAGTGACTTTTCAAGGTAAGTTTCGGCAGCGCGGGCGACACGTCGGGGATTGCGCGAATAGGGGGTGATGTGTTCGGCGACATCCATGATATCGCCAATCATCGACAGGGTCGGGAATTCGTAGAAGGGGTCGATGATGGCGGTGGACGGATCGGGAACCATGATCATGTCGCCGCGCTCGATTGAGGAAAAACCGGCCAGGGAGGAACCGTCGACACCCACCCCGGTCTCGAACAACTTTTCGTTGAGGGATGACAGTGGGATGGTGAGGTGGTGCCAGGCGCCGGCGAGATCGGCGAATTTGAGGTCGACATAGCGTACACCGTTTTCCTTAGCCATAGCCCGGAGGGAGTCGAGGTTCATGTAAAGTCTCCTTTTGTATCCGTAATTTGCGATCAATTTGGCTGAAAGATATTGGTTGGTGTGGAGTTGGCAAGGGGAATCGGGGGGGGCTCCGTCTTGTTCAATCTTGCATCGGGGCGGCAGATTTCATTGATTATTGAAAAGTAGCGGAACTCGAAAAATGTCTAAAGGAGTTGATCCATGCCCACCCTGTTTGAGAAGATTATCGATCGCGAGATTCCGGCAAAAGTGTTTTATGAAACGGATGCGGTGATTGTCATCGAAGACATTTCAAAGAAGACGCCGGTACATTTGTTGATCATACCGAAGAAGGTCACGAAGAACTTCTATGACACGCCGCTGGAATTGCTGGAGATGTGTAACCGGACGGTCAAGAAGATCGCGGATATGCTCGAGATCCAGGATCATTTCCGGGTGGTGGTGAATAACGGGTATGGTCAGGAGATTGATCACCTGCACTATCATTTCCATTCTGATCGGGGGGCGGACAAGTTGACGTTCGAGGAGACGGGGAAGTAAGCAGGTCTTGGTTGGCTCGCCGCATGGGCGGGGACAATTGGGGGCCAGAATGTCCGGAGGATTTCTGGCGTCTGCCGATGTTTCCCCGGAACTCTGCGCCCGGGCGGAGCAGTGCCTTGAGATTCCGGGCTACAGCGACGTTTTCATGACCGAAGCGTCCGGACCACAAGGGTCCTGACCTGCGAAGAGAAGACGGCAGCCTCCCAAAGCGGAGGTTGCCCGAAGAAATTCTGGATTCCCGCTTTCGCGGGAATGACGTCCGTCCAAACCCTCCAGTAAGTCTTGTAGGTCGAAACCTCAAGGCCCGGAGGGCCGCCGAGTTTCGACATCTTTTTTCTTCAGGAATATCGAAAGTCTGCGTCCGGCTGTCGCCGGACTTGACGTCTCGACCTACAAATCCGTCCAATTTTCAGACGGATCTCCCCTCACGTCGTTCCCGCGCCCCTCACGTCGTCCCCGCGCAGGCGGGGAAGCCATTATTCTCTTCTGGTCTCAGAAATAGTGCCACGCAAATTGAAGAACAGGCCCCTGCCTCCGTAGGGACGACGTATGACGAATTACTCCTGTGGGCGGCAGGCGGCCTCGTCTGGCCCATGGAGCAGAACCAACATGATCGGCAGCCTGCCAGGGCGGAGGTTGCGCTACGGAGAATGGGGTGTTCATTCACACCGCGTCGGTAACAGCTATTTCACGATGGGGAGAGTGAGTGTCAGGCCGAGGAGAGGGGCGTTGGTGAAGAACTGCTCGCTGATCGGTTTGAGGTCGGGGCGTGACGTTATCCCCTGAATCCTGGCAGCGCTGTTAAACAACGACTCGTCGACAAACTTTTGCATCTCTCCCCTGTCGCAATCGAGAATAAACCATGACCGCGCGCCGTCTCTCCCCTCTGCGGTGGCGCCGAGGAGGTACCGTTCAATCTGCTGGAGCCGGGCGACATTGGCCAGCAGCAGGCTGTCGGCCGGCCAGATCTGTAAGGTTGCGCTGCCGGCACCGTCGGTTGCCACCAGCTCGTACGGGTAGCACAACGGCGCGCGGACGGTGTCATAGAGTCCGGCGTACTGCTCGAAGTCGTCACTGTACATCATGGCGTGGACGGCCGGCCAGACACCGACAGCGGCGCCGCCGAGGACGCCGGCGGTGACCAACAGGCTGAACAGGGCCAGTTTACGAAAGCCCTTAACGGTCCGTTTGCGTCGCGGCATATTTCTGAACGAGTAATAACTCGGGATGACGATCAGGGTGAGAAAAAGGGCGATAGCGACACCCGTGATGGCGCCGACGATCAGCCAGAATGTAATGACAAAGGCGGGGCTCATGGCTCCTCCGGGTTATGGCTGGTGGTTGGGGTGTAGATGGGTTATCGACCGCAGAATTGCCGAAATTGACAAAAAAAACCGCCCGACCTGAGTCGAGCGGTTCTTAAACAGTATGGCCGCTACCGGGTGGGTGGCGGCCGGTGTTGGGAGGGGGATTGGTTCAACGGTTGTCTGATTTCAGACGAACTGTTGAAAATCTGTTCAGGCCATGGTGCAGGGCCAGTCCCAGGGCGGTGCCCGGAATAATTCCGAGGCTAGCCCACCAGGTATCACCGGAAATCAGGCTTGCCAGGCCCCCCATGGCGGAGCCGATGGCAGCGCCGGAAAGGGCGAAAATCTTGTACTGTGACGTCTGATTCGTGTTTGAGCGCATATTTGGCCAACCTGGCTTGTTCTGAGAGATAGACGGTTCTATTTCTTGTATTGTGTAGTACGTAGTGACGGGCGGGATGTTTCGGGGAGCGGCCCCAACGGCGTGGTACCGGTGCGTGACAATTCAGGTCACGGGTTGAGAAAGAGGGGTTGACGGTCGACAAGAGTATGCGTATATTTATAGTCCGTTCGCTGGTAAGCACTTAAAGTCGATTGAACGATTTTGGGTGGTTGTCGGCGGTTAGTTGTGCCTGTAGGGCATGAACCTGATACTGTCATTGAGAGGAGGTGTCGCTGTTTGACCGGAGTAAGAGTACGCGATGATGAATCGTTCGAGAAGGCACTGCGTCGTTTCAACAAGTTCTGTGAAAAGGCCGGGATCCTTTCGGACATCAAGAAGCATCAGCATTTTGAAAAACCGTCCGAGGCCAAAAAGCGGAAGACCGCTGCGGCCAAGCGCAAAGCGCGTCGGGCTCGCATGAAAGCTGAGCGGAACAACTAAGATGAGTCTCGAAAAGCAGATTGACCAGGACACTATCGCCGCCATGAAGGCAGGCGAAAAGGACAAGGTTACAGTCCTGCGCGGCTTGAAGTCGGAAATCAAGAACCGACGGATCGACAAGCACGATGATCTCACCGATGAGGAGGTTATCGACGTGTTGTCGTCTGCTGCCAAGAAGCGCCGTGAATCGATCGAGCAGTTCGCGAATGCCGGCCGCGATGACCTGGTGCAGAACGAACAGTTCGGCCTGACGATCATCGAGGGGTATCTTCCCGAACAGATGGGTGAGGATGAAATCCGCGCCATCGTCAAGGACGCGATCGAGAAGACCGGCGCCGATTCACCGGCGAAGCTGGGCCTCGTGATGAAAGAGGTGATGCCGCAGGTGAAGGGTAAGGCGGACGGTAAGCTGGTCAATAAGCTGGCGGCTGAGATGCTGAGTTAGCTTTTCATCGCTGACGGCCATACAACGATGCCGTTTTGAGATACCGACCGCACCCCTTTATGGGGGTGCGGTTTTTTTGTGGAAAACTCTGCGCGCACTGCGGGCCGGGGTCAATCGGGCGGTGTGACGGGGTGGACGGCGAAGGACTTGTTGTTCAAAATGAACTGATGCAGGAAGGTCGTCTCCCCCGTGTACAGGTCATACTGTGCCCCGAAGCCTCCGGCGAGCGTGCCGGAGGAAAAGCAGTACCGGCCGTCGGGGGTGACCATGATCCGAAACGGCTCGGCGTACTTGGTTCGCTGGTTGACAGTATCCTGCCAGGCGCCGGTGTAGATTCTTGAAACGCGATCCGTGCGGGTATCGACTCGATAGAGGAACGGTTGAGCGTAGTGTTCGACAATCAGAATCGGCGTGGGATCTGTGAAATAGACAAAACGTTCGTCGCGCGGGACCGAAAAGTCGCCGTAGGGGCCGCTGACCTCATGGCAGATCGTGGTCTTTCCAGTTTCGAGGTCATAGCGAACGATACGACTGAAATAGGTATTTGCAAGTCGCACGCGCAGGTATAAAGTTCGTCCTGAATCGACGGGCTGCAGGGCATTGGGGTACCAGTCGGGGGCAAAGGCCTCCCAGTCGAATTCTACAAGTTTGCTGCCCGATACGGGATCATACTTTACTATCGTACGCAGCCCAAGCCGAGCGAAGAAGTGTCCGCTTCGTTGGTCAAATCGGCCGTCTCTCAGAGCTACACTATCGACAAGAACTTCTTCAAACGTATCGGCGCGCAACATGCGAAACACCGACTGCCCCTGAAGAGCGATGTACTGTCCATTAGGCGACAGCACCGCCTCTCCTTCGGGAAGAGCCAGTACCTCTTGTTCTAATCGCAGATCAAACAGAAAGGCGCTGTTGCCGGCGTCGCCGCAGAGCAGTGTCCGGCCGTCGGGCATCATCCATATGTCGTATTCACCCAGCGGTCGGCCAAGGCTTGCGAAGGACATGGTATCGATCACTTGTTGCGACCGGGTATTCCAGACGAGTATGTGGTCACCGCCATACTCCGGCACGAGATAGACGAGGTACTCTGTATCCGGCACCGGTTCCGGTGTATCTTTCGCGGGACAGGTCGGACAGTCGGAGTCGGTACAGTTTATAAGTAGCGTGAGCAACAGCAAGAAGAGACCCAATGTTGACAGGGCCCGAAGTACTAACATCATTTGCTCCTTTGAGCTTCGCGTATCCCCCATTGCCTAAAACTGGTAGCAGGGACGTTCTGGTGCGGGGCCAAGACCTTGAAAATAATCTACAAGAACTGTTAGATCCAGCGGGCCCAGCTCACCATCACAATTAGCATCGCCAAAAAGCGGATCTGGAAACGGGGCCGGGCCAGTGCCGAAGAGATAATCGGTCATCATAGCAAGATCCAAAGGGTTAATTTGCTTATCCCCGTTGGCATCGCCGCGGCACAGAGAGTGTCCGGAATTTTGTGTAAGCGACCGGTTCACGTGTTTCAGATCCTTC
>CAZJCK010000031.1:0-37664 GCA_964544635.1 uncultured Ignavibacteriales bacterium | reverse complement strand
ATAGACCGCTCCAGAGGCGGTAAGTTCACTACTGGAACAACAGAACAGCAAGGACCCGTAAACAAATGTCGCATTCATGATATTGGGAGGGTTAATGTCGAACCGTTACAAAAGACTGGGTGCAGCGATTTGCGTGTGGCTGCTCGGTATAGCCGTCAGCGTCATCGGCGACGATCAGCTGGTGCTGACCGACGAACAGGTCCGGGAGAATGTCGCCTCGTTCGACACCGTCTGGACCACCGTCTATGAAGAGCACTTTGATACCACTTTCGACGATGTCGACTGGCAGGCTCTTCGGGACTCGCTGCGACCGCAGGTAGCGTCGGCCACCACGATGCGAGAGGCACGGGCGGTCATGCGGCGGATGCTCGATACTCTCGGGGTGAGCCATGTCGGAATTATCCCTGCCAGCCTGTATCTCAACATCGACAAACCGGAAACGCCGCCCGATCCGGAAACCGAGATAGAGGATCGTGAGTTTGGTGGCGTCTCCGGGATAAGCGTTCGGGTACTCAACGGCCGGGCTGTCGTCACCGCTGTCTACGCCGGGTCACCGGCCGGGGTCGCCGGTGTCGAGGTTGGCTGGGAGATCTATATCGTCGACGGCGACACCATCCCAGGCTTGCTGCCGGAGATCGAACAGGAGATGGCCGGATCGCCGGCGCTGCCGAGATACCTGGCTTCCGTCGCAGGCACTCGCTTGCGTGGATATGTCGGAGACACCGTGACCGTAGTCTTCCGAGACGGTGACGAAACCGAGGTTTCGAAGAAACTGGTTTTAGACGAACCGACCGGCAAGAAAGCGGTCTTCGGCAACCTGCCGCCGATGTACCTGCGCACCGAGACCGATACGCTCGAAAACGGTATCGGGTACTTTGCCTTCAATTGTTTTTTCGATCCCGGCTCGCTGATGCCGAGCTATAATGCAGCCATGCGCTCTTCTCTCGACGCCCCCGGTTTGATCATCGACCTGCGCGGTAACCCGGGCGGTATCGCCGGCATGGCGATGGGCATGGCCGGCTGGCTGGTCAAGGAGAAGAACCTGTACATCGGCACGTTGTCGACTCGCGACACCCAGCTTCGTATGGTCCTGAACCCCCGTGCCCGCACGTTCGATGGTCCCCTCGCTATCCTGATCGACGGTTTGTCGGGTTCGACCGCCGAGTTCTTCGCCGGCGGGCTGCAGGACATCGGCCGTGCCTGCATCTTTGGCACCAATTCGATGGGCGCCGCCCTGCCGTCGCTCGTCAAGCGCCTCCCCAATGGTGACCGTTTTCAGTATGTTCTCGGCAACTATGTATTGGGTAGCGGCGCACCGCTCGAAGGGCGGGGGGTGGTCCCCGATGAAGAGGTTCACCTGGCGCGCGAGGCGTTGCTGGCCGGTGATGATCCGGTGCTCGACGCCGCCACTGACTGGATACACGAACGAAACGAAACTGAAGCAGAATAAACAGCCAACTCTCTGGAGGGTGAGACAATGAACAAACGACTGACCGGACTGATGACCCTGGCCCTGGCTGCGCTCCTCGTCTTCGCAATTGCGGGCGCCCAGGATACGTCGGAAAAGGTCCAGGAAGTTATCGACAAGAACATCGAAGCCTCGGGTGGTAAGGAAGCGTTCGATGCCATCGAGAATGTGTACTTGGAAGGTACCTTCAACATACCGGCCATGGGGCTTTCGATGAACATGCAGGGATGGGTGGTCAGCAATGAAAAGATGCTCACGGTTATCGGCTCTGATGCAGTCGGGGAGATGCGTCGCGGCTGGAACGGTGAGGTCTTCTGGGAAACGTCGATGATGACCGGCCCGCGCATTGTCGAGGGAGCGGAACTGACCCAGGCTATTCGCGAGATGGCGTTCGACAAGTATGTCAACTGGCGCGAGTATTATGAGTCGGCGGAGTACGTCGGCGAGGACACCATCAATGGCGTTATGTGCCATCTGGTCAAGTTCATTCCGGCGGAAGGCAATCCGACAACCGTATACATCAGCAAGGAAAGCGGCCTGGCGGTGGCCGAGCAGTCACTCCAGGAACACCAGATGGGTGAAATCCCGGTGACCAATCTCTACAGTGACTATCGCGAGGTTGGCGGTGTCCTGCAGCCGTTCAAGACCGAATTGAAGATGATGGGGCAGAATCAGTCGATCGTCATGTCCAAGATGGAAACCAATGTCGAGATGCCCGACAGCCTGTTCGTCGTCCCGGCCGAGATCGAGGAACTGCTGACGGCTGACGAGACGCAGTAAGCAAAACGACCTGAAGTTGTCCGATACGACGGCGCTGCGGTTCTTGCCGCCCGCCGTTTTTGTTTAATATGACTCGACCGTCGGGGCGTTCTCCAGCTCCGTCTTCAACTCGCCGATCTTCGCGCTCATCGCGGTGCGGCTGGCATTCAACCGATCAATCGCCAGGTTGAGCTGTTCGGCGATGGCCACGAAACCGTCGCCGCCATGCTCACTGCGTCGGGCTTCCAAAGCGGCGTTCAAAGCGATCAGGCGGGCGTCGTCGATGGCGTCATCCATATCGGATGTTATCAACTCCAATTCACTGACTGTCTCATGCATCCGGGCAAATTGGGCAATCCGGTCATGGGTCTTCTCGGACTGTCTCTCTTCAGTTACTGGGGGCATTGTGGTCATGCGGGGTACCTTTCAGTGAGTCGTACTTTCTCTGTATATCGACCGCCGGCGACCACGTTTTTACCCCAAAAGCAAAACGGCCGCTCCACCAGGAGGCGGCCGTCGCAAAAATCATCTCAAACTGACCAGAATCAGATCGTTATCCCCAATATGTCGAAGATAAAGGCGTATTCGAAGGCGATATCCCGCAGGTAGCCGTACCGCCCCGACTGCCCGAAATGCCCCGACCCCATGTTGGTCTTGAGCAACAGACGGTTGTTGTCGGTCTTCATCTGCCTCAGTTTGGCGGTCCACTTGGCCGGCTCCCAGTACTGCACCCGCGGGTCGTTCAGCCCGGCCAGTACCAGCAGGTGCGGGTAATCTTTTTTCTCGACATTATCGTACGGCGAGTAAGCGCGAATATATTCGAAATACTCCGGTTCGGCCGGGTTGCCCCATTCCTCGAATTCGGTGACTGTCAGCGGAATGGTGGAATCGAGCATAGTGTTGACGACATCGACAAACGGTACATCGGCCACTGCCACCTCGAACAGTTCCGGGCGCATATTGATTACCGCGCCGACCAAAAGGCCGCCGGCCGAACCGCCATAGATGACCAGACCATCCGGGTTGGTGTACTGTTCATTGACGAGGTGTTCGCCGCAGGCGATAAAGTCGGTGAAGGTGTTGCGCTTGGAAAGCAGCTTGCCCTCTTCATACCACTGCCGTCCCATCTCGCCGCCGCCGCGGACATGGGCATAGGCAAAGATGAAGCCGCGATCGAGAATCGAGAGTCGGTGATTGCGGAACGACGGATCCTGCGAGATGCCGTACGACCCGTAGCCATACAGGTACAGCGGTGCACTGCCGTCGCGCGGCGTATCCTTGCGATACACCAGCGAAATCGGCACCCGCGCACCGTCGGGAGCTGTAGCGTAGACCCGCTTGGTATCATACTGCGACTTGTCATAGCCGCCGAGGATCTCGGTTTCCTTGATCGTGATCAGGGAGTCGCCGGCGACGGCGTAGTCGAAATCGGTCTTGGGCGTGATCATCGACGAATAGGCAAAGCGCAGGTACTCAGTGTCAAACTCCGGATTTTCCCCCTGGTAAATGGTGTATACTGACTCGGGCATCGCAATGTAATCGATCTCCCGCTGTTTGGCGTCGGGCTGACGGATGATGCCAATCCGCTTCAAACCGTCAGCGCGCTCGAAGAGGGCGATGAAATCAGCAAAGACTTCGACGTCGTACAGGTAGACATCTTGGCGATGCCCGAGATACTCTTTCCAGTTTGCCTTCGACGGTTGCCGGAGGGGCGCTGTCATCAGTTTGAAGTTGAGGGCGTCGTCGTTGGTCAACACGAAGAAGCTGCCGTCACGGTGGTCAACGTAGTACTCCATGCCGTTCTGGCGTGGATGGATGACCCGGAACACGCCCTGTGGATTATCGGACGCCAGGAAGTGCACCTCGGTGGTGACATTGCTCGACAGGTCCATCAGGATGTACTTTTCGTCCTTGGTTTTCCCGACCTTGAGGAAATAGGCGAGATCGGACTCTTCATAAATCAGCGAATCGTTTTCTTCCGGATCGCCGAGTGTATGCCGGTACAAACGGTACGGCCGGGTCTGGTCGTCGAGCGTTACATAGAACAACGATTCGTTGTCGGCCGCCCAAGCCGACGAGGTGCCGGTGTTGTGCACGCTGTCGGAGAGTACCCGGCCGGTGCGGAGGTCCTTGATGTACAGGGTATGGCGCTCGCTGCCGTCATCGTCGATCGAATACGCCAGCAGGTTGTGATCGGGGCTGACCTCGAAGATCCCGAGGTGGCAGTATTCCAGTTCCTCGGCCACCTTGTTGATATCGAGCAGTATCTCTTCCGAAGCCTCGAGTGAGCCTTGCCTGCGGCAATAAATGTCGTAGTTCTTGCCTGCCTCGTTGCGCACGTAGTAGTAGTAGTTGCCATGCTTGACCGGGGCGGAGCGGTCGTCTTCCTTGATTCGCCCGCGCATCTCGCGGAACAGTTGCTCCTGCATGCCCTCGGTATGTTTCATCATCCGGGCAGTGTACTCATTTTCCGCCTCGAGATACTGGATTACTTCGGGATTGTCACGTTCGCGCAGCCAGTAATAGGCGTCGATTAGCTCGGCGCCGTTGACCGTGTCGCGATGGATCTTCCGCTCGGCTACGGGCGGATAATCAGTGCTGTCATTGGAGCAGGATAGTGCGGCCATAATTATCACCGTACATACACAAAAACCGACAAGCCTGCCGGTTACTGTTGAACCTCGATTCATTTGTCGTCTACCTCCCGGTGTTCTTCAAATCGAAAGTAAATATAGCAGTTTTGTGCCGGGAGCAAAGAGAGAATATAGGGCAGGATACCTACTTTTTTAATCCGTCGGGCCCCATCAGCCGGGCAAACGCCTCCATCATCGGCTCGTCGTACGCCCCCCTGAGGGAGAACATGATCTTGAGAGCCGGAAACGTTTCCAGGGCGCGCTGGTAGACCCGTTCGGTGGTCATGGCGTCGAACGAGTCGGCGATCGCCACGATTCGTGAGTAGATATGCATCTCGTTGAGGTTCAGGCCGCTGGGGTAGCCGCGACGGTCTCCCCGTTCATGGTGCTGCAGGACCGGGTAGTAGGAGGCGGCGTCGATCTGGTCGGTCTCCGTCAGGATTTCGACGCCCCACTTGGGGTGTTTCTTCATCAATTCGAACTCGATCTGGGTCAGGGCGGAGCGCTTGTTCAGGATCCGCTCCGATATTTTCGATTTGCCGACATCGTGCAGCAGCGCCCCCACTCCCAATTCATGCAGGAACTCCTCGTCGTCGAACCCCATCTGCTGCGCCAGGGCGATAGAGAAGGTGCAGACGTTGACCGAGTGGGTGTAGGTATAGTAGTCGAACGAGCTGATCCTGAGCAGGTTGAGAAATGCCTCCCGGCCCTTGAGAATGAAGCCGACCGTATTGGAGACCATGTCCTTGGAGCGGCGTATATTCTCGCCGTAGGTCGGGCTGGCCAAAACATCTCTTACCAGGTTGGTCGAGGTTTCATAGAGAATGCCGGCTTTCTTGGTTTCTTCGACACCGGGATCGGACAGGATGCGCGGCAGGTTGGCCTCGATGTAGCGCTGATACTTCCCCTTGTTCTCATTGGTGATATAGAGGCGGTCGACCTTGTTTTCCAGCAGTTTCTGGCGGGTTTTCTCGGTGAAGGGGAGGTCGGACGAACGGTACAGGACGAGGTTGCGGTCGACATTCAGGTACAGGTCGAACTCGAGGATAGAGTCTACCCGCAGCGAATCGAGCAGAATCGGGATGAACTTCTGCTCGGCTCGATTCTTGATTGCCGTTGACTGATTTAGCAACACCCAGTAACTGCCTTGCCTGACATATTGTTCGCCTATCGTTCATGTTATCGGCAGGTGACCGGCGAATTCTTACCAAAAAGCCCCCGGAACAGGGTTCCGGGGGCTTGCAGGAAGGGAGTACGAAAGGAAACGCAAATTTTACCGGGGAGAACCGTAGTCCTTGATCTTTTGTAAGACCGAATTCAGGGAGGTGGTGATGTCGGACAACACCGTTGAGTATCTTTTGAGCAATTCCGAATACTGCCAGCGCATCTGGAACGCCTTTTCCGGAAAGTCGAACAGCTCAAGCAGCACCGCTTTGTAGATTTCCTCGATGTACTTTGTGACGTAGAACGGATAATCGGGAATATTCGGGTCGTCAACTTCACCCTTGCTGACCCGTTCGCGATAGACCTCGACCTTCTCCAGCACCACCGTACCGAAGCACCAGGGTGTCATGACCACGCCGAGATTGGCGCCATCGGTATAAAACCGTCGGATAGTACGGATGGCGACATCGAGAACTACCGCCTTGGCACGGTAGAACGAGATGGTCTCGGTGCGGTCGGGCGGCAGATCGGCGATCTTCTGGTCGGCGTCGGCCCGCATGTCGAGAGCACGGCCGTAGGCGCGTTCGAGGAAGGCATAGTAATCGTCAAAATAGACCTTGGCGTTCTCGGACAGCGACATCATATAAAAACCGGTCTCGTCCTCCCTGACCTTGGGTTCCGGACGGACAGTGAGTCGTTCGTTGGAAAAGCCGCGCTTGAACTTATTGTCTAACATCGGAGCACCTCACGTTTTGTTCTATCTGGAAGTGCTTAGTGCAGGCGGTGTGCCAACCGGAAGCGCCCCGTTGACGACCCGCAGTAGCTGCGCTATGTTGTCGGCAGACATGCACTTACGTCGATCATGCAGTCATGTGCGGGAGTGCAGTCGGTGAACAGTAGCAGCGCACGCGGTTGCGTGGTGTGCAAATCGGCCGACGGTGTGTAAGCGGGTGCAGACAATAGCCGCCGGCCTGTCGGATTTCGCCGATACCCGGGTTGAACCATTGTTCTATTTTGCCGCAGAACTCAGCCTTACAGGTGCCGATACAATTGGCAGACAGAAGCTGTCAGGAGCTATCCATATACCACAGGAGCATAGAAGGAGGAGACAGCTATGCCTGACCGCCGGGGGCGGCAAGCTCGCCAATTTGATGATTCTGAAAACACCTCCAGGCGCAAACCAAAAGGTCGGCAGCGCGACCCCGTACCCGACCGCCAGGCCGGGTCACGGTATCGCCACCGGGCCTTGAAAGAGGCCGTTATAATCGAAGAACTGGAAGAGATGGAGGAAGAGTACAGTTACTGACCGCCCTTCATCTTGAACTTGGAAGGATACAAGGAAGAACCCGCCCGATGGCGGGTTTTTCTTTTGTTCATGTCGAGATTTCAGCAGCCGAATCGTCGTCCGTATGAAAACCACAATTGACAGGCCCTCACCTGGCCGCTAAGTTTGACCGCACATTCAAGGAGATCCGAAATGCCCGAATTCATGTTGCTGATCAGGGGTGGTGATGATGACAACCGTTCGCCCGAGGAGACCCAGCAAGTCATCGAGAAATTCGTCGCCTGGGCCAATAAGCTGCGCGAGGTCGGCAAGTTCAAAGGGGGGAAAAAGCTCGAGTCGCATGGACGGGTGGTTGCGATGAAGCAGGGGGCGATCACCGATGGTCCTTTTACTGAGACCAAAGATGCCGTGGGCGGTTACTTCCTGGTGGAGGCAACGAACTATGAAGAGGCCGTCGAGATGGCCGGCGGCTGCCCGAGCCTGGCCTGGGACGGTACCGTTGAGGTTCGGCAAGTCCCCGATATGGGCTGATAGACTGGTGGTGCCATGACCGGTCAGGATGATGCCCGGCGGCTTGTCGAACATCTGTTTCGACGCAAGTACAGTGAACTGGTCGCGACCCTGACCCGTATCCTCGGACCGGCTTACCTTGATTTGGCGGAGGACGTCGTGCAGGATGCACTGGCGCGGGCACTCAAGCGGTGGAGTTACGACGGAATTCCCGAGTCTCCAGCCGGCTGGCTGATGACAGTGGCCCGCAATCTTGCTCTCGATCGTATCCGACGAGACCGTATGGCCGCACGCAAGGAGGCCGATGTCGCAGCCGAATTGCATGCTTCCGATACCGACACCGGTTCAGCCGGATATCGCGAAGAACTGACCGACGACATGCTGCGGATGATGTTCGCCTGCTGTCACCCGTCGCTCCCGGACGAAGCCAGCATTGCGCTCATCCTCCGTGACTTGTGTGGTCTGTCGACGAAAGAGATCGCCGCTGCCTATCTGCAAAAGGAGGCTACAATCGCCCAGCGGCTGGTGCGGGCAAAGCAGCGTTTCAAGGATGGCGTGGCCAGTCTTGATTTGCCGCCGGCGTCGGAACTGCCTGATCGCTTTGAGTCGGTGCTCAATGCCCTCTACCTGTTGTTCGCCGAAGGCTATGCAGCTCACAGCGGCGAATCGCTCTCACGTGTCGATTTGTGCGCCGAAGCGATCCGGCTTTTATCCGGCCTGATCGAACAGCCGGTGGGTAAGCGTCCGGCCGCTCGGGCGTTGCTTGCGCTGTTCTACTTCCAGGCCGCCCGCCTGCCGTCTCGTGTCGACAGTCAAGGACGCCTGGTGGAGCTGTCGCAACAGGATCGCTCCGCATGGAACCGGCCGATGATCGGCGAGGGGCTGCAGCTGCTCGATCAGTCAGCCGAGGGCGATCAGATGTCGCGGTATCACCTCATGGCAGCGATCGCCTCCGTTCATGCCGTGGCTGAAAAATTTGACCTCACCGACTGGCCGTTAATTGTCCGGTACTACGACGACCTCATGTCGCTCGATCCCTCGCCGGTCATCGCCCTCAACCGGGCAGTGGCGGTGTCGTATTATGAATCCCCGGAGGCCGGGCTGCGACTGATCGACGAGCTGGCCGGATTGCCGCACATCGAGCGCTTTTACCTGTATCATGCCACGCGGGCCGACCTGTTGTGGCGGTTAAGACGCGTCGCCGACGCCCGTACTGCTGCCCGACGTGCCCGTCAACTGACCGGCAATGCCGCTGAGCAGGAGTTTCTTGCCCGCAAGTATCAGCTTGACTGATCCGCTCCTGTTGCGCTCTTTTCCAGAACAATTGCAACCGGGCCGCCGTTCTTCTTCTGAAACAACTCTAACGATCTGGGAGACGCGCATGAAAATGCCTCAGCTTACCATCACGTACGGTATCGTACTCATACTGCTCGGTATCATCGGCTACTTCGCCACCGGTATGGTCAGTATCACCGCTTTCATACCATCGTTCTTCGGCATCGCTTTTCTTATCCTGGGCGTGCTTGGGCGTGCCGAATCACGTCGCAAGATGATGATGCATATTGCCATCGCCCTCGGTGTCCTGGCCATTGTCGGCACCTTCAACGGTATCATCGCCACTGTCAGTTATTTCGGTGGCGGTGAGGTGGCCCGACCGGCGGCGGTGATCGCCCAGGCGATCATGTCGATCCTGTCGATTCTGTACGTTGCGATGGGAGTGAAGTCGTTTATCGATGCCCGCCGCACGCAGGCGTAAGAACTCGTCTGCGGCCCGTGTTCAATACCCTTGCCCGGGGTCAACACGGTTCGGCATGGTCTCGCCCCGTACCGCCGTATTGAGCAGCGCCGCCAGCTCTTTGATTCGCTGCGGTTCAATATCCAGCGCGTTTCCGCCGATGTGCGGTGTCATGACGGCATTTTCGAGTTCATGGAAGGGGAAGGCTGACGGTTGGGTGTTGCGCATCTCGTCCTTGCCCGTCGGGTAGTTGTACCAGACATCGATGCCGGCTCGAATTCGACCGGTCGACAATTCGTCGAATAACGCCTGTTCGTTTACAACCGGGCCGCGGGCCATATTGACCACGATCGCGTTGTCCGGCAGCGCCGCCAACCGGGCACGGTCGATAAGCCCTGACGTTTCATCCGTGAGCGGTACCGTTATGAAGAGTACATTTGCTCCCGGCAGCCAGTGGTCGAGTGATGCCACCGAATCGATGGTGACAGCCTTCGAGGTTGCTCCCCCCTGGCGCGTAATGCCAACCGTCTCCATTCCCAGCCCGCGACAGGCGGCGCCGACCCGTTTCCCAATCTCTCCGTAGCCAAGTATGACGGCGGTCTTTTCGCTCAGCGATATTGCGTTGGTCATGCCGCCGCGCGAACCCCAGTCATTCTTCCGCAGTTTTCGGTCGAGCGGTACGATCTCTTTTGCGGCCGCGAGCATAAGCGCCATCGCCGTCTCGGCTGTAGCCGATGCATTGTGATGCAAATTGAAAACGCCCAGTTCCGGATAGTTCAACAGCAGCTCACGCGTCTGGACCGGCAGCCCGGCCCACGGTATGATCACCGCCTTCATATTCGACGAGGCCTCGATGAACTCCCTGGTCGGCCGTCCCGCCACCAGCACATGATACGTTGGATCGTCCGGCAGTGCGTCGCCGTGAGTCAGGTCAATCGACGGATCGAGCTGCTCTTTGAGCAACCCGATCCAGTCATCATCGAAGCCCTGCAGTACGTGGACGCCGAGTCTGCTCATTCAGACGCGGCTGCCGACGTTTCACCCGGGGTATCGACCCAGTCGGCAATGAAGACATTGGTTTCAAACGGTTCGCTGTTGTCGCGGTTGGACGCAAACACCAGCTTCTTGCCGTCATGACTGAACATCGGGAAACCGTCGAACGTTTCATTGTGCGTGATCTGCGTGATCTCTTTCGTTTCGATATGCACCATGAACAGATCGAAGTTGCGGCCACCCTCGTCGTGCATGTTTGATACGAAGATAACCCGTTCGCCGTCGGGATGGAAGTATGGTCCGAAGTTGGCGGCGCCGTTGTCGGTCAAACGAATCGGCTCACCATCGGAAAGTTTCATCACATAGATGTCGAGCTGGTTGGGGCGAATCAGGCCCTGCTCCAGCAAACGCCGGTAGTCGGCCAGTTCCTCTCCATCCGGTCGCGATGCCCGCCAGCAGATCCACTCACCGTCGAGCGAGAAGAATGCCCCGCCGTCATACCCCGGTGCGTCGGTAATCTGCTGTACATCGGTACCGTCCGGATTCATCGTAAACAGTTCCAGGTCGCCGGTGCGCACCGATGTGAAGATAATCTTGTCGCCCTTCGGTGAGTATACTCCCTCGGCGTCGTAACCGGGGGCGTCGGTCAAACGCACCAGGTTGGAGCCATCGGGATCAGCCTTGAAGATATCATAACTCTTGTACAGCGCCCACACATACCCCTGCGACATATCCGGCTTGGGCGGGCACTCCTCACCGCCGAGATGGGTCGAGGCATAGATGATCGACTGACCGTCAGGAGCGATAAACGCACAGGTCGTTGCGCCCTTGCCGCTTGACACCATGCGAACATTGGAACCGTCGGCATGCATGCGGAAGATGGCGTCGCACTCGAGCGTGTCGCGCGTCGACTGAAAGATCAGTTCGGTACCGTCATAGTTGAAGTAGGCCTCGGCATTCTGACCGCCAAACGTAAGCTGGCGGATGTTAGCGAGGTGTGTTTCCCCGGCGAAACTGGTGGCCGGTTTGGCCGGCGACTGGGCAACGGCATCGCTGCCGGTGTCTGCGGTTTCCTGTTCACCACAGCCAATGACAAACAACAACGCAAGCGCCGCCGCCGCTGTGCTCAATATCTTCACGGATTCCTCCACAATCAGGTTTTGCTTCGATGGCATTGACAATCTATCTTGAGGCCAACAATAGCACGAGCCGAATGGGAGGTCAACCGAAAGTGATACGAATAATTGCCATTGTTGGTCTGTGTTTGGCGGTTTTACCGGTGCCCGCCCGGCCTGCCGACAGCACCGATATCCTGAAGCAGGCGCTGGGCGAGGTCGGCTTCACCAAAGATGACCTTGGCTACCAGCCAAAAGGATACTGGAATCGTTTTCCGCTGGACATCCCGCACCGCTTGAGCTCGTTCGACGACCTGTTCGCCCAACCGTTGCGGCTGTACGACTATGCCCGCGTCATGTCCAACACGGTCGAAACCTACCTCGATCCGGCCTACGCCGATTCGGCCTCCGATGGCTTGTACAAGCTGGTCTACAACCTCGGTGTGGATAAGAAGCTGGGCGGCTTCCGTTCGTATTCGGCCAACCTGCTGCCGCCGCCACCCGGCGACACGCCGCTGGAAGTGGCCATCGAAAGGCTGTTCGATCTGGGCGGCCGTTCGTCCGATATCTACACCTTCGGCAACAAGTCCCCGGGCATCGATCCGCGCGCGGAGATACGCGAGAAAACGGCGGCTCTGCCCGATACTGTCCGTACAATCCTTGCCGCGCTGATCGTGAATATCGGCGATGTCATCACCTGGCGCAACAAGGCACTGCGCAACTGCGATCGAGAAGCCCTGGAGCGAGTCATGACCATTCGCGACCTGGCCGATACGCAGGCTGACGGTCAGGTGTATTACCCCCAGTTCGACGATATCGCCGCAACTATCGACCGGCCCAGCATGCACTACGCCGCCTTGAAAGCAGCGGCGGCACTGGAAGCGGCCGAGCAGCAGCTGAAACCGTTCACTGATGCAATGCCCGCCGATTTCGCGATGGAGATGAACACACCGTTCGGCAGGATCGCGATCTTCTCCGACACCTATACCGTCGAGCGCGTCGGCAGCGTCGGGGGTGTCTTTTCCTCGCTGCGACCGTCGGTACCCGGCTACTTCGAATACGATGCCACCGGTGCGCTGTTGATTATCGATTTTGGCCGCCGCTCGATCTGGCAGGGCAGCGCGGCTGCAACCACCTCACTGGCGCAGCCGGTATCACTGCTGCTGGATATGGGCGGCGATGACTACTACGGTCACGACCGCAATACCTACCCCGCCTCGGCTGGTGTTGGCCTGTGCGGTATTGGTATGGTGCTCGACAGCGAAGGAAACGATACCTACAACGGCGCTGTCTATTCACAGGGTGTCGGCGTTTTCGGCGTCGGCGTACTGCTGGACCGTAATGGTGACGATTCATACAACGCTGCTCTGTCGGCGCAGGGGTGCGGCTATTTCGGGATCGGCCTTTGTTTGGATGCCACCGGCGATGACAAATTCTACCTGCACGGCGATGGTCAGGGGATGGGCGGGGTCGGCGGCGGCATTGGTGTGCTGGCGTGTTACGACGGCGACGACAAGTACACCGCCGAGCCGTACAGCGCGGTCATCGATCGCGGCGACTACCATTCCGAAAACAAGATCAACGGCAACTCGGCACAGGGCGCCGGATTCGGGCGGCGCGGTGATGGCTCTGACGGTCATTCGTGGGCCGGCGGCCTGGGTGCGATCATCGATAATCACGGTGACGACCACTACTACTCCGGCAACTGGACCCTGGGCGTCGGCTACTGGTTCGCCACCGGTATTGCGATCGACCGCAGCGGCAACGACATCTACGAATCCTGCTATTTCACGCAGGGCTCCGGGGCGCATTTCTGCAACGGTATCCTGGTCGACGAAGCCGGCGACGATCGCCACGAGCTGTACGAAACCGCCGGCGCCGCGCTCGGCTTTGGCTGGGATTTCACCAACGCCCTGTTGATCAATAAGGGAGGCAATGACTACTATCGCGCCGGCATGATCTCGATGGGGTTGGCGCAGATCCGTTCGAGCGCGCTGCTGATCGACATCGGCGGCGACGATGAATATGAACTGGGGATTTCAACCGATGGTCTCGGCGAGGCCACCTGGCGCGAGGGCTACCACAAGCCACTGCAACTTACACCATACTACTACTACGCCAATTCGTTCGGCGGCTTCATCGATATCGGTGGTGACGACCGCTACTGGCAGTTCGATGATGACAGTCGCACCAAACATCCGATAGCGAGCAACAACCGCACCTGGCTGCAGCCGTCGGACGATCATGAGAAGTTCGGCGGCAACAACTACGGGGTGGGGATTGATATCGACTCGGGTACGATACCCGAGTTGTTCATGTGGGACGAATAATCAGGCTGTGCCCAGTATCTGCGCCAGGTGCTTGAGGCGATCATCAGTCTTGACTTGGCCGAGATCGAACGCGATGACCGTCCGCGGTGTAAACGAAAACTCCATCGGGCACGTGGTTGCGCGCGACATCGCCTCGACCTCACGGCGCTGCAGGGTCCGTTTCTGATCGAACAGCAGTTTCACCCGGCCGTTGCGCATCGTCACCTTCTCGACATCGAGCATGGCGGCACGGACTTTCACGACGGTAGCATCGAACAGGTCGACCGACGGTCTGGGCATGCGACCGAAGCGGTCGGTCACTTCCTCGCGCAGCGTTTCCACGTCGTCGACATTCTTCGCATCCGACAGCCGCCGATAGATGTCCACTTTGTGGTGCCGGTCGCTTACATACTCCGGCGGCAGCACCATTTCGTAGTCGAGTTCCAGCTTGGTTTCCGGGAGACGTTGAATTTTGTGGCCGCGCTGCCGGGCCACCGCCTCCTCGAGGAGCTTGTTGTACAGGTCGAAGCCGATTTCTTCCATGTAGCCGGACTGGCGTGCCCCGAGTATCGTCCCGGCGCCGCGAATCTCCAGGTCGCGCATGGCCAGGGCAAAGCCGCTGCCGAGATCGGAGTGAGCCTCGATAGCCCGCAGCCGCTTGATGGCGTCGGCCCGCATCAGTCGTGTCGGCGGGGTCAGCAGGTAGGCGTAGGCTCGGCGGTCGCTGCGCCCGACCCGGCCGCGCAACTGGTACAACTGGGCCAGGCCGAAACGGTCGGCGCGGTTGATGATGATCGTGTTGGCGGCCGGGATGTCGAGGCCGGATTCGATGATCGACGTACACAGCAGGACATCGAACCGCCGGTTCAGAAATGCCAGCATGACACCTTCCAGCGAACGTTCGTGCATCTGACCGTGGGCAATCCCGATCTCCGCCTGCGGCACCACTTTTTTCAGGAAGCGATACATCGCGTCGATCGTCTGTACCCGGTTATGGACGAAGAAGACCTGGCCGCCGCGATCCATCTCGCGCAGGATCGCCGCGGCGATCTGGGCCGGGTCAAACTCGACAATTTCGGTGAGAATCGGAAGGCGGTCCTTCGGTGAGGTCGTGATCAAACTCATGTCGCGCGCCCCCATCAGCGACATCTGCAGGGTGCGCGGGATCGGCGTGGCGGTCATCGAAATGGTGTCGACCGTCGCCTTGAGCTGACGCAGCTTCTCCTTGTGGCGCACCCCGAAGCGATGCTCTTCGTCGACAATCAGCAGTCCCAGATCCGAAAACAGCACATCTTTGGAAAACAGGCGGTGCGTGCCGATGACAAGATCAACCTTACCCCCGGCCAGGTCCTCCAGCGTTTCAAGCTGCTGCTTTTTGGTACGGAAGCGTGACAGCATCGCGACTTTGACCGGGAAGTCGGCGAAGCGGTCGGCGAATGTCTGGTAGTGCTGTTGTGCGAGCACGGTCGTTGGTACCAGGAGCGCAACCTGCTTTCCCTTTTCGATTGCCTTAAAGGCCGCCCGCATCGCTACCTCGGTCTTGCCGAAGCCGACGTCGCCGCAAATCAATCGATCCATCGGCTCGTCGCGAGCCATGTCGCGCTTGACATCATTGATCGCCCTGGCCTGGTCGCGTGTTTCCTCATACGGGAATGATGCCTCGAGTTGCTTCAACCAGACCGTATCCTCGCCAAACGAGTACCCGATCCCGGCCTTGCGTTCGGCGTACAGTTTGATCAGGTCGGCGGCCATCTCCTCGATCGCCTTCTTGCTCTTCTCCTTGAGTTTGTCCCACTGCGGTCCGCCGAGCGAGGTCAGTGGTGGCACACCCTCTTTACCGGCGTACTTGCTTACCCGGTTGAACTCCTCGATCGGGACATACAGCTTGTCTTCGTTGGCGTACAGCAGGAGCAGGCAGTCGCGCTTCCGGCTGTCGACTTCAAGGGTTTCGAGGCCGCGGTACCGCGCAATACCGTATTCGGTGTGCACGACATAGTCGCCGCGGTTGAGGCTCGAGTAGTCGGATATGGCGACACCCTCTTTGAATTTCTTCTTACGGGTGCGACGGTGGTAGCGGCTGAAGATTTCATGATCGGTCAGCACCGCAAACCGTCCGGCGTCACAAACAAAGCCACCCTTCAGGTCGGCTACTTCGATAACCGGGTCGAAATCCACCCCCGACTTTTCATTGATCAGTTCGGTCAGGCGGTCTTTCTGGCCGGCCGTGTCGGTCGCGATGTAGTAGCTGAACCCTTGTGCCTCAAACTCGGCAAGCGCCTTGCCGACCAGGTCGAGACGGGAACCAAACGACGGATGCGGTTTGCAGGCGAAATCGATAATACCCGGTTTGCCGCCACGGAAGGGGAGACGGTCGATCGTGTCATGAGACGCCGCCAGTTCGTTGAACAACGTGCTGGGATCGTGGTAGTACGCCTGCGGGTTGCGGAACGAGAGAAACTGCTGGTGCAGGCGTTCATACAGTGTCACCGCCTCGGTGACGATATCCTCCGCCACCGATTCCAGGTTGCCGCGGGAATCAAAGACAACAATCCAGTCGTCCGTCAGATAGTCCGACAGTGCCCCCTGCTCCAGGCCGAACATTACCGACAGCCATTCCAGGCCCGGCAGCTCAGGATCGTTCAGGTAGCGGCTGCGAATATACTCGGCGTCATCCTGCGGCAGATCGTTAAGGTGCTCCTCCAGTGATTGCTGGGTGATCGGCACCTCACGGCGCGGCAGGACCGAGACATGCTTGATCTTTTGCCTGGTTCGCTGGCTGGCAACGTCGAACTCGCGGATCGTGTCGACTTCGTCGCCAAACAGTTCGACGCGGACGGGGGCGTCGTGACCTGGACTGAAGAAGTCAATCAGGCCGCCGCGGACAGCGAAATCGCCGATTTCCTCCACCGCCCCGACCCGTCGAAACCCGAGCTTGACCAGGCGCATCACCAGGTCGTCGAGATCAATCTCTTCGCCCGGCGCCAGATCAATGCGGCTCGACTCGAGAAACGATTTCGTAATCGTCGGCTCGATCAGGGCGCGGATCGGGCAGACTACCACCCCGGCGCGGCCTGCCATCATGTCGGACAATGTCGATATGCGGCGGCCCATGACCTCGCCGACCGGGGCGCGGAAGTCGAAGGGGAGGATCTGGCGGGACGGAAAGTGGCCCAGACTGTTTTCCGACAGCAGGCCGCGCAGGTCGTCGTAGAGGTCGGCAGCGGTTTCGGAACTGCCCGCGACGAACAGAATCGGCCGCCCGGTGGCGGCTCGGAGGGCTTCGAGCAAGAGGGCGCTTGATGATCCGGCCAACCCTGAAAGGCGCTGTTCGGACCGTTCGTGGCTCTGCAGCGACGACACTAAGTCGTTAAATGGTTTGTAGTTAGCGAACCGCTCGCGGACCGCGGCACGGTGACTGGAAAGGCTGATCGAAGCTTTGATGTCGCTCATAATTTTTTAACGAAACAGCACAAAAACCCCGATCAGAACGCTGACCGGGGGTGTTTTATAATTTTGAGGCGCCAATATACCGATTTATCGGCAAAATACCAGCGGTTTTGGCCCTTTTTTTTGGTTGCAGAACGCCCCGTTTGGGGCATAGAATTCAGGGTGAATACGCTAAGTAAAACCTGTTACAATTGATTGGAGAGTGAACCATGTCCAGTTACGGCAAACTTGTTGAACTTGTCGAGTCCATCAAAGACGATGTCGAAAAGTCCGAAACCGGCAACAAGGCGGCGACCGCACGGGTCCGTAAGGTGATGCAGGACGTAAAAAATGTTGCTCAGGATATCCGTAAGGAGATGCTGGAGCTGCGCGATAAGTAGTCCTCGTCAGGATACCAAACGACAACGGGAGATCGGTCCGATCTCCCGTTTTTTATTTGTCCGATGGACCGCTTAAATCGGCGTCATCCAGCACCATGTGATCGTACTGCTTTTCGGTCGATTCGTACAGCACCAGGATGGTCACGCGTCGATTGCGATGATCCCCCGGGTCATGGCTGATCATCGGGAAGCGGTCGGCATAGCCGCGTACCTCGCGGACCTGCTCCTGCTGGAGCCCCGACACCTCCATCAACGCTCTCGCGGCGTTGGCCCGGTCGGCCGACAGTTCCCAGTTGGTATAGGCCCTGGAGCCGGAAAAACTGGCGTCGGTATGCCCCTCCAGTACAATCTTGTTCTCCAGCTTGCCCAGCTCCCTGGCAATCGTTATCAGGATGATGGCGCTTTTTTGGAGCAGCTTGGCCGAACCCGGTTCGAAGAATGCCGGTGAGTCGGCCGATTCATTGAGAATGATCCGCAAACCCTCGGCGGTTAACTCCACTTTGACATTCTTGCGCAACTTCTTGAACACCTCGTGCCGCTCCAGCTGCTCGAGGATCTTCTGTCCGGCCAGCGACAGTTCATTGCGCTCAGCTTCGGACGGCGCGGTGATGACTATCTTTTCCTGCGGATTGGCCGGCTGGATTGTCTGGTTGGGCTGCTCGATAATCCCTTTAGAGCCTTTCAGCACCCCCATCGAACCTTCTTTTTGAAACTTTCCGGGATCACGAAAATAGGCCGCCACCGCCTGCTTGACCGGGTCTGACTGGTTGACCAGCCACATGACCAGGAAGAACGCCATCATGGCGGTCATGAAATCGGCAAAAGCGACCTTCCAGGCGCCACCGTGATGCCCGCCGTGGCCGCTCTTCTTCCTCTTGATAATGATCGGCTGATTCGATTGCTGCTTTTCCACGCCTGACCCTATCTGCGCTTGGCGGCGTTGCAGGCTTCTTCGAGTTCAACGAAACCGGGACGGACTACATCCGGCAGCGTACGGCGGGCAAACTCGACTGCAATCACGCCGGCCACACCCTTGTGGAACGACAAGAGGGCATGTTTCATCACTGTCAGGTACTGGAAATCGTGCAGGGTATGGTTCTTGAGGTTACTGGCCAGCGGCCCGACGAAACCGTAACAGCCGAGCACGCCCAGGAAGGTACCGACCAGCGCCGCGGCCACCTTGTGGCCGATCTCTTCCGGCGGACCATCAATCGCCCCCATCGTGATCACGACACCGAGCACCGCCGCCACAATACCGAGACCAGGAAGGGCATCGGCAGTCGTGGAAAGGGCATTGCCGGGTTGCAGCTCTTCTTCGTGGGTGGCTTCGATATCGGTGTCCATCAACTCCTCGAGGTCGTGCGGCTGTACCGAACCGGAAATGATCACGCGCATGGTATCGGAGAAGAACGCCAGGGCATGGTGATTCTTGAGAAAGGTCGGGTAGCGCTTGAAGATGTCGCTGTCGTTGGGATGCTCGATATGATTCTCCAGCCCGACCAGGCCATCCTTACGGGCGACATTGAACACTTCGTACATCATCACCAGCACATCGAGGTAATCCTGTTTGCCGTAACCGGGATTAAAGATCTTGGCCGACTGGCTGATAATCTTCTTGAGCGTGGAGAGTGGCGTAGAGATAAGCATGCCACCAAGCGCGGCGCCGCCGATGATGATAAACTCCGAAGGCTGGTTGAGCGCCATCACCTCGCCGCCATGCATGATGAAACCGCCCAACACCGAGCCAAGCACAACCGCTGCGCCGATGAGTACAAGCATGTATCGTCCGTCCTTTTACTCAAGTAATCGGTTCTGGTATAGAGTCTGTCCCTGTCATATATGTCGTCAAAACGGCCGGTTTCTATAGCTGAACCGGCGGTCTGAATTATCCTTGTGAGGCCCCGTATTTGCCTCTACATTCACCCCCAAACGCAAGCTGATGAACAGTATACCCCGGGAGGAACTGTGCGCCTTTTGACCAGACGTCGATCGATCATCATGATGGCAGTTGTCGCGGTCTATGTCTTCTATTCGCTGGCCTTCGCGGCCGAGGGGGGCGGCCACGGCGACAGCGGCGGAGCCGGCCACGGCGGGCCGGTGCTCGATGTCCTCCTGGCACTGATGGTCATCCTGCTGGGCGCCAAGCTGGGCGGCGACGCCTTCGAACGGTTCAACCAGCCCGCCGTCCTCGGCGAGCTGATTATGGGCATGCTGCTGGGCAATCTCAACCTGTTCGGCATCATGGTGTTTGAAGGCTTCATCGACAACGTTGCCCTGGAAGTGCTGGCCGAACTGGGCGTGATTATCCTCTTGTTCGAGGTTGGCCTGGAATCGTCGGTCAAGGAAATGCTCTCGGTCGGCGGCACCGCTTTCATGGTCGCAATTCTCGGCGTGGTGACGCCGTTCTTTTTAGGCTGGGGGGTCGGCGCCTGGTTTTTGCCGGAGGCCTCGATTTATGTCCATGTCTTCATCGGCGCCACCCTGACGGCAACGTCGGTTGGTATTACGGCGCGCGTCCTTAAGGACGTCGGGAAGATTCAAAGCCGGGAATCAAAGATTATTCTGGGGGCGGCGGTTATCGACGATATCCTCGGCCTGATTATCCTGGCGGTGGTATCGGGTATTATCTCGGCGGTTGGATCGGGAGGCGACGGCGCCAGTTCGGGCACCATCCTCTGGATTATCGCCAAGGCGGTGCTGTTTGTGGTGGGCGCTATTACCCTCGGCTCCTGGCTGGTACCGCACTACTTCAACCTTGCCCTGAATCTGAAATCGGCCGGTGTTTTTCTGTCGTTTGCGCTGCTGGTCTGCTTCGGCTTGGCCTTCCTGGCCGGTGAGATCGGCCTGGCCCCGATCGTCGGTGCCTTTGCCGCCGGGTTGATTCTCGACGAGGTCTATTTCTCGCGCTGGCGTGAACGTGGCGAACATACGATCGAGGAGTTGATCGCCCCGATCTCAACTTTCCTCGTGCCGATCTTCTTTGTTCGCATGGGTATGATGGTTGACCTGACGACCTTTGGCCAGGTCGAGATTCTCGGCTTTGCGGCGGTGATGACAGTGGCGGCGATTATCGGCAAGCAGGCCTGCTCTCTCGGGGTCTGGCAGAAAGGGGTCAACAAGTTTGCGGTGGGGCTGGGGATGATTCCGCGCGGCGAGGTTGGCCTGATATTCGCCGGCATCGGGGCGCGGTTGCTGCTGGATGGTGAGCCGGTGATCAGTACCGCCACCTATTCGGCAGTGGTGATTATGGTGATTGTGACAACGCTGGTGACACCGCCGGCGCTGAAGGTGTCGCTCTTGCGCGGTGACAAAGACAAAAAAGCCGCATCTATGGGGTGAGTTGAGGGGGGGGCACAAAAAAAAGCCGCTTGCACGACTTGAAGAATTTATGGCGGGGAGGGGATTCGAACCCCTGACCTTCGGGTTATGAGCCCGACGAGCTACCGGACTGCTCCACCCCGCGATATAAGGCGCCCAATATACAGAGCGCCCCCCACCGCTGTCAAGGGCTCATGTTAAATATTGTCGAGGCAATAAGTTTAGGCCGGTAGTGGTAATCATCGCGCAATCGTGCCCTACGTGTTAGGCGACCGATACCATATTCCTCCTCCTGCGCGGATTGTCATGGGTGCCGCGGCATTCCCAGGACCGAAGGCCTAGATTGAATTCTATGTACGGTAACCATCAGTCAAATCAAAATTCTCTGCCGTAATGGATCAAGTGCGAGGTATCAGACGGTGTCCTCAGTGCGAACATTCCGTACCTCGCCCCTCGACTTTCCTCACGCTTCGTCGGAAGCATCGTTGCCGGTCTTTTCCTGCAGCAAACTGGAGTCCTTCGCGGCATCGCGACGCAAGACAAAGTTCACCGCAATCGGCGTGACAATCGTGGTGACAATCGCCATGATCACGACAGCCGAGAACAGGTTGGCGACAATTGGCGGCACCGGTGTCGGTTTGTCAAACAGCCCGGCCCGCAGCGCAATGTCGGCGATGATCAGTTCGACGGCACCGCGAGCGCTCATTGCTGAGCCAATCACGGCGGCGCCGGCGAGGTCACGATGAAACAGGAACGACATCACCCCGCAGCCGAGCAGTTTCGCCAGAAAAGCGATGAGCAGCAGCGTAACCAGGAAGACAGGAATTTCAACGATGGCGCTGCCGCTCAAATGCAGGCCGATCGAGGTGAAAAAGATGGGTGCCAGGAAACCGGTGGTGACGCCGTCGACGCGCTCCCGCACCGCATCGAAGGCTTTCGGATCGAGACTGCGCTGGCGCTGGAAGAACAGCCCGGCCATGAAGGCGCCGAGGATGAAGTGCATATCGAGCAGTTCGGCGAGGACCCCGAACCCGAGGGCCAAAATCAACACAATGCTGAACCCGAACTCGCTTGCCAACAGCCACTTATGCAGGCGGCGGAGGTACGGAAACAGCCACCGGCCAAAACCAATAGTGATAACGAAAAACAGCACCACTTTGCCCGCCAGCATGAGCAGTCCGGCCGCCCCCGGCCAGTCACCCGTCTGCAACAAGGCGGTCAGCACCGCCAGGAGAATGAGGCTGAGGACGTCGTCGTAGACAGCCGCTGAGATAATGATCTGTCCGGCCCGGCTGTCGAGGCGCTTCAGGTCGCGCAGTACGCGAATGGCGACCGGCACCGCCGTGATCGCAAGAGCGGTCCCCAAAAAAAGTGTCTGCGCCGTCTTGAACCCCGACTCCGGAAGCAGCCAGTAGCCCAGGGCGATGCCGCAGGCCATCGGCACGACCAGGCCACCGAGTGCAATCAGGAAGGCGCTGCGCGACGCCCTGGCCATGTCGCCCGGGCGCAGTTCGAGGCCACCCAGAAGCATGAGGAAGAAGATACCCAGGTCGGTGATGGCATGAAACGCCGGGGTCTTCTGCACCTCGTAGATAAAGTCGAAGGAGATGCCGGTCAGGCGCGACATCGGCGCGGCCAGCGCCCCCAGCAGAATGCCGGCAGCCAGCTCGCCCACCAGACTGGGTTGGTTAAACCGTTGTGCCACCTCGGAAAGCAGTCTGGCCAGGATTAGCAGAACCAGCAGCATGAGCAAGAGCAGTTCCATCAGGCGGTCTCCGTCATTCGCTCGAAACTACGGCAGCAGGTTGGATTGAACGCAACGTGGTTGCCGGGCATTGGTTTGATCCACATGCGATGCACCGATTTGATTGCTTCTCTCATCCGACGAGTTGACGTGTTCCACCGTGGAGGCGATTGAATCGCAGGTCATTCGTCGTGGAACGTTGGACGTTTCCATCCGGTGTGACTCCTTGAGATTGTCACAGAAGGTGAACCACCAGACAATAAGGCGTTTGCCACACAAGATCGTAAATGCGACAGCCCGGCGCAAGGAAACTCGGTTGAGAGAGATTGGGTTGGTTGATGTTGGGGTTGCACGAGTGAAGCGAGAGTGAACCGAATGTGCGGCACCATAGTTATTGTGCTTACATCGTGCTGGCCGTTTCCCCGCGGGCGCGGAATTCCAGCAATCGCATGGCCGGTTGTGGCGTCATGCCATGTGTACTCAGGCCGGTAATCGGAGAGTATTGTCCGGTTGAACCGGACCGGACGAGAACCTGCCGCAGGCGGGCAGGCGTCCGCCCCCACCACACTGCCGCGGTATATGTGATTGACGCGATCCCCCGGCCATGGCATATTCTTTACACCGCACCCTGCTCATCCGGGCGTACCTGAAACATCAGGAGGCAATCATGAAGACACTGACCTACCAGATCACAATCAAGGGCACCAAGGAAGCGGTCTGGGAGGAGCTGACCGACGCCGATGCTTTCAAGCGATGGACCAAACCATTCTCGCCCAACTCATCATTCGAAGGAACATGGAAAGAAGGGGAGGCGATCCGTTTTATCGACCAGGACAAAGGCGGCACGGTCGCCCGCATCGACAGGTTCGAGCCGCACGATACGATCGTCGCGACCCACATCGCCACCCTGAACGCCGACATGCAGGAAGTTACCGTGGGGGAGTTTAACGAGAAATGGATCGGAACGAAAGAGACCTATCGCCTGTCGGAAGCCGATGGCGCGACGAAGTTGTTTGTCGAGATGCAGACACATCCGGAGTTCGAGAGCATGTTCGCGGACTCCTGGCCGGAAGCGCTGCGACTGTTAAAGGGAATGGTGGAGAATCCGTAGGCGGGGCGGCGTGTCGACCGGTCGCTCGCTCCGTTCCGCCAGAGGCGGCCCTCCGGAACCCGACCTACCTGCTGCTACGTGAGTATACGAAACGGCGGGCGCGGGGACGTACCCGCCGCACAGTGTATGAGCCCACCTGAAAGGCGGGCTACCCAGGTGGGCTGCCTTTGGCAACCTGTGTCTGGTTGCAATACTTGACTGCCGGGCTGGGCGGTACTGCTGTGGCACCGGGCGGAGTGGCAGCAGATACAACAAAGCCGCACCCGATACGAGTGCGGCTTCGTCATTTATCTATCGCTGAGACGGTCAACCGTCAACTGGACGACTGCTGCGACTTCTCCATGTCTTTCGTCCAGCTGTCAACCATACGGTTCGCTTCTTCCGTGGCGACACCATACTTCTCCTGGATCATTCCTTCGAGCTGCTGACGGTTACCGTTGATCTTGTCCAGATCGTCATCAGTCAACTTGCCCCATTTTTCGGTCAGCTTCCCCTTGAACTCTTTCCAGTTTCCTTCTATTTGATTCCAATTCATGTCGTCTCCTTCTGTTTTGAGCGATAGCGTTGTTGCTCGCTCTACTATATATAACATATTGCTTTTCAATAGGTTCCGTGTTCCTCGGCGGCGCCGTTGCGAGCCCTGTGCGTCGCTTGTGTTGATTCAACGTCGCTGGGGGCCTACATTGCTGCATGGGAAACCCTATCATACAAACCAGTACCATGCCGTGGACACCGCTCGTCGAAGACGGTGTCAATACCCGTGGCCTATACTACAAGCCGCTTCGTCGCGATGAAAAGACTGACCGTTCCCCGACCATTCTCCTGAAGTTCGAGCCGGGAGCGTCATACCCTAACCATGACCATCCGGGGGGTGAGGAACTGTTCGTGCTGGAGGGAGAGATTACTGTCGGCGAAGTGAGCCTGCAAGCCGGCGACTACCTGTATTGCCCGCCCGGCACGATGCATGGAGTATCGTCGGAAGGCGGCGGTGTCTTGCTGGCCGTCATTCCGGAAGAAGTGACGCTTGTCGATGAGTGACAGTTAGAACTTCACGGTCAGGCCGTTCTTGAGACTCAGGTCGTACTCGCGGATGCCGTCCGGCGGTTCGGAGTCGTAGCGATACTCCACTGCCAGCGTCAGCGCCAGCCAGTTCGACAGCCCGGCGGTCAGCGCGAAGTTGTCAAGCACCCGGATATCGCTGATGTCATCGAAGGCCGGTTGCACGTAGACCGTATTGCTGATCGACACCCGTTCGTTGGCCCGCCATCGTACCGCCACATAGTCGCTGTTGCGGGGGGTACGGATAATATCACGACTTGCTTCCAGCTCTTCATACTCGTACATGCCGGTGACACCGATCGCGAGATTGAAGGGTGCGCGCTTGATCAATTCAAAACGCAGGCCGGCGCCGAGGAGGATGCGGTCGCGAAGATCCTGCTCCCGGTTGTACTGAACCTGTGTCAGGGCTTCGAGCACGACGATCGGTGTCAGGTCATAGTTATAGCGGAGGTGAGAGAAGCCTTCGTTGATCACACTCGATTCCCTGGTCTCGACAAACGAGTAGGAATTGAGCATGAACCACTGGCTGGAGAAGTAGCGGTAGACGAATTGCGGTTGGAAGCCGATCTCGGTCAGTTCAGAGTTTCCCCGTTCCAGTTCCACCGACAGGCTCACCGAGCCGGAGAAGCCGGTCTTTTTCCGTTCGAGGCGCTGGTCCTCGACATTGACCTGGGCCACGACGTTGGCGGCGAGCAGCAAAAGGCAGATGAGAGTATTCTTGAGCATCGATCACCCATCAGGGTCGCAGTTGTTCAACATCAGTTCGGACAAGATAGGAATCGTCCCCGGTTAAGACAATGTTAGTCTTGTGTAATATCTTCGACCGGCGGTGTAATCGATGTTGACACCGGGTATCAAACGTATGTTTCATTGAGCCGATTGAATGGAGCGGTTCAACCACCGCCGAACAGCATGACAGAGACAGGTTCAACTACGTATGGACATCATTACACTCCTCGGGCTTGTTGCCGGCTGCCTGACCACCGCCGCGTTCCTGCCGCAGTTTGTGCAGGTGTGGAAAACCCGGTCGACGGGAGACTTGTCGTTGTCGATGTACATTGTCATCTGCACCGGCATTTTCCTCTGGCTGATTTATGGCATCGCGATCGGTTCAGTGCCGGTCATCGCCGCCAACGCCGTCACCCTCGTTATAGCCACCGGCATCCTGGTGATGAAGATTCGATTCCGTTGATATCCCCGTCCCCGCCACGTCCGAATCAGATTCGGTTGCCCTTCTCCTGGCGCTGCAGCATATTAATGGTCGGGCAAGAAACCGGAAGGGAGCGATAGATGGACAGGTTGCAGCAGCACCCTGATCAACTGACGGTCGGCCTGGCCCAACTGGCGCCGGTCTGGCTGAACCGTGAAAGGACTATCAGCAAAGTCGTCGACTATGTCGAACGGGCCGCTCGGGAGGGCTGTCGGCTGGTAGTTTTCGGTGAGGCGCTCATTCCCGGCTATCCGTTCTGGCTTGAGTTAACCGACGGCGCCCGCTTCAATTCCCCTACCCAGAAAGAGATTCACGCCCACTATCTTGACCAGGCAGTTCAGCTTGAGGCCGGTCATCTTAAACTGCTGTGCACCACCGCTGCTGCGCACAAGATTGCTGTTTACACCGGCTGTATCGAACGGCCGGTCGATCGCGGCGGCCACAGCGTGTACGCCTCGCTGGTCTACATCGATTCGAGCGGTGCGATTAAGTCGGTGCACCGTAAACTGATGCCGACCCATGAAGAGCGCCTGGCCTGGTCGCCGGGGGATGGTCACGGGTTGCGCGTGCATCCGCTCGGACCGTTCACCATTGGCGGCTTGAACTGCTGGGAGAACTGGATGCCGCTGCCGCGGGCGGCGCTGTACGGTTTGGGTGAAGATCTCCATGTCGCTGTCTGGCCCGGCAACCGCCGCAATACCGAAGACATTAGCCGCTATATCGCTCTGGAGTCGCGCTCGTTCGTCGTTTCAGTCGCCGGTTTGATGCGCCGGTCCGATATCCCCGACGATGTGCCACAGGCCGACCTGATCCGAGAAAATTGTCCTGACATGCCGGCCAACGGAGGTTCGTGCGTGGCGGCGCCTGACGGCAGCTGGGTTGTCGAGCCGTTCACTGACCGTGAGGAACTGCAGGTCGTGTCGCTGGATCATCGGCGGGTGCGCGAGGAACGCCAGAATTTCGATCCGTCCGGGCACTACTCGCGTCCGGATGTCACCCGGCTGATCGTGAATCGCGAACGCCAGCGCACAGTCTGGCCGACCGATGATGCTGCCCGGGAGTAATCAGGCTGCGTAAAAGGGCCCGGTATGTACCGGAACCTCGATCAGTCACACCGCCGTTCCCGGTTACTTCTTCTGCAACCTTGCCACGATATCGAAGCCGCTCTCGATGAATCTGATAGTCAGGGTGTTGCCGGAGATCGACCAGGTACCGCTGGTGCTGTACGGCGTATAACCGAGATCCGGAGATGAGCTGGTCATGCTGACCATGTAGTTGCCGCTGTTCAGGGTATAGGTACCGTCCTCGCGATACAGTTCACTGCCCGAGCCGTCATTTTCCACATAGCTGATGCCGCCGCCGGCCGTGAAGCTCAAGATCGCTTCATCGGTGTTGGCGTACCAGTCGAGGGCAACATCAAGCGCCACCGACGAACCGTCGGCGGTTATCGACGAGTACGCCCAGTTGCCGACCAGGTCGGCCGGCGAGGTCGAGCTTCCGCCGCCGCTGCCGGTCGGCGACTCGTCATCGTCGCCGCAGCCGATTGCCAAAAGCGCGCAGGCGACAAGGGCCATCGACAGCAGTATGCCCCGCACATTCAAATTCTCTGTCCGGCAGGTAGTTTTCATGCTTCAGTCTCCCTATACTTGTACGGTTTCCTGGTATTGCCGCTGCTACAGCGGGCTCCCGGTTGGGCGGCAGCCGCTTTCAGGATTATTGTTTGACGCTTTAGCCGGTTCTTACCAGTCGGAGGTGAGTTTTTTGGATTCTCTCAATCTACTGTAATTATGGACACCGTACGCCTGACTATCAGCCGTCCTTCAAGGAACGATATCCCGCAGCTGTATCAGCTGTTCGAGGCGACAATACGGGACACGTTTGAAAAAGAGGGCATTGCCGAGGCGCTTCACGGCGATCTTGACGATGAAATAGCCGGCCTCAAAGCAACCCTCCAGCGTGACTTCGACAGTGACGGTCGCCAGGAGTATTTCCTGGTGGCGCTGCTTGCCGATCGGATCGTGGGCACCGTTGCGACCGGGCCGTCGGGACGTTTCATGCAGCGACACATCGACGCCGACTTTGCAATTACGCCGGAGGTCAAATGCCTGTATGTGCATCCGCAGTTCCAGGGAAGCGGGATCGGGGGGCGGTTATTCGATACCATGCTCGAGCACCTGCGGGCAACGGGCGTGAAGCAGTACTGCTTTGACAGCGGATACCGTCAGGCGCAGCGCTGCTGGACGAGAAAGGTGGGGGCAGCGACGGTGGTGCTCGAAAACCACTGGGGACCGGGATCGCCGCACATGTTCTGGCTGCGTTGTATCGACGATTCCACAGCATAGTTACCAATTCTGACCTGCTTGATGCCGCCGATCCTTTGGAACACCTCGCTGTCCTGCCTGTTGCACTAATAAAAGGTGGGCTGACAATATCCATCCGCACCAGAGATCTTGCACGAGGATTCGAAATACACGGAGGTGTTATGCTGTCCTATATGATTGAACACAAGACTTCGAGAACCGGCGCCGTTAGCTTGACTATGACGGGGTTGACGCTGCTGTTGGCAGGTATGGTCGTCACCGCGTGCGGCGACGGCGAAGAGCCGGTGCCACCACCCCAGATTTTCCGCGCCACCCTGTCGTCACTCAACACCGGGGTGCACGGTGATACTATTTCCGGTACCGTCACCCTCGATGTCTCCGAGGATTCGGTACGAATCCGCATCGACGCCACCGGTTTGCCGCCGGGCATGACCCACCTGGCCCACTACCACGGTTTTGTCGACAGTGTCGAGGATGCTTACTGCCCGGGGGTCGCCGCCGATACCAACAACGACACGATCGTTGACCTCATCGAGACCCAGGCCGTGTCGGGCGTGACGATGGTGCCGTTCCACAACGATCCGGTCAGCCTCGAAATTCAGGCTGAGGGCTACCCGACCGCCGATTCAGCAGGCAACCTGACTTACGAAAAGACTATCGGCCTGACCGCGCTGAAAAGCGCCTTGAGCCAGAAGTTCGGCATCGATGATCCGCGCTTCTCCAGCCGGGTGGTCTACCTGCATGGTGTCAGCCCGGATAACAGTCTGCCGGCCTCGGTGGCGTCGCTTCCGGATGTCCCGGCCCACGTAACCCTGCCGATAGCCTGCGGTCGCTTCATAGTCGTAGCGCCAAAGGAAGAGGTCGGGGTTGAAGAGGCGCAGGATGTCGGCGCATCGGGCTACTAACCGGTTCCTGGTCGCACGGCTACACGGCCGCGCACAACGCGCGGCCGTTTTCTGTTGAGGCCTGTAAACTCCCCCGGCTACTCGCGGACATGTTCTTCACGCCGCACCAGGTTGGCCGGGTCGATACTGCCCGCGGCAAATCCGTCGATGTTGCCGATCGTCGTTTCGGCGATCGATGTCAGTGCGTCGCGGGTAAAAAACGCCTGGTGGCCGGTGATGAGGACATTGGGAAAGGTGAGCAGCCGGGCAAAGGTATCATCCTGAATCACCTGGTCGGAGAGATCTTTAAAGAACAGGTCACCCTCCTCTTCGTATACGTCAAGGCCCAGTGAACCGATCCGCGTGCTCTTGAGACCGCGGATAATAGCGCGGGTATCGATAATGGCGCCGCGGCTGGTATTCACCAGCATCACGCCGTCGGTCATGCGATCGATAGCCGCGTCGTCAATCAGGTGATACGTATCCGGGTTGAGCGGGCAGTGAATCGTCACAATATCAGACTGCGCAAAGAGCGTATCAAGATCAACATACTCCACCCCCAACTTCCGGCAGGCTTCGTTCTCCTGTACATCGTAGGCCAAAAGGCGGCAGTTGAAGCCACGAAGTATGTGCGCCACCACCTCGCCGATATTGCCGGTTCCGATTATGCCAACCGTTCGATTATTCATGTCGAAGCCGAGGAGACGTTCCAGCGAGAAGTTGCCCTCGCGCACCCGGTTGTAGGAACGATGCACTTTGCGATTGAGCGCCAGCATCAGGGCGACCGTGTGTTCGGCCACGGCGTGGGGGGAATAAGCCGGGACGCGGGCGACTGTCATCGCGTGTTTCTCGGTGGCGTCGAGGTCGACATTGTTGAAACCGGCGCAGCGCAGGGCGATCAGCTTCACACCGTAGCCGGCCAGCCGTTCAATCACCCCCGCCGACAAGTCGTCGTTGACGAACACGCACACCGCCCCGGCATCTTCCGCCAGACGGCAGGTGCGTTCTTCGAGACGGTTGGGAAAGAAGGTCAGGCTGTGATCAGATTGCTCGTTGGCCTGCTTTAGAAACTCGCGATCATACGACTTGGTGCTGAAAACGGCTACATTCATACTCTTTCCTCACGTTATCATTGTGCCGGGTTGTTTTCATTGAAACCGTGTTTGACGAAAATGGTTCGGAGGGAACCACTGCCATCGCACCGTCCAAAAGACGCGGCAATGAACGCACCGGACCCGCTCGCTGGTCATACCCATTCTCTGGCACGCCGTCCACAACGCAGGAATCACTTTTTCGATATTCCGCATCGGCTGGTGCACATCCTGCTGACAATTACGATGCCAACCACTTCCCATTCGCGAGATTTGGGATCGCATTCGCGAAATCGACCCTGTCACACTACTGGGGCCATCAACCCGCTCGCGCCACCAATAGCTAATCGCACGGTACCACAACAACTTAGCTCGCATTCCAGTCGCATCCGACTGGTATGGCACGGTGGTTGCAAAGACAGGTGGTTCAAGTCAACAGGTACCGTTGATGCAAAGAATTGGGGACAATCAACGAACAGGAGACTTCACAAATGAGTCATGTTCGCAAAACGCTCAGCCTGTTTCTATGCCTGTCGATCTTTACTGCGGGCATCACGCAGGCCAATGTATCACTAAGAACCTGGGATGGGCAGCGCGGGTATACTACAGCCCAGAACGAACGATCGACTCCTGCACCGTTCATTCCGATAGAGGACCCAGAATTTGGCGATCCAGAGTTTGACTGGATCTGGGCGGCCTGGGGACTTCTCTGGGCAGCGGGCGTTGGTTCGATCAGCATCAAATTGTTGCTAAAAAGGGAACGGTCCATGGATTACAATGGAGACAGCCTGCCGGACTACTATCCAAGTGATTTCATTGGTCCGATTCCGCCTGGATCACAGTAAGAGAATTAACTTGCAGCACTTGTAATTGCCAGATTAGTTTCCCGGCAGGCACAAAAGTGGCCTGCCGGGGAAGATTTCATGAGAATACACAGACCACCCCACCCGCGTACAAGGCTGAGGCGGCAGCCGCTGATGCCGGATCTGTTTTCGGACCTGCCCGAGCCGAAGTCGCTTTCGCCGTTGCTTTGGTTTTCGGTGGCGATAACAGGCGTGATCATCGCTCACGATTATCTTCTGCCGCATGTGCCGATTGACTTTCAGCGCGCAGTGCCGGGTATTGCGGAGACCTGCACTCTGGCGCTCGCCGTGCTTGTATTCTGGTCAAGGCCGTTTCGTACGTTTCTTTCAGACAATCTGATCAGGCGCGATCGCAATATGATCGCAGGTCTGGTGCTTTTGGTCTTGCTCGCGGTATTCTTCGGTTTCCTGTTCAACTCAACCAGTCAAGGTTCAAGCTGGCGGTTTTTTGTCGACCACTTGGATGGTTCCTGGTTCATGACCGACAACGATGCCTGGCTGGCTGTAGCCTACGGCGACTTGTGGGGGACGGTAACCGGATGGTGGCGGTACGCGATAACTGCGAACGTCCTGGCGCCGATCTGGGAGACTATCGCGCTGGTCGCAATTGTCTTCCCACTGCTGCGTCGCGTGATGTCTCCTGCCGGCGCGATGATTACAGCCGGCACGCTGTTCTCGCTTATGCACTACCCACAGGCGCATGCCGCGACCGGGTTCTTCGTTGCTCTGCCGGACTGGTCCGGCTATGTCATACTGTTATTTGATGGCATGCTGATGATCGGGTTGTACTGCTGGACCCGCTCGCTGGTCATACCCATTCTCTGGCACGCCGTCCACAACGCAGGAATCACTCTTTTGATATTCCGTATCGGCTGGTGCACATCCTGCTGACAATTACTATGCCAATCACTTCCCATTCGCGAAGAATCGCCCAAAATTCGCGAAAAGTGACCCGAAATTCGCGAACTTTCGTATGAAATTCGCGAGAATCGGGCGTCAATTCGCGAGATTCGGGATCGCATTCGCGAAATCGACCCTGTCACACCACTGGGGGCATCAACCCGCCCGAGCCACCCAAAACTAATCGCACGGTACCACAACAACTTAGCTCGCATTCCAGTCGCATCCGACCGGTGTGGCACGGTGGTTGCAACTATAGGGGGCTGGTATTGTGTCACACTCCCGCCGGAGTTATTCGGTACTTGTCAATGCCGATTGTTCGAGTCTGAACTCCGGGTGACACCAAGACCATTTCATCCATTGCCCCTTTTGGGGGCTTTGACTCCGGGCCGGGCGGTTCCGTTCCCAACCCTATGCCGGGGCCGCCCGCCCTCAAAAGATATGCAATTGCCGGCGGCCGGGCCGATTGTGACGAGAGCCACAGAGAGTAGCACTGTCGGTGCAGGCGCTGCCGGACGTTGTGTTTGGTCCTGTGAGGGGATCGTTAAGGACCGGGTGGTTCGTTGCGAGCGCGTGCGAACCACCCGGATATGATTGACTTGACTACGGTCAATAACCGGGTACGATAGAAATGTTGACGCAACAAAACAGCATGCTATCTTTCGTACGTAAGGGCAACTCAACAGCGACAGCATCATCATATCATCGGACGGCAATACAAACAGGGGAGGATCCTCACATGTGGAACAGTGTGATCAACGGACTAATCACAGCTCTCGTGATCATTGTCGTTTTCAGGCTGACCGGCTGGGACGACCAGCCATTCGCTACCGTCATATTGCTCGCAGCCGGTGTCGGTCTCGTGCTTGGCCTGCTGCAGGGGTTGATCGGCCGGGCCATGAAGTCACGGTCAGGTACAACCCAGGAATAGTAAAATTGTAAGGGAGGGAGACTCCATGCGCATCACGTGGACTGTTACCTTGACATGCCTGATCCTCATGGTCGGAAGTGTCGCCGCCGGACCAGCGGACAATCTGGCCCGACATCTCGAGCTGCTCAACATCGCACCGTCGATTACACCCGAGCCCGACGCATTTGATTCGGCCATGGCCAGCCAGCTAATTGACAGCAACACCACGCTCAAGATCTGCCGTGTCGAGGAATATCCCGGCGGCGGCACCATGTACATCGCTATCGACCGCAAGGCAGGTGAATCCGAACGTCATATCATTATCGTCGACAAGAAAACGCTGACCGCGTTGTTGTACAACGGTGACGGTGTCCTGCACGGCGGGCTCGATTTTGATTACGATTCGTCCGCACCCGGTATCGTGCTGCGCTACCTGACCTCCGACGCCGTCATTTCGTGCACGACGCGTGATGACGAGGACGACATCTTCGAGTTCAGCCTCGTCACCCGCAAGACCGAAGAAACGCTGCGCTTCGACAATCACGGGCGCGCCGACACCGCCGCCGTGCTGCTCGACCAGCTCGAGGCGGGTATGATCGAGGAGTCGGGGATAGCGCCGGCCTGGCGCGACGAGGTGGAGAAGGTGCGCACGCTGCGATCGTGGATTCGCACGGTCGGCCTGGCGTCGTTGCAGGAGACGGGGATGGGGATGTTTCGCGAGATGACATACGGCATGACCGCACCGTCGGAGAACGCAACCGACCAGTCGGACAACCGCGCCATGCAGACACTGGCCCGGATCGACGGTCTGTTTGGCATGACGCCGGTGATGTGAGGGTCAGATATGTATTTTCGATGGCTTGTTTCAATCCTGCTGGTCGGAGTGACCGGTGCTGCGGTGGCGCAGAATGATCCGTGGGATCCCGACAACAGCGCCCCGCCGTATCGCACTCCCCCGCTCGCCGAACAGCCGTGGATATACGACGGTACTCTCGGCATCGATGTCACGACCGACTCGCTCTCCGGCAAGCCAATTCTGCATATCCTGTACGACCCCGATGCTACCGTACCCGTCACCTATTCGGTTCGGAGCGATGACACGATGGTCACGGTTACCATCTCGGTACTCCCGCCAGGGAAACGAGTGTGGCCGCAGTCCGACTACAATCCACCCGATTCCGACTTCGTCATCAGGGTGATTTACACCGATTCCCCTGATGAAGCCGCACTCTTCCGGGCAATTCGTGACAGCACCGCCTGGACTGTGGCAGTCATTCGCGAAACGGGGTTCGCCCGGAAAGCACCGTGAGGTAGAACCATGCGACCAAGCGATCTGCAAATACGGTATCAGTTCAATATGGCAGCCGGCAATATCGTGGCGATCGTTGTCGCGACGGCGATTGCCGTTGTCATCTGGCCCACCTCGCCCAACACAGGGCACGGCGGCGGCAGGTTTGTACCTCCGGCTGTCGAGACCCTGCGAGAGCATCTTGATCGCGTGGTCACATTCGAATCATTCGGTTTTCAGGGCGGCTGGATCGACCGCAGCCGTCTCACAGTCGTGCGCGAGGAGGCCGACATCCTGTCGCGCCTGAGTGCGCCACTCGACAACAGTCCGCCGAAGGCGCCCACACCGGCAATCGAAGCCCTGCTTCCGATTTCGCCACGGTATACCCAGGCCGATCTTGTTGTCGGAAGCGGTTACGGACCGGGTGACGGACCACGGCAGACACTGGTACCGAAAGAGCCGCTGCGCCTCGATCACGGCCTGATCATCTCACACTTCGAGCCGCCCGGGCAGACCTATCACGCCCGTCGCTACGGTCTGTATGGCGGCATCGCCACGGTGCGCCTGTCACTGGACTCGACGGGGAAGATTCTTTCGCTTGAAACGGTCGCCGAAAAACCGCCGGGCTACGATCTTGGTGCGGCGCTTACCGAGCGCCTGCTCGCCTGCCGCTTTACGCCGCCGGTTATCGATGGACGTCGTGTCAGTATGACTGTACGCATTACCTACGACTGGTCGCGCCCCGGCCCGCTGGAGGTATGGGTATCGAGCGACATCGGTATCATACTGAGGTAACGAGAGCGACAGTCGTGAGGCGGTGCGACACAATGCCCTTCCTCTCGTGCGGCGCGTACGTCCTCGTGCGCGCGCCGTACCGGAAGGTGAGCAGAAAGAGGAGTCTTTGTATGACTGTTCCGGTATCGAGTTTGGAACCGGGTCAGTTGACAGAATGTGATTGATTTAAAACAAAAGGTATTGTATCATGAATACGAAACAATTAGCCTCTCTGTCCTTAGTGGCGATTGCACTGGGGGTCTTTCTGCTGGCATGTTCGACAGATAATGAAAACAACGCATCTTTGCCAACGGCACATGATGCCGTGAGCTCGCTCATCGAAAGCGACCGGATAGTACTCGACGATTTCGAGGAAACCCAGCCATCAGCGTTCGTAGGAATGACGAACCCTGAAGTTGCGGGTGCAATGTCATGGCTTCAGAGTCAGTCTTACAGCTATCAGGAAGAAAATACTGTGGTGCTCTTCAAGGACTACTATCAGCCGCCTCCCCATATTTCAGGTGGTCCAAACGGCGTGGCAAACTATTTGATCGAGAAGTGGCCAATATCAGAGATGACTTTAGCACATTCCGATACGATGGTGTGGTACTCATTTGCCAATGTGCATAATGACTCGACTATTCATACTGCAGTAGTGTACTACGACTAATGGCACATCGGCCCACAGGTCGCCGTTGTCGAGTTGGACGTTAGTGTGGTGCCACCTGTTACCGTGTGGGTCGGTCGATTCATTGATGGAGAGATTCGGCCCGGTACAGCAACAATGGAGGGCTTCTGGGATTGCCTGGGAAAGGGTGCTGCTTCGTCACTCATTGGATGCGCTGTAACAAACGGTTTTTACTTCAAATGCGTTGGGGCAGGTACGGCAGCAAGTGCCCTGATTTGTGGAATAGATGCGATTTTCGGATCATAAACTCGACAGGTCTTCACTAAACAGGAGGGATGTATGAGAGACCAGGCAAAAACTCGGGAGAATCACTTTTGGATCTATGGCATCCTCTGGCTGGTCGCATTTGGGGTCGGCGCTGCGCTCGAATTCGGAACCAACATACCCGCATTGCCGGAGTTCAGTACCGGTTTTCTGTTTGTTTTCGGATATTGGGCCTTTTTTGGTGATCCAGCGAAACGGTCAATCCGTACGCTGATTGGTTTTCCGGTCCTTACCGGCCTGGCGCTTGTTGGACTGGGGACTGTTTGGGGCCTGGTCTTCGGTTAGTTCGAATTCCTGCTGCCCGGCGGGGCAATGCCAACGATCGTATCCGCCCGCTCAAAAGAGCGGGCGGATACTGCCAGCTTGCTGAGGTACTAGTGTCGGAAGGGGAGCCCTGTACTCCGAACGATACTACTCATTGGTGTGCTGATTGTCGTCAGCAGCATCCCCTCCCCCAGCGCCGACAAGCGCTAGCTCAGCCAGCCGGTCGAGCGGGGCTGATCTACGCCGACATCCCGCCCTATATCGAAATCGAGCCGGAACGGTTCGACTCAATAATAGAAGAACTGTTCATCGACGGTGACTTTGTCATCCAACTAACCGCGGCCTACAACTGGGGCGACTATGCGTATGTCTACTATCGCTCCTTCGCCGGCACCGATTCGGCGCAACAGCGTGTTTTGTCGGTTGCGAAAGTAAATGCTGCGTGCCGTCACTCTTCATGCCAACAACATCCGATTCGCGAGAAAACAGGCAAAATTCGCGAAAAACGGTCCAAAATTCTCGAACTGTGGGTTCTCATTCGCGAGAATTGAGGGGCAATTCGCGAAAATAAGGCTGTCGCTCGCGAAATCGAGCCAATCACACTACTCAGCCCACCCGCAGTTGCAGCGGCGCAGAAAAGTATCGCACGGCAGCACAATGACTTATGTCGCATTCCGCTCAATCGCACAGCAATTGGCACAGTCCTTGCAACTATAGTAAGCGGCCCAAATCGGAGCACCGGTTCACCTCGAATCTGCTCCCTTTCGGAGCCTGGAACGCTCGGACGGCCTGAGCCGAAACCTCCGCCAGGCCGTCCGGCGCGATCAACGACGGCAACCGATTGCGACGAGAACAGCGCCTATGTACACAATGTCAGTTAACCGCCATTGCTGCAACTCTGGTCGCGGCCCGCCGCTGCCGGCCCGGGCGCACAGCCGTTTTCCAGGCCGCTGTGCGCGCGCCGTACCGGAAGGTGAGCAGACATGATCATAATCAACAGAAATCATGTCCCTCATGGAGGGGAACTCACGTGGAGAGAAACAAGATGCGTAACTTGAAGTCAGTAATAGCCCTGCTGGTCATTTTCTCGATGACCCTGACCGGCGGCCTGATGATCGGCTGCAGTGAAAAGAGTGTTGACAGTAAGACTGACCCTTCCGGCTCCCTCTGGCCATCA
>CAZJCK010000030.1:13919-38372 GCA_964544635.1 uncultured Ignavibacteriales bacterium | reverse complement strand
AGGGGGTGGGCACATTTACTGCCACCAGTGGCAGCGACTTCACGTATGGTACGGCCAGCGGGACTTCGCTTTCGTGTCCGTTGGTGGCCGGAGCGGCGGCGCTGATGGTACAGGCTCGACCGACCTGGCCGCCAAGCCTGATCCGGCAGGCGTTGATGGAAACGGCCAGTCGGGGGGACAATCCGGACAATAATTATGGCTGGGGCGTTGTGAATCTCGAGGCCGCGCTTGAGTGGGGCGCCAATTTCACGGCCGATACCACCCTCGGCAGCGGCTCGCTGGCGGTGCAGTTTGTAAATGAATCGGAGCTGGCTTTCACCGCTGTCGAGTGGGATTTCGGCGACGGCGGGACTTCCAATGCCATCGATCCGTCGCACATCTACACCGAGCCGGGCGGCTATACGGTAAGCCTGACAATCGACTCCGACTACGGTCCGATTACCCGGACAAAAGAGCATTTTGTCGTGGTGCTGGGTGACAGCCTGCAGTTCGTTACCGACTCGTCGTTTGCCGGCGACGACCTGGCAATAAGCGTGTCGCTCATCAACAGCCAGCCGCTGGAATCGCTGACACTGCCGTTTGCATGGGGAAATGATCCGCGCTTCGTGTACGATTCAGTCGTGCCGGGTGCGCGGGCGCCTTCCGGTGCGACAGTCTCGATACCGGTGGTGGATCGGATCACTCCGGTGGTGGTGGCCATTGCCCAGTTCCCGGAACCGGCGCACCTGCCGGCGGGCAGTGGTGAAGTGTTGAAGATCTTCTTTTCGACACCGGACTATGTCGACGGGTACTCCGGATGGATCGATACCACGTCGCGCAACCAGCACATTATGAAGACATCAGCGCCGTACCTCAGCTACACGCCGGCTGTCGAATCGGGAGAGATGAGTGTCATTGTCGTGCAGCGCGGGGATGTCAACTACGACCAGTCGATCGACGTGATCGATCTCGCCCACTTCGTGGACTTCATGTACTTTGGCGGCGTGCCGGCGGTGTCAACGAAAGCGAGCGATATCGATCGCAACTTCATCACCGACGGTGCTGACCTGGCCTACCTGGTCGATTACTTCTTTGCCGGCGGCATACCGCCACCGGCAAACTGAGTTTCGGCGAGTCGCTAAATGACGAACTTGCCGTTGCGATAAACGACTTTACCGTCGGCGAGTATTTCGGAGTCCTTTTTCAAGTCGCAGACCATATCCCAGTGGAGGCCGGACTTGTTCTTACCGCCGGTTTCCGGGTAGGAATTGCCTGCCGCGACATGGCAGGTGCCGCCGATTTTTTCATCGAACAGAGTATTGCGCGAGAACTGTTTGATCTCGTAGTTAGTGCCGATGGCTACTTCGCCGAGGAAGCGGCCGCCCTTGTCCATGTCGAGCATCTTGATCAGGTAATCCTCGTTCTTGGCGGCGGTTGCCTTGACGATCTTCCCCTTTTTGAACTCGAGCCTGACATCCTGCACCTCGCGACCGAGGTAGACGGCCGGGAAGGTGAAGCGTATGTAACCCTCGGCGGAGTTCTCGATGGGCGAGGTAAAGACTTCGCCGTCGGGGAAATTCTCATGGCCGCAGCAGTTGATCCACTTGCGGCCCTTCACATTCAGTTTCAGGTCGGCATTGGCTGACTTGATATGCAGTTGCCCGACCTTGTCGAGAACTTTGATGAGCCGGTCCTGCTCCTTCTCCATTTTTTCCCACAGCGCGACCGGATCCTTGCGATGGAGGTTACCCGCTTTGTAGACGAAGTCCTCATAGTCGGTCAGCGACATGTCGGCATCCTGAGCGTCGGCATTGGTCGGAAACTGGGTGCCGCACCAGCGCAGTTTACCTTCGGCGGCACGCTTGAAAAAGACTTCCATCAGTTTCTGACGGGCGGTGCGGGTCCTGGCGACGCGGTCGGGCGAAACGTTGGTCAGGTTACGAGTGTTGGCCGTTCCCCAGATGCCGAGGTAGGCATCCATCTTCTTAAACTCTACCTCGTCGACTGGCGAAATATAAGTAAGCTGAGCGTTGGAACCATGTTTGAGCAGGTACTCATCGGCCTGCGGGAGTTGTATGCTGACAGTCGGATGCGCGCCGACGTCGATCGCTTCCTGATACACCGCCTCGATCAGCGGGAGGGTTTCCGGTTCACCCTTGATCTTGAAGAGCTGCCCCTTCTTAAGACCGAGGGAGTAGTGCACGAGCACGTTAGCCAGTTTAGTTACGCGTGGATCCATGTAGTTCTTTCACATATATAGACGTGATCTGTTGTTTCACTTTGACTGTTCTTCTGTCGGATCCCGCAATTCGAACTGATCGTCGAGCAAGGCCGGCAGATCGGTTATCAATGGTATGATGTAGTCGGGCCCGGCGGCCCGCATGGTGTCATGGTTGCCGTACGGTGACTCGACCGCCACCACCGTCAGGCCACAGTCGCGGGCGGCACGGATGTCGTTTTCGGTGTCGCCGACGACGATGGTGTCGCTGGTCGAAGCGTTGAGTTCGTCCATAACCGAGAGAAAGATATCCGGGGCCGGTTTGACGCGGGCGACTTCGTTGCCACCGCGCAGCGACGTAAACAGTTCACGCCAGCCGAGAGCAAGCACGATACCGTCGATATGTGAGCGTCGCTTGGTCGATGCAATCGCCATTCGCAGACCGCGGCCGTGCAGTTGCCGGACGGTTTCGTCGGCGCCGGGCAGGGCACGGGTCGAACTCACCACAGTACGTGATGCCCGTTCCTGAAAGTGGTCGTGAAGACGTTCATACGGGATGTCGGTGAAGGCGGCAAAGGTATCTTCGAGCGGGTAGCCGATGAATTCGGCGAGGCGCGTGACCGGCTGGGGCGGCAGACCCTCGCGGGTGAAGGCGAAGTTGATGGCGTCGGCCACACCCTCGGCGGAATCGACGAGGGTGCCGTCGAGATCGAAGATGATGTTTCTCAGTCGCATCAGAAAACGGTGGTGACCTTTCCGCGAATGCCGAGTATTTCTACTTCGTGCAGCCTGAGGATTCGCCCCAGGTTGACTTCGGCGATTAACATAGAGTAATCGCCGGTCCGCGTCAACGGCCATTCACCGGAGTAGACAAGGGACCGGGCACGCGAGGAAACCAACGGCATATCGTTGATCAGGACAGTGCCGTTGACGACTTCGACGCTTTCGCCGGGGAGAGACAGGACGACACCGATGCCGCCGTGTTGATCGGTCCGGTAACGGACGAGGTCGAGGCGATCGGGGGTATTGTGCAGGATAGGGCCCGAGACGCCGAAAAACGAGACCCAGTATGCAAAACGGCTGGTCTTAATCAGATCGTCTTTGCGCACTATGGGGGCATACTGGTTGGTCTCCATGCGGTCATATTGGGGGGCGTTGAGAACGGCGAAGTTGGTTGGGGACAAGGGGAAAAAGGCCTGGAAACCGAGGCCGACCAGACCCAGGACAATCAGTCGGGTACGGCTCGGCACAGATGTTGCACGAACCCGTTTCCAGGTACGTATCAGATCGAGGAAAGTGAAGAGATAGAAGACGGCCACCAGCGAGAACATGATGATCTCGACCGCCGGTGGCAGGGTTACCAGCAGGGCGGCGACAAAGAGGATCGCGCCCAGGAGAACGATAAGGAAGACAAAAATGCCGAACGAGAACTCACGCCACAAAACATGGCCCAGGCCGGGCGTGAGCAGATGCAGCAGGACAGCGGTTGCGGGCGATGTTTCGATCGTCGGTGGCCTCACGCTGTGCACCTTTTAGACATAGTGTTCTTCATCGAGTGGCTGCATAATACGGCAAGTTTAAGCGCGGCACAACGTTAGGTTGCGCTATCCGTTGTATGAGACGGTACCGCTGCCGGAATTGTTGCCGACAAAAACAGCATGGGCTGATTAAGTCCAAGAAAAAGAGCGACTTACTCGTTTCACGGTTGAAGCGGGCGGTCGCCCGAGGAACAAAGTCGACGTGGTAAACGTATCAGATACAGACGGATATCGCCGTTGCGCGGTCATGGAGAGACTTGCTTGATAGAACGGCCCCGCCGGCTACCTTTCGTAAACATGTTACTGCAGACATACACTGCTGGAGGTTATCGATGCTACGCTACACGGTCCAGTTGTTCGGACTGACAGTTTTCGCTCTCGGGCTGATATGGTTTGTCGGCCAGGGCGAAGCAGTCAATATGTCCGCCTCCGCCGAGCCTGTCCTGTGGGCAGACACTGTCCACATCAACACCGCTGAAACCACGGAACAGCCTGAAACATCCCAGCGCAACCGCGACACTTTTTTCCGTGACATTAAAAAGCTGCAGATGACGGCTTTCAATATTCGCAACCAATACATGGAAGAAGTCGATACTGAAGAGATCATCAAGGCCGGCATCAAAGGGATGCTCTCGGGCCTGGATCGTTTTTCGGTGCTGATGGAGAAGTCGTCGTACGATGCCTTGATGGAATCGACCCACGGCAAGTACGAGGGTCTGGGCATGCAGATCGACGCCCGGGACGATCGTATTGTCATCGTCTCCCCCATCGAAGGCACGCCGGCTTATCGCAAGGGGCTGCGCGCCGGTGACGTTATCTGGGAAATCAACGGCGAGCCGACCGAGGGCATGTCGTCGTCGGATGCCTCCAAGATGATGCGCGGTGAAGCCGGTACGTCGGTGGAACTGACGATCAAGCGGGCCGGCATTGCCGATCTTTTGGAGTTTGAGGTCGAGCGGGCCGTGATCGAGCTGAAGTCGGTCAACTACGCCGGCATGGTGCCAGGGACCGACATCGGTTATGTACGCCTGTCGCGCTTTGCGGAAGAGACCAGCCACGAATTGCGTGACGCCATCAACCAGTTGGCTGAAGACGACATTTCGGCGCTGATCTTCGACCTCCGCTCCAACGGCGGCGGTCTTTTGGACCAGGCCAAGGAAACGGCCGAGCTGTTCCTGAAGTCGGGCAGTGAGATCGTCTACACGAAAGGGAAGTACGAAGACAGCGAACGACGCTACAATGTCGAACGTCCGCCGATCTACGCCGACAAACCGCTGGTGATCCTGGTTGATCAGGGTACCGCCTCCGCTTCGGAGATTGTCGCCGGCGCCGTTCAGGACTGGGACCGCGGCCTGATCGTCGGCAACACCACCTACGGCAAGGGCCTGGTACAGCAGATATTCTCGCTGCCGGGCGACGGTTCGATGGCGTTGAAGCTGACCACGGCCAAATACTACATTCCGTCGGGACGCTGCATCCAGAAGCCCGAAACGCAGAGTAAGAAGCCGGCCAGCCATGCCTCGCTTGATGATGAAGAGGACACGGCGGACGACTCCCTCACCGTGAGTGATCGCGAGATCTACTACACCAACGGCGGCCGCATCGTGTACGGTGGCGGCGGTATTGTGCCGGACATCGAAGTCGACCAGGACACCTGGGAGCCGATCGAGATCAACCTCGAACGCAAGCAGTTGTTCTTCGATTTTGCGGTGCAGTATGTTTCCGAGCACCCGACTGTCGACCAGACGTTCGAAGTGACCGACGAAGTGTTCGAGCAGTTCCGCGATTTTGTCGACCAGAAAGAATTCGATTATAAGACATCGGCGCAGGTAGCGCTTGAAGAACTGCGCGAGACCGTGCAGGAAGAGGATAAAGAGGCGCTTTTCGCCGACAAGCTGGAACAGGTTTCAGCGCTGATCGAAGCCGAGAAGCGCAAGGACTTCGACCGGTCTGCCGACTACATCAAGCGCGCCATCAAACGTGAAGTGATCGCGTCGGTGGCCGGTGAGCGCGGTGTATATGAACAGATCACGCTGCGGGAAGACAAGGCGGTCCGCAAGGCTATCGAGATCCTGCAGGCGCCGGGCCATTACACTGAGCTGATGACGGTCGGACAGAAGAAGGCACAGCTCGACTGATTAGCGATTAGTAGCATCGACAAGCAGCAAGCGGGCCGGCCACCAGATGGTGACCGGCCCGTTTTTTATCTGTACTGTGAAAAACTCGTTAGCGTGAATCGCCGAGGGTGTCGTTGAATTCGTCAAGTACCGGCATCCAGCTTTCGAACGATCGAATCTGCCATTTACCATTTCCCCTCGGCTCGAAAAGAAAGCGCATCGGGCGGGTGCTGTCGGCGGCGCTGTCCATGATATAGCATATCACCTGGGCGATGCGGTCGGTGTGGATGATGTCGTAATCGCCGAACCGTTCAAACGGAAAGTCATTGTCGACACCGTACACGAATTCGATCAACGAGTCGGCATCCATGCCCTTCTCGACGGCCTTAGAGGTCAGGAGCGAGTCGATAGTCGAAAGGTCGCGTTCCTTCACCGCTTTCTGCAGGGTGAACAGTTGATCCTTGATGATCGGGAAGACATCGCGTGACGGTGGTTCTTCTTCACCACCGCACGAGATGATGGCAGCGACAAGGGCCGTCCCAAGTACGAACGTAAGTACAGTTTGCCTGGTTATGGACATGACGATATTGACTCCTCTAAAATCTGCTTGACTGGTCGAATCGATACTGACCGTTACCTTCACGATTGACAACGCCTGACGCGACGAGGCGTTCAAGCGTCTCGGTCGCGACCAGGTTCCAGAACCAGTAACGGTGGCCGAAGCTGACGGTTGGGTGGCCGTAGGCGCCGGCAGTGTCGAGCAGCTCGTAGTAGGTACGGTCGAGCAGGCTGTCGGTATCCTTTTCGAGATATTTCAAGGCGGCATTGATCAGGGCGGAATCCGTGACATACACGGTTGGCGCAAACTCGTCGGCAAAGCGCCAGTTGACGCGCTGACCCATCATCCCTTTGCGGATATACTCGGGGTCGCATTCGAGGATGGGAAGGCGGTCGCCCCAGTAGTACTGGGGGTAGCTCTTCACGTCGATCCCATAAAAGTGGTGGCCGTTGAGGCTGTCCGGTCCCTGGACGGCATACATATAGAACGGTATGTAGGCGTTGCAGAAGTCGGTTGCGTCGAACACGTGCAGGGGCGCTGCCCGGGTGACAAAAGCGCGTCCGAGGCTCGACCAGAGCGAGAACATGCCGATCAGCGGGTACGGTTTGAACAGCGGCGTGGCGGCGTTGAGAAAGTCGACGGTATCTGATGAAATGGCGCCGGCGGCGGCCATGGAATCCCGCATTGCCGTCATGCGCGGCAGGGTGACGGTGTACATCGCGACCAGCGAATCGACCAGGCGCGAAGCAATCGCCGCCTCGGCGGTTGCCTCGTTGATTGAAATGAACGGAAAGGTCAGCTCGATGCCGCCACCTTCCGTCCGCTTCAGGTACCGCTTCCGTTCAAAACCGTCGATGACCTCGGAAATATAAGCGGAATCGCCGCCGGTAATCTCTTCGACCCGGTCGACCGTCATCCCCTGGCTCAAGAACAGCGGAAACAGGCGGCTGAAGTCGTTGTCGAAGTTGGGGTGCACATTGACGCGGGGCGGCATGCTGATCTGGTGTTCGAGGTAGGGTTGTACCGATTCGGGCGCCGCGAAGTTCAGTTTTAGGGTTGTGTCGAAGAAGAGCATGTTGGGGAGGACGTTGTCGAGGGTATCGACGACATCGAACAGCCGGACGGTGGCGGTCAGCGAGCCATAGTTGCCCGGGATGGCAATGCGCGGCGTAAGGGTGCGAGATTCCTCGGGGAAGATGACGCCTACCGAGCGCACCCGCCGGTTGGGATTGAGCCCTTCGCCAACGAACTGCACCTCAGTTTCCGCGACAACGTAGCGCACATAGCCGCTGGGATTGGTAATCTCGACGGCGGCCTGCTGGTCGCCCCAGTTGAGGGTGGGCACTGTTATATCGCCGACCACGAGCAGGTCAGCCGCCTGTACCGACAGTACTGTCATGGCGACGAGACCGAGCATAACCATCAAGCGCACTGCGAATTTCATCAGTTGTTTCCTTTCAGTTCTTTGGCTGCCAGTTGACCGCAGGCGGCGTCGATATCGAGCCCCCGGCTCTGTCGAACGGTCACGGCGGGAATTTTTCCGACCAACAGCTGTGCAAAGCCATCAACCTTATGGGGTTTGGGTCGACGATGGTCGAACCCCGCGACCGGATTGTAGGCCAGCAGGTTGACATTACACGGAATTCCGTGCAGAAGGCGCACCAACTGCCGGGCATCCTCGGGCGTGTCGTTGAAGTCGTCAAATACGATATACTCAAAGGTAATCCGCTGCCCGGTCTTCTGGACATAGTAGCGAACCGCGTCCATCAGTTTGTCGAGGGCGAATGTCTCGGCGACCGGCATGATGCGCTGCCTTTTTTGCTGGGTGGCGGCATGCAGCGACAGGGCAAAGCCGGTCTTGATCTCGAGATCGGCCAGCCTGCGTATTTTGGGGGTGATGCCGGAGGTAGAGATGGTGATACGCTTCGGGCTCATGGCAAGACCGTCGGGCGACGTCATAATATCGATAGCACTGAGGACAGTTCGAAAGTTGTTGAGTGGTTCACCCATGCCCATGAAGACGACACTGGTGAAGGCGTCTTCGCCCCGCTCTTCTCGGACGTGGGTAAGCTGTCCGACGATCTCACCGACTGTCAGGTCGCGCAACAGACCGAGCGTACCGGTAGCGCAGAATTGGCAGGCCAGGGCACAGCCCGACTGGGAGGAAATACAGAGGGTGCGGCGGTCGCCGTCGGGTATCAGGACGGACTCGACGGGACTGGCATCGGGGAGCGAAAAGAGGTACTTGATGGTGCCATCGATCGACTCGCTCCGCTTGGTCAGCGTCAGGCCCCGGATCTCGTAACGCTCGGCCAGGCGCTCGCGCAGGGTCTGGGACAGGTTGGTCATGTGACCGAAATCGTCCTGCCGGATATGGTAGAGCCAGCGGAACAGCTGACGTCCGCGGAAGGGTTTTTCCTCGAGGTCGATCACCGCCTGTTCAAGCTGGTCGGTGGTATAGCCGAAAAGGTTCTCTTTTTTCATCGTCTGGTAATGTAATAAGAAACCGCCGGGCGGCAAGCATGGTTTCGGTTAACAACTGCATTGGTGGTTTGTACACGGCAGCCGCTCAGGAGTTGCGGTGCTGCCTTGACACCGGCGTTCGGGGTGGGTATATAGCGGCGGCGGTTGATCGACCGCTTCGTTCGGGGTGTAGCGCAGCCAGGTAGCGCGCTTGCTTTGGGAGCAAGATGTCGGAGGTTCAAATCCTCTCACCCCGATTTTTTCTTTTCCAAACAGGACGGCCGTCGCCGATCGAGATCGGCAACGGCCGCTGGGGCATCTTTGCTGTAAGCTCTCGATGCCGGCTATTCTGAGGGTTGATCGACGATGTGGACGGTGCTGGCCTGCGGGCCGTCGTCGCCCATCTCGACCGCAATGCTGACCCCGGTACCCTCGCGCAGGCGGTCAAAGTCGTTTTGCAGGACGCTGTTGCGATGGAAGTAGATACGGCGTCCCTCGACCGTGCGCAGGAAACCATAATCTTCGTCCGGAAAGATCTCCTCGACCACGGCTACGGCCTGCTGATCGGGATGTTTCTTGGTATCGCCCTGCTGTTTCTCTTTTACTTTCCTGAGTTGGCGCCAAACGGATTCGAAGGTGTCCCGAATGATCAACTCGAGAGAGTCATGCATCTCCCCCTGGCCCGGTTCGTGGCGGGCAATCAGCTCGTGCCCCGGCGGCACGCGAACGTCGATGCGCACCCGGTAGGGGCTGCCGCTATCCTGGTGACGTTGCGGTCGCTCGACGGCGACATGGCAACTGGTGATCCTGTCATGCAGCTTTTCCAGCTTGGCTATCTTCTCGCGGATCAGCGATTCAAGGGCCTCGGTTTTTTCTATATCGCGATAGGCTATCTGCAGAGGTTTTTCCATATGTGACTCCTCCTTGATTGAGGATCATGAATGAAAGTGGCGTTCCAACTGGCGCTCGAGGTCTTCCGGCAAGACCGGTGCAGTCTCGAAAGCGGGCGCCCGCTCGACACTTTCACGTTCAAGTTCGAGATAGACGGCGAATTGCCGCCAGTCGACGGTTTCTACAGTATCGGCGGCGACGACAACCTGGCGGGTCGTGTCGGGCCGGCCGACGTCGATCACCAGATAGCGAACCATCCATGACTCGTCATCGATCAACAAATCGGTCAGGGTGCCAACCGGCTGGCGTACAGCCTGGACCTTGTAGCCGGAGATGTCGCGCGCCGAGCGCAGGTGGGGATCACCTCGAGGGGCGTCGCCCGGAACCGAATCGGCCTGGCGATCGCCGGTCATCTCGTCACCTTCGGGCATCCGGGGTGACACCACGCCGCCTTCCGTCTCACCCGACCAGTATGGCTGCCAGCCGAAGAACGAGTGCAGTTGATCTTCGAGTTGACGACTGACCGGTTCTTCGGAGGAGAAATCGGGCGAGGTCCGGACTGATTCCCGGGTCATCGCCACCGGTATCTGGCCGGCTTCGTCCTTCGGTCGGTCGGCGATGGACGGTGGTATCAGTACCTTGCGCCCGGTCAACCAGCGGTTGAGGTCAACAACGAGATAGCGAATAACCCAGGTGTCGTCTTCGAAGTAGATATCAGCGATATCGCCAAGCTCACCCTCCCGAGTCCACAGTGTATATCTATAGAGACTGGATAACGTGCGTAGCATGGTGCGTTTTACCTCCAGTGACTCACAGAACGGCGCCGGAGCTACTTACTGCCGGTCAGACGTCCCATTGCCTGTTTGAGGTTATTGACGGCCGCTTCGACATCGGATTTGACATTCTCCCACGTCGAGTCACCAGACTGCTGCACTTCGCTGATCTTCTGTTCAGCGGCCTCACGGGCGGCTTCGATCTGCTTGATGGAATCTTCCAGTTCCAACCTGGTGTCGGCCGTGGCCTTTTTTGCCCTGGCCTTCAGCATGTCAATCTTAGCCTGCCATTCGTCAAGTTGTGCCTGTCGCTTGTCAATATAGGTTTGTTTGTCAGTCACGATCACACTCCTTCGTAGAGATTATGTTACATCCATAATAGACAACAAGAAGCGTGCCGGGCGCAGCAGGTACGGGCGCCCTGGAGGGCAGGTTTTTACAAGAGCTTGCGGTGCGGAATGCGAGAAGTGTGAAGATGCATCACACGCAGGTGAGTCGATCAGTCGCCGCCGATTCGTTTGCGAGTCTCGTCCCGGGCTTCGGCAAGCATCTTGCCGACTTCCTGTTCAATGTTCTCTATTTCCTTCCGGATTTCGTCGACCCTGCCGTCCTCGTCAACTTCTTCGAGCAACTCGAGGTTGCGCTCGATTTCCCGGCTCTTCGTGCGCAGCCGTTCGGCACGAGCCAGCAGTTCGAGCTTGTCGAACGTGTCGACCGACTGCGCCTGCTCCTCGATTTCTTCAATCGCTTTTTGCCAGTCTTCCAAGTGTTGTGCTATGCGTGAGCTAAAGTCATCAGCCATCGGATTATCCCTTCGGTAACAGTTCCCCGTCAGATACGCGTACCTTGAAACTCGTTTCTATAGAATGGATGAGATCGAGGTACTGTTCCAGATATCGAGTCAGCAGGTATCTGTCGGCAATTGTCCGGTGCGCTTTTTGCCCCATTTCGTGACGGAGCTTTTCGTCTTTCATCAGTGTCACCATGCGTTCGGCGGTTTCATCGACGGAAGAGACCAAATAGCCGCTCTCGCCGTCTTCGATCTGGTACTTGATACCGCCAACGTTACCACCGATCACCGGGGCACCCTTCCACATTGCTTCGGCGACAGTCAGGCCAAAACCTTCCCGTATCGATTTCTGGACGACGACGGCCGCCTTTCGCTGCAGGGCGTTGACCAGCGCCGTATCCTGCTGACTCATAATGATAATCCGGTCTTCACACTGATCGCGAAGCTGCTGATAGACCTCGTCGCCTTCCGGGTCGTCGGTGGCGATATTACCCAGCAGGACGAGAGTGCTGTCGACTTCCTTGCGCGCCTTCTTGAATGCCTCGATTACCCCGGCCGGATCTTTCCATTTGTCGAACCTCGAGATCTGGGTCACGATTGGCAGGTCGGTCGGGATGTCGTAGTGGTCCAGGCGTTCGTCGATTTCCTCATCAGACAACTCCTTGTTGGTGATGCTGAATGGATCGATGGCAGGGCGAATGAACATCTGCGGCGTGACCAGGTCCTGCTTGTAGTCCTCGAGCGACATGACGACGGCATCATACTTTTCGATATGATCGCGCAGGTAGTTCCAGAGTTCGCTATGAGGTTGTGTCAGGTCAACATGGCAGACCCAGATCCAGGGGCTGCGACGACGGTAGTGGTTGATAAGCGGCAGTGGTTGCGGATCATGTATGATGACAACGTCGTGATCGAGATGATTGCGGATGGCATTTTCGTAGATGACATTCTCGTAGATTTCCTTTTTCTGGTCGGTCAGGTTTATGTCACCGCCCTGCAGGGCGTTGTGCATCTTTTTGGTTACCGAGAAGAAGTCGGGCGAACCCTGGATAACACGCCAGCCGGTCTTGATACCGACACTGTTGAGCAACAGCGAGAACGACGACAGCAGGGAGGCAACGCCGCCGCCGTAGTAAGTGGCATTGACATGGGCAACATGGATATCACGCAGCGGTTCCGCTTTCTCCAGGATGCGGTCAATGGCCTCGTTGCCGGTGAACTGACGGTAATCGTCGACGTCCCAGAGTTTCTGTCGCGAAGTCATCTCGCGGGTTGAGGCATCAGTGGTGTTGATCATTGCTGTTCCTCCTGCATGGCAGTGAATAATCGTTCTACGTCGTCTTTTCGGCACAATTCCGTGCCCGGTGTCATGACGGCAGCGGCGCCGGCGGCAGTACCGAACATGACCGCTTCCTCGACCGACGCACCGTCGACAAGCTTAAAGACAATACCACCGACCATGCTGTCGCCGGCTCCGACCTTGCTCCGCACCGGCACGGTTGGTGAGCGGAATCTGGTGGTGCCATCCGGAGTGACCAGCACGGTACCGCCGGCGCCGAGTGACACCGCAACAGCGCGGCAGCACTCGCGTTCGAGCAGCTTGCGTGCGGCGCCTTCGATTTCTTCATCGGACTCGATCTGCCGGCCGACGAGGTCCTGCAACTCGCGCATATTCGGCTTCAGGAGAAAGACACCCTTTTCCACCGAGGCGGCGAGGGGCTTGCCGGAGGTGTCGATAATGGTGCGGGCGCCGATGCGATTGCCGACATCGACGATCCGACCGTAGAAATCGTCAGGCACGCCAGGCGGAAGTGATCCGCTGGCGACGATGTACTTCGGTGACGGGTCAAGGGACTCGACAGTATCGAGGACGTTCTTCCATTCCCGTTCCGACAGTTCCGGGCCGGGCATGACAAAGCGGAACTGCTGATCCGATTGCTCCTCCCCCACCGTGATGTTCTTACGCGTCATATTTTCAGTGGGCAGCACGCGACTGTTTAACCCGTTTTGATCGACGAGTTGTTTCATCAGGTCGCCGTTGGGACCGCCCGCTACATAGCAGGCGAGTGATTCCCCCCCCAGCTCCTTGACGACATGTGACACGTTTATGCCGCCGCCGCCAGGTTCGTACACCGGCTCGTTGCAGCGCAGTTTCTTCTCGGCCTGCACGTGGTCGACGCTGGTGGTCAGGTCGATCGATGGATTCATGGTAAGCGTAACAATCTGATTCGGGGGCATTGTGGTCAGGCTCCAAACTTTTCGAGGCGCCCGGCGTTGGCCATGAGGATGGGCATGATGTCAATGGCCGGCATATTGGCGCCGAGGCTGCCCGATTCGCACGGCCGTTCACCAAACGATTCAACCCGATCGGGGCGGCACACCTCTGACCATAGCAGCAGCGGCACCGGGTGCCAGCTGTGCATTTTCATTGCTGCCGGCGTCGAGTGGTCGCCGGTGATCGCAAGGGCGTCGGGTTGCAACTTCATGAGGTTCGGTATGACGGTGTCAACCTTCTCTATGAGTTTCGCCTTGGCATTGAAGTCTCCGTCCTCGCCATAACTGTCGGTCTTCTTGATGTGCACGAAGAAGAAATCATAGTCATCCCAGAGTTCCGAGAGCAGTTTGATTTCGGCGGCCGGCTCGTTCTTTACGGCATGTGCTTTCATACCGACCAGTTTGCCGACCCCGCGATACATCGGGTATGAGGCAATACTGGCGGCGCGGATGCCGTATGTATCGGTCAATGTCGGCCAGTCCGGCTTTTGTGAGAAGCCGCGCAGCAGGAGCATATTGGCCGATTTTTCGTCCGCCAGCCGTTCGGCTGCGGCTTCGACAAACTTCTGCGCGATGCGCGACGTTTCTTCCGACGCCTTTGATCGCGCTTTCGGTTTGAGCGCTTCTACGCCCGTTGCCTGGGGATCGGTGTCGGCAATGTCGCCGTGCAGGTCGTCGCGGCCGCGAAGCACCAGCAGGAAGCGATACTCCCGAACCGGGCGAACGTCACAGGTGACGCCATCGATTTCGATACCGTCGATCTTTTTGCACAACTCTTCGCCCTCTTCTGAGGGAATCCGACCGGCCCGGCGATCGGTAACCCGACCGTCGTCATCAACGGTGCAGAAGTTGCCGCGGGCAGCGACATGATCCGGTTTGAGGTCATAGTCGATGCCCAGCGCCGACAACACACCGCGGCCAACCTGATACGTCAGCGGGTCATAACCAAACAACCCGAGATGGGCGGGCCCGCTGCCGGGCGTGACACCGGGCGCGACCGGCACGTGGAGTCCGGTCACACCCGAGCGAGCCAGGTGATCGAGGTTCGGCGTATCGGCAACTTCCAGTTCGGTCTTGCCGCTGCCGTGGCCGGGTAAACCACCGAGACCGTCAAGGACCAGCAGGACAGCCTTGCTGTCCCGGTCATTGTGCAGTCTCGACAGTAACTCGAGATCCATAGTTACTCCGTAATGCAGTCATCGGTGATGAGTGGTTCAGCCAACTACTTGTCCTTGGATACTTCCTTCAGGACTTCACCGCTGGTTTCTTTTTCAGCGTGCAGCGACAGGTCACCCAGCGAACAGATACCCGTGAGATTGTTGTTCTTATCCATAACAACGACGCGGCGAATCTGCTTGCTCTTCATCATGTCGATTACGGTATCGACACCATCGTCGGGCGAACAGCTTTCCACGCCCTGGGTCATAATGTCGTTGACCGTCACGGTCTTGGGGTCCTTACCCTCGGCGACGACGCGCAGGGTGATGTCACGGTCGGTCAGGACGCCGGTCACATTGTTTCCCTTCGCCACCGGCAGGAAACCGATGTCGTTGGATTTCATCTGTGCCGCAGCATCACTTACCTTGGTGTCGGGACTGACTGCTTTCACCTTGGTTGTCATTACATCTCTTACTAAAGCCATGAGAATCTCCTTTCGTTCTCTGTTGTGTTTCTTCGTTTCGCCGACCCGTGGTTGCAGGGGTGCAGTTTGGGCCGGACATTATTTTAATTTTACGCGGCGTAGCCGATAATGACGGCGGCGACAAGGGCTAAGACAAAGACCCAGAAGAAGCCGGTCAGTACGGCCTCGGCTTCGTCACCGGCGCGCTTTTCCATCTTCTGTTCTTCCGTTACGGTTGCCCGGCGGCGGCGCGGCGGCACCAGGGCGGCGACCAGCAGCGCCACGAACAGGGCAACGGCAACAAACGGCAGCCATGCTACGCCCCACATTATCGGGCCAAACGGCACCAGCCAGACACCTCCCGCCCAGGTGGCGAGAAAGATGATGGCAAAGAGAAAGAGTACCGAGGCCGGCCCACCCGGCGCGCCGGGGCGTTCCCAGCCCATCAAGCCGCCAAGCAGCAGGGCCACGATGAGCGCCACGAAAAATGCGAGAATGAGTTCGCCTATAAACATCTGTAAAACCTCCTTACATTATGCGGGATGCCGGACCCCGTGAGGCCCGGTCAACCCGACTTAATCAGGTGTGCTCCCACACACCAGCCTGACTAATGCAGTCCAAAATTCATTATGTGACCGTACCTGATGTCGAGGTTGTTGACAACATCGCTGGCACCGGCTTCATAAGCCTGCGTCACAGCGATCATACCTTCACGCCACGTGTCGATGGTGCCGTCGAGAGTCACCACGCCATCGTCAACACTCACCGTGATGTCACCCTCCTCCACCACCGAACTCCAGAAGAGTTTGGACTCGATATCGTTCTTCAGCGCCCAGTCGCTCTTCTCGGCAGCTTCAGTCGGGAATGTCAGATGGGATGTTACGGCAACGACCCCGCCGATTCGTTCGACGACATCGATGGCATGGTTCTTCTCGAATTCGCTCTCCACTGTCCCGCGAAGTTTGACCTCGTTATTAAGTACAGCAACGGTAACATCTTCTTCTGACAGGTACGGATCACGCTCGATAGCGCCGCGCACCTTTTCAGCCAGCGGCTTGTCAGCAAGCAATTGCTCGGGCCGCACCATGACCATGTCGTGCACCAGTTTGGCGCCGACGGTGTTTTGGGCTATTTCCGCGGCTGCCCTCTTGGCCACCAGACTGCCGACTCGGCCGTCGAGCGTGATAACGCCATCTTCGACAGTGACATCAACGTCGAACGCTGGAATTCTCGGGTCATACATCATACCATCGACGACAGCAGCATGGATCTGGCTGTCAGACACATTGGACCAGAAGTCTTCGCGTCTCAGTTCATCGCGGGCGACGAAAGAGACATCGAGATTCTCGGCCTGAACGTCGGACACCCCGGTTACCCAGGCATCGGCGATGGCGCGCTGGCGTTCCCAGGACGATCCGACGGTGCCGCTGAGGGTAACGGTCGAATTCTCGACGCTGACTTCAATCAGTCCGTCGTCAACCCAGACATCCGCCGCCAGGCGTCGCTCGACGTCGCCGCGAATTTCGTCAACCGGTCGCGCCTCGACCAAGTCAACGTCGATGGCGTTGTCAACGCGTCGCACGCCACGTACGGCCTGGGCGACTTCTTCAGCAAGGTGTCGTTCCGGCCAGGATTCGACCTCGCCGCCAAGGGTAACGATCCCGCTGGTGACCTCAACCTCGATTGCCAGGGTATCAGTGGCGGCATCGGCATCAAGGGCGGCCAGGACATCACTCTTTACCTGCTGGTCGGCTCGGTTGACCGGCTTGACTGTGATGTTGTTGATTACGGTTCGTACGCCGCGAATTGTTCGCGCCAGTTCGGCGGCGCGCTCGCGTGCCAGCAGGTGACCAACGCTGCCACTGAGAGTGACAACTCCATTGATGGTGTTGATGTCGATCAGGTGCGCCGGGACAGGGTCAGATTCCTGCAGTTGCAGTTGTATGGCGTTTGAGATCCGGGCGTCGCTTAGATCGGCTGCCGACGCCTCCTGGCCGTGCCCGGTCGTGCCGGGAGCTAATATGAGGGCAAGCAGTGTCGGCAATAACCAGACCATGTACAGCAGCGTTGTGTTGCGTAGCCTGATAGCGTGCGCGTTCATTATGCTCAAGCTCCTTGTTTTTGTAGCTCGTCTCACTCTTCTTTTCATCTTCATAATCGTATTCACGTATTCGCTTATGAGTGAAGCAAACGCCTTGCCGGGATATGTGAGGCTGCATCGCATTCGACATGCGCGACGCGCATACCAGCCAATGGCAATGTGTTCAGGCAATAGATTTGCTTGAAAGATCAACCGGCGGCACGGTTTATCGTGGTAGCTGAATTGTTTCCCGACACGACAATGCGTGTCGTGAGAAGAACTTTCACACGCGGGAACGTCATGAAAAAGAAGAAATTGAGCGAATACCACTCCAAGCGGGACTTTCGCAAGACCAAAGAGCCAAAAGACAGCGGCAAATCGAAGCAGGGCGGTCGCACTTTCGTGATACAGAAACACGATGCCAGCAGCCTGCATTACGACTTTCGTCTTGAGATCGATGGCGCACTCAAGTCGTGGGCGGTACCCAAGGGACCGAGCACCGATCCGAAGGACAAACGCCTGGCAGTGGAAACCGAGGACCACCCGATGTCGTATGCCGACTTTGAAGGCGTGATTCCGGAAGATGAGTATGGCGGGGGTACGGTAATGGTCTGGGACGAGGGGACTTACACCAATCTGAAGAAGGACAACGGCCGCCCGGTGGCGATGCAGAAATGTTATGAGCGCGGCCAGATCGAGGTGTCGCTTGACGGCAAGAAGTTGCAAGGTGGGTATGCATTGCGACGCTTCAAAAAGGAAAAGAAGGACCAGTGGTTGTTGATCAAAATGAAGGATGATCATGCCGACGCCCGACGCAATCCGGTCAGCAGCGAGAGCAAGTCGGCAAAGTCGGATCGTACCATGAAACAGATTGAAGATGACGAAAAAGAGTAACGACATTATACCGAAATCGTGGCGCAATGACGCAACGAGCGGCAAACAACCGCGCTTTCGCAAGCCGATGCTGGCAAAACTGACACACGATCATTTCTCCGATCCGGAGTGGATATATGAGCGTAAGCTCGATGGTGAACGCTGCATTGTCGTACGGTCCGGGAAGAAAGTCACACTCTATTCGCGGAACCGAAAGAAACTGAATGATACGTACCCGGAACTGGTGACGGAACTGGCCAGGCAGCCGTCAAAGCAATTTGTGGTGGACGGTGAGATTGTGGCGTTTAAGGGCAATGTTTCAAGTTTCGAGCGGTTGCAGGCACGAATGAAAATCAAGGATCCGGAGGAAGCGAGGAAGTCGTCGGTGGCGGTATACCTGTATGTCTTCGATGTTGTACATGCGGAAGGGTATGATGTCGACAAGCTGCCGCTCAAGCAGCGCAAGGCCATTCTGAAGAAGCTCCACTCCCCCACCAACAGGATTCGGATGACGCGGTACCGTCGCGAGTCAGGCGAAGCCTTGCTCAAGGAAGCGTGCAAGAAGGGCTGGGAGGGCTTGATCGCCAAGGACTTTGGGGCGACATACGCGCACAGCCGTTCGGGTAACTGGCTGAAGTTCAAATGCGGCAACCGCCAGGAGCTGGTGATCGGCGGCTTTACCGACCCAAAGGGTGAGCGGACCGGTTTCGGCGCCCTTTTGCTGGGATACTACAAGTATGACAAGCTGCAATATGCGGGCAAGGTGGGAACGGGGTTCGACGATGCGACATTGTCGGAGTTGGGTGAGCGGTTGCAATCACTGGAACGCCAGACCAGTCCGTACGACAGCAAGCACCCGACTGATAAGAACGTACACTGGGTGACGCCCCGGCTGGTCGCCGAAATCGGGTTTACCGAGTGGACGCGGGACAATCGCTTGCGCCACCCGCGATATCTCGGTCTCAGGCGCGATAAGAAAGCGCGCAGCGTGGTAAAGGAAGGTTAGAACATGAGAGTCGGCAAGTATGCGATAGAGTTGTCGAATGAAGACAAGGTCTTCTTTCCTGCGGCCGGCCTGACCAAGGGGGATCTGGTTGAGTATTACCGCAAAGCGGCTGAGTATATCCTGCCGCATACGAAGGGACGACCAATCTCCATGCACCGATTCCCGGACGGCATCAGGAAGAGCGGCTTCTATCACAAAAAGCTGCCGGACTACTTCCCTGACTGGATCGACTCACAGGTCGTCGACATTGAGGGCGGCAGCAATCGCCAGGTTGTGATCGAAAAGGCGGCTGCACTGGTATACCTGGCGAACCAGGGATGTGTGACTCCGCACATCTGGCTGAGCCGTCAGGACAAGCTGAATTCGCCGGATCGTATGGTTTTTGACCTTGATCCACCGGGTGATGACTTTGACGTCGTCCGGCGGTCTGCCATCGCCTTTCACGATTTCTTTGACGATATCGGAATCGCCACTTTCGTGCAGATCACCGGGTCATCGGGCATTCACGTGGTAGTGCCGTTGCGCCGCGACAGTGATTTCGACGAAGTGCGAGCAACGGCACGGTCGATTGCCGAGATCATGGTCGACCGTCATCCCGAGGAGCTTACGGTCGAGCAGCAGAAAAAGAAGCGAAAGGGGCGGTTGTTTCTTGATACCAACCGGAATGCGTACGGCCAGACCATGGTGGCGCCGTACTGCGTCAGGGCACGCGAGGGAGCGCCGGTGGCGACGCCACTGGAGTGGAAAGAAGTCAAATCGTCGAAGTTAACGCCGCGTGATTTCACAATCCGGAACCTGTTCCGGCGGATGTCGCGGCGCGAAGATCCGTGGCGCACGATCGGGCGCTCGGCGGTTTCGTTGTCGAGTATGAAAGAGAAGCTAAAGCGGGTGACGGCATAGGCAACGTCAGGGGTGACCGAGGATGGTAACTTCGTCTTTGAGAACGTCGCGGATGTAAAGCATCTGCACGGTGACGATGATCGTCACGGCCAGCGGCGTAGCCAGGAGCACACCGACGGCGCCGGCGAGCAGGCCCATGACAATCTGCACTGAAATGAGTATGGCAGGCGGCAATGAGACCGCCTCGAGTTGGATGAGGGGCGTAATGATATTTCCCTCGAGCGTTTCAACGACGGCATGGACCAGCAGGACATAGATAATCATCGATGGTCCTTCGACGAGGGCCACCAGCGACGAGGGTATTATCGCTATCAGCGGCCCGAGGAACGGCACGAACGACAGCAGGGCGGTGATCACGCCGAGCGTGCCGGCCATGGGCATTCCGATAATCCAGAAACTGACTCCTATGAGTACTCCAACAACCACCATGGTGCTGAAACGTCCGGCCAGCCAGCGGCGAAGCACTTTCCCCACGGTGGCAATTACGTCGCGGACCCGCTCACGCCGATGCTCGGGAAAGATGCGTACGAAAGCACTGATGTAGGTATGCGGACTTATCACACCGTAGATACCAACGAAGAACACCAGGATCACATTTGCTACCGTGGCGAAGACGCCGGAGAAGACACCGGCAATACCGCCGAGCAGCCCGCTGGTGTCAGTCAGCATGCCCGCCGGGTCAGGCAGCGCCCCCAGAATCTTGTTACCAATTGAGGTATTTCGGATCGACTGCTCGAGACTGTTGAAGGCGTCGGGAAAGCGATCGGTGAGGGTATCAAGCTGACCGAGGAGGGCAGGTCCGAACAACCAACCAATCAGAAAGAGCGGTACCAGAATGCCGGTGGCCACCAGCACCAGGGCAACACCGCGCGGGGCGGGGACCAGTTTCTGCACCAGCCGAGTGAGACCGTCGAGCAGCACGGCCAACAGGATGCCGGCGAAAATCATCAGGAGTACATCGAAGAGATAGGCGGCGAGGATAATGCCGCCGACGGTGGCGACTACCTTGAGGGCATTGCGGGTCGGCGAACTGTTGCCGTGGCTGGTCTGGTTCTGGTTGGGAGTATTCATGACGAATGCGGCGAACGGTCAGATGAGTCGAAGCTGCGGTGAAAGATTGCGCCCGAGCAGTTCGGCGAACGCATGAAAGTGCCGATCGCCGTGAGTGCGATCTTCTTCCCGGCGTTCTTCGTACGCTTCGACAGCGAGGTGGCTTTCGGCAAGACGCCGCAGCTCGCCGCGGTCAAAGTAGTGCTCAATGGCAGCCGCCGATTCGCTCTCGGGGGTCTCGCCGGCGGTATTTCCGGGATCCAGGGCAAGGTGCACCGAGGCATAGAGATAGCCGTCGACTTTCAGCGATCTCAGGACTCGGGCAAAAGTGGGTGCAACGTCCTGACCCGGCAGATGGTCAAGGACCGTTACAGCGGCGATCAGGTCAAAGCTCTCCTCCTCCAGCGCCACCGAACGGACGTCGGCCTTGACGGTTTCGATACGTTCGACGAGACCGCGTTCTTCAGCGAATTTTCGGAGCTTTTCGAGGCCGCGACGAGAGATATCTACTGCTGTAACCGAAATGCCCTGCTCGGCAAGGTAAAGTGCCACCCGACCGTCACCACACCCCAGGTCGAGGGCGCGCGCGTTCTCGTCAAGCCGCGACACTACCTGCATCAACCGCGGCGGCGGCTCAGCGGCATAGGAAAAGTCGGCGCGGGCGTACATGCGATCAAACAGCCTTTCTTGTTCAGCGGTCGACAGTGGCATGGCCTCAGCCGGCACTTGTCCGAGGAGCATCGGTGTCGCATTCAGACGTTTCGATGCCGTTATCAGAGAGGGTGTCCTGCACGATCTCGTCGACAACCTTACGGCGGCCGAGCATGAGAAAGGCTCTCACCTCGTCGCGCGACAGGCCGCAGACGTGGCCGATTTCATCATAGTTGAGCCCTTCCTGCAGTTTCAATTGCAGCACAATGCGGGTCATCGGGTGCAAGTTTTCAAGACTGGGTCGGTCGGCGGACTCGTCGACCTGCCGTCGAATGTCGGCAACATCACCGCGACCATACATGTCACCGTTGACGGCATCGTAGACAGCCGATCCGGTTGTATCGTGAGTGACTTCGTCGAGCTGTTTCCTGATTCGGTTGCGGTGATCAGCCCGTTTGTACGGAAGCACCGATTCATCGGCGGCATCTATCAGCGACTTAAACAAAGCGGGACGGTGGTCCTGGCTGACAACTCCGCCACTGTCTCGATACATCGTGGCAATCGCTTTCTCAATCAACGTTCCGGCCGCTTGCTCGTCGGAGGCGATGGTACTGGCCAGACGAACGAGGCCGGGGAATATTGTCAGCACCTGGTTTCGAAATTCCTGTTGTTGACGTGTCACCTATACTCCTTCCAATGATAATCGTGACAGGCGATTCAATCGTATCAACAAGATCGGAGCAGCGCTGCGATCTTGATTGTCAGTCTATGCAACTACCGTGCCGTCGCTCGCAACTGCTGTTTTGGCCCATAAACAGCGGTATTGTCGGCAGGTCGGCGGTTGCTTCTGGCCTGGAGCGCAACGAGTTCGCGATCGGTGTGCACGAACGGAACGTCGACCGCCAGCAAAAACGCCCGGTCGACGACAAGGTCGACCGGGCGTTCAATGAAGGCGAAATGCGAGCGATTACTTCACGAGCATCATCTTGCGTGTCTCGCTGGTATTGCCGTTGAAGGAGATTCGGTACAAGTAGACACCGCTGGCGGCGTCGGCGCCGGAATCGGCGGTACCGTTCCACTCAACCTGGTAGTAACCGGCCGGTTGTTCGTCGTCGACCAGCGTCGCAACCTGCTGACCGATGACGTTGTAGACGACCAGCTTGACTTCGCCCGCTGACGGCAGCGAGTAGGCGATGACGGTAGTCGGGTTAAACGGATTGGGATAATTCTGGGCCAGGCTGAAAGAACCCGGCAATTCCGCTTCGCCCTGATCATTGTCGGACGCCACATCTTCCGGTACATAACTATAGACCGGTGTTGACGGATCGACAAGACCGTCGTCGATCGGCTGACCCTCGTTGATGCGCACCGCAATCTCGTACACGAGGCTGTCGTTGTACGGGTCATCGTCAGTAAGCAGGTCACCGCAGTAGGTGACGACCTGCGAAATGAGAATCGGCTGCTCGACGGCCGGGCTGTTGTTGTGGCCACGGCCGTTGCCGTTGCCCGGTTTCACCTCGTTACCGTCATGCGAGCGACCACCGCGGGGACGGATGACTACGTGCGTGCTGTCGTGCAGACGACCAGAGACCAGATTGAGGAGCATAATGATATAGTGCGCCCGCGCCATATCGCGTATGGTCTGGTGGCGATGCGGGAAGATGGCGTCGCGCAGATCCTTGAGGCGCTGGTTGCAGTTGGCGTGTTCATCAATTTCCAGCACCGCGATTGGGTGCTCGGGATGCTCATTGATAAAGATGCGGATGCGCTCGATCAGATCGCACATTTCGAGCCAGATCTCCTTGAGGTTTTTCTTCCAGTGGTGCCAGCCATGGAGCAGGTTCATCCAGAAGCCTTTGCCGCGCGGGCGCCAGTCGGCCTGGATGTGCATCTTTTCGAGGCTGATAAATACTGTGTCAACCTCGGTCACGAGGTACACCAGGTACTGCTGGCGCAGCGCACGATAGTCTTCGGGCGGCGTACCGGCACCAACTCGATAGGTTGCGAACGGCAGGTCAGGGAACACACCCGCGCCATCGCCATCGGTGACAAGACTGTCGATCCGGTTGTTTGTACTGTCGAAGAGAATGACCGGTACATCGGCTACCGGCTCGGACTCGTCCATCGTCCGCACAAGAATACTGCCGATGCTGCAGGCATCACCATAACCGTCACCGTCAAAATCAGCCTGATCAGGGTTGGCAACCATCGGACAGTTGTCGCACTTATCGCCGAGACCGTCGCCGTCGATGTCAAGCTGACTGCCGTTGGCGACAGCCGGGCAGTTGTCTTCGTTGGCGCCGATACCGTCACCATCGGCGTCGTTGGCCGGATCAAGCGGGAAGGCGTCGCACAGATCGCCGATACCGTCGGCATCGCTGTCAAGCTGGTCGCCGTTAGCGACTGCCGGGCAGTTATCTTCGTTGGCACCGATACCGTCACCGTCAGCGTCGTTGGCAGGATCGAACGGGAAGGCGTCGCACAGGTCGCCGATACCGTCGGCATCGCTGTCAAGCTGGTCGCCGTTGGCGACTGCCGGGCAGTTGTCTTCGTTGGCGCCGATACCGTCACCATCGGCGTCGTTGGCCGGATCGAACGGGAAGGCGTCGCACAGATCGCCGATACCGTCGGCATCGCTGTCAAGTTGGTCGGCGTTAGCGACGTCGACGC
>CAZJCK010000030.1:0-13819 GCA_964544635.1 uncultured Ignavibacteriales bacterium | reverse complement strand
TCGCCGATACCGTCGGCATCGCTGTCAAGTTGGTCGGCGTTAGCGACGTCGACGCAGTTGTCGACGCTGTCGCACACATCATCGGCGTCGACATCGACGCATTGATCAGAGCCGTCCGGTACGACCATGCCCTTCCAGACACTGATATCGTCCGAGTACTCGTTGGCGGCGAGGAGATCGAGCGCATTGTCCCGGTCTACATCGAACAGTCCTACCCACCGCGGATTGTCACCGATAGCATAGCGATCGGGAGCGCCGAAACCGGTGGCGCCATTGATATATGCGCCGGCGCTGTCGAGGCTCATGTTGGCGGTGAGCAGGTCGGCAAGACCATCACCGGAGACATCACCGGCGGCGATCCAAACCGGACCGGCCGAGGAGGCACCACCGCCCGGCACGGCAGCCCCCGGGCTGAACGACCCGGCGCCGGTGTTGGTGAGTATTGAGATACTGTTGAACATCCAGTTGGCAACGGCGATATCGAGATCACCGTCATCGTCAAAGTCGGCTGCGGTCACGGCGTCGCCACCGGGAACGGCCAGACTGGACATTGAGAATGATCCGCTGCCGTCGTTAAGCAGGATCCAGACATCGCGAGAAGCTTTACAGCCGACGGCGATGTCGGGGCTGCCGTCACCGTTGAAATCGGCCACAACCGAGCCACCGGCGAACCGACCGATGCTGGTGCTCGAGATCGAGCCAAAACTGCCACCCGGCTGGCCGGGGAGCAGCGAGACCGAACTCTGCAGGGCCGACTGGTTGACCACCGCGATGTCGAGCAGACCGTCGCCGGTGAAGTCGGCAAGACTTACGGCGCCGGGACTGCTGCCGGCGGCATACGAGGCATTGAAGACGAGGGTGCCGGCGCCGTCGTTAAGGAAGACCTTAACCTGGCTTCGGAACTCACAGCTTACGACCACATCGGGCCAGCCGTCACCGTTGACGTCACCGGCCGCGAGATATTTGCAGCCGCCATCGGTCGTCGAGACAGTCTGGCGATCAGAGAAGTCACCGGTACCGTCATTGAACAGTACGGCGAAGGAAACGCCCTGTGATCCGGCGACGGCGACATCGACGAAACCGTCACCGTCGAAGTCGGCAACGTCGGCGTTCCATGATCCGTCAGCGGCACGATAGTCGAATCGGTGCTCGAAAATGGGCTGGGCGGACAGCCCCGACGCGGCGGCAAAGGCCACGAGTAATATCACGGTAAGAGTCTGGAGTCGCATAACAGTCTCCTTGGGCGGAAACGACCGGTATGGTCGCGAGTATTTCCGGCGGCCGACAGCCTGGCCGGCGTGGCTATATATCGAAGGTGGGGTTTTAAGCAAGCGTCGTTCCGGACAGCCCCATCCAGTCGCCAAGCGGTTCGGGGGCAGTGTGTTACAACCGGTGCCGGCAGGAGCCGGGGCAGTCTGTCGCCGGTCCTTCCGGGGCTGAGTATGGGACCATTCCCACACACTGCCGAGTTGTTCCAGTATGGAACAGCGGCCGGCCTGCAACTAACCGAAGATGCTCCCGGCTATGGCCTAAAGGGGCGTTGCGCGAACACCGATCATGTAAGTATGAAGACAGGGCAGGATACTACCAAAATCGCCCTCGATCTGTTCCTGAACAAACTTGCAGGTAAGTACGGCAAGTATCTGCCGGGCCAGCAGATCTTTGCAGAGGGCGACCCGGGCAATACCATGCTCCTGGTATTGAGCGGGCGGGTTCGCATCTCGAAACGTTCGAGCGACGGCACCCGCATGCGGGTGATAGCCCATCGCTCGGCCGGTGAATTCATCGGCGAGATGGCGCTGGTCGAATCGTCGCCGCGATCGGCAACGGTTGAGGCAGAGGATGCCTGCGAAGTACTCGAGTTCAACCGCGTACAATTCGAACGAGCGATCCGTCAGCAGCCGGCCCTCGCGACCAAGGTGCTGCGAAGCCTCAGCCGCAAGTTACGGGAGTCGGACGATCGGCAGGTGCGCATGCTGGAGGAAGCCAATCGCATCCTGACCGAGACCAACCATGAACTGATCGGACTGAATTCGTTCCTTGACTGCATCATCGACCAGACACCGTCGGCCGTCATACTGGCCACCGCCAAGGGTGAGCTGTTTCGCATCAATCATGCCGGACTGGCAATGTTCGAACTGGACTCGAGCGGGCGACGCGGGAACATCAGCAACCTGTTCGTCGGGTTCTCCTTTGCCGACCTGCGCAAGGACCTGATCCAGACCTGGACGGGGCAGGTTATCGGGCGTCGCGGCAACAAGCCGTTCCCGGTGCACATGTCGATCCGTGCGTTGACCGGTCATCCCGACGGCATCCTCTACCTCGTGCTCTGCCACGACATCTCCGACCTGGAAGAGCAGATTCACGTTACCACCGACTACGAGAAGTTCACGGCGGCACAGCATGCCGCTGTCGAGATGGCCCACGGGGTGTGTCGGATGCTGAACGAGTTGCACCTGCGCATCGATCAGCTGGTCGAGAATCAGCCGATGAACGACCGCGCTCCGTTGATCGAGGTTCGTTCCGAGGCGGACCGGATCAAGACGATGGTGCGGCGGCTGGCCGAGGACTACCTGGTCAATCGCTGCAACTGTACCGACTTTTCGTTCAGCGACCTGCGCCAGATGGTGCGGGCGGTTGTGCAGCAGGTGGAGTCGATGCCGCGGTACGAATCGCTTGACCTGAGCTACCTGATCGACGACGACTTTCCGAGCAAATTGCTGCTACGGGCCGGACAAGTCCAATCGGTATTGCTTAATGTGATTATTTTCGTAGCCGATCGACTTCTCGACAGCGGCGGTCGCGTCGAGTCGCCTATTTCAGTGCGGCTCACTTATGATTCCGAAAACAGACTTGCCGCGATCACCGTGGCGGCCAGGGATGCTGTCATATCCAAGGAGCAGCTGGCAGCCGTGTTGAATGCAGGCATGTCGGGTGACCCTCATGATCATACTCTGGGGCTGGGCATGATACGAGCGATAGTTGAAATTCACGGCGGTAACCTGGCCGTGGAACGCAAATCAACCTCAGGTATGGCGGTGATGGTACGTCTGCCCCTCAGGCAAACGGCGGCCGACCATGATTGACCCGCTGTTTCTGCTCATACTCGGACATTTCTTCGGCGACTTTGCCTTTCAGACCGATACCATGGCGGCGAAGAAGCATTCATCGGTGGCGATACTTACGCTGCACGTATCGATCTATACCGTCACGATAGCGTTCTTTCTGGGGCTGGCGCTCATTTTAGCGGAGCGAGCCGACTTTCTCACCCTGAGCCTGTGGGGGCTGCTGGCGCTGATATTCGTAACCCACTGGCTTCAGGATTATATCAAGCCCCGCCATTTCAACGGCAGCCGGCAGGGCTTTTACTTCGACCAGGCGCTGCACCTATCGCTGTTGTTCGTGGTGCGACTGATAGTATTCCCGGGACAATAGTACATGTACCCGTCAAAACTCACGCCCTACCTGCCCCCCCTCCTGGTTGACTGGTACCGTCACGCCTCGCCGGGCCACCTTCACACCCGAAGCCGTCATCATGGCACGCTGATGTGTCTTGATGTCTCTGGTTTCACGCGATTGAACCGGGAGTTGTGTGCGGCGTCACCGGATGGCGTCGAGCAGGTGGCGGAAATCCTGAACAAGGTACTGTCGACTGTCCGTACCACGGCTGCCGCCCACGGCGGGCAAATTGTCAAATTCGCGGGGGATGCCGCCTGGCTGTTCTTTGAACGACGCATCGATTCACAGGCGTACTTCAATGACGTCTCCCAACATGTCGATGACTTGAATACCAGGTGGGAACTGCTGGCGCAACGCCCCATTACCCTGCACGCCGGGGTTGGGTACGGCGCTTTCGACCTGTTGTCGCTGGGCGGCTCGGAGTCGCGCCGTGAAGTTGAACTGGTCGGACCGCTGGTGCGCGAAGTCTTTTTTGCCTGTGATCAGGCAACGCACGGCAGCCTGCTCAGGACTACCGAATTCGAGGCGGATACGACAGATACCTCGCGACGGCTCTGTGAACCGGCCCGCCCGTTACCTTCCGCTGATATCCTGCAAAAGTACCTTCCGGTCGAGATTCTCCGCAAAATCTCATCGTCGGGTGACTCCGGGCAGGTCGCGGCAGAGGTGCGCAATGTAGTTGTGCTGTTCGCCCGCGTCGATGCCGGCCAAGCGATCTCGAACACTGATCTGGCCGGTCGCTTCGATCGAATGTTCTCCGAAGTTCATTCCAGTGGCGGCAATATTGCGCGGGTCGATCCGTATGCCGGCGGGCATAAGCTCCTGGTGCTCTTTGGTGCCCCCAATGCTGATGAACTCGATACCGTTCGAGCGTTGCACTGCGCGCATCGCTTGATTCAATCCAATGACGACGGCTTTATGGTCAATTGCGGCGTTGCCAAGGGCTCCCTCTTCTGCGGTGAAGCAGGCGACGCCCACCGCAAGGAGTACACTGTAATCGGGGATGCCATCAATCTCGCGGCCCGTCTCATGGCGGCTGGAAACCCGGGCGAGGTGGTGTTCGATGCCGTCGTGCGCGAGGTAGCACCACCGCTCATCGTTTCAGACGACATCGAGCTGCAATTGAAGGGTTTGGATGGTTCGCTCACCGCGCATCGGCTGGTGCGTATCGACGAAGTTGCCGAGATCGCCCGTCACCACGGCGAAGTGATCGGTTTGACCCGCGAGCAGGTGCTGTTGCGGCGGGCATGGCGACGTATCGCCCAAAACAGGCGTCGCCACTTTGCGCTGACCGGGCCTGCCGGTTCCGGCAAGACAGCGCTGCTTCAAACGCTGGTGAGTGACCTGGGACGCGGCCAGGCACGATACCTCGATTGCAAGCATGCCTTGCTGTTCGGTCGCGGCTGGTTGATCCGCCAGCTGCTGCAACAGGTGTTTGAGATCAGCGGTTCAGTCGAGACATCGCTGGAAGCGCGCATTGTACAGACGATTGAAGCTCGCTGGCTGCCGCTGCTCAATGACGTCCTCGGGACGCAGTGGCCCGATAATGAATGGACACAGCACTTGTCGATGGATCTGCGCGCCAACAAGACGGCGCGATTGCTGGCGTCATGTCTCCGCACCATGGTACGCAAACGGGCGGCGGTAGCCATTGACAACATCGATCGAGCCGACGATTACAGCCAGGAGTTGCTGCCGGCCATACTGAACGACCTGGTTGACAGTCGCCTGCTCGTGTGTTTGAGCAGCCGGGCCGGGATCTCAGATCGCTATGCTCCGGCCGTGGTCGCCGAAGAAAGCCTGCGGTACCCGTCAGATGATGAATGGTGGCAGTGGTTCCGCCAGACGTTCCACGACGGCGCCGCCGAACGTCAGTTATTCGAGCAGTTGCTGCGCGCCGGCGACGGCAACCCGCGATTCGTGCGCGAGTACATGCGTCATTCGCTGGGGACGGGAGCGCTGCGACCGAACACTGTTGACGGTCGGATGGAACTGCTGGTCGGGAATGTCGAAGTGCGTATCCCGGAATCGCTCAGTTCCCTTCACCTCATGCAATTCGACCAGCTCGATGAAGAGGTCAGGTCGATACTGAAGGCGATGGCAGTGCTCGGCGGCGATGTCTCGGTCGATGCCCTGATGCCGGCGGTGACGACCTCCATCCGGCCGCACCTGTCGGACCGACTGACGTCGCTGTGCCACCGTGGCCTCCTCGAGCGCAATAACAGCGGCGGGTATCGTTTTGTCAGCCATGCCCTCGCCGAGTCGATTTACGACTGCCTCCCCCACTCCCACCGTCGCGCCCTCCACGAATTGTTTGCGCGGCAGTTTGAGTCGGAGGGGCATGTCCGGGCGTCGGTGCTGGCGCATCACTTCTACTATGCCGCGGCTGACAGCGAAACGCTGTATTACTCGCTGGTAGCGGCGAGACAGGCGGTTGACGCCCACTCGGTGCTGGAAGCATCTCAGCTGCTGGCGCGGTGCCGCCTTGTGATCGAACGCAGCGGCGAAGACATTCTGTCGTCGGACCAGGTGTCGCTCTATTACAGTCTACATACCGAGCATTACCTGGGGCGCGGCGAGTTGACGGCGGCGTCAGGGGTGGCGCGTCGCTGGCGACGATTTGCGCGGACCGCCTCACGACCGTTCGACGCCGCCCGCGCTGCTGTCGAACTTGCGCATGTGATGTCAAAGCAGGCGCGCTACGGTCGTGCCGCGGGCATCCTCAATGCTGTACTCAAGACACCGGCCCTGCAGGATGATCTGTCGGTCGGCGCCCGCGCCCTGTACATCCTTGCCGATACCCTGCGCCGCCAGAGCCGTTTCGCGGAGGCGCGTGAGCTGTGCGAACAGGCGATTAGTGCGGCGCAAACGGTCGGCGACGGTCAGATTCTGCGACGGTCCCGGAACAACCTCGGGCTGGTGTTGTGGGCGGAAGGAAAGCTGTCGGAAGCGGCTGAAGTGTATACCGAAGTGCTGGCCGAGGCCTCGCGTGACACCGGTATGTTCTCGCGGGCACAAACGCTGAACAACCTGGCGATCATTCACTGGGAGCAGGGTCGTTTCGTACAGGCGGAGGCACTGATGACCGAGGCCCTTGGCATTTTCCGTAACCTGGGGGATCGACTGAACGAAGCATATGCCTCCGGCAACCTGGCGGCGCTGCGCAAGATTGTGGGACGGTTTGCCGAGGCGCGTGAACTGTTTGAATTGGCCGACCTGGTATTCCGCCGCAACAACGACGAACATGCTCACCAGTACACGGTCGGCAACATCGGCGATCTCGACCTGCTCACCGGCGACATGGCTGCGGCCCGGCGTCGATTCGACGAGGTGCACCTGTTCGCCTGCCGGGTCGGCGACCAGGAGCTGGAGGCCGAATGCAAGGTACGGCTGGGCGACCTGGCAGCGTCCGGCGGCGACCTCGACTCCGGCCTGCGCCTGATATCCGAAGCGGCAGCTCTGGCGACCACGATCGGCTCGACCGAGTATCGCCTGCGCGCGCTCCTTGCCCTGGCGCGGCTGCATGTCAATCGGTCGGACGTCGGCGCTACCGAGGCGCTGGTTGCCGACGTGCAACAGATCGCCGGGGAGTCACGCTCTATCCTGGCCGCTCGCGATGCCGACTTCCTGGCCGCCGAATGCCTGCGGCTGCGCCAGGACCTGTCACGGGCCCGGGAACTGTATCTCAAGACGCTGGCGTGGGCCGAAGGCGAGCATTCGTTTGAACTGCAACTAAAGTGTCTGACCCGCCTGGTTGAACTCGACGACAATCCGTCGCAAGGGCACACCGCCCGGCTGGAAGAGCTGGCGTCGACATTTGCCCGGGAAAACTCGCCGGGGCTGTGGCAGCAGCTCGTGGCGTCGCCGTACTATTCGCGCTACGCCGAAACACTCCGCAACGTGGTGCCGGTCGAAGCGTAGATCGTTTCCCACACTTTACAGTCATCTCCCCATTGTTTTCTGTCCGGGCGCAAGACTCGTGTGCAGTCGTCGCACAGGCAGCACAAATCCTGAACGGCAGGCAAGATCAACGGGGACAGGCGCTTAGTCCCTCTTGTGCGTTTTGTCTGTTGGCAATGCGGACATCCGGTATTGCAGTTGCTTCATTCTGAAACGGCGACAATGCATCGAACGACGGTGAAGACGATTACTGAACTGGTTGGAAGAGGATAGTACCATGAAGAGTTACAAGGCACAGCAGAGAAGTCAAGCGGGGCGAAGTCCGGGTCTCCTGATGGTCGTACCGGTGCTGCTGGCGGCATTCCTGATGTTCGGTTGCGGTTCCGACCCGGTATCGACGTTCAATGACGCCGATGCTGCTGCGGTCAGCCAGGCGCCGGGAATATGGACCGTCGACAAACACCAGAAATGCTGGGAAGCATCGGGCTGGGTGACGGTTGCAGACGGTGGTACGGTGGACCTGGGTCTGCGCAATCGCGGCGCGAGCCTGGCGGTAGCGCCGGGTTCGATCAACGAGGATGCGCTGGTTGAGATGACGGTGTGCATTAACAAGCATCCGTTCGCGGGAGAGTTCGAGTTTGTCCAGTTCGAGTTTCTGCCGGAGGATGTCGAGTTCAATCCGGCCGCGACGCTGACAGTCAAAGCGAATGCCCTCAAGCGGCTGAAGGGACGGCGGGGCGCACCGAAGGTCATCAAGCTGTACTACTTCAACGAAAATTCGGGCGAGTGGGAAGTTGCAGCGAAGGCCCGGGTGAAGCGGGGCAAGGTGACATTCAAGCTCGACCATTTCTCAAAGTATGGCATCTCGAGCTAATATCCGTGGTTCACTCCCTGGTGGCGGCGGGTCGTGGCAGGCGACCCGCCGCTTTCCTTTTCATGGAATCTACAGCGTGAGAGGGCGGCCGACGTTTCCTCTGCTCCGTGATAAGTCAAGCCCGCAGTATGCGGTCATCCCCCGACGTTATAGTCGATACCGACCTTGAAGAAGAGGCTCTGCTCGGCGTTGGGGTCCTCAATCAGGTTACCGTCGCGGTCGAACACCTCGAATTTCCGGTAGATGGAAGTGCCGGTGTTGAAGGTCAGGTTGACACCTTTGTAGAGATTGTAGCGGAGCGACGGTCCGATATTGAGGATGGAGTACTTGACCCGACCGCCGCCGGTCGAGCCGCGTTCCAGGTTGATGTTATGGCCGATCCGAAAATGTGCGCCGGTCACTTTGGCCTGAATACCGGTGCGCCAGCGATCGGACAACAGGTACCAGATGCTGAATTTTTGTGGCAGGTCAACCATGAGGTCCCAGTGTTGCCGGTCGGTCCACTTGAGCTGGACCACCGGCAGTACTTTCTCCTCCCCGTAATCGTCGGAATAGCCGCCGCCGATCGAATACGAGAACCGTTCCGATACCGTCCTGGTAAACATGAAGCCGGCCCGCAGCCGGATGTGGTGACGGTCGACGTCGACCAGGTCGCTTAAAAGCGACGGCTGCACCAGCACGGCCAGACGCCACTGTGGCGAAAGCTTTTGTAGAAAGACCAGGCCGTACTTGAAGGTATACAGATCGTCGGGAGTGTAGACCAGCCCGGCCGCCTCAACATTGTGGTAGACCTGGTGCAGGGTGCGCAGGGTGAAGGAGTTCAGGACGGCCGTGCTGGTGCCGTCCAGGAGAACCGGCAGCGCGAACTTGAGGCTGTAGGTGTGGGCGACAATGCGGAGTTCTTCTTCTTCGGTGCTGGTATGTTCGAGGTCCGGTTCGGGGACCAGCTCGTAGTCGAACGAGAGCAGTTCAAGCTTCTCGGCGTGGGCACCCGGCTCTGGAAAGAAAGAAGCGATACTCAGCAGGAGCAGTATGACAGCGGTTTTCGGTCGGTTCATACAACAGTACGGGTATACTCTTTATTCATCGTTGTCGGGTGGAAATTAACGTTGCGGCGGTCGGTATGGCAAACAACTTTTGGAGCCGATCTGATCCTGGAATATTGGGTGCGATTGGGGTTCGGGCAGTGCATTGAGACGTGCGGGGCGGTGTATGGCGGGCTATCTTACGGCGCTGACGTATGGTACAGGACGACTATGCCCCCGTAGCTCAGTCGGATAGAGCATCTGCCTTCTAAGTTCTCGCCGAGCCTCTGTCGGAAAAGCAGACGGCCATGCTGTTCGAGCCAAGGGGATTTTGCACACAACACTCGGCGATTACAATTGGCGCTGTAATCCACCGAGTTTCAGCCCAGTTGGGTGACAAGTACTCAGGATGGAGCATGCTAGCCTAGGTGATCCAGATACGTAGCCTCAAGATCCAACGAATGAAGCTGGTCTCCAGAGTATTCTGCGACCAAAATACCCTGATCGAGAATGCCGACTCGGTCCGCCACCGTACGTGCACGGAGAAGGTCGTGAGTCGTCAGGAGAAACGACTTACCCAGCGACTTCATCTGCAAGATGGTTTCCAGGATATCACGACTTGACTTTGGATCAATGCCCACGAGTGGTTCGTCCAACAGGAAGACGCTGGCGTCTCGAGCCAGCAGGATCGCCAAACCCAGCTTTTGTCGCATTCCCCTGGAGAAGTTTCCTACAAATTCTGTCGCCCACGAATCGTCGAGCTGGACCATCTCAAAGCATCTGCGAAGTGAATGTGAATCGGTTTCCCGCCCTCCTAGTGCTGCAAAAAAACGCAGTGTTTCCAGCGCCCTTAACTCCCCGAAGAGCTGGACGTTGTCGGGAAGATAAGCCATTTCTCGCTTGGCCAACCCTGGCTGATCCTGACAGGAGATGGAGTTGATCATCGTACTTCCGGAGGTGGGGCGGATGAAGTCGAGGAAAATATTAATAAGGGTGGACTTGCCGGCGCCATTCGGCCCCAATAAACAGTATATTTCCCCTGGAGCGACCTCAAGTGAAACTCCATTCAGCGCTTTGACACCATTACTGAACCGTTTTTCTACGTCACGAGCGCAAATCAAGGCTTCCATGTACTATCGTCTCCCCAGCCTGTAGAGGCCCAAGCCGATCAATGTAAGCACCAGAGCGACGAGGCAGAGTATCAAGATCAGCATGAAATTGGTCATGCCGGACGTTAAGTTAACTCGCAAGATCTTTGAGTCGCTTCTAATAACCCGTCCCGCTTGAAAGGATTCAGCAGTAATTTCGATTTCGTACGATCCGGCCGTAGCGTCCGGGGAAGGTCGGATGCTCAACGCCACATCTTCTGTTTTCCCGGGCATCAGGCTATCGATATCCTCGGGCGAAAGGTCCACATACCAGCCAGGCAGACCGCGAACCACCCATCGTACGTTTCTAAGGCTTTGAGAACCGCTGTTTATCAGCTGGACGCGATGATGAATAGTCTCGCCCACCTCGCCATCCGACAGCCAGTTGCCGGCCCGAACATCGAGACTGCCCCTGCCCCGAGGAATCAACTCAATCTCGGCTTCGCCTGCTGGGGAACTCTTGGAGTCCGAATGGAGCCTCAGCTGGATTGCAATGCTGCTGTCCGCGGGTACATCCGCTGTCGCTCGATCTGGCAAAGATATGAGGAGTCCCAGCCTGATAGTGGCTATGCCAGCGGCGATGTGAAGTTGGGGAACAGCGGCATTCGTGTTCGTTTCACGCAGTTGATACGTGACACCCGCCGGTAGGCCATCTACCACCGGCAGATAGGCAACCGAGGCCGTATGGCTACGCGAAAGCTCGATAGCGAAGCGAACCGTTTCCCCGAAGAAACATTCCTGAGATTGGGGACGAACGGCCAGGAGGACTTCGGCGGTACCTGTCTCAGGAGTCACGTAGATCGTTCTGCGGTCGACTCGTCCGAGATGATTCGATACTACTGTAACTGTGTTTACAGGTTTCAGAAGTCGAAACGACAGGATTGTGTTCTCCCCTGGTATCAGCCTGTCTATCTGAATCTCGTATGGATAGCCGATAAGAACGCCCGAATCTTGCACCGACACGAACACGTTTCTCAGCTCCAGAAGTCCGTCAGAAGCAAACTCCTCGGAAATCGATAACAGGAGGGAATCGATCCCCGGGGTCAATGTAAGTCTAGCGGCGTTCCTGACGGATAACGTGAGATACGCCACACCATCCGGAGAGTTGTGCGTCGATGCCTTGTCGATCAGCAAGTATGGGGATTCCTGCGTCAGCGCCAGCATCGCCTGTTTGACTTCGATCCTGGCATGTTGATACTCCCGCTCGTGCATGTCGAACTCAGCTTCTGAGATCAGCGACTTGGACAGCAAATCCGCTGCTCTTTCGTACTCGAATTTCCGTTCCTTATAAGTCCAGATCGTTTTTTCAAGTGCCAGTTGCTTGAATCGCTCGTCATTGGGATTGTAGATGATTTGTGAGAGAGCCGGCACGGACTGAAGTACCAGCAAACCGACCAGTAGAAACGCAAAACGCTTCATCATTCCGTATGAGTAGCTTTGTGGCATGCCCGCGTCCTCACAGGTCTCAGGTTACATCGAGTGATTCAAATCGGTTGAGGCCCACCGTGACCATCGCTACCACCAGCACACCAAGATAGACCAGTTCCCATTGACAGTAAACCAGTTGCTCCGAAACCGTCGGTTCCCGCCACTGAAATGTCGCTTGCTGATGTAATAGTGCATCCAGGTGATCGAAGCGCTTGCTGCCTCGTATCGTCATTTGGTAGTTGCCGTACGCCGCCGTGGCTACACTGCCGTAGCGCGCCAGTGAGTCCAACTCCTCCATCCTGCGTCTGGCCCTTAAAGCAAAGTCTGTCGCAAACTCCCTACTCTGATCAACGAACGTGCGATATCTAAACCAACCTGATGCGGACACAGCACCAAAGATTTCGGTCAGATGAGTAAACGGCGACACTTTCCCGATCGTCAATCCGGTTTCGTACTGATTTCGGTAGGCAACAGCGTACTCCTGCTTCAATCGCCTCGCCTCCATTTGACCGAGTCGCTGCTCTTGCTCAAGCAGGTCTTCCAACCGCTGTTCTTCCTCTCGTATCAGGCGGAGCTTAACGTCTTCACTTACATCGCTGCCGACGATCTGTGACAACTGATTAGTAGAAACCGCAGCTGCGCCACGGACCTCCTGTTCTCTCCAGCTTTGACTTGCTTCGCGCAAGGATGGCAGCGGTTGGATCTGATCGGCTGCCAGGAAACCGAATATTGGCCACAGCCAGACGAAAAACGCCCAGATACCGATAAGGCATAACAGCGAGGTAACGGATAGTTCGGTCATCGTGGAAATGAGTTTTCCCAGCAGGACAAAGCTGGCAAGATACAGCATTGCCGGAAACTGCACAGTCAGTGCTCTCAGGCCAATCTCCGTTGCTACAGGTATCCCTTGACTCTTCAACACGGTCATGATGACAACCGTCGAAAGCATAGAAAGAACGAAGAAAGGCACATACACTGTAACCCAAATTCCGGTGGAGCGGGCCAGGAACAGCACGGACCGTCGCTCACTCATTGCCAACATCAAGCTTAATACCTTAGTTTTCTTGAGACCGTTGACAGTATCAAAAGACAACAAAATTGCTCCCAAGCTGCACCAGACACCGAGTATAAATAACCAGTCGACAGTGACAGGACCAAGAGAAGCGCGCACTACCCTCTCCGATCCGCTTACTTCCCTGACCGTTTCCATCTCCACCAGAAGCCGTCTAGGCAGTACATTGGTATTATACGCAGCGATAAATTGAGCTGGAGCAGGAGGTATTGTAACGATTTGAGTCGTGAGAGTATTGGCCCCAATGTTCCGGTTTCGAAGTTCTGCATCCAGGTCACGATTAGAAGTACCATACAGGTACTGTACCACATTCACGATAAAGAGGACGGTCAGACCCGCCAGGTAGATCAAGAACCGGAGCGAGAGTACCTGTCGGCGGATCGTATTGCTGAATAGATCACGGAACATCAGTCACTCCACATTGGTCTTGCTTGAAATCCCCAGAAGGCCAGACTGAAACTTGCTATAATCCATGCCAGTAATATAAGAAAGTTACCCATGACGCGTTCTCTCGTGAGATCCCGGCGATCTACTTCGAAGACGTATTCTCGTCCATCCGGAGCGAGCAAGTCGTCCTGATCAGTAGCAATGAAAGCGCGGGCCGGCTGCGCCCGCAGAAGCTGATAATGAGTGGATTTGACGTCGCTATTACTCTTTTGCGCAAAGTTCATGAGTTCAATCCGCGACCCGGGACCGATACCAAAGAGGTCATGAATTGCCCGCTGATACATGGACATGACGGAGGCTACTTCCAGGTAGCGGGCAATCTTGTCTTGGACAACAAACTGGTTGTGACCGCGCGATACATCACGACCTTCCCCCCGTTTCGTGGACACTCAGTTAAGACACTGTGATTGCTCCAGTGTCGGTTGTGGTCTGGCGGCGGATTCGTACTCAGCCGGGCTCACTGAGC
>CAZJCK010000029.1:0-39051 GCA_964544635.1 uncultured Ignavibacteriales bacterium | reverse complement strand
ACGATTGCCGCGAAAGCCGCCGTGTCGCCAGATAAGCCAGGCGGCAACAGCCATGGCGATATAGAGCAGTGTCCAGACGGGGCCGAACAGCCAGCCCGGCGGTGTCCATGACGGTTTCTCGAGCAACTGATACCAGTCACCGGGCATGAAGAGACTGCCGAACGCAGCGACGGCAAAGGAGAGCAGGAGCCAGCCAACCAGACCGGCAAAGGATGGTATTGAATTGTTTTGCTGACGTTCGGTATTGATCATACCATGTATGACCAGATGCCGGGCAGTATTGTTCCCTCAATCCCGCACAGGTTGAACTCGTAGCAGAGTGGGACGTATGGACAACTGAGGCCGGAAAGGGTTGATTTTGACAATCAAAACCAGGGAGATAGAATGAATACACACATCAAAGTACTGGGACTGTTGTACCTGATCTGGGGTGGCCTGGGGCTGCTCGCGGTCGTGGCTGTATTGGTGATATTTGGAGCAACCGGCGTTATCGCCTCGTTTGAGGATCCCGGCGCGGGGGTGGCGCTCGGGATAATCGGCAGTATTGCGGTGATCATCACGCTGGTGGTGTCACTTCCCAATCTGCTGGCGGGCTGGGGCCTGATCGCGTATAAGCCGTGGTCGCGTATTCTCACGATTATATTGTCGATCATTCACCTGTTCGGTTTTCCGCTGGGGACGGCGCTGGGGATTTATGGCTTGTGGGTGCTGTTTCAGCCGGAAGCGATACGTATGCTGGAGCAGAGTGGCTATCGGGGACCGGGCGCCGGTCATTCGTCGGGATAGTAAAAGTCGAGACAATAGGGGCACAGGCCATGTGAGACCCGCTCGGCGGCAAAGGCGTCGGGGCACCAGTCATACGCAGCGGTTTCCATGTTTTGAACCCGTCGGCAATGACCACACTGGTGAATAATGCCGTGCTGATCGCGGTAGTCGGCAGCGTCGAACGGACTGGCATTGCGGGTGTGTTCACCGGAATGCCGTAAAGAGTGTTCGACCAGCAGGCCGGCATGGTTGCGCAGCGGATAGAGGAGCAGTTGATATTCGCGATATCGGCCCGGCGATGAACACTCATAGTCGATCGGCTCGACTGAGTCGGCGCCGAGAGCGGCTCGAAAGCGCATATCATAGTAGGCGCGCTGGGGTCCGGAAATGGCATCGAGAATTGACCGTTCAAGACCAAACCTCTCGGCCAAACCAGGGGCGCCATTTTCAGTTGCGAAGCGATGGAACGCTTCATTGACATAGACCAGGCGCAGGTCAGCGTCGATGATATAGCAGACATTGGGCGAGTTGACGACAGTATCAACATCGAAGCCGCGGAGCAGGTTACGTACCTGTTGCGGAATGTCGTGTGCTGCAGTTTTAGCGGTCATGACGCGTCCCTACTTTTCATGTTAACATTGGTCTGGTGGTTTCCCTCTTCTGTTGCCTGCCTGACATTATATGACATCGGCAGGTAAGCCTGTCGGCTTAAGCGACGCGGGAACTGTCCGCGCTGCTCAATGTTGGACGATTAGGATGAACAGGACCGTACGAACTTCGCGGCTGCATCAGGCAGTAATTGCAGTGTTCCTGCTATTTAATGGCGCGACAACAGGCAACGTTAACGAGGCTGGCGTGAAAGCAACAACCGAGACAGTCGTATTAACAGACTTCACCGAACCACCCGACTTCGACCTCTGGTTCAGTGTAAACGATGTCGTGATGGGCGGTATGTCGGGAGGCTCGCTGGTCCAGGCGGACGACTCGGTGGCACTGTTCGGTGGTTTCTTGTCGCTGGAGAACAACGGCGGGTTCGCGTCGGTGCGCACGAGGCCGGTGGACTGGAAGCTGGACGGTTACACCGGCATTCGGCTGCGTGTCCGCGGTGACGGGAGAAGGTACCAGTTTCGTCTGCGGACCGATGATCGCTTTGACGGGATGGCATATCGACACGAGTTTGGCAGCGGCGACGGCGAGTGGCTGGAGATCGACCTGCCGTTCGCTGAGTTCGAGGCCAGTTTTCGCGGTCGAATAGTCACCGATGCAGGGCCGGTGGAGCCATCGAAGATCCGTCAGATCGGGTTTCTGATCGCAGACAAGCAACCCGGCGAGTTTTCGCTTCATATTGACCGGATCGAGGCGTATCGCTGACACGGCCGCGTGGCCTGATTCTGAACAATACGCCGCCATTCACACCTAACCCATTGACAGATTGCGATTTCTGGCTATTATGTAAAGGTCCGCTCGGGTCTTTACGGCTCGTTATACTCCGTCAGGTGATCTTTCAGAAGGTATATTGGCTATGAAATCGCACCGATTGCACGCAACGGGCAAGCTCTGCCCCATTATCGTTCTCCTGATTACAGTTATGACAGTGCTGGTTGCATCTGACGAGGCGTCGGCGCAACAGACAGTCGGGCTGTTTGTGAATGACGCGGGAGTGGCGCCGGGCTACACTCTGTTTTCGTCGTTAGGCTCGACAGAAACGTACTTGATTGATAACAACGGCCAGGTGGTACACAGCTGGACGTCGGCCTATCCCCCCGGCAACTCGATGTATCTGCTGGAGAACGGTGACCTGTTGCGGGCGGCGCGATCGACGACAATCGGTTTTGGCGGCCGGGGCGGTCGGGTTGAGAAGTTCGACTGGGACGGTAACCTGATCTGGGAGTACGATTACTTCGTGCCGGATGAATACCTGCAGCATCACGACATTGAGCCGCTGCCGAACGGAAACGTGCTGATTCTGGCCTGGGAGATATACACCGGCACGGAGGCGGTTGCCAATGGTCGGGATCCAGCCACCTTGCCGCTGAGCGATGAGGTCTGGGCGGAGCGGATTGTCGAGGTAAAGCCGGTGGGATCGGATTCGGGCGAGATTGTCTGGCAGTGGTCGGTGTGGGACCACCTGATACAGGATTATAACAGCCTGAAGGCGAATCATGGGGTGGTGGCGAATCACCCGGAGCTGGTGGATATCAACTTTATCACGCGTCCCTCGGTGGGTGACTGGATTCACGCCAACTCGATTGAGTATAACGAAGACCTGGATCAGATCGTGCTGTCGAGTCGGTTTTTCAGCGAGATCTGGATAATTGATCATTCGACGACGACGGCTGAGGCGGCCGGGCATACTGGTGGCAACAGCGGGATGGGGGGTGACCTGCTTTATCGCTGGGGGAACCCGCAGGTATATCGAGCCGGCGACAGCACCGATCAGCAGTTGTGGGGCCAGCATGACGCCCAGTGGATCAAGGATGGTCTGACCGGGGCAGGTAATATTCTCATTTTCAACAACGGCGTCGGTGGCCGAGGCTATTCGACCGTTGACGAAATCACGCCGCCGCTAAACGTTGACGGTACCTACGACTTTCCGGCCGTGGGTGATCCGTTTCTGCCCGTTGCGCCGGCCTGGACCTATCCGTCGACGCCTGACCCCGGCTCGTTCAATGCAACGTTTGTGTCCGGCATGCAGCGCTTGCCGAACGGCAACACGCTTATCTGCGATGGTCCCGCCGGGCGGATGTTCGAAGTGACACCGGCCGAGGAGATCGTCTGGGACTATGACAACCCGTCGGATTCTGTCGGGCCGGTCGAGCAGGGTGTCGAGCCGTTCTTCGGCAGTGTCTTCCGCTGCTGGAAATATGGCCCGGACTATGCCGGGCTGGCAGGGCGTGACCTCTCCCCCGGCGCGCCGATCGAGACCTATCCGATCAGCATCGCCGCCACGCAGCACCTCCCGACCCAGCCGTCGGATACCGACGATGTCATGATCACGACTGAGATCAGCTCGGACGACATGATAACCTCGGCCGAATTGCAGGTTGATACCGGCGACGGGTTTACGTCGTGGGCGCTCTTCGATGACGGCTTGCACGGCGATGGTTTGGCTGGTGATGGGGTGTATGGTGCGTCGCTGCCGGAGCTATCGGTCGGGACGATGGTCAAGTACTATGTGTCGGCGGAGAACAGCGCCCTTGAGAGCGCCGTCTATCCGTACAATCCGCCGTCTGCGGTCTTTCGATACACGGTAACACCGGCATCCTGCTGTATCGCCGTGCGCGGGGATGTCAACGGTGACGGTGCGAACGCTGATCCGCTCGACCTGGCCTGCCTGGTCGATCAGTTGTTTGGCGCCGGCTGCGCGTTTAGCTGTGCCGAGGAGGCGGACGTGAACGCCAATGGTACGCCGAGCGACCCGGTTGATCTTGCCTACCTGGTTGACTTCCTGTTTGCCGGCGGCCCGGCACCGTCGAACTGCCCGTAAGAGCCGCGATGCTACTTGATCAGCCGGGCTATCCAGAGAAGAACGACGGCCCCGGCAGTGGCGGCGACGAGTTCACCGATGAAGCCGACGGCACGCAGGCCGATCAGCCCGAAGAGGAAGCCGCCGAGGACGGCGCCGATGACACCGACCACGAGGTTGCCGAGCAATCCAAAACCGTGACCCTTCATGATGTTGCCCGCGATCCAGCCGGCCAGTAGTCCAATCAAGAGAAATGCGAGTATGTGCATACGTTACAGTGCTCCGTAGGTCATGTTACTCGCCCCCGGTGATCGATTTGCCGATGTCTTTGAGTTTGTCCGACACCTCGGACTCGATTGTCTCTTTCGCCTTATCAATCGCCTCTTCCACCTTACCGCTGAAGATATCGGGATACTGCGACTGTCCTTCGCTGATGGCGCGTTGCATCACCTCGCGGACGACCCTGGTGGCAACCTGGCCGATAGTAGCGCCGCCGTCGGTGCCGACACCGTCGATAGTGAAGTTGTCAAGAGTGAGGTTTTTCTCATAACGTGTCTCACCGAGGGCCATGATTGCGAGCGAGACCTGGATATCGCGCAGGGCGACACGCTGGATGCGCAGTTGTGTCTGACCGGACTCGGATGGACCGGCTGCCATACTTCGGATATTGTCCATCAGGGTGGAGTAGTTGCCGCGCGTGTCCTTTTGTTCGATGTTGACACGGACGCCTTCGATAATGAGGGAATCGACGATGATGACATCGTCGAATACCGAACCCTCCTGCAAGCCCACCATACTGTGCTCGATGGCGAATATGTGGTCGGCCTCGAAACCGTCAGGATTGCTGATGCGATAGGCGTTGAGGTCGAGGCTGCCGGCGCCCAGACTGAGGCCGGCCGAGCCGAGATCGGTGGAGAGGCCGAGCGAACGGGTACTGCCCTCTTCGACCGCCTGCTCGACTATATAGTTGCGGGTGAAATAGGCGCCGGCAAGCAGGACGACGACAACGACTATTCCCCAAACGATTATTTTTCGCAGCATGGTGATTCCTCTTGATTATCGGAAGCGACGTCGATGGGTGACATGACGTGATGTGCAGTCGGTTCCGTGGTGGAGCTTATCTGTCGGTCATGCCATCAATATGCACAGGTGCACGCCGTTTCGGCAAGGAGCAATTGACGGTAATTAGCGGCAGACTGTGATCAATGCAGTGTTCGTTTGGGCCGGGGATGCTGGAAAGGATCGTCGCTGATATCGTCGAGCGACGCGATCGTGTCGAAGGTTTTCCAGCTGGTGCAAATGATGCGCGACAATTCGTCTCGTCTCTTTCGGGTCAACAGCTTGCTGTCCTTCACGCCGATTTGATGCCAGTGTGCGATGGTGGCCTCGTCGGCAACGACACCAGCGAGCATGATGCTGCCGATAACGGGGCACTTGGTGGCATCGTCGATGCCGGCCGAGAGGACGGGTTTGTCGCGTTCGAAGTCGGTCATGTAGCAATATACACGTGACAGTGCGAAATGTCGCCGGAGTGTCCCGAGGACTTCGCAAGCGCATGCGTGAGAGTTACCATTGTCCCGGAACTCGGCGGCCACCTCCGGCGGTCTTGAGATGCCGGGCTACAAGTAACAGGTATCGGGGTAGGGGGCGACTCGATTAGACCTTGACGGTGAGCCATTTGCCGCGTCGGTAATACCAGTAGAAGCCGGTCGAGGAGAGTATTCCGGAGGCGGCGAACGTATACCAGACGGCGGTCTGGTCCATGCCAAGAAACTGGGTAACGACGAAGGCCGGGGCGAGCTGGAACAGCCAGGCGTGGATGATGTCGACGACCATCGTCGGGGTGTTGAGGCCGACACCGGCGTGGACTTGCTCGAGCATGATGAAGAGACCGAAGAACGGCAGGCTGACAGCCATGATGCGGAGGAATTCGACACCGATGGCAATAGTGCCTGGATCATCGAAGAAGATATCCATGTAGAACCGTCCCCCGAACAGACAGAACAGGCCGAGCGCGGCCATGACTGCCACGCCGATCAATAGGGCGCGGTCGGCGGTCGCTTTGGCCCGTTCCGGTTTGCCGGCGCCGAGGTTGTGGCCGATCAGGCTCGACAAGCCGAGGCCAAAGCCGACCAGGACCATAATACCGAAGCCGAACAGTTGCAGCCCGGAACCGTAGGCGGCGACAGTCGCCATGCCGAACGAGGCCACGATCGGCGTGAGCAGCAACCGAGCGCCGGAGAACGACAGGGAGCCTAACCAGGAAGGAATGCCGATACGCAGGATCTTCCAGGCGGAACGCAGCGACATCGATTCGCGGCCCACCAGGTGCAGGCGGACATTGGTCAGACCGGTCGAGAAGAGAATGTAGCCGATAATGACCGTGAGACCGTAACTGATCACGGATGCGATGGCGGCGCCCTTGATCCCCATGGCAGGCAGGCCGGCCCAGCCGAAGATGAAGAACGGGTCGAGGGCGATGTTGAGGATATTCGACGAGATCATCAGGTACATCGATAACTTCGGGTTGGCGACCGAACGCATGCCGGTGAAGATGGTGTAGGTAGCGAACATAACCGGCAGGCCGTACATCATGATCAGGCCGTAGTCAACCGCCATCGAGAAGGCTTCACCCTCGGCTCCGAGGATAGTAAGCAGTTCGTCAAGGAAGAACCAGCCGAAGGCGCCCAACAGAACGCCGGCGCCGAGTTTTAGCAGGAGGGTTTCCTTGATGGCAGCTTCGGCGGAGTCGTACGCTTTTTCGCCGTAGCGTCGCGATATGACGGCAACCGAACCGGGACCGATCAGGTGGTTAAATGAGAAGAGCAGCCATGAAAGGTTGGTGAAGAAGGTAATGGCGGCGACGCCGCTCTCCCCTGCTTCGAGTCGCGAGACCCAGAACATATCGGCCATGGCGTAGATATGCTGGGCCAGGAAGCCGAACATCGACGGCAGCCCCATCTTGAGGATGGCAGGATAGAGGGGACCGGTGGTATAGTCGGTGGGGATACGTGCCGTGGACTGTGACGTGTGCGCCATACCTTCCTCTACGTGGCCAACAATTCGCAGGTTCCGCTAAGGAAACCGAAGATTCGGCGCAATGTCAATATCTGTAAATAGTATGCGTTAGCGAACAGGCTGCTTGTCGTCGGACTGTCGTTTCAGCGTCCGGTCGGTACGGAGCAGCCGGGAGAGGGTTTCGTGTACGGTCGGATGGTCGGTGGCGTATTCGATCGGTTCGCTGGGCGTGTAGACACCCGGTTTGCCGGAGGCGATCAGCATGTAGGCTTTGGCGACGGCATCCCACTGGTAGTTTCGCATGACCCGGCGCCGGAGCATATCGCGGCGGTTTTCCTGGGTGGCGGCTTGAATAAACGCGGGCAGCATGTCGTCGGGAGTGAAATAGGTACCGAGTACGCCGAGCACCTCGCGGCTGAAGACACAGTCGATCGCCATGATGCGCGGGCAGGCCGCCATCGCCTCCAACAGCGCCGGGTTGGTGCCGCCGACCGAGTTGCCGTGAACATAGCAGCGGCAGTTCTTGCGGAGGATAAACAGTTCATCGGGATCGTAGAGCGCGGGGATAACACGTACTCCAGCCTCACCATCGAGGGCACGGAGCTGTTCGGCGTACGGTGTTGGGGCCTGGAGGCCGACCACCAGGAAGCGGAAACCGTCCTCATGCAACCGTGATGCCACGAACTGTTGGGCGGCACGCAATGGGTAATTGTCCGGTTCGATGCGGGTGATCTGGAGGAAGTAACGGTCGGGCTTGAGGCCGTATTTGTTAAGGACGGTCAGTTCGTCGAGGTCGGACGTGGAGCGACGCTGGGGGTGACCGTACGGAATTACCGTGGTGGTGCGACGGAAGACTTTCTTGTAGTAGCCGGCAATACCGTTAGAGTCGGAGATCAGGCGTCGGCAGACGAGACTGATCAAGCCGGATGACAGGAAATAGTAGAGTTTGAAGGGCCACGACCACTTGCCGCGCCGCCACTCCAGGCCATCGGTGTTGACCGTCATCGGAATGCCGGTGAAAAGCGTCATCAGGATACCGGGCAGATTAGCATTATTGAACCAAAAGACGTGCGAGTACCGTCTGCGATGCTTGAGCAGGTAGAAGCCGGTTTGTATCGATGCGACGAAGGTATCGAGGGTGCGCTTGCTGCTGCCGTCGACAAAGACCAGGCGCCGTCCTTCATGTTCGGTTGTACCGGCGTTATCGGATGAACGTCGGCAGAACACATCGCACGGCAGGCCTTCATCAACGAAGCGCCGGGTGATTTCATCGACCGCCGTCTCGAAACCGCCGTAACGCGCAGGCAGACCACGTGTTCCGCAGAAAGCGACCGGTTTGGGTATGTTCTTGGCATCTTCACGCTTTCGCAGTGTCAGCCTGGTTCGTGTCCTTTGCCCTTGTTCAGTCTGTTCCATCATCGTGTCCCGGTATGATCTGTTTTGGTATTTCGTCTCGGCAGTTCTGCGGGATCAGCAGTCGAAACGCCGTGCCAGCGCAGGATCCGCCGCGTAGCGTGATGCAGGCGCGGCGATCCGACCGCCAGCTGCTCTTGGATGTAGGCGCTCAACGACTCGCCGTCATCGGTAGTGCGCCAGCGCCGGTAGACCGCTTCGGCCAGATAGCCGGCGATTGTCACACTGCCCGTGGCAATAAGCACGGCGATCAGTATGAGCAATCGTTTCGGACCGGACTTTTCAATCGGCAGACTGGGCGCGTCCAGGAGCTGCAAGAGCGGAACGTCCTTTGCCGCCTCCAGTCGCGCCAGCTCGAATTCCTTGCGCAGCACCAAGTAGACTTGCGAATTTATCTCCACCGAGCGTTCGAGGCGTCGCAGCTCAAACTGCAGGTCCGGGTTAGTGGTCGAGGCCCAGTTACGGTTTTCCGTTTGCACCCGTTTGAGGCTGTCCTCGACAAGCCGCAGCTTTATCTCCTGATCGATCAACTCCGCGGCCAGATATTTCGCCTGTTCCCCCGCCTTGCTGCGCCTGGTAAAGCGATTGAACCGATCCAGCGCATCGAGATGCGCCTGGACGATCATTTGCGACAGCTGCGGCCTGGTTGTTTCGACTGCCAGGCGGATGATTCCGGTGCTGGCGTCACTGCGAATCGACCTGGCCGCAGACAATTCCTGGCGCAGCTTGTCCGGATTTTCCTCACCGAAATAGTCACTCAGCACGACCGTGTCGGCGCCATCGTCGGACGGCACGACATAGGCGCGGTGTAGTACGACGTCGGCAACCAGCCGCGACGCCAGAATATCTGGAAACAGTTCAGAGGAATTTTCGTCGTTGGGGATCAACCCGCTTAAGCCAGCCAGATTCTTCAATGATGACAGCTGGTCCTGCGTGCCTGTCGGCATGATCGAGGCCGTCGACGTGTATTTGTTGGGAATCAACAGCAGTATGACGACCGTGATCACTGCACCTGCTGTGAGAATGGTGATGATCCGTCCCGATCGCGCCAGCACGGCACCTATCAACGTATCAAACGAGAACCCGTGAGCTGCGGCCCTATTTTCGCTATGTAACTGCTTCCTACTCATGTTTGTATCCACTGAATGCACTGGCAAACGACGTGCCGGATGGATCTCTGCTATCACTTTGTAAGCTGTTGTATATCAAGCAGCTAGCGCGCCACTTTTTGATTTTGACGGACAACCGTCTGCCGACCTCGTTTCTTCGGCAATAACTACCGCGTGCCTGGGAAATTAATTCCACTGGCAATGGACAATTGCGCCAGATTCGTAAGCTGTTGTGCCACTCGCTCGGACGCACGGCCGTCCAACCGGCCCAAATAGTCGTCGACAAACCGCTTGGCACGTCTCGTAATCTGTGTCCACGACTGCGATCCATCGCGGGCAGCGATCAGCGCCCGCACCAGCTCTGCACTTGATTCCACCTGCCATGCGCACTCGTATTCCGAATATGGAATTCCCGTGAAGATGTCGTCGACCTTAACCTCAATTAACTTGCACCCAAAAGCGAGTGCTTCGATTCCGACTGTTGACTGAGTGGTAATGACGATATCGGTTTGGGCCAGCAGCACATACAAGTCGGTCTGCTGTACGATATTGCGGAGTATCGGATAGGGCGCCGTTTCGGACTCGAAAAATTCACGATCATCTTTTCCCGGGTGTAACTTCATCGCCAGATCGAAGTTGTCAAAGAGGTGCCGGGTTGCCTCACCGACGATGCGGATGAGGTGACGATTCGCTCGAGCGCCGATCGGATTGGTGGCCACCATGACGCGCAGCCGGCCGTTTGCGGCGGGCTGATGCGGTCGGCGATGGGTTACCATGCGATCGGTGCGCGGCTGCCCGGTAATGATAATCTTTTCGGCGGCTACATCGTTGGCCCGGAACCATTCAGCCGATAGTGTGCCCCACACAGCGACCCGATCGGCGTAGACCGGCACATAAGCAGACCTGCCGACAGTCGCACCATGCTGAACAACCAGCGTGGGTATCTTCATTTGTTGCGCCAGCAACGTGATGGTACGGGAACATCGGTGCGAGTCGGAGGCCAAACCGATCGCCCGCGGTTGTGTGTATTCGAGATACGCTTGCAGACGGAGGTAATCACCGACGAGGCATCGGAAATATCGATTTACAAACCGATCGAGCAGGGCCATAACAGCACTCGCCATGCCGGGCCAGGCGGTATGGCAGTACTCTTCTACGAGATGCCGGATGTTATGATACTGTCGTCTCAGGTCGGTATGCATGGAGTCAACCAAAACCGGATCGCGCGGCATCTGCGAAGGAAATAAGCGAACCCGATCGTCGCCCAGTCTTTCCCTGACCGCTCGATGGACCCGTATGTCGAAGGTCAATCCCTCGGTGATGTGGTCACGCATGGTTTCCTGTACCGGAAGTATCGAATCAATCATGCCGCGATTGAATACGTCGTAGATGAAAAGATAGTCGAGGCGCTGCAAGCCGTTGCTGTTAATGGCGGATGAGAGGTTCCAGCCGCGAGCCAGGGCGTGTCGCACCGGCCAGTCCAGGCAGGAACGTTTCAATTCGTTGGTCAGCCGTGCACGGCTCCAGAGTGACTGTTTTTCATCCTGAACCAGCTGAAGCAGGGCCTGGTAAATATCGAGTTGGGCTATTGCTCCGAAATTAACTCCATCAATGACGATCTGATCATCATGCCAGGTGCGAGCGAACTCATCGGCTTGTCGAGACAAGTCGACCATGCTGATCGGCACGCCCGCACTTAGGCGTTTGAGGGTCACTTTAGACACGACGGCCCTCCGGATCACGTCGACCACGAGAATCGTTCATTATGAATGCTGCCAGAAGAAAGACAAAACAACTGACACGGTACTTGTTGATTCCTGCATTGGTCAGTTCGGTGAACAACCAGACAGCCAGCCCCAAGCCGCAGAGCGCCGCCGGCGCAAACTGATCGATGCGGCGCAGCCGCAGCCAGCGAATCAGTATGATGCCGAGCAAGGCACCATAGAGAATCAAACCAAGTATACCGAACTCACCGCCAATCTGCAGAAAACCGTTATGGGCATCGATCATTATAGTTCTGGGGAACCCATAATCGTTCTTGACGGCATTCCATTGACCGGGACCTACACCGACGACCGGACTATCGTTGATCATCCGAACCGATGCCTGCCACAGCAGGACCCGAGTCATCATTGAATTTACGCCCTCGTTCCATTCGGTATCATTGACATTCTGAATATTGAGCGCTGTCAGGCTGGTCGGGTCGTATCGTTCCAGCTGCGGCACGGTGCGCACCAAGGTGAAACTCAGCGGAACGAGGGCGACGACAACAGCGAGAATTGCGAGCCTGCGCCCCCGGGATAGTCGATCACGATAGTACCGCGTCGCAATGAGGGTTGTACCGATCATCAGGGCCAGCAGGCTCATTCGGGTAAATGTCAATATCAGCATAGCCACCGCCAGGATCGCACCGAAACCAATGAGGCGACGATATCGTGACGGTTTGGCCAGCCAGGAAGCTATGAGTATCACACTGAGAACCGCCAGGATGTTGCCAAATACGTTGTTGCCCAGCGAGCCGGCGGTCAGTCGATCCAGACCGCGACTCGTGGTGATGAACAGGGCGTCGGCACATAAAACAACGATCACGCTTGCCAGACCGAGAAGCAATTGTTGCCACGACGTGGGGTGTGACAGCATCGCCCTGACATTGATATACACGACCGACCATCGCACCACATTAGCGAGTACCACCATGCTCGGTCCAAGCGACGTGAATCCCGGGGTATGTGCCGCGAAGGCCGTGCTGATGACGCCCACGATGAACAGCATCCCAATGATGACCACCGGAGCGTCGATATTCATGCCCTGCAGACGCCGTTCACGAAGATTACACAACGAGGCAATTACCAAACCAATATCGATGAAACTGAGAATCGGGACCGGCGCCGCCTGCAACTCGGAGACCGGACCGATAAACACCGATGGAAAGAAATCGTCGAGCAAACCGGGGGTAGCAAGAAACAGGATCGGCAGAGCGGCGACCCGCGTGCCTGGGATCGCAATTAAGACCAACAGACCGAGCCAGAACAGGACCGCCGGAAGATGGAGGAGTTGAAGATCAAACGAGGGCTGATAGATGAGATACCAGCTTAGTGTTGCAGCGACAGTCAGACCCAGGGTGGGGATCAGTATCGACAGGTTCCACGGCAGTATCGCCCGGTCGGCGGGACTATTGAGCCGCGGTTCAGGCATGGGCGGTCTCCCGGGTCGTGCTGTTCGGCACCGAATTCTCAACAGAGCTTGAATTCGGCAGCGATACCCAGAACAGCAGCTTAATCAACCCAAGTGAAGCCAGGCCGGCTGAGGTGGCCCAGGCGGCGCCGTACAGCCCCCAGATCGGCACCAGTGTAATAAGCAGTGTCAGCCCGATTCCGAATGCCAGCCAGGTTGCCAGGATGATCTGGCGATCGGCATTGCGGGCATACAGTGCGTAGTGCGGCACATAGCCCATGGCCATGGCAAATGCGCCCAGTGCCAGGATCGGGAAGAGCGCACTGTGACTAAGGAATTCCTGTTTCCCAAGCAGCTCGAGCACCAAGGGCAGCGATACATAGATCAGGGCCGCGAGACCAGCTGCAATGCCACCAGCACCGAGCGCCAACACTCTCAACTCTCTGTGAAAGGTCTGGTGGTCGTGGCGTTGCCAGGCGGCCACGATGCGGGGATGCTGGATCATTGTCACGGCGCTAAACGGAAACACGTGCACCACGGTGGCCAAGCCGACAAAAAAGACGAAGATGCCGACGGCGGTGCTATCGATAAAGTATTTCAGCACAAATCGGTCGGCGTTCTGCAGCATGATCAGGGCGGCGGTGCCGGCCAAGAACGGCAAAGCGGTGCGAATCCCGCGAGCGATCCATGCCCGGTCAACCGGCAGCTGGGCCGCGTCACGCCAGGGCAGGCGTCGCAGCGCAAATGCCGCCACCGCGAGCGCGACGGCCGATCCGATAAGCCACATGCTCCAGATTGTTTCCAGGCTACGATAGGCAGTGTCCACAAGCCCAAGCCCAACGGCCGGCAGGACCCAGGCTCCGCCTCGCAAGAAGAGGATCAGATTGGCCGCAACCGGATGCTGTCGGGCAACGAGCAGACGTGTTGCTTCGAGTGACAAGTGATCGAATACAAGAATACTGACAAACCAGGACAAATACTCCCACGGCAGCACCCCAAGTAAAAAGACAGTCAGGCTCAGCGGTAGCATGACTGTGTAGGTCATGCCATGAAATGCAAGTTGTTCGCGAATGCGACGGGCGGCCGTCATCGGGTCAGCGGTGACAATCTCACGTAGCGTGAACACATAATAGTCAAGACCGACCAGATACAGTGCAATCATGACTGAAGCCACCAGCAGGCCATGAGTGCCGAGATCGTCCAGCGGTAAATACCGGGCCATGTAGAAGAGCAATGCAAAACGTGCCAGCAGGGTTAATCCACGCAGGCTTGCATTGACGAGTCCGGTTTTTAGCACATCCACCACTGTATCTACTCCAGCAAGTCCCATGATACCGGTGTGCCTTTGGGTATATCGTTCTTGACGCGGTGGCCGATGAGACGGTCGTAATACTTTGGCGGCATGCCGAAACCGGGACGCACCGACCGGAGGTTGCGCGGCGTGAAAACGTCGCCGGCCCGCATGTCCTCGGCGACATAGAGGGAGCGGCGGAACTGCATCGACTTCTTCTCGGCGCTCGAGGTACCGTAGGTGACGCCACCGAGCGACTGCCAGGCGCGCCGGGTTTCTTCGACGAGCAGGCGCATTTCATGCGGTTCCAGCGAGAAAGCGGCGTCGACCCCACCCTGCGAGCGGTCAATAGTGAAGTGCTTCTCGATGACGGTGGCGCCGAGGGCAACCGACGCGACAGCCACACCGATGCCGAGAGTATGGTCAGATAGTCCTGCCTCGATGGCGAACAGCTCCCGCAGATGAGTAATCGTACGGATATTGGCGCTCTCCGGCGATGCCGGATAACTGCTCGTGCACTTCAACAGGACTATCTGATCACACCCGTTGTCTCGGGCGGTGCGGACGGCTTCGTCGAGTTCGGCCACGCTGGCCATGCCGCAGGAAATGATCATCGGTTTGCCGGTTGCGGCTACCTTGCGTATGAGTGGCAGGTCGGCGTTTTCGAACGAGGCAATCTTGTATGCGGGGACATGCAATTCTTCGAGGAAATCGACGGCGGTGGCGTCAAAGGGAGTGCTGAATACGATCATACCGTGCGTCTGGGCGCGCTCGATGATCGGTCGGTGCCACTCCCACGGGGTGTGAGCCTGCTCGTACAGTTTGTACAGGGAGTAGCCGGACCAGAGCGAGTTAGGATCGTCGATACGAAACTCCCGTTCGTTGATATCGAGGGTCATGGTCTCGGCAGTATAGGTCTGCAGCTTCAGGGCGTGGGCGCCGGATTCAGCGGCGGCGTCGACGATGGCCAGCGCTTTGTCCAGCGACTGGTTATGATTACCCGACATCTCAGCGATAATGAACGGTTCGTAATCGAGGCCGATTAATCGATCGGCGATGGTAACCGGAGATTTTTGTTCCATGCCTCTTCCCTGCTTTGTGTCCTCTGGTTCTTTCGTATGCCTTACAATGCTCATGGTCAGCTTGCGACGCCCACTCTTTTGGTCATGGCGGCGATCACGCGCTCGCAACCGTTACCGTCGGCGAGCCGTCGGGCAGCCTCACGCATCCCGATGACCCGGTCCTTGTCTTCAAGCAGTTGAACGAGGGCATCGGCCATGTCGCCGCCGGAAATCTCGCTGGCCCGGCCCAGATACTTCGCCGCCCCGGCCTGCTCGACCTCCCGGGAGATGGCGACCTGGTTATCGGCGATAGCGACGAGCAGCATCGGCAAACCGATGCAGCAGCGTTCCCAGACGGTAGTGCCGCCGGCGCCGAGGGCAACGGTGGCACGGCTGAAGAGCTTCGCCATGTGTTCGACGTTTTCATGGATCGACACGCCGCCGTGAAGCGAGGCCAGCTTGAGGATACGGTTACGTCGCTGGTTTTTGGCGCCCACCACGACATCGAACCGGCAATCCTCGAAACCACCGTCGATGATAGCGTCGAGGAACTTGACGGTTTCGCCGGTGGCGTCGACGCCGCCGAAGAACACGTTCACGCGACAGGCGCCCTGTTCGGCGGCGGCCTCTTTGCGGGCGATTTGGAATTCGTCACGCAGGAGGGCATAGTTGGGCCCGATCAACGGTGTGCAGTTCGGCGGTACGAGGCCGTCGTAGCGCTTGGCGGCGTTGTGGATGAAGTTCTGGTCGAGGATGACATCGCAATCGTGCCTGCGGTTGGCCAGATCGTCAATGACCAGGATATGTCCGGCGGCCGGTCGCACGGCAGTCTCCCACTCGGCATCGATACCATAATGATCGATGACCAGCCAGTCGGGGTTGAAATTGAGGGCCGCGAGGGTGGCGTCGGCATCAATGTGCTGCGGAACGCTCAGCCAGGCGGCGTAATCATCGGGGTTGGTGCCGGTAATCGGATGATCAATGGCCGGCAGGACGACAAAGTCGAAGCCGGCTTTCGCAATCTGTGTAATCAGGTTGCCGACGTGGTCGCGACAAATAAAAGTGGCTGTATGGCCCTGTCGTCGCAGGCCGTCAGCAAGGGTCAGGCAACGCATAACGTGGCCGGAGCCGATCAGAATGGATGCATCGGTACGTATGGCGATATGCATCAGAGCACCGCTTTCTGCTTAATGTCGGCGTTGATGTCGGCCCATTCCGGATTCTGTTGCATGAGTGCGAGGCAATCTCGCCAGGTAAATTCCGGTTTGTGCGGATACAGCGCTTCGAACAGTTTGCGTACAAGAACGAGGTCGGGGACGGTGTCGACGGTCCAGCGATAGCGCGAGTTGTCCTCGGCATCGGTAACGTGTCGCAGGCGAAACTTTTTGGGTTGGCGCCAGATGTACGGCGTAACGTGCTCGCGATCGGACTGCTCGGTTGCTTCGTGGAAGGCGCGTCGGAGGGCGTTCATCGAGAACACTTCGGTGTCGAGGCCGCGCGGATAAGTACGCTCTACCGTGTTGGAGCAGTAGTCAGCCGGCTGATTGCGGCGGCGGTATTCGGAGATGATCTGGTCGATCAGTTCGGCATCGGTGAGCGGGCAGTCGCCGGTGACACGCACGATCGTTTTGGCACCAACCGAGAGGGCCGCGTCGTAGTAGCGAGCCAGGACATCGTCTTCAGAGCCTCGAAAGCACGGAACGGCGAGATCGCGGCAAAGCTCTTCGATAGGATTGTCGCCAAAGGAGGTGCTGGTGGCGACGATGATATCGTCGGCGTTCTTTACACGCGAGAGCCGTTCGATCTGCAAGTCGAGCATCGGACGACCGAGAATCGGCTTGAGCACTTTGCCTGGAAGGCGACTGGAGCCCATGCGGGCCTGCACGATGATCACACTGCTCATGCGATCCCCCGGAGAACTGTCGCCAGCTGGTCGACGACCCGTTCAACGTCCTGTTCGTTCATTTCCGGGAAGAGCGGCAGCGTGAGGGCCTGGCGATAATATTCGGCGGCGCCCATGAACTGGTTCGGATTCAGGTTGTAGCGGTTACGGTAGTACGGTTGTGACGATACCGGGATGTAATGAACCTGCGTGCCGATGGAGCGCTCGCGGAGCGCGTTCATGACGTCGGCGCGAGTGGTGCCGAGACGGTCGAAATCGATAAGGACAACATAGAGATGGTAGGCATTACGCACGCCGGGCGCCTGCTTGAGGGAACGGACTTCGTCCGGTGCAAATCGTTCGGTGATCAGACGGTTGTAGAAGAGGGCCAGCTCGATGCGCCTGGCGACCGATTCGTCGAGACGTGAAAGCTGGGTGGCGCCCAGGGCGGCATGGATGTCGGACAGGCGATAGTTGTAGCCGAGGTAGGGCAGCTCGTAGTACCACGGGTTGATGTCCCCATTGTGGGCAAAGGCTTCGTTTTCAAACAGGAAGTCGGTTTTTGTCAGGCCGTGGTTGCGCAGGCGGCGGAGGCGGTCGGCGAGGTCAGTGTCGTTGGTGGCAATGGCGCCACCTTCGCCGGCGGCAACATGCTTGACCGGATGGAAACTGAAGACGGTCATATCGGAATGTTGGCAACTGCCGATGGTGTGAAGCTGTGACTCCGCTTCATAGGTCGCGCCAAGGGCATGGCAGGCGTCTTCGACAACCCAGGCGCGATGCTTTTCGGCGAGTTTTCGTACCGCCGGCATATCCACTGGCTGGCCGGCGAAATGAACCGGTGCGATTACCTTGATCCGGCGCTGAAGGTCGAGTTCGAGCGCCTGTTCGATCTGGGCGACGTCAATGAGGCCGGTGGTCGGATTAATGTCAGCGAATTCCACCTCGGCGCCCACATAGCGGGCGGCGTTGGCGGTGGCGACGAAGGTATTGGGCGTGGTCAGCACCGCCTGGCCCGGCTGCAGGCCGAGCGAGAGCATGGCCAGGTGCAGGGCGGCAGTACCGTTGGCACAGGTCACCACCTCGCGGGCGCCGATCTTTTCCGCCAGGGCGCGCTCGAAGGTCTCGACAGCCGGACCCTGGGTTAGAAAGTCGGAGCGGAGTACGTCGACGACGGCTTTGACGTCGTCATCGGTGACAGTTTGTCGGCCGTACGGCAGGTAGCGTTCGGTCAGTGTGGTAGTCATAACGGGAAGTCCTTTTCCCCGAGTTAATCCGTATTCAGTCGCCGGTGTCACTGGTTGGAGAGTACCGGCGCATTGTCCGTCATCGTTTCGTTTGCACGCAATGTCATACGCCGCTTGCCTTCGGTGTCGGTAGCTTCAGCCGCAGCATCAATGGTAAATGTCGGATCGCAGTGGTCGCGGATGAGGCGGCGCAACTCCTGTACGCTGAGCCAGTCGGCATTGGTACCGCTGGAGTAGGAGAAGCCCTGCGGGCAGCGACGGCCGTGGTGGATTTCGAGATACGAGGTCTCGTCCCACAGCGGTGTGGTCGGCAGGATGACATAGTGATTCTCAAGTTCCAGAGTGTGCAGGGCGTCGGTTTCGGTGATCATCTCCTCGTGCAGCTTTTCCCCGGGGCGGATACCGACAACGGTGCGTTCGCAGTCGGGTGCGATCGCCTCGGCAAGATCGGTGATGCGATAGCTGGGGATTTTCGGCACGAAGATTTCGCCGCCCCACATGTGAGCGAGGGCGTACAGCACCAGGCTGACTCCATCTGCAAGCGTAATGTTGAAGCGGGTCATGTTTTCGTCGGTGATCGGAATAACACCCTCATTGCGCTTGTTGATAAAGAACGGTATGACGGAGCCTCGGCTGCCCATGACGTTGCCGTAGCGGACGACCGAAAACTGCAAGTCGCGGGAGCCTTTATAACTATTGGCGGCGGTGAACAGTTTGTCGGAGCAGAGCTTGGTGGCGCCGTACAGGTTTATGGGGGCGGCCGCCTTGTCGGTTGAGAGGGCGACGACACGGCTGACATTGTTCTTGATACAGGCGTCAATCACATTCTGGGCGCCCAGGACATTGGTCTTGATCGCCTCGAACGGATTGTATTCGCAGGCCGGCACCTGTTTAAGGGCGGCGGCGTGGACGACGATATCGATTCCCTCCATCGCCTGAATCAGCCGTTCGCGGTCGCGGACATCGCCAATGAAATAGCGCAGTTGCGGATACCGGTCGGGCGGATACATCTGTGCCATCTCGAACTGTTTGAGCTCGTCGCGAGAATAGACCACGAGGCGGCGGACAGAACTGTGGCGTTGGAGGATGGTCGATATAAACTTCTTGCCGAAGGAGCCGGTTCCTCCGGTCACCAGGATTGACTTCCCTGTCAACATAGGCGAATTCCTTTATCTTGTTGCGCCAACGTATCCGGGCGAGTCGAGCGATTCAACAAAAAGCTCGAAGCGGCCGGCTGTACAATTACTCGCTGGGGTACAGTACAAGCCGTGTGCCAAACCGGCTGGACGGCCCTCCTGCGAATCTAAGTTGTTGGTTTACAATGCGATGAGTGGTGGTAAGCGATCGTCTCCCGGAACTGTTTGTGACAGTTGCCCAGAAACCCTTTCCGCTCTGCCGTTGAAAGGATTTCCGTCATGCGGGATCGGGCAGCCCGGTCCATTTGCCTTGACCGCTTGCATGGTCGGCGTATCTTGGCCCCAGTACAATCCGCCTGAAATCAGGAGTATCGATTGGCCATCCACGTTTCTGCCGTAGTTATCGCTGTGATTTTCCTGCTGTTGGGAGCGGCGGACTGGCGCCGGGCGAAGCGCCCGGAATTCGGTTGTTGCCTGCTATTGACACGGCAGCGGCGCCTGGCCGCCGTTAAACAGGTTGTCGACAAGGTAGGTCAGGTCGAGCGGAGTTGGGGCGATACCGTCGCCATTGAGATCTGCCTCTCCCTCACACGTCGGCGGTTGACCGCCGAAAAACATGAAGTCTACAAGATGCGTCAGGTCGAGCGGACTGCCGTCGACGCCGTCTCCATTGATATCACCGGTCATACCGACACAACAACTCACAAATCCGGAGTTTACCGTCACCACAGAGGAGCGCGGCGAGTAATTACCGGAGGCGTCCTCGGCGATCAACACGTAGTCGTATAAACTGGTGCCATCGACAGCAGTATCGACATACTGGCTGTCGGCCACACCGGGATCTGAGAGATCGCCGTCCGGGTTGTCGATGCGAAAGAAGGAGCCTTCGGAGGTGGCCGGTCGGCGGTAGATATGCATTGCCAGGTCCGGCGTGTACTGCCATGAGATGATGACGCTGGTGTCGGTTGTGGCGCGGCCGGACAGACCGCCGGGCTGGATTGGCCAGGCGACTGCCTGCAGTGTAACGTCTTCCTGCTGGAAGGAGTTGTTCGGGATGGTACCGGCCAGGTGAAAGCCTTCTGTTTGCGAGGCATTGTAGAAATAGTAGTCGTAGGGGTTACCGGCGGCTTCGGTCAGGTAATTCTGGAAGTCGTCGAACCAGTTGCCGGCGTCGTAGCCGGCGCCGGTGGAGCTCTCGATGCGGATTTCCTCGTCGGTGCCGTCAAGAAAGCCAAAGAACGACAGCGCACCGTCGGGCGGCGTACTGAAATCGCTGTTCTGGACCGAACCGAAGATCGAGCCCTGGGCATCGGCGGTCGCCGGCATGAAGAGAATAACGGCGACAGTCGCGGCGAGAATTAAGATGTTACTTAGCTGCATCGGCATCAATTTGTTTACGGCCCCATGTGTGCATGGACGGGGCGTTTCCGCTTCTTATACGTACTGTGGGCGGTCCCTTTCGGCAGAAAGTTCGGGTGCTGTCGGAATATACTCTCTTTCGGACGATTCGGTCGTAATGGTTAGGCCTTTGCACGACTGCGCCGGCATATCCTCAAGCCGTTAAAATGGTTGCCCTTAGCGGCTAAATTCGGTATCAAATGCCTGTTCAGACAGCCTGCGTTGCTCGACCCAAATGAAGCCCCAACGTACGTGTTTCCTTACAACATATGACCGGACGCCGGTTTACTATTACTCCGATCGAGCGCGCTCTTGACTTGGAACAGGATTATGAAGCTGAACTGGTCAGATAACATAAAACCGGGTTCGGGCAATCCGGACGAACTTGTAAACCGCGCCATTGGGGGTGACCGGGAAGCCGAGCGGCGGCTTTTCGAACGACTCGCCGTAAGATTCCGCTACGTTGCCAAACGATATGCTGTAGGGGCGGATGCCGAAGACCTTGTGCAGGATGCCTGTACCACGATCTTCGAGAAGTTTCGCACGGAGACGTTTACCCGCGGATTCTATCCGTGGTCCTACGGAGTGTTGAGGATGAAAATCGGCAACTACCTGCAGCACAAGAAACGGCGGGGCGACCGTCAAATAGCCCTCCATGAGGGGATCCCGGACGGGTCATCGTCCGGAGACTCGAGTCTGCGACGCCTTCTTCTCGAGTGCCTGGGCCAGATGGTCAGATCCAAGCCGAGATACGCGCGGATACTGAATCTTTCACACCAGGGTTACACCACCGACCAGATCTGCAGTCGCCTGAAGATGAACGCCAACCAGTACTATGTTGCCTTGAACCGGAGTAGATCGCGACTCAGAGCGTGTCTTAAGACGAAGGGGGCGGCCCTGTGACACAATGTATCGATCCTGACATCGGCAAGCTGCTGCACGCTTTTGAGCTGGGCCAGACTGACGAGAATGAACGAGAGCGGTTCGAAGAGCACCTCCTGCGCTGTGATGCCTGTTTTGAAGCGGTGGCGGCTTTTGAGCCGGCAGCCGAACTGCTGCGCGGGGATACCGAAGTGAGAGAGCTGGCGGCGCAGGGGGCGCGTGAAGTAACGTCGAAGACAGACTGGCTTACCAGCCTGAAAGAGGCGATCTGGCCAACGGAACGTCCGGTGTTGTTGCGCCCGGCGGTAGCGTATCTGGCACTGGTACTGCTGGCGATCCCGGCGTACCAGGGCTTGAAAACGGACGTCCGCCCGGCGGGGCATTCGCCACAGACAATTCTGCTAACGTCAACCAGAAGCGCAGGATCAGCACAGGCCGGCACGGATCGGGGGGTGGCACTGGTTTTCCGAGCACCCGATGCGCAGCAAGGCGATACCCTGATCATCTCGGTCACCGATGAGGCCGGCGATGTGCGGTTCGTTGACTCGTCATTTACAGGTCTGATCGAGGGACGATTGGGTACGGTCATTTTTGAGGCCGGAACGCTCGAACCGGGAGCGTACCAGCTCGAGGTTACCGACAAGTCGTTGTTCTCGGCGACGCGTTTCCGTTTCGACATCCGCTGAGCCTCTCCCCTGCTTATCATCGACACCCTGCACAGCAAATGACGACGGCTCGAATGAGCGACGCGGTCGTTGTTTTGGTCGTCACTCCGGCAGGTTAGTGTGTTGTGCGACAGCGCACTACTGCCCTGTAATGATGTGATGCTCGCGCTGTCAACCCTGGCCGTAAGGCACCAGCAACGGCTCCCCAGTGAGCGTATGTGCTGGTCGCCGGACGGAACGATACAGGTATGACAGGCAGGAGGCTGTCCCGATCATCTGTACATAAGAAAGGCCCGCCAGAGCGAGATCGTGGCGGGCCAAATAGTGTGGCCGGTGCGGTAGCTTGGTTTACTTGAAGCGATAGCCGGCGGTGACGATTAACGTGGGGACCACCGTCGAGGCTTCACCCGGCGCTGAAAAAGCGACCAACACCGGGAGTTCGGCGCGCAGTTCCAGACCGCTGGCGAAGGGTTTCCCGAGGGCCGCAAGGGCAGCAGTATACCGATGCAGGCATACATCATCGGGCTGATGAATCGATATGATCATTTGATTTCACGAGCCAACGCCGACACGCATTTCTTGCATCAATCGACGGTTCAGACCGTTCGCAACATGAGCGGCAAGAAATACCCGGAAAAACTGACGAACGTCGTGGTCGATTACGTTACTTCACTATACCAGGCCTCGTCACCAGATGACATTCTCAAGATCGGCCTGGCCAACGTCGCACCGGGCATGGTGCTGGCCAATGATCTGTACACGATTGGTGGAACGCTGCTTTTGGCGACCGGTCAAAAGCTGACACAGCAGTCGATACGTCGAGTGCGCACGATAGCGCAAGTAGATCCGATTTTGGGAGAGATTCACGTCTATCCGTCGCGCGACAGGCGATGATGTAATTCCTGGCCCGGCACAAAAAACAGTGCTGGGGCCCGGATATGCGGGTCAGTGCTGAATGACCCCGTCAGCTTTGAGGCGCGGCCCGAGGTGGGGGTTAAAGCGGTAACAGTTGGGGCCGGGACGAGCCGTATCAGGACCGGCAGTGCCGGCCTGCACGAGCAGACCGGCACCAGTTGATGGAATCGGTATCAGGGGCACGGGGCAGGTACGGCGCCGCCGGCAAACAGGAAATCGACGAAGAAGCTGAGGTCGATCGGATCGCCAGGAGTGCCGTCGCCATTGATGTCCGCTTCCTCGCTGCAGGCCGGGGATACGCCGCCGGTGAAGAGGAAGTCGACAAAGAAGCTGAGATCGATCGGATCGGCGTTGATTGAATCGCCGTTGATATCCCCGCGATCACCGACGCAGCAGCCGACCGGGGCGTTGCGGATCTGGCCACGAATTTCGCCCGAGGAGAAAGTCGCGCTGTGTACGTTGATATACAACTCTTCCTGCCACAAGTCGATCACGTCAGCGTCGCCCAGGTACCAGACATCGCGAATGGGTGAAACTCCCGAACCAAGATCGAACACAATCGGCCCGCTGACACATTCAGGAGCGATATGAATGTGCGCTGCGGTGGTGCCACTGACATCGTGCGTAGTTTCAATAGTCATTTGGCGACCGCCCGCTTTCAGGCGCATCGTTGCGGTGCCGGTGGCGACGCTGCCGGTGCCGTTGCAGGCGTCGGCCGAAGCCTCATCGAGTCCAAAGGTGTAGCTCGCAGTCTCCAGTTCAAGTTGCGCACGGATCTCGCCCGAGGGGAAACTGCTGGAGTGGATGTTTACGTACAGGTCTCCGGCCAGCAGGTTGGCCAGATCGGTGTTGCCAAGGGACCAGGTTTCGACAACCGGACTGGCCGCCGAGGTGAAGCCGAACTGGATCGGGCCCGATACTCCGGGCGCGCCGAGGTGCAAGTGGCCGTCGGTCACGCCTGCCACATCATGTTCAACGTGGATGTCGAGCCTGGTGTGATCTTTGTTCAGCCGCGCGACGATAAATCCGGTAGCGCTGCTGCCGGTGCCCACGCCGGCATTGGCCTCAGCCTCGTTGAGCTGGTTCGCCCAGACGATTTCCTCGCGCGCAACCTGGCCGCGAATCTCGCCGGCCGGGAAGGCCGAGGAATGGATATTGAGATAATATCCTTCAGCCAGCAGCGTCTTCACCTGGTTGGTGTCGATGGCGAACTGCTCGACGATAGGGCTGGTGGCAGAGGTAGTGGGGAAAATTACGCCTCCCCCGACTCCCCGGTCGCCAAGGTGAATGTGGGCATCAGTCACGGAATCCGAGGGGATATCGTGCACCGCTGTCAACGACAATTGGGTGACGCCGGCATCCAATTCAGCCACGGCCCAGCCGCTGTTCAGGCTGCCGGTGCCGCTACCGGCGGCGGCCTGGGCTTCATCGAGGGTGAAAGCGAACTGTAGCGGCTGCGGCACTATCTGCCCGCGAATTTCCCCGGACGGAAAGCTGCCGCTGTGGACATTTACATACAGTTCGCCGTTAAAGAGACTAACGAGATCTGACGGCGTAACGCTGAACGACTCCTGGATCGGGCTGGCCGGAGACGTGAACGGGAATTGAATGCCGCCGCTTACGCACGGAGCCCCGGAGTGGATATGGGCGGCACTCGGAGAAACGACGTCGTGCACAACATACATCGACAGCTCGGTTGAATCGGCGCTCAGGATTGCCAGGCAGTAGCCACGGGCGACCGAGCCTGTCCCGGCGCAGGCGGCAGCCTGGGCTTCATCGAGCTGAAATGCAAACAGGGTCGGTTGCGGCACGGTGCTGTAGACGATCAATCGGGGTCGATTGGTGGCAGTGGGATGTTCTTTCGAATCAAATCGCTTGGCGGTGGCCGTGGCGGCCTCGTTGCCGATCAAAATCCAGCCAAAGTTGGTGCCGGGGTTGGCCAACATATCTGCGACATCAACCGCCAGCTGAGCGCTTTGCCAGGTGTATTGACCGATTCCCGCGACCGCTGCTGAAGCCGATGCGGTGGGATCGAAGTCTCCCCCGGCGGTGGTCCAGAAACTCGAGCTAAAGAACGTATGCAGCCAGGTGGCGTCGCCAGTGGCCGCGGTGGTGCCTCCCCCCTCCTCGCCGAGCGCGTCGGAACTGCCTTCGCCCCAGTCCGCCGACAGTCGGTGTATCGTTACTGTCTCGGCGGCACTGATGGTCTTGCTCATATTGACGACCAGCTTGACCGAATCGATTGTGGCATTCGCCGGGATGGCTGAGGCGACATCGAACGCCAGCACGGCGCGTCGAAGCGAGCTGCTCAGTGATGTCTGTCCGGCAAAGAGGTGTTGACCGGCGCCGTTGGAGATGGCACCGGTACCGTTCTCATAGAGCGTATTGTCTTTCAATGGCGTGAGCGTGTCAACCGCGTCCGACGCCTTCGTGGCAGCTGCCGCCGTCAATGCAACGGCGAAAGCAAGCAAAAGGCATTTCTTCATAACATGTACCGTCCTATAGTATGGGTTTGATTCCGTTATCTCCAGGTTGCCCGATGTGTTGATGATTCGATCCATGCCGTACCGGATATCATCGGAGCTGAGTATCTCACTGTGGCGACCTTGTCCACTAAGTACGAGACGACCCGCCGTCGAGCCGGATGCGATTGGACTGGACCGGCGGGCCGGACGCTGCCAGACAGAGACTGAACCGATCCATGTCGTGCAGCATAGCGGGAACTTTTTGCCAATCGGGCTATCGTGTTGTCGCCATGCCGGTTACCGCGCCGTCAAACATGTCGTTCTGATATTGGGAAGAATGTAGACAGATCGGGACGGCCCACAGAGAAAGACCACCCGATAAAAACTGAATACTGGTCTGTTTGACCGAGAATTGTATATATAGTATCGACTATGGCTCGTAATGATTCCGATATATGGCAGGACATTTCCCGGGGTGACCCGGCCGCCTGGGCGGAGCTGGTCCGGAAGTACGAGGCGCTCGTCTACACGGTCGCTTTGCGCGCGGGGCTGTCGCAGCTGGAGATGGCCGACTGCTTCCAGCAGACCTGGGTGCAGTTGTACACTCATCGACGTCGGATCGAGGATCCCTCACGTCTGCACGCCTGGCTGGTGACGACCGCCAAGCGGGAGGCGCTGCGGATGCGTCGACAGGCGCAGCGGGAGCAGACTGATTACGATTTCACTCGCCAGGCCGATGATCCGGGCCGCGCCCCGGACCGGCTGCTTGAGCAGTTGGAGATGAACACCCGGTTGCAGGGGGCGATCGGAGAGATAGACAGCCGCTGTCAGGAATTGTTGAATCTGATGTTCTTCGCTGGCGAAGACCTGACCTATGAGGATGTTGCCGGCCGTCTGGGCATCTCCGCCAATGCGCTGGGCCCGGCCCGGCGCCGCTGTCTTGAGCGGCTGCGGAAGGTGCTCGAAAAGAACGGATATTTGGCTGCACGAAAGGATAAGGCCTAATCTCTGTCTGGTTGCATGAAGGTAACAGACAGGCAAGACGGAATACGAACTATGAAGGAACATCCCACCAGACAGCAGCTTCTGCGAGCCGTCGAGCGGGGCGGCGACGAGCTGGCCGATCATCTGTCGCAGTGCGACGAATGTCGTGAATTCTATGAGATTCTCTCGGCATTCATGGTCACCGGCGAGCCCCGCCTTGAGCACGCGCCGGCGGGGTGGATCGACCGGGCCATCGCGATCCTCGAATCGAAGCGCCTTGCCGATGCGGCGCGCGGCCTGGTTGCGAAGCTGTCGTTTGACTCCTGGTCGGTCACGGCTGCCCAGGGAGTCCGTGGACCGGCGGCTGACCGGCGACGACTTCGTTTCACTGCCGGGGATATCGAGGTCGACCTGCAGGCGGTTCGGAAGCAGCGCCTCTGGGAGTTCATGGTGAGTATCAGCGGCTCGGAAGCAACGGCGTCGTCACATCTGCTTGTCGAACAGAAGAAGCTGATGCCTGATGAAGACGGCTACATTTCGTGGCACAGTGCATCGCCACCGGAACAGCTCGCCATACGTTCCGGAGAGACCGTCATCGAACTACCGCAACTGTCATGGAACAATCCACACTCATAAGTGACCCCTCGGTCCGCTTGTTTCTGGAAACCGGAAAACGAAACGGCGCCACCGATGCCGCGCTCGCCGACGCAATCAATATCGAGATGCTGCACCTGGTGCAGCGATCGTTGAGCGACGCATTGCGCCTGTCGCGGCGGCTCGTTCAGCGCTCTAAGTCGGCCGGCCGTGTCATTCAATTGGCGGCCCAACGGGCGCTGGGGCGGTCGGCGTTGATGAGTGCGTTGTATGATGAAGCTGAAACCGCCTACCGCACCGCTCGCAAGTTGGCGGGCGACGATGCCCTGACGAAGGGGCGGATCGATCGCACCCTGATCGACGTTTACATGTACCTCGGCAAGACGGCAGAGTCGCGCCGCCGCGCCAGAATGGCCCTCAAGACGTTCCAATCACTCGACGAGCCATCTGAGATCGCCAAGACCAATGTCAATTACGCTAATGTCCTGCACCGACAGGACCGTCATGCCGACGCTGAACGGCTGTATCGTGAAGCGGCGGATCATTTTGAAAAGGCTGGTGACATGCCGTCGGCGGCGCGGTGCTGGTTTAATCGCGCCAATACCCTGGTTCAATTGTTCGATTTCGACGCAGCCACTGAGTTGTATGAAAAGGCGCGCGATGTCTATCGTGCGCATGACCGTGAGCTGGATGCCATCGATGCCGAGTGGGGATTGTCCTGGCTGCACATGCTGGAAGGGAAATTCCATATCGCCCTGCAGGAACTGGCTGACTGCGAGGCGGCTTACCGCCGGATCGACGTACCGCTGCGGGTCGCCTCGTGTGAACTGGACCGGGCCGAGGTCTATTTGAATCTCAATCTGTTTTCAGATGCATTTGTATCGGCACGGGAGGCGGAGAGGCAATTCCGTGCCTTGGGGATTCGCTACGAGACGTCGAAAGCAGCCTTTTACCTTGCCCAGGCAGGACACGCGCTGGGAGAGAACCGAATTGCCGGTCAGGCGCTGCGACGTGCACGCATCGGCTTTGAAGCAGAACAGAATCATGGGTTTCTGGGGGCGACATATCTGTTGCGAGGATATTCGGCTCGGTCGCAAAGCGATCGCGGTCAGGCGTTTGAACGTGCCTTTGATGAATTCTCCCGGGCGCAGCTGCCGTTGTGGCAGGCGATCTGCGACCTGCATCTGGCCGCCATTGGTGTTGACGCCACAGCACCGCAGCAACGGTTGCGGGAGAATCCAGCTGTCGAAGCGGCACCGCACCTGTATGCCCGCTGGCAGACGATACTCGGTGATCGCGCCCAGCAGGCGGGTGATCCTGCAGCTGCCCGGGCGCACTGGGAAGCGGCAGCACACCGCCTTGACTTTCTGCGCGCCCAGCTCCCTCCCCTCGACCTGAGAAGCAGTTTCTCCCGTCAGCCTGAAAGCCCGCACCAACGCTTGATCGAGTCGATAGTTGAAGAACAACCGACCAGGGCAGCAGTATGGTCGGAGCGACTCAAGACGGCCGGCATCTGGTCGCCGCTGCGCGGCAACTTCGAGTCGCTGCCGGGACGACGGCGCGTGGAGGAGTCGCTCGACGCCCTGGCCGAGCAGTATGCGAAGCTTTCGCGACAAATCTTCAGTGGCCGGGAACGACTTGCCACCGACAGTTTGCAATCGGAGTCGATAACCGAGCTGCGCAGCCGGATTCGCCTTGAACTGGCCCGGCTCGAACGGCCAAGCCAACTGGAGGCGGCCGACAGCCTGCTTGCAGAGGCATTTCTGAGCCACTCGAAAGATGTCACCATCCTGCAATTCTATTTGTCACAGCACGACCTGCTCGCATTCATCCATGAGCAGGGACAGACGCGGTATGTACGCTTCGCCGCCGGCCGTGCGATAATCAACCGTCTGGCCAGGCAATGGCAGTTCCTGTTGGAGTCGGCGGCGCTGTCCGAGCACCTGAAGGAGCCATACGATCTGCGATCGGAGACACGGCTGATGGATCGTCTCGGGGAGCTGCTCTGGGCGCCGCTGGAGCTGGATCGGTCGGCGGAGCAGATATTGTTGCTGCCGGAAGGTGATCTGTTCAACCTGCCGTGGTGGGCGATCCGTCACGGCAACCGTCCCCTCATCGAGCAGCATCGTTTTGTTCATACGCCGAGCCTGCGGCACCATCTGCATGCCTGCAAACAACAAGCGCGGTCACAGCGAATCTCCCTGTTCGTGGGTGACGCCAGGGATCTACAGCATGTCCCCCGGGAACTGGATGCCGTTTTGTCGGCGGCGCCGGACCATTTCGCCATTCAGATACATCGTGAGGCCCGACGGAGCGACTGGCCGCGCCGCGGCTCCGCCCGGATATGGCATTTCGCCGGTCATGCCCTGTTGAACGCCGAAAATCCGTTCTATTCGTCCTTAGGGTTGCACGACGGCCCGTTGTTCGCAGCCGACTTCCGGATGCGCCGGGTGAATGTCGAGTTGGTGACGCTGGCGGCCTGCCAGTCGGGTGCCCAGGTGGCGTTACCGGGCGAGGAGTCGACCGGGCTGGTACGGTCGCTGCTGGAAATGGGTGCGCGAAATGTAGTGGCCGGGCACTGGCCGGTGGCTGACGAATCGACCGCGGCGTGGATGACCCTCTTTTACCGTGCATACTTCAAACAAAAAAATATCGCGGAGGCGGCACGATACGCCTCGGCCGCTGTTAGAGAAAAATACCCGTCCGCCTACCACTGGGCAGCATTTTGCCTGTATGGCGCCGGATCATGAGGATAGCCACCATGAGATCTGCCACAGTACTCACCGTCTTTCTGCTCATCGCGACCATCGTCGTCGAACCATCGAGCAGTCGTGCTGCCGAGGCCGACGAATTCGTACCGGAGCAACTGGTCTGTCGCGTTATCAGCAACATTTATATCGACTCCATCAACGCGGCCTACAACACGACAACTCTTGACTACCTGGGCGAAGTCAGCAGCTATCTGCTGGAGACACAACCGGGGCTCGATGTCGAAAGCCTGGCGACCATCATTGCGCTCGACTCGAATGTGGTTTATTGTGATGCCAACTACATCCTGTCTGCTCCCGAACCGGTGCAGGGATCGCAACCGTTCATCGACACCAAGGTGGGCGGCACTGAGTTTCGTTCGCAGCCGGCGACGACAACGACCAATCTGGCGGCGGCGCAAACCATTTCAACCGGCGGCAGTGTGACTGTTGGCGTGATTGATGTCGGCATCAACCTGGATCATCCTGAGATGACCGCGATTGCGGCATCGGGGTATGATTTCGTCGATGCCGATTCGATCGCAACCGATGATCCCGGTGGCAGCGCCAGTGGACACGGCACCTTTGTGGCAGGCGTAGTCAACCTCGTCGCGCCCGATGCCGCGATTCGCGCCTACCGGGTACTGGACACTGCGGGACGCGGTAACGGTTACGACATCGCCCAGGCGATCATCAGCGCCATTGATGATGGCTGTCGTGTCATCAACCTCAGTATGGTGATGAGCGCCCGGCATGGATCGATTGACGATGCCATCGAGTTTGCCCGCAACAACGATGTCCTGGTGGTAGCGGCAGCCGGAAACGACTCCACCGACAGCGATCGTTTCCCAGCGCGCGACTCCTATACCCTCTCGGTAGCGGCCGTTGACAGCCTCAATCTCAAGGCGGACTTCTCGAGCTATGGCAGCCACGTTGATGTATGCGCTCCCGGCACCGGCATACTGGCGCCGTATCTCGATACGTTGTATGCGGCATGGGACGGTACCAGTTTTGCAGCGCCGTTCGTGGCCGGCCAGGCAGCCATGCTGTTTGCCGCCAATCCGTCGGCCACCTGGAATGACGTGGTGGATGCTATTACCTCGAGCGCAATTGATCTTGATGATCTCAATCCTCAGTATGAAGGAAATCTTGGCGCCGGCTTGATCAATCCCGAGGCAGCGTTACAACAATTGGCTATTGTCTGCGGCGACCTCAATGGAGATCATTCGGTTGCGGATCCGATCGACCTGACTTATCTCGTCGACTATGTCATCGCCGGTGGCGTGGCGCCGGTCACTCACGCGGCCGGAGACCTGGATGGCGACGGTTCGTCGGGGACGGCCGTCGATTTGGCCATGATTGTTGATTATCTTTTCGCCGGCGGCACCGCCCCGACCTGCGCTCTCTGAGTTATCCTGAAGATCGAACACCCCGGGAACGCTGTCAGCCTCCGACCGTGTTGTTCAAGTCCAGTGAGTTGCACGATGGTACCGTTCCCGACAAGTTATCGTCCCAGACAGATCGTATCAGGTCGCCGGATGACAGCCGACGGTGCCATGCACCGTCGCGACAGCGATGTGGCTGCAATGAAGGATGCACAAACCAAACCCCGAAAGTTACGGGGGCCCGGCGCTTTCGGCAGCGCCTTAGTCGCTAACCGGCCATTCAGGTGGGGTGATGCCGGGGGGCTGTGACGAGGGTCGAGCGGTCAGTTTCACTTCTATCTCAATCGTCTCGGCAAGTTTCATGAACAGCGCCTTGGGACGTTCGATCCCATATTCGTCGAGCTTTATCGAGAACTGACCGTCGATGTAGAGCGTCGTATCAGTGTGCTCTGTTTCCATGGTCACCGTAACCTGCGCATTTTGCTCCCGTCTTACACCGTGAATGTAGAACCAGCCCTCGATCGAGGCATCATAGGCCACTCCCGGTTGCAGGCTACCGATCAGGTTCTTCACACGGCTGATTTCATACCAGGCGTACGGGTAGGTATCGGTTTCGAGGTGACGTTCCCGCATGTGTTGATCGCGCAGGTCGATACCGGTCTTCAAGGATGCGAGGTCTACCCGCACAACACCGGTCGTGGTTTCAGGCGCGGCGCGATCGAATGACAGGTTGCCGTCGACCCTGGTCGTCTTCCCCTCAATGAACTCCAGGGTCGCGCTGGACTTAAACAGTACGGTGTCGGCGCCGGTGTCACCGATGGCATAGTTGGCCGCCGCGGATGTTCCAACGGTTGCGATCGTGAACACCGCCGCTGCAGCAAGTCTATTCAGTAAAGGCATCAATTGTCCTGCGCTCCCTGTTCGATCCAACGACGTACCAGCTCGATCTGGGCCGAAGTCAGGTAGTCGCCGGTGGCCGGCATACGTGACCCAAACGGCGGGTTGGGCGACACTTTCAGGTAGAAGTTGCTGGAGTCGGGAAAGCCGGGGACAACGAAGGGACCGTTGTCACCCAGGGCGGCAACGACATTACTGTGGCTCATAGCGCCAAGCGCCAAGCCGCCCTGCATCGCCGAACCGTGGCAGGACGGGCCGTTACAGCCTTTCGCCTGCATAATCGGCTGAATGTCGGTAGAAAAGTTGACTATGGTATCAGTGGTACCACCGCCGCCACCGCCGGATGGCGAGGTCGGATTGTCGTCGCCATTGTCGGAACAGCCGACAAGAACGCCGGCGGCGATGCCAATCGACAGGAGTGAGCGCTTCACAAGCAGTTTCATCAGAGTCCTCCTCGATGGGATGTACGTGCCGTTTGCAGGCAAGGTATGAATACAGCTGGCCGGAGTATCCGGCGAGTCTCTCGACAGAGGATGCAAATGGACGTTTCGTGCAGGCGTGGCCGATAATTGTTTTTCAGTATCCGATGTGGAACTGCACAAAGAAGTCCTTCTCGCCTGCCTGCCGACCGCGACTGTGGAAGGTGAGACTGGGACGAACGCTGACGAAGGCGATCGGATAGATTTCGAGGGAAGCGCGAATGAGTTCATCGACACCGCTCTTGCGATCACGGTCACCGTCGAAGAAGTTGTACTCCCCGATCAGGTATAGGCCATATTCCAGTCGCGTCGTAAGCGAGCCATAGACAATCAACGTGTCGCTGCGGCGGCCGCTCAGGTCAACTTCCCCAAGGGCGGTGAAGCGGTCATACGACAGGCCGGTAAAGATGGCTCGCGCATGAGGATGTGAAAGCGTCGAACCGCCGACCAGTTCCGAATACCGCAGCGAAGCGCCGGCCGTGTAGCTCAGGGCGCCCGAGTAGCCGAAATACTGGTAGTGGGCGCCGTACACTCCCTGACCGTTGTCGTCAAATGCCTCTATCGCCCAGTGCCCCCCAAGCGAATTGCCCCCGACAGCGACGCCGTCGAGATACGCGAGTGGACCATGACCGGTTCGGACACGGTTGAAGCTGGTGTGGTCGGCGTTTCGGAGTCCGAAGGTCGGGAAGAACCGCCCCGCCCGCATGTAGACCGCCTGGTCATTGAACGATAACAGAGCGTAGCTCTCGGCGATGTCGAATTCGCTGAAGCGGAGGTGGTACATGAAACCGGTGAACGGTTCGACGGTGGCGTAGAAGTCGGTTTGCATGCGAAAAGTGGAAAGATCGTCGAACACCAGATAGCGGCTGTCGAAGCCGATGAGCAGAGCATTGCCAATGCGCGGAGATTGGTATCGTTCGAGGGCATAGTGCTTGGTTGGCGGCAGGCAGAGTTCGTTGAGGGCGACGGCGTGATTGCCAAATTCTGTTCGGGCGCCGCCGCCGGACGGACTGATATGACATTGCCCGCAAGCGGTCGCTTGCTCTGTACCGAGGCGCGGAAACGACGCGACCGAGACGCCTATTACCAGTAGCAGCACGACGGTTGGTAGATAGAGGGCGGCACGGTGCGCTCGCTTGACCGGTAACATAGTGACTCTCCTCATGACGTATCGAAAACAGGCCAATGGTTGCAGTTTGAGAGACAGAGCAGCCTCGAGGGAGTTTCGTGCAGGTGGTGAGATGAAAAGGGGAGCGTGTTGAGAGCCGATCACTCCGAAATTACTGGAGCGGCACCGTTGTCAAACTGGCTCAGCGAAAAATCTGGTGGTGGGGGGAGGATTCGAACCTCCGAAGGCTACGCCGGCAGATTTACAGTCTGCTCCCTTTGGCCACTCGGGAACCCCACCAGTCCGTAACGGACATATCGGCCGGATATGTCCGGCCGACAGAGCCACAATATTATAGTCTGTCTGTGTCCATGTCAACGTGTCTCTGCCAAAAAACACCGAAAATAGTTGGGGCATCGGGAGTTGGTAGAGCCGGTGGCCGTCTCCGGCGAGCAAAGGCCAACGTTACCCATCACGAGGTACGCGCAGTGGGGCACGCCATAACGTAGCACTCGAATGACCAGCATGGCGCCCGGCTCAAGGCCGGGGTGACCATGATGAAGAAACCAGCTCGAGGGTGAGCTACTGCGCCTGGACTACTCGCAGGCATCTATGATTTGTTGCGGGATCTCAGCCTCTGGATGCGGACGGTCTTGGCGATAGTCAGCACCAGCATGGCGGTCGCGGTCGCCAGGGCTGCCCCCATCAGGCCGAATTGCGGCACCAGTATGGTGTTGCCGAGAACCGCCACGATCAGCGCCAGGAGGGTACTTGTCCAGATTGCACTGTCGGCGCCGCGGACATAAAGGGCGTAATGCGGCAGATGCGAAATCGCGAGCAGGACAGTCGAGCCGAGCAGGATCCAGAAGATATCAGCATGTTCGGCATAGGCCGGACGGTCGACGAACCAGAGGATTGGCTCTATCGCCAGCGCCATGACCACGGCGAGGCCGAGTGAACCGCCGATTATGCCGACGGTCAGTTTCCGATAGAGGGCGCGGTACAGCGATGTGTGCCCTTGCTGCCAGGCGGCGACCATCTGCGGGAAAAGTATCATCGAAATGCCGGCAAAAACAAAGATCTGCACGACGTTGGCGATGTTCGCATACAGCGTGTAGATGCCGACAGCACGTTCGCCGTAGTGAGCCATTAGAAAGTAACGGTCGAGATACTGCATGGCGGTGAAGGCGAGGGTCGAGAGAAAGAACGGCATGGCGATCCGTACGCCGTGGGCGATCCAGGGCCAGTTGACCGGACCCAGCGGGAGGGAGACAGTGACCACCGGCTGAGCGATACGTCCAACCAGCCCCAGGCTGAGCGCCTGACCGATTGCCCAGACCAGCCAGATGAACGGCAGGCTGCGCCATTGCGGGAAGGCCCAGGCAAGGCCAATGGCAATGAGCGCCCAAAAGCCGCTCCGCATGAAGATGACGGTCGACGCCGCGACCGGTTTCGAGAGGGTCACGAGAAGTCGGGCGCCCTCCTGCGAAACGTGTTCGAGGATCAACAGCAGATAGAACCAGAGGACGTACTGTCCGGGGAGCAGATCGGCAACAAAGAGAAAACCGAACAGTGGCAGAAAGATGATGTAGGTGGTAAGGTGAAAGACTGCCTGGTCACGGATCATCCGGCCCCGTTCGTCCGGTTTGGCCAGCAACTCGCGCATGGCGAACTGGTGAAAATCCATGCCGAGCGGCAGGACTGCCAGGGCGATGGTGACATTGAACAGACCGAAGATGCCGAGATCTTCGACTGACAGGAAGCGGGCGATGAACAGGACGAGGATGAACTTGCCGCCGAGGGTGAGCGCGCGCAGGGTCAGGCTGGCCAGAGAGGTGCGCCAGAGTGAGGATGGTGCCGCCATGAAAGTGTGTCGCCCTCTCCCCCACCGGTCAGTCGTCGATGATGAACGGGCTTTCGGCGTCGGCCTCGTGACGGATTTCGTCGACTTCCTCGGCGCGGCTGCGTCCGGCGTACAATCGATTCGGCGCGTTGTAGACGATACCCGGATCACCTCCAATGTTCTTGTAGCCGTGGACCACACCTTTGGGGACGATCACCTGGGTAGGAGCTTCCTCGCCGACGTCAAGGGTCACGTGTTTGCCGTGAGTCGGTGAATCTTTGCGGTTGTCCCAGAGGTAGAGGCGGAAGGTTGAGGGTCCGATGAAGCAGAAGCAATCGGCCTGGTCGACATGTTCGTGCGGGCCGCGCGCGATTCCCGGTAGTGTCATCGAAACGTAGGCCATCACCGGCTGATACTCCTCACCGATCTCGTCGTCGCGGAACAGCTCGATCAACCAGCCGCGTTCGTCGACAAACTTGTTGAGTGACTTGATCAACACGCCATCTATATCGCAACTCAGACTCATAACTCCTCCTTGTGTACGGACATGAACCGTTGGAAACTCTCCTGCCAGTGCGGCATGATATCGGCGCCGGCCTCGCGGAGAGCGGCGTTGTCGAGGGTTGAGCGTTTCGGTCGCGGGGCCGGGCGCGGGAACTGTTCGGTCGTGCAGGGCTCGACGGCGACATCAAGCCCGGCCTGTGCAAAGATCTCGCGTGCAAAACCGTACCACGTCGTTTCGCCCCGCGAGGTCGCATGGTAGACGCCACTGAGGCCTCGTTCGATGATACGTCCGGTCTGCCGCACGACCGCCTCGGTACAGGTCGGGTTGCCGTACTGGTCGTCGACCACCGTCAACGGCGAAACCGCCCCGCCGACATTGCGGGTTTCCATCTGTTTGCGCGCCAGCCCAAGCATCGTCCTGACAAAGTTGTTGCCGTGAGCACCGTACAGCCAGGCGATGCGGAGGATGGCGAAGTCGACCAGTTCATCCTGCACGAACAGTTCGCCGGCCAGCTTGGTGCGGCCGTACACCGTTTGCGGATTGGGCTGGTCGGATTCGACATATGCGGTCGACTTGCGACCGTCGAAGACGTAGTCAGTCGAATAGTAGATCATGCGAACGTCGTGGCGCCGACAGGCACGGGCGATATGCAGGGTAGCATCGGCATTGACGAGTTTGGCGGTGTCCTGGTCCGACTCGCAGGCATCGACATTGGTAAAGGCGGCAGCGTGGATGACGATATCGGGCGCGAGACCTTTGACGCAGCCGTCAACGGCGGCTTCATCGGTGATATCCAGATCGTCGATATCGGTTCCGGTAAGGTCGTACGTTTCGCCGAGCAGGCGCACCAAGTCGATGCCCAACTGACCAGAGGCGCCGGTGACGAGGAGCTTTTTACCCCGCATGTCCATCCTTCACGATCGACTGGATGTAATCGCGGTACGAATTGGCCGCCATGCCGTCGACGAGTTTGCCGAGGTCGTCGTGCGATATGAAACCCATGCGGTAAGCGATCTCCTCGATGCAGGCTATCTTGTGGCCCTGGCGCTTTTCGATGGTGGCGATGAAGTTACCGGCGTCGAGCAGCGATTCGTGGGTGCCGGTATCGAGCCAGGCGATGCCGCGACCGAGACGGACGACTTTGAGTTTCTGTTTCGCGAGGTAGGCTTTGTTGACATCGGTAATCTCGAGTTCACCGCGGGCGGAGGGCGTCAGGTTCTTAGAAATGTCGACAACATCGGAGTCATACAGGTACAGGCCGGTGACGGCGTAGGACGATTTCGGTTGCTTCGGCTTCTCTTCGAGCGACAACACCTTGCCGTCCTTGTTAAACTCGACCACACCGTATCGTTCGGGGTCGGAGACAAGATAGCCGAAAACCGTAGCGCCGCTGTCGAAGTCGCGGGCTTCCCTCAGGAAATCGAATGCGCCGTAGAAGATGTTATCGCCAAGGATAAGCGCAACATTGTCACTTCCGATGAAGTCGGCGCCGAGGATGAACGCCTGGGCGATACCCTCCGGCTTGTCCTGTACCAGGTAGCTGAAGTTCATACCGAGCCGGGAACCGTCGCCAAGCAGCGCTTCGAACTTCGGGGTGTCTTCGGGCGTGGAGATAATCAGTATGTCCCTGATACCGTAGAGCATGAGGGTCGAGAGCGGATAGTAGATCATCGGCTTGTCGTATACCGGGATGAGCTGCTTGCACACCACGTTGCTGGCCGGAAACAATCGCGTTGCCTTGCCACCCGCTAAAATGATTCCCTTAGTCGTTCCCTGTGGCATACTTACCTTTCCGCATACATCTTATTGTAATAGTCGCGATAACTTCCCGAGACACACTTTTCCAGCCAGTCGCCGTTGTCGAGGTACCACTGGATCGTCTCACGCAAACCGTCCTCAAAGTCGTGCCCGGGCGTCCATCCAAGAGTCTGTTCGATATAGGATGCATCGATGGCATAGCGCAGGTCGTGACCGGGACGGTCTTTCACGAAGGTGATCAGCTCTTCGCGTGGTCCCCCGCCGACGAGATCGTCGAGGGTGCGGCAGAGCTTGCGCACCAGGTCGATGTTCTTGATTTCATTACGCCCCCCGATGTTGTAGGTCTTCCCTGCCTCGCCTTTGTGGAAGACGAGGTCGATGGCGGTGCAATGGTCGCGAACATAGAGCCAATCGCGGATGTTCTCCCCCTTACCGTACACCGGCAGCGGTTTGCTGGTCAGGGCGTTGTTGATCATCAGCGGGATCAGCTTTTCGGGGAATTGGTACGGACCATAATTGTTGGAACAGTTGGTAGTGACCACATTGAGGCCGTAGGTCTTGTGGTAGGCGCGCACGAGGTGATCGCTCGAAGCCTTGGAGGCGGCGTATGGTGAGTTCGGACGGTAGCGCGACATCTCGGTAAAGTAGCCGTCGGCGCCGAGGGACCCGTACACTTCGTCGGTCGAGACATGATGAAAGCGAAAGTCGCCGCTCCCGCCGTCGATAGTCCGGGCCAGCTCGAGCAGATTGAAGGTCCCCATGATATTGGTACGGATGAATTCGGCCGGGCCGGTGATCGAGCGGTCGACATGGCTCTCGGCGGCGAGGTGGATGACGGCGTTGACATCGTGACGTTTGAAGCTT